>CAZYQO010000009.1:397-1584 GCA_964649695.1 uncultured Candidatus Peribacteria bacterium | reverse complement strand
GAAATCGCGCAAGAGTTGCGCGGCGTTGCGGTCGCGGTTCTTGGCTGCGGTGGAGAACTCGGATTTCAAGGCCTCATCGACCCGGAAAGTAAAGGTTGCATCGCTCATGGCTCTATATATGAACGTCTCCCGTTTGAGCAGGATTTTTTGTGTTTTGACGGACAGGATGGGTTGCAGCTCTATATCCGGCCTTGTTGCAGCCGTCTTGCCGCTGCGGGCCCCGATGAAATCCGCTGACCCGCGCCTCATTCCTCCAGCGAGCTCGAAGCTCAGAGAGCCATTCAGGTTTGGCGAGTCCCGGTCCTACCTGGTCTGTCATCTCACGCAAAACGCCTGCGCAACCTTTCGACGATTCACTCCTGTAAAAAGACCTTATTCCTACACAGCGTTACCGGTCATACCGGCTTTGCACTGACGTGTCCTGTCTCGTACTGTCGCTCGTGCGCCAGGACTGCCCATATCGTTCGGGCCATCTTGTTGGCCAGGGCCACGATCACCACCGCCGACGGTCGTCGCTTGCGGATTTGACCAACCCACGGGCCTGGGTCTTTTGCGTGTGTCAGCACGCTGCGCGCACCGTGAATCAGCAGCGTGCGCAAATACGTATCGCCGCGCTTGCTGATACCCAACAAGTTCACCTTGCCACCTGAGCCCGACTGCTTCGGCACCAGACCGATGTACGCTGCGAACTCTCGCCCTGACCGGAATGTCCTGGCCTCGCCCATCGTCGCCACCGCCGCCGTCGCTGTCAGCAAACCGACCCCCGGTATCTCCGCAATCGCCTTGCACGCCTTGTCCTGCCTCATCCAGGCTTTCAGGCGTTGCTCGATCTTCCCGATCTGCTCATCCAGCTTCGCCAGTTCGCTGTATCGCTCCCGCAGCGTGTCGATCAGCATCGCCGGCAGACGTTCGGCCAGCTTCTCCAACGCACTCGTCATCCCCTTGTCCAGGGCGGCGCGGCTCTTGCCCATCACCTCGCCATATTCCGTCAGCAGGCCACGCAGCGCGTTACTCTGCATCGTGCGCATCTTGACCAGTTGCTGTCTCATCCGGTGCATGGCCAGCACTGCCTGCTGCCCCTCCGTCTTTACCGCCACCGCCTTGCAAGGCTGCTGTACTGCCAGCCAGATCGCCTTGGCATCCGCCGCATCGCTTTTGTTGCCGATGTTGAACGCCTTAACGAAGCG
>CAZYQO010000009.1:0-387 GCA_964649695.1 uncultured Candidatus Peribacteria bacterium | reverse complement strand
CAGGCGAACCTCGTGTCCCAGCTTCATCAGCTCGCGTGCCCAGTGCTGTGCTCCGCCACACGCCTCCATGCCAATCAGGCACGGTGTGCGGTTCGCAAAGTACTCCAGAAACCCAGCACGTTTGATCGCCTTGTTCACGATCTCTCCCGTTTCCATGTCCACGTGGTGCACCTGAAACACCGACTTTGCAATGTCAATCCCAACTGGCGTAAGCTGCATGGCGGATCCTCCGGTTTGCCTGTGAAGACCTCAATGATCTTCCACCTTGGGCACTTTGATGCCGTCGGCCCGTGAGGATCCACCTCCCTCTACTCTCACCCTCACGGATCCAGGATGGGAGACGTTCATTTCATTCCTCCCCGACGGATATAGAGCGACATCCATGCC
>CAZYQO010000008.1:0-2509 GCA_964649695.1 uncultured Candidatus Peribacteria bacterium | reverse complement strand
TCCTCACCAATTTTGTTTCCCAGGCGCGTGATCAGTTGCTGCGTGGAGGGGAGCTTTTCGCCTGAGACCGACCACTTTGCCCACGTTTTGCGCAGGCCGTCGAGATAGCCCTTTTCTTCGCGCAGGCGCTCGAGGAACGGTTCCACGAGATCGCGGAAGCGGCTGTGGGTGCGGTTATGAATGAGCTCATGCACCACGCTCACCAGTGCGTCCTCGCCGCCGCGCACCTCCGCACGCAGCTCATCCTGCACCGCATCGATGATCGATTCGTGATCGATGCCGGCAAGCAGCCTCAACTGGTCGTCGGTGGCTGATGGGTAGAATTGGGTGAGCCCGAGGCGGCGCAGTGAACAGGGCAGGGCAAAATCTGCGATCACGTCGGCCACCTGTGTCGCAAGGCCGCCGTCCACGTTATGGTCTTCGACTACCACAAGGTGACGCGTTTCCAATGCGGCCTGAATCACGGTGGCGGCATCGAGTGGACGGATGCAGCTGACATTCAGCACGCGCACCTGAATGGTTTCCCCCTGACTGCCGTTGGCGAGGGCATCGGCGGCTGCCAATGCATCGTGTACCGCCTGGCCAGTGGCCAGTATGGTGATCTGATCGGTGGCATCGCCCGCACCGCGCAGAAGATCGATTTTCCCGTCGTAACGGTACTCCGCACCATAGACCACACCGCCCTTGGGATCCTTGATCGCTTCGTGATTGCTGCGGGGAGAGAACACGTACACGCTCTCGTAACCAGCAGCGACCAGCTCCATTGAGCGCTCCGCCATCGCGGCCGCCTGGTTGTGGTCGGCGGGCATCCACACCTGTGTGTGGCGGAAGGGGATGTTGAGATAGTTCTGCTCCTGATGGGTCTCGCCGTCCTCACCCACGCTGATGCCGCTGTGGGTGCAGTCATGGAGCACTGCGCAGCGGGTGTGCTCGCAGTTGATGTCGATGAGCCTGGCATTGGCACGGGCTTCGTTGGTGCCGAATGCGGCAAAGGTGTAGGTGACCGGCAGGAGCCCTGCCTGACGCATGCCTGCGGCCATCATGTACATGTTTGCCTCCGCAACGCCTACGTTGATCACGCGTCCGGGCAGTTCTTTCTCCGCTTTGTCGAAGCCGCCGCTTGCCGCAAGATCCGCATGAAGAACGACGATGCGGGGATCCGCCTTCATGAGGTTGAGCAGATGTGTGGCGCCGAAATCCTTGCGAGCAGCTCCTTTCTTATCGCTGACGGTGCGCGTGTATCCCTTTGGCAGTGACCAAGGGAGTGCGACATCGGTAACCGTCTTTGGTGCTGCGGCATAGCGTTTCTTGTGTGTCGCACGATATGGCTCATACGCGCTGACCAACGTGTCGAGAGGCGGCAATGAGGCGATCGCCTGTTCCATTTCTTCCTTTGAGAGCGGTGAACCGTGAAAATTTTTCTTGCCGGTGTTCGACCCGTCTTCCATGAAGGCAATGCCGTCGCCCATGGTCGTGTAGTAACAGAGGAAGGTGGGACGTCCGTTTTTGCGGAGTTCTTGAGATGTGTGAATCGCAGTAAGTACCTGCGACAGGTTGTTGCCGTTTTGCACCTCGATCACGTTCCATCCGCAGGCGAGCGCCATGGATGCCACGTCGGGTGCGACCGTTTTGCTTGGGATGCCGGAAAGCTGAATGTCGTTGAAATCGCCATGCACCATCAGATTGGCGGTGCCCAGATGCCCGGCAAGACGGAATGCCTCGGCAACCTGACCCTCCTGACTGTCGCCGTCGGCAAGGAGGACATCGACGGTTCCGGGCAGCTTCTGGTGTTGGAGGCCGAATGCCACGCCCAGTCCGTTGCTCATGCCCTTGCCCAGAGGACCAGTGCCGAAGGGGATATCACCGATGCCCGCTTCCACGTGCCCCGGCAATCCGTTGGGAATGCGGAAGGTGTCGATGATGGCTTGAGGACTTTGTAGGCGCGCGTCGTTTCCTTCGCGGCCAAACATCCACTGCAGACCGTAGGCGAGAAGCGACAGGTGGCCGGCGCTGTAGCGCAGCGGCTGATCCACCGAGGGATCGCGCAGCAGGGACAGTGCGTAGGCGAAGGTGAAGGAAGACAGCGGTCCGCCGGGGTGACCCGAGGCATGTTTGGTGGGTGCCTGTGCGCAAAGGTGGCAGAGGATTTGGTGTGCAAGGTCGTAGGCCTTTTGTTCGTCTGCGGATGCCGCAGCTGCCTCATCCGGTCCGATCCACAGGTGCTCCCCCGGAGAAATGGCGCCCATGATGCGTTGGCAGGAGGCAGGGACGTCGGAGAAGGGCTTACCAATGAGGGTCTTGGGGTCGGGGCGCTGCATGGCAGTAGGGTATAGAGAAAAAAGGTCTTCTTCCACTGATCATTTTTGCTACTCGTGCACTCTTTTCTACTGCGAGAGGCATATTCCACCTTTGCCCGGCGGCAAAGGTGGAGCCAAAGCGCCTGCGCCATGATGCCCCGCTCCAAAGAGAATGGGAGGTATGCGGCAACCACACCAAAACCCAAGCTGCA
>CAZYQO010000007.1:0-43230 GCA_964649695.1 uncultured Candidatus Peribacteria bacterium | reverse complement strand
TCGATATGGATCAAACCCGGCTCGTGGTGCTTCTTGTTGCGCTCTGCAGCGGATTCGTAGCCCACGCCCTTCTCGACCGTGATCTCGAGGTCGACCGAACCGCCCTTTTCCACCGTGCAGATGAGCTGCTCGGGGTTGAGGAGTTCGAGATCGGAGCTGATGGTCAGATCCTTGGCGCGCACCTCCATGGGGCCTTTGGCCTGGAGCGTGATCACCTCGGGCTCCTTGCTGTGCTTCTTGAACTGGAGCTGCTTGATGTTGAGCATGATATCGACCACGGACTCCAGCACGCCCTTGATGGTCGTGTACTCGTGCTGCACGTTGCGGATGCGCACGGCGGTGGCGGCTGCACCCGGGAGGCTGCCCAGAAGCACACGGCGAAGCGAATTGCCCAGCGTGAGGCCGTAGCTCGGCGGCAACGGCGAGATGGTGAAAATCGCGTGACGGTCACCCTTCTGCTGCGGCTGCGCGGAGAACACGGGCAAGCCAATTTCTTCTTGGATGATGTGCATACGAAGGAAGGGAAGGAGGGAATTCGGAAGAAAGAGCGAAAAGAGCTTAGTTGCGCGAGTAGTACTCAATGATCTGCTGCATATCGACAGCCTGTTCGGCGTCGGACTCCTGCGGCAGGGCGACCACCTCGATATCGAGCGACGAAGGATTGACCTTCAGCCAACCCGGCATGGGCTGCTTTTCGCTGTGCTCAAGAATGGACGTGAAGACGGGGGAAGACTTGGCGCGGGGACGCACCGTGATCTTGTGGCCGGGAGCCACACGGAACGACGGGGACGTCACGCGGCGGCCATTGATCGTAAACAGGCCGTGGCTGGCAAACTGGCGGGACTGCAGACGCGTCATGGCAAAGCCGGCGCGGTACAGCACGTTGTCCAGGCGGCGCTCCAGAAGCTGCTTCATCACGGCGCCCGTTTTGCCCTTGCTGCGGGTTGCCTCGCCGTAGAGCAGGCTGAACTGCTTCTCGGAAAGACCGTAGAGGAAACGTGCGCGCTGCTTCTCCTTCAGCTGTTTGGCGTATTCACTGTCGCGTCCTGCACGATACTTCGCGCTCTTTCCCGGCCCGAAGGGCTTTCGCTGCATCGCTTTGTCGTACTTGTCGCTGCCATAGAGGTTCATACCGAGGCGGCGGCAGAGACGAGCTTTGGGTCCGTTGTACTTCATGGGAGAGGAAGCGGAAGAGAAGACAGAAGAGGATTACACGCGGCGGCGGCGCGACTTGCGGCAGCCACCATGCGGAATGGGGGTGACATCAATGATGGCATCGAGGTTGAGACCGGCAGCCTGCAGACCGCGGATCGCCTGTTCGCGACCCGGTCCGATGCCCTTCAGCTCCACCGTGACCGATTCAATACCGAATCCTGCCACCTTGGATGCTGCGGTTTCCGCGGCAACCTTGCCGGCATACGGCGTCGATTTGCGCGTTCCCTCAAAACCGGACGAACCCGCGCTTGCCCAGCCGAGCGCGTTGCCCTGCTGATCGGTAAAGGTGACGATCGTGTTGTTCTCCGAAGCCTGGATGCACACGCGAGCCTTCGGTACGGAGCGCTTGCCCTTCTTCTTGCGAACGGGGGCGGCAACTGCGACGTCGGCGTCGAGAGCGGGGGTGGTGGCGGGAGCGTCAGCCATGGGAGAGAGGAGTCAGAAGAAAAAAGAAGAGGCGAAGGCTTAGGTCTTGGTGAGGGTCGTGCGACCGGAGAGACCTGTCTTGCGCTTGCCGCGCTTGGTGCGGGCATTGCGGCGCGAGGTCTGGCCGCGAACCGGCAGCTTCTTGCGATGGCGCATGCCGCGCCAGGTGCCGATATCCTGCAGACGCTTCACATCCATGCTCATCTTGCGCATCAGTTCACCCTCCGTCGTTTCCTTTTCAATGCGCGTGCGCAGCTTGGCTTCCTGCTCTTCCGTCAGCTTTTCGGCGCGGATCGAGGCATCGATGCCCGTTTCCTCGAGGATCTTTTTGCTGAGCGGACGGCCAATGCCCTTGATGTAGGTCAGGGCGATTTCGATCTGCTTGTTGCCGGGGAGAACGACGCCGGAGATACGAACCATAGGAGAGGTGAGAAGCGGGAGAGAGTGTCCGATCGAGCGGAGCGAGATTAGCCTTGGCGCTGCTTGTGCTTGGGAGTTTTGCAGACGATGCGACGCACCATCTTCCCCTTACCGCTGCGTCGGATGACGAGGCGGCAGTCTTTGCAGATCGGTTTGACGGAGGCGCGGACTTTCATCGTGCGGAGGGAGGAGGAGTGAAGGTCGTGATCGGGTTGCCGTCGGCATCGAACTGCTGATCGGAACGGAAGCGATACACGATACGTCCTTTTTCGAGGTCATACGGAGTCATTTCCACCCGCACCTTGTCTCCGGGGAGGATGTGCACGCGGTGGACCCGCATGCGTCCCGCCAGATGGCAGAGAAGCTGATGACCTTTGGCCTGGGGGCTCAAGATCTTCACCAGGAATGTCGTGTTTGGATACGTCTCGACGACAGACCCGATGAGCTCAATGACATCCTTCGACACAGGTTGCAAATGGAAAGGAATGACCCGAAAGGGCCGGGGAATCCTAGTGTTTTAACTGGCCCGCTGCAAGGAACTGAAGCGAAAAACCTAGGGGGCTGACTCAGATCGTATTGCAAAATATACAAAATGTTTTTTAATAATATTATAACGCTCAGGCAAGGACTTCGCAGCCCTCTTCCGTCACCAAGACGGTGTGTTCGAAGTGTGCACAGAGCGAGCGATCCTTTGTTTTGATGGTCCAACCGTCCGTGGCCTCAAAAACAGCCGGCTTCCCCGTGCACACGATCGGCTCGATCGCGAGAACCGTGCCGGCAGGGAGCACCGGACCGGTGCCGGGGGTGCCGACATTCGGAATATCGGGATATTGATGGAGGGTGTGACCCAGGCCATGACCCGTCAACACAGGAATGCAGCGCATGCCGCCTCGCTCGACCACCTGTTGAATGGTCGCCGACAGATCACCCAGACGGATGCCGGCCTTCAGCACATGCAACCCCGCATCCAACGCCTCTTTGGAAACACGCAACAATGTTTTGGCCTCAGCGCTGATGTTGCCCACGCCCACCGTGACACAGGCATCGGTGTAAAGCCCGTCGACGATTACGCCGCAATCGAGCGACACAATGTCGCCGTCGCGCAGAGCGTATTCCGTCGGGATGCCGTGCACGCATTCATCGTTCACGGATGTGCAGAGGGTGTAGCCGTATCCGTGGTATCCCTTGAACGCCGGCTCCCCTCCCCGCTCCCGGATGAACGCCTCGGCCATCTCATCGAGATGCACCGTCGTCGTACCGCGCACAGCCGCTTCGGCCACGTGACGCAGGCAGGCGCCAAGAATCTCCCCCGCTTTGCGGAAGGAGGCGATTTCGCCCGGCGTGAAGATCTGAATGGATGCCATGTGGCGGGCGCCAGCCTGACATGAACGGCGCGCCGTTGCCAGAGTATGATTGATTTTTGCCTTCACAGAGCCATCTGCTACGATGTCACCCATCGCGCAGTCGAAAACCCTCACCGCTGCACTGGGCGACAGTGAACGCCGCAGCACCTGGCAGGAAAACGTTGTGCCGCTGACATTCGGGAAGCGTGTCCTGCCTGTGGTGTATCCCCGCTGGACGGATCCGCGCTATATCCAGATCGGCTCGCTCATGCTCTTCGCGTTTTTGGGGCAAATGACCTATGGCTTCCAGATCACCCAATCGGAGATTTTTTTGGTGGTGCTGCTTAGCGCCGCAATCGACACGGTGCTGACCCTCCTCATCCGCAAAAAGCTTATTTTCCCCGCAAGCGGACTGATCGCCGGTCTCGGCATGGCCATGCTGCTGCGCGTGCGACCGGACGCGCCGTTCTATGCGGTGTATGCGCTGGCCGCCACGCTGGCGATCCTGTCGAAGTATCTGCTGACCGTCAAAACCGACACCGGGCGCAAACATGTCTTCAACCCATCGAACTTCGGCCTGGTGTGCTGTCTGTTGCTGCTGCCCGGCACCGCATATGTCACACCCGACCAATGGGATCCGTCGTACGGGCTGCTGCTGGTTTTCTTTGCATTGGGCGCCTTGCTCATCTGGCGCGCCAAAGTGACGGTGCTCGCCCTCTCCTTCATCACCGCCGAGTGCGTGCTGCTGCTGATCCGCAGCGGCGTGGCGCTGAACCCCACGGCAGTGGCCAGCTCGCTGCTTGGGTTTTTCGTGCAGGCGCCCACCATCATCGTCTTCACCTTCCACATGGTGACCGACCCCCGCACCATGCCTCGCATCCAGTCGCACCGCATTCTTTTTGGCGTGCTTGTGGCCATGCTGCATTGGCTGTTTGTGGCCTGCGCACTGGGTCGCATGTCAGTATTTTTGGCCTTGTTCTGCGGATATGCCGGGTACTGGGCAATCCGCCTCATCCGCAACAGGATGGGGCTGGCGGCGATCTGAGGGTGCGGCTTACAGACCGAGCGTCTGCTTGAAACGGCCGTAGACTTCTTCTTCCGGCGCCTCGCCTTCGATGTCGGAAACACGGCCTTCGGCGCGATAGGCTGCAATCACCGGTTCCGTCTTTTCGTGGAACAGCGTCATGCGGCGGAGAATGAACTCGTCTTTGGCGTCATCCGCCCTCCCCTGCTCCACCGCGCGCTTGCGCAGGCGGGCGATCACCGTGCTCTCATCGACTTTCAGTTCAATGCAACGGAATTCCCGGCCGCACTCCTGCATGATGCGGTTGAAATCGTGCATCTGATCGAGATCGCGCGGCACGCCGTCAAACAGAATCGTGGTGCCTTCGGGGCGGCCGCAAATCGCATCCTTCACCACACGCATGATGATCTCATGGGGAACCAGATGCCCTGCATCGATGAAGCCCTTCACCGTGTTGCCCAGTTCCGAACCGCTCGCCGCGATTTTACGCAGCTCCCCGCCGGCTTCGAAAATGTCATATCCGAACTCGGCCGCGAGGCGTTTAGCCTGCGTGCCTTTTCCTGAACCCTGAATTCCGAAGAGGACGATGTCCATGGAGCCGGGAAAGAGTAGCGGATTTTGCTCGGGAATCCAGTGCCGTCGGGTCTCTCCGCAGAGAGAGAAAAGAATGTTCCGAAGCCGAGCTCTGCTTGGCTGGAGGAACTCCTTTGAGGGAAGGGGTGATTCGCGGAGGGGAAACCGTAGGTTTCCCTACAGCGTTACACCAGCTTGTCGTAATCATGCGCCAGCATCTGCGCGTTCACCTGGCGGATGAGCTCCATCACCGTACCGACGATGATGATCAGTCCGGAACCGGAGATGAGCAGATCGGCACGGCTGAGGGTTGTGTAGCTGGTGAAGATCAACGGAACCACGGCGAGGATGCCGAGGAAGATGCCGCCCCACAGGTTAAGCAGGCCGCTGGTACGCTCAAGCACTTTTGCGGTCTGGGGACCCGGGCGGATGCCGGGGATGAAGCCGCCGCGCTTCTGGATCTGCTCGGCGAGATCGGCAGGCTTAAAGGTTACCGACACGTAGAAGTACGTGAAGACGACCACCAGCACGAAGTACATCGAAAGATAGGCCGGGCTGGGGCTCTGGGGGTTGAGATAGGTCGTGATGAAGGACACAAAGCCCGCGGCCCAGGCGGAGTTCGTGAGGAACTGCGCAAGGATGCTCGGGAACGTGATGAGCGAGATGGCGAAGAGCAGCGGAATCATGCCTGCCTGGTTGAGACGCACCGGAATGCCGCCGGACACGCCCTTATTGGCTCCCTGGTTGGCATAGGTAATCGGGATGAGGCGGTGTGCATCGGTGAAGATGACCGTGGCAATGAGCAACGCAATGGACAGGATGGCGAAGAATGCGAATGCGGCGCTCTTGCCCTGGCCACCGAGCAGCATGGCGCTGAGGTGCGTGGGAATACCCGTCACGATGCCGGTAAAGATGATGAGCGAGATGCCGTTGCCGATCCCCTTCTCGGAGATCATTTCACCAAGCCACAACAGGAAGACCGACCCCGCCGTCACATACAGCATCGGCAGAAGGACACCCGGCCACGTGGTATCGACGATGTTCACGCCCTGGCGGCTCAACAGGATGAGATACCCGTAGCTCTGGAGGAATGCGAGCGGGGGGGTGATCCAGCGCATGATGCGGTTCATCTGCTGCTGACCCTGCTGACCCTCTTTGCTCATGGCCTCAAACTTGGGGAAAATCACGGTGCACAGCTGCACGATGATCGACGCGTTGATATACGGCGACAACCCGAGCATGAGCACGGAGAAGTTATCGATCGCACCACCCGTAAGGGCGGCAAACACACCCACCACACCGGTGCCGGCGCGGGCATCGAGGAACGCGTTGAGCGCACCCACATTCGAACCCGGCACGCTCAGGTGCGCCGCCAGGCGGTACACAATGAGAATACCGATCGTGGTGAGGATGCGACCGCGCAGATCGCGGGAGTGCCAGAGATGACGCAGGTAGGTAAACATGAGGAAAGGGGGCGACGAGGCTAGAGTACTGGATTACGAGAGGATATCCATCCTTATTGCTTCGCAACCGTCACGCTGCCACCGGCCTTCTGCACGGCATCCTTGGCGCCCTTGGACGCGGCATTGACCGTCAGCTTGAAGGCTTTGGTCACTTTGCCGTTACCGATGAGCTTGATGGGAGCGGACTTCTTGATGAGGCCGCGTGCGCGGAGATCTGCGGCGGTGTAGCTGCCTGCGGGCAGCACCTTCTCGATCAGTTCGACCGTGAGCACGGCGAACTTCACCTGGCGCGGGGGCGTGAAGCCACCGAGCTTGGGCTGACGACGGATCAACGGGGTCTGGCCTCCTTCGAAACCGAAGCGGCGACCCTTACCCACACGCGACTGCTGACCCTTGGTACCGCGACCTGCGGTCGTACCGCCACCGGCGGATGCTCCACGAGCCACGCGCTTGGCGCGCTTGCGGGAACCGGAGGAGGGCTTGAGGGTGTGCAACATAAGAGGCGTGTCACGGCAAAGCCGAAAGGCGTAGCCGGACGCCCATGGTAGGGATGCTCCCAGCCCGCGTCAAAGCGATTTTCAGAGTTTTCCTCCTACGAAAAAGCCCCTCCGAAGAGGGGCTTTGCCGGGTGGAAAAGACTAGGACTTGTAACTTGTCGACTTCACGACCGTGTTGTCGTATTCGATCCAATTGAAGATCGTGGCAGACGTGTCTTCATCAAGCCATTGCACGTGGCTGGCCGACACACCGAAGCTCGAGGACATGGAGGACAGGGGGAGGTTTGTCCCTGGCCTGGTATTGTTGAACGACTGCAGGGAAACCTGGAGGGACGATGCTCCGAGGCCAAGGAAGGATGTGTTCGGGTTTGTCACATTGGCTTCCAGCACGAAGGTGGCTGCATCTCCCTGATTGATCGACGAGGACAGGATCCCCTTCAGCCCGGAACAGACGACGGTCAGCTCGTTGCTTCCAGCCGACGCACAGGAAACCTTGGTCGAGGTATCGGCCTTGTTGTAGATCTTGAACGAAGTCGGATCGACCCCGACATTTACGGCGCTGACATTGAAGATGACACCCGAGAGTGTGAACTTGTTCAGGCCATTCATGGCATTCGAGTTCGCGGCAGCAGTGAATTTGAACTGACCGATGGCTGCGATGCCTGTCGGAACGGCAGTGCCGTCGGTGTCGGGACTTGCATTGGCAATCGAAGCCAGTTTTGCCAGCACCACCTGATGCCTTTGTCCGACGATGCTGCTGTTGTTTGTCTTGAAGTCGCTGCCAATGAAGACCGCACCGTCATCCGTGCCACTGACATTGCCCGTAAGATTGTTGCTCGACTGCAATCCGCGTGCGTGGATGGCGCCGGTACCGGACACGGTGTCCATGGCGCTCTGACCGGGCACATAGAACGCGACCGTTTGGCCGGACACGGCACCTGCGCTGTCGTTCTTCATGCGGGGGCGGACAAGGATGCCGACACGGTTCCCCTCGGGAACAATGAGCTGGCGGCTTTCCATGGACGCACAGAACGTCTGTGCAAGACCGCCATTTTGATCGTCCGTCTGCACGTCGTCGCTGCCGCAGCCGGCGGTGGTCGCAATGGCAAACGGCGTCGTGGAGCCGACCTTGTACAACTCCAGACGATCGACCGACGTTGCGGTGGAACCCGATGAGGTCAGTCGGATCTTCGTCACATCGACGTCTTCGTTTTCGGCACGGAACGACAGGTTCAGCACCGTGTCGCCCAATGATCCGCCCAGCAACTGATGCGGACGCGTGGGCGTGTTGTCCTTGATGACAAACAGGCTGCCCTGCGACACGATCGTGTAATTCGTAATCGTCGCGCGCGCCGTGGTCACAATGATGTGCGGTGTGGATCCACCGATCAGTTGTCCGATCAATGAACGGAAGAATGCCGAGACGAGGGAATCGTCGACACGGATGCCCTCAAGGGGATGGCCGTTGCCATCGGTTGCCTTGAGAGACTCGGCGCTGTCTACGGCGAGCCCGAGTTGCAGCGTGTTGCCGACCGGAGAAGACGCGATGTCCGTGTGCACCTCGAGTGTTAACGTATCGTCACCCGCAATCAGAGCGCCGATGTTGTCGAAGGCATCGAACACCACACGATCATTCTGCGGCGACACATTGCTCTGCAGCGCACGATCGACCACGCCGTCACGATCGGAATCCTGCCAGAGGGAATAGGTCTGACCATTGGCGAGAGATCCCTGCAAAGCCCGGAAGGAAATCTTGTACAAAATCGATGCGCTGTCGTCGCTGCGCGCGACCATACGCAGCAAGGAAACGTCCTTTTGATTGCGGACAACGACGTCCTTTTCAACCGAGTTTTGCACCATGATGTTTAGTGTGGGCAGTGCCGGCACGCTGGATGTCTGGCTGGAAACCGACGAAGAGGAATCGGAAGACCTCGAAGAGGACGAGCTGGAGACAGAGACCGATGAAGAGCTACGACCCGTCGGACAGGGAATGCGTGTTTCCAGCGTATTGCACGATGTGCCATCGGACACCGGCACCGTGCAGGACATGATGCAGGCGGGCGCGGAACCTCCCGGCATGAAGTCTCCAACCGCAGCGATATTCACGTACGAACAAGCGGGCACTCCGCAGAGAGAAGCACCGCTGCCGGTACGCTTCGGTACAACCGTGACGGTAATGGCATTGGAGGTGAAGGGTTTGTCGTCCTGGTAGATCTGCATATACGTGCGGCTTACACCGGTCGTTTTGGGCGTACAAACAAGCGACCAGATGTCGGATCCACCGTCGCGGCAGGCACCCTCGAACACGGAATCAAAGAACCATGCACGATTGGCGGGATCGGACACACTGCGCGGCGTGCCGCCGATCACCACCGTATCGCCCACGGCAATCGTGACACTCGATGTAGAAACCGCATTGTTGGCGACGGCCGACAGGGAGATAGTGCCGTTTTGCTCCGACTGATCCGTGACGGCAGTACATCCTGTGTCCTGCATATCGGTCAGGCCGTCGTTGTCGTTATCGATATCGTCGTTGCAGGCGGCATGTGCCGTCACCGTAATGTTCTTGGCGCACACATCGCCGAAAATCTGCACATCGTCCTGCACCATCCTCCAGTCGAAGGGGAAGGTGCCGACCGCCGTTGCGCGTCCTTTCACGGGGATATCCACCTCCTGACCCGGGGCAACGACGGCCGTCGGCCAGCCCGCCCACGAGGCGCCGGCATTCGTCAGCGACCACGACGACAGCTGCGGATGGGGAATGCCCAAGTAGTACTTGTTTCCCGTCCATGCTTTCGTTCCCGTGTTCTTCATACGAATAACGCCCGTAAACTCCTGTCCAACAACCACGGAACTGGGCACCGTCGAACTGACGCAACTTGCGGCGTTCACGGCATCGTCACAGGTGACGGTCAGCGTCTTTTGCGCAAGATTGTTGGCGGGCGCCGGATCGGGCGTTGCCGTGGTCGCCACGGCCATCACCGGCAGCTGCTTTCCGCAGAAGGTTGTGTCCACCTTGTACCCGATGGTATTGATCCAGTTGTTACTATCCGACGGAAGCGCAGGCAATGTACAACGCATTGCCGACCCGCTGACCGTGCAGTACTGCTTATCGGCATCGTTCACCACCAGGGAAACGCCTGAAGGCGCGGTGACGACGAAGTTGATGGTATCCGTGGCTGCGGGACCCGCATTTTTCACGATGAAGCTGGGATAGAATGTGGAACCACCCGCTACGTTTGCCGGAACGCTGATGTCCAACGACACATCTGCCATGGAAGAACCAGCAGAGCTTCTAGATGACACCGACTGCTGCGACGAGATGATGCTGCTCACGGAAGAAGAAACGCGCGACGATGCGGACGACACGCTCGAAACCCCCACCGACGAGCGGGAGGAAGAAGACACGACGGGCGATGCGACCGTCACGGTTGCACTGCAGCGCGCGGTGGAAGCCAACGTGCCGCCTTCCGCCACCTGCCATTCATAGGAATAGGTTCCGGGCGCAGTAGGAGCGGTCGATGTCACACGCAGGGTACCCACACCCTGTGGTGCGACAATGCCACCGTCAAAATAGGCGGAAGGCGACGCCCAAAGCTGGACGTACTTGCCGGCACTGTTGAGCTGATACGACTCAAAACCGTAATCCCCCAGCGCCTTGTCGCTGCCCCACATCCATGCACCGGCGTTCTTGAAGCGCACCGTCGCAGAGAATTTCTGGCCTGGTGCGACTGTGGCCGGCACGCCTTCGATGCTCTGACATTCGGCAATCGGGGCTGCACGTTTCACCGCCGTGTTGTTTTTTGTCACAATCACACGTTTCACACAGGTACCCTGTGCAAGACCGTAGCGCGTATCGGCAATGCCGATCCACACGGGATATTCACCGGGAACGGACGGCGCCACACCCGAGAGCGACAGGGTTCCTGTCTGGTTGGGCTTTACCGGAGACTGCTGACCGTTGGTGAAATACGCCGAAGTCACCTTGAACAGCTGTGTCATGTTGGTCGCCTCGTTGTAGACCTCATAGCCATAGGTGTTTGGCGTCTGCCAGGTGGTCGTTCCGGTATTTTTCATTTTGACTTTAATCGAGAGTGTTTTTCCCGCTTCGACCTTTTCGGCACTCAGGGTGATGCTGTCGCACGAGGCGGCAAAGGTGGATACCGCAGGTGCAACCTGCGCGGTAAACACAGGGCTCTGTGCCACCAAGAGAGAAAGGAGGGCGATGCCCGCAAGTACATGACTTGCGACAAGGACCCTGCGCTGAGAGGAAACCATAACGGGTGTGGGTGTGGGTAAAATCCTTACAGTGTAGCATTTTTGACGTTCTGCGTCCATCGCAGAGACCGCTCAAAACCCACTCTCTGGCCTTTTGGGGCAAAAAAGCGTATACTCAAAAGTTACAGGAATGCCCAAACACACACTGCTCTTCGGCTGCCTGCTGCTGCTTCTGTTGCCCGCTGCAGGAATCTCCCAAAGCCCCATGCTCACGCGCGGCGATGCCGCACGCATTCTGCTGCTCAACCGCACGGACAATATCCCCCTGTTCCCCAACGTGAACCGCTTCCCGGATGTTCCCAAAGGGCACCCGTTGGAGCGCTATCTCCTCGCCGCCGAACGCTACGGCGTGCTGACCGCCGATCCCGCCACACAGTTGCTGCGACCGGACGACATGGTGACCCGTGCGGCGTTTTTGAAGATGCTGACCCTCACCTTCGGGCTGAGCACCGGACTGCCTGAAAACTACAAAGATGTCTCAAAAGAGGACTGGTTTTGGCCGTACGCCGGACTGGCACAGAACTACAACCTCTTCCCGGGCAGCGGCACCCAGCTGAAGCCGACGCAATCCATCACGCAGGATGACGCCGTGTTTGCCATCAGCAAGCTGCAGGAAGCGCTGCAACATGCGCAGGATGACCAAAAAGTCGCCAAAGACCAATCAAACAAGCAGCTGGAAATCTACGTCGTCATTTCCAGCAAGCGTCTGCACACCGTCTTTCAGGACGAGCAGGACAACGCCCTGCCCCAACTCACCACCACATCCGATGCCAAGCTGGAGGATCTGCGGCAGGAGGTGCTGAACCTGGTCAACGGCAAGCGCGCCAAAGCGGGCGCTCCTCCGCTTCGGCTCAACACCCTGCTCAACGGTTCGGCGCAGACCTATGCACATGTCATGGCCGACGAAGGGTTTTTCAGCCATGTGTCGCCCGAGGGGCAGACCTTGCGCGACCGTATCACCGGCAGCGGCTACTACGACCGCACCTACCAGCAGGACTGCCACTGCATCCCCGGTTATACCCTGGGAGAAAACCTCGCCCGGGGGCAACGCACGCCCAAAGAAGCCGTGGATGCCTGGATGAAATCACAGTCCCATCGCGATGCCCTGCTGGATCCCGCCTACACCGATACCGGCATCGGCATCGAAGCCGGGCTTTGGGTGGAGCACTTTGGAGGGGTTTTGGAACCGAAATAAGGCTGCTTAGGCCAATGCATCCGCCAATGCCTTCCCGAATGCTTCGGCAGCCTCCGGGCCGTTTGCCGTGATGATCCGGCCGTCGATGACCACATCCTGCTGCACGTAGTGTGCGCCGTGTTCTTCCAGAAAGGCCGACTGGAGGCCGTCGTCATCCCACACCGTCGCTTCTTTGTCCTGCAGCACATTGGCAGCCGCAAGAACGGTGGGAGCGATGCAAATGGCGCCCAACAGGGTGCGTGCGGCTACGGCATCCCGCACGATCCGCAGGGCATCGGGGTCGTCCTTGAGGGCGGCTGCCCCCGGTCCACCGATAAACGCAATGCAGGCATAGGCGGACACATCGACATCCCGCAATGCCACATCGGCCACCACGATGCCGCCGAATTTCCCGGTGCACTCGCCCGCTTCGGTCGAAGCAACCGTAACGGGATATGCGGAAAGACCGGCACGCGTGCCGTCGTATTCCTTGTCCTGAAACCCCTGCCTGGCGATGACCAGCAGGATGGCAGGCATATTAGGCCTCGGCACCGTCATCACTGGCGCGCTTTGCCTTGGCATTGTGCGCCTCGGCCGCGGAACGGCTCATTTCGGTGACGGCGACAGCTCCCGGCTCGGCTGCCTTTGCTTCCGTCTCGGGCGTACCGAGCTTGCTGAGCATTTTGAGAGCCTTGAAGGTGCACTGGGCGTTGACGAGCTTGTTGCGGGTGCCAAAGCGCTTGCCGAACACGTTGCGGATGCCGGCGTGATCACAGATCACACGGAGCGCTCCACCGGCGATGATTCCCGTTCCCTCGGAAGCGGGCATGATGCGCACGCGGGCTGCCTTGTGCTTGGCGTTCACTTCGTGGGGGATGGTGCCCTTCTTGAGCGGCACCTTGATCATGCGGCGCTTGGCGTCCTTCGTGGCCTTGCCGACTGCTGCCTGCACTTCGTTGGCCTTGCCGGTTCCCATGCCCACCTTGCCCTTCTTGTCGCCCACCACCACCACGGCGCGGAAACGCATGCGGCGTCCACCCTTCACCACGCGCGTCACGCGGTCGAGGCTCAGCGTGGTCTCACTGAATTCCTTGGGCTCGC
The DNA here is from genome assembly GCA_964649695.1 of uncultured Candidatus Peribacteria bacterium. Classification (GTDB taxonomy): domain Bacteria; phylum Patescibacteriota; class Gracilibacteria; order Peribacterales; family Peribacteraceae; genus CAZHON01. The sequence goes on along the minus strand of CAZYQO010000007.1, from coordinate 29,716 downwards.
GATCACGGCGGTCGCCGCGTCGGTTCTGCCTGTCAGGATTGCTGGTCTTAGCCATGGGGAGTGAAGAGAGAAGAGGGGAAGATCAGAATTGGAGACCGCCTTCGCGGGCGCCCTCGGCGAGGGCTGCAACGATGCCGTGGAACTTGTAGCCGTTGCGGTCGAACACCACAGCCGTGATACCGGCGCCCTTGGCGTTCTTGGCAAGCAACTCACCCACCTTCTTGGCACCTTCCTTGTTGGCCTTGGCCTTGGCGGACTTGCAGGATGCGGCAACGATCGTGCGGCCGGCTGCGTCATCGACGAGCTGAGCCGTGATGTCCTTGAGGGAGCGGTACACCGTAAGGCGCGGACGTTCGGCGCTGCCGATAACCGTGGCGCGGATGCGCTTCTTGCGGGACTGCCTGTATTGGAGCTTGGAGATAGGCATGGGTTATGCGGATTTGGAGACAGCGGCCTTACCGACCTTGCGACGGATGGTTTCGTCGGTGTACTTGATGCCCTTGCCCTTATACGGCTCCGGCGGGCGTAGCTCGCGGATGCGTGCGGCGGTCTGGCCGACCAGCTGCTTGTCGATACCGCTGATGGTGATCAGGTTCTTGTTCTTCTCATCCTGCGTCACCGTAATGCCTTCCGGCAGCGGGAAGAGGATGGGATGGGAGAAGCCGAGGAGGAGCTCCACGTTCTTGCCCTTGAGGTTCACTTTGTAACCCACACCGATCACTTCGAGCTTCTTTTCGTATCCTTTCGACACACCCACCACCATGTTGGCGACAAGGGCGCGGGTCAGGCCGTGTGCGGCGCGTGCGCCGGCGGTGTCGTCCTTGCGGTCGATCTTCGCCTCGCTGCCGTCCATAGCCACCGAAACGCTCGGCAGGTGCGTGTAGGTCAGCGTCCCCTTCGGGCCGGTGACGGTCACGGTCATCCCCTTCACCTCGAGGGTGACGCCTTGGGGCAGAGCCACTGGTTTTTTACCGATTCGGGACATATTAGCTGATGAGGCAGAGAACTTCGCCACCCACCTTCTCTTTGCGTGCCTGGGCATCGGTCATGAGACCTTTGCTGGTCGTGAGGACGGCGATGCCGTAACCACGAAGGATGGGCTTGAGCGTGGCGCTGCGCTGATACACGCGGCGGCCGGGAGTGGAAACACGTTTGAGGGTGAGGGTCTTGCCGGGAACAAAGGAGATCTCGAGCCACTGCTTGGGAGCATCGCCGGACACGGCAACGTCCTGCACCCAGCCCTCCTTCTTCAGGAGCTCGGCAAGCTCTTTCTTGATGCGCGACAGCGGCACAAGGCACATGTCCTTGCGTGCACCCTGCGCGTTGCGCAAGCGGGTGAGCATGTCGCCGATGGGGTCATTCACGAGAACCATAATTACCAGGAGGATTTGGTGACACCCGGGATCTCACCATTGGAGGCAAGCTCGCGGAAGCAAATGCGGCAGATGCCGAAGAAACGCATGAATCCATGGCGACGTCCGCAGAGGTTGCAGCGATTGTAGGCACGTGTGGGGAACTTGGGCGCTTTGCCCGCTGCACGCGCGGCCCGCACGGATGCGAGTTTTTGCTGCTGGCTGTGGACGATGGATTTGCGAGCCATGGGGCGGGGAGTATGCGGAGAGTCGGGTTAGGAATCAATAGAACGCGGCGGGCGAAGCGGCATGCCGAGGCGCTTGAGCAGCGCGCGGCCGCGGTCGTCGGTACCGGCGGTGGTCGTAATCTGGATCTGAAGGCCGAAGCTGCGCAGACCGTCGCTGACGGGCACCTCCGGGAACACGGTGTGTTCCTTCAGGCCGATCGCGTAGTTGCCGCGACCGTCGAGCTTGGTGGGCAGTCCGCGGAAGTCGCGGATGCGGGGAAGAACATAGCTGATGAGGCGGTCGAGGAACTGTTCCATCGGCTTGCCACGGAGCGTGACACGGGCACCGACCACGAGCCCCTTGCGGGTCTTGAAGTTGGAGATGGCCTTGCGCGTGGGGCAGAGCACGGGCTTCTGGCCGGTGATGCGGGTGAGACAATCGAGGATGTACTCCTGCATTTCCTTGCCTTCCATCTTCGAGCGGTTGATACCCACGTTCACGATCACCTTTTTGATGCGGGGGAGGGCGTGGACGTTCTTGTCGCCGAGATCCTGCTTGAGGCCGTCTCGGATTTCACCGCGGAGCCGGTCATGGAGAGAAACGTATTTCATAGGATTTAGCCGTTTTCGGAGCGGGAAGCGCGGGGCAGGGTGTGTGTCACGCCATGTTCGACGTGGTCACGCTGACCCTTGGCCTCGGATGTATCGGCGGATTTGGTGGCTCCCCTCTCCCAGAACGCCTTCTTCTGTTCACCGGCGGGCTTCTTGCCCCCTTCCTTGGCGGTTGCCGTAGCGGCACCCTTGATCACTTCGCCGCTCTTCTTGGCAACACGGCTCTTGTGACCAGTCTTCGGATCGACCTTGTAGCCGATGCGGGTGGGCTTCTTCGTCTTGGGATCGACCACCTGCACGTTCGACAGCGAGAGTGCTCCTTCGAACTGCACTTTCTGGCCGGCCTGGTTGGGCGTGCGCTTGATGTGCTTCGTGCGGATGTTCACGCCTTCCACGATGACGCGGTTCTTGGTCGGCAGCACGCGCATGACGCGGCCGCTCTTTCCCTTATCCTTGCCGGCAATGATGAGGACGGTGTCGCCCGTGCGGATTTTCATAGTACGTCGGGAGCGAGGGAGATAATCTTCTGGAAGCCCTTTCCACGGAGCTCGCGGGCGACCGGTCCGAAGACGCGGGTGCCTTTGGGCATCATGTCGGCCTTGTTGATGATCACGCAGGCGTTGTCATCGAAGCGGACGGTAGAACCGTCCTTGCGGCGGGTGATCGTCTTCGTGCGCACCACCACGGCATGCTCGACCGCCTTTTTCTTCACGGTTCCGCGGGGGTCGGCCTCCTTGATGGACACCACCACGATGTCGCCGATGCGTGCGTAGCGGCGCTTGCTGCCTCCGAGCACAAGGATGCACATCGCCTGCTTGGCACCCGTGTTATCGGCCACGTTCATGTAGGTGGTCTGCTGAATCATGCTTGAGTGGAAACGGAGGGATCCGGCTTCTTGCCGTTGCGCTGCATGGCCTTCTCGACACCTGCTTCGGTGGCCATTTCAGCAGTCTGGAGGGCTTTTTTGACAATCTCCGTCACCTTGAAGTGCTTGCGCTTGGACAGCGGGCGGCACTCCGTGATCACCACTTCGTCGCCGACGTGGAGATCCATCTCGTTGGTGTCCGCGAGGAACTTCTTGCTCACCGGGAAGCGCTTCTTATAGAGCGGGTGAAGCACGGAGCGGTGCACGGTCACGGTGACAGTGTTCTGCATCTTTGCCGATGTGATGGTACCTTTGAGAGCGGTCATGCTGCGGATTTGTGAGCGGGCACTGTAGCGGCGGAAGCGGCTTTCTTCAACGGCTTCTGCTGCTTTTCTTTGAGAATCGTGAGGAGGCGTGCGAGCTGGCGACGATCGCGGCTCAGCTTGGCCGTATCCTTCTCGCTGCGCAGGGCGATACCCATGCGAAGGGCGCTGATCTCGCGGCGCAACGTGCGCACTTCCGACTCAAGGTCGGTTGCGGAGAGATTGCGCAGATCTTTGGCGGGGGTCTTCTTCATGGGATCAGGCAGGGAGGAGACGGGTGACAATCTTCGTCTTCACCGGGAGCTTGCTCGAAGCCAGCGTAAGCGCCTGGCGTGCGGCAGCCTCGGGAAGACCGTCCATTTCAAAGAGAATCGTTCCGCGCTTCACCACACACGCAAAGTACTCGAGCGAACCCTTTCCCTGACCCATCGGCACCTCTGCGGCTTTGCGGGTCACGGCGTTGTGCGGGAAGATGCGAATCCAGATTTTGCCGCTGCGTGCGACGGAGTGCGCCATGGCCTTGCGGGCAGCCTCGATCTGGCGTGCCGTCACCTCGCCGTTGCTCATGGCCTTGAGGCCGATCGAGCCGAACGACAGGTCTGTCCCCTTCTGCGCCGTGCCGTGGAAACGGCCGCGGTTGCGCTGGGGCTTACGATAGGTGAGGCGCTTGGGTTCTAACATGATTACTTAGGAGAAGCGGAGGAAAGCGATGCACTCTGCATGTGCTGGATGTTCTTGAACACCATTCCCTTATAGACCCAGACCTTCACACCGATGGTGCCGGACTTCGTGATCGCGTGGCGCACGGCGTACTGCACGTTGGCACGGAGGGTCTGCAGAGGAATGTTGCCGTCCTTGAACATCTCATCGCGGGCGATCTCGGCGCCACCGAGGCGGCCGGAGACGCGGATCTTCACTCCCAGAGCTCCCGCCTGCATCGCCTTCTCCACGGCCATCTTGCAGGCGCGGCGGTAGGGCATGCGGCGCTCGATCTGACCCTGCACGTTCTCGCCGATCACTTCGGCGTCGCTGTCGGGGCTGCGGACTTCGGCGATCTGGACATCGAAGCTGCCACCGAACTTCTGCTCGAGATCCTTTTTCAGATCCTCGATGGCGGCGCCCTGCTTGCCGATGATCACACCGGGCTTGCTGGTGGCGATGGTGACAGCCGTCTTCTTGCTGCGCTCAATCTTGATCTCGCTGATACCCGCCTCCTTCAGCTTGCCGCGGAGATACCTCTTGATCTGCACATCCTGAAGCAACAGGTCGCGGTAGCGCTTGCCACGGGCGAACCAGCTGCTGGGCCAGGTGCGGATCACACCGGTGCGGAGGCCGTTGGGGTTTACTTTCTGACCCATAATTAAGAGGAGTGAGAGGAGGAAGCGGAAGTCTTCTTTGCAGGGGTGGGCTTTGCGGAGGCGGACTGTACAGCCTTCGTCTTCTTCTTGGAAGCCTTGGGCTCGTCGGGAGTGACAACACCGAGCTCGAGGGTGATGTGGCTCATGAACTTCTTCATCGGACGCATGCGGCCACGTGCCATCGGCACGCCGCGGCGCAGCGCCTGACCCTGGTTCACCACGATCGTCTTGATCTTGAGGTGGCTGACGTTCTGCTTGTCATTGTGGCTGGCGTTGGCCATGGCCGACTTCAGCAGCTCTTCCACCAGGCGGGCGGCCTTCTTATGCGTGCGCTCGAGCAGCGTGAGTGCTGCTTCCACAGGCATGCCACGCACCAGCTGGGCGATGATGTTCGCCTTCTTGGGTGCAATGCGCGCTGATCGGAGGATAGCTTTCATGGGTGGATAAAGGGATTACTTGGAGGGAGCGGGAGAAGGTGCTGCAGCGGCTGCGGCTGCCTTGGCGTCGGCCATCTTGCCGCCGTGACCCTTGAACTTGGTCGTCCAGGAGAATTCGCCGAGCTTGTGACCCACCATCTGTTCGGTGACGTAGACGGGGGTGAATTCCTTGCCGTTGTGGACGGCGAAGGTGAATCCCACGAACTCCGGCGGAATGTCGCAGTCGCGAGCCCACGTCTTCACGATCTTCTTTTCGCTCTTCTCGATCATTTTCATGACCTTTTTCTCGAGCTTCGCGTCGATGTGGGGGCCTTTCTTGAGGGAGCGTGACATAGGAGTGGGAGGGATTACTTCTTCTTATTCTTTTTGACGCGGCGACGGACAATAAGAGTGGAAGACTTCTTCTTGCCGCGCGTCTTCACACCGAGGGCCTTCTTGCCCCAGGGCGTCTTGGGAGCCTTGAGACCGATCGAGGAGTGGCCTTCTCCACCACCGTGCGGGTGATCGACCGCGTTCATCGCGACACCGAGCACTTCCGGTCGGCGCCCGAGCCAACGCATGCGGCCTGCCTTTCCGATGGTAATGAGGTTGTGATCAGGGTTGGAGAGCGTGCCGATCGTAGCGGCACATTCCTTGCGCACCTTGCGCATTTCGCTGCTGGGCAGCTGGATGATGGCGTAGTCGTTGTCGAAACCGACAAGCGTTGCGGCCGTGCCCGCGGAGCGGACGATCTTGCCGCCTCCACCGGGCTGCATTTCGATGTTGCAGACCTTATATCCGACCGGGATGTGCTGGAGCTGCATGCGGTTGCCGGACTTCACCTTCGTGCGCTCGGCGCTGACGATCGTGTCGCCGACGACGAGACCCTGCACGGCGAGCACATAGCGCTTCTCACCGTCGTTGTAGCGGACGAGGGCGATGCGTGCGGAGCGGTTGGGATCGTATTCGATGGCCGTGACCGTGGCCGGGATGTTGATCTTGTCCGTCTGGCGGAAATCGATCATGCGGTAGAGCTTCTTGTGCCCACCACCGCGGCGGCGGCTACTGATCTGCCCCTTGTTGTCACGTCCGGACGAACGCTGCTTTCCGAAGGTCAGGCTCTTCTCCGGCTCCATCTTCGTGATGTCGCTGAAGTCTGCCAGTGTCATCTGGCGGCGTCCCGGGCTCGTTGGTTTAGTCTTGCGGAGTGGCATAGATTAGGCGGATTTTTGCTTAGCGAGATCAAGGGTTGGGCTCTTGGGAGTGAGGGTCACGATCATCTTCTTGCCTGCGGAGCGCTTGGTGAAGATGCGGCTCTGACCCACTTTGCGGCTCTTGGAACGGATCATCATCGAGCGGACGGATGCCACTTCGACGCCGTAGAGGGCGCGCAGCGCGTTCTTCACATCGATCTTGGTCGCCTCCTTGCGCACCATCATGGTGTAGGTGCGAGCGGTGGCCTTGCCGGCTTCCGCCTTTTCCGTGATGACCGGGCCGGTGATGACGGATGTGAAGTGCATGGGAGATTAGGAATTCTTCTTGGAAGCTTTTTTGGGAGCGGCCTTCTTCTCCTTCGTGGCCTTGGCGGTCGACTTCTTGTGCACCATCTTCTTCTTGGGTGCCTCTTCCGTGTCCTCAGCCTTGAGCATCAGCTCTCCGCGCTTCTTGCCGAAGATCGTCTCCGCCTTCTCGAGCGCGTCACCGACGAAGATGAGGCTGCGAGCGAGGAGGATATCGCGGGGGTTGAGGTACGAAGCAAGGATGGTCTGCACGCCCGGAATGTTGCGAACAGAAGCGGAAAGCCCCTGGTTGTTCTCGGGCAGGACGAAGATGATGCGGCGGCCGATATCGACCGGCAGCTTCTTGAGCAATTCATGGGCGGCCTTCGTCTTGATCTCGGTGCCGTAGCTCTCGAGACCGAAGATCGTGCCGTTTTTGGCCTGCATGCTGATGCTGGCGCGGACTGCCGCGTGGCGCATGCCCTTGGGCATGGAACGGGCGAAGGTGCGCGTGTTGCGCGGACCCCAGGCCTTACCACCACCGCGCATGACCGGAGAGCGGATCGGACCGCGGCGGGCGTTGCCGGTGTGCTTCTGGCTGTAGACCTTCTTGGTGGAACCGGCGACCTCCGAGCGGCGCTTGACGTGGGCAACCGGCGTTTTGGCGTTCTGCTGCTGCAGAAGCACTGCCTGGTGAATCAGGCCTTTGTTGGCGCGCTCCTCAAGCAGACCTGCCGGGATGTCCCGGGTTCCAGTCTTTGAGCCTTTGGCGGAGTACACGTCGATCGTCATAAAGAGGAAGGATTATTTCTTGGGGGTTTCAAGGGTGAGATACACATGGCCGCCGATGGCGCCGGGGACGGGACCCTTGATGGCCAAGAGACCCTTTTCGTTGTCACAAAGCACCACGGGGCGGTTATGCACCGTGATCTGATCGCCACCCATCCGTCCGGCCATTTTGTGGCCTTTGAACACGCGTCCTGGATCTCCACGCATACCGATGGAACCCGGCTCGCGCTTGAAGTGGGAACCGTGGCTGCCCGGACCTCCGTGGAAGCCGTGGCGCTTCATCACACCCTGGAAACCCTTTCCTTTGCTGACGGAGGTGACGGCCACCATGCTCTCGGCAGGGATGGACTCGGCGGTGAGGTTCTTGCCCATCTCGAAGCCATCGAGGCTCTCGACTTCCCACTCCTTCTGCACGGCATAGCGGGTCAGTTCCTTGCCCTTGCGCGTCTTCCAGAGTTTGGGAGAAACGCCCAATACGACGGCATTATAGCCGTCCTTCTCCTGATTCTTGGTGCGAACGATGATGTTGGGCTTCACCTCGAGGTAGGTCACAGGAACCATCTCCCCGCTAGGCAGGAAGACGCGTGACATACCGACTTTCTTGGCGATGAGACCAGACATAAGAGGAAGTAGTGAGTCGCGGCGCAGCCCGAGTGGGCAAGCCGGACGGGAGACTTGTAGGTTCACCTGACGGAAGTAGTCCCTTGGACGTTCCGCTCGAACACAAGTCGATCACAGGCTCGAGTGAGCCGTGAGTGCGGGGAATTTACGGATGGAAAGGAGAACCGTCAAGGAAAAAGAAGACTGTTTTTCTTTCTTTACGTACAGAGTGGTATTTGACATTTTTTAAAAATAAAGTAAAAGACTTCGGCTACGCCCGCTGGGCTGCAGCACGGTCTTTGGCAGCACTGGCGACAGATCATCTTTTCCGGATGCATGTGGCGTTGTGGGAATCACGGTTCCTGCGCCGCCACCTGTCTCTTCGGAGAAGAAAGGAGCCCTTTACCATTTCCAGGTCAGCGGAATGGAATCCATGTTATGAGAGGTATGTGATCATGAGTTCGCAGACGAAGAATCGAATGGCTGATGTCTTGAAGTGGGCGGCGGAATTCAAAGTTCCGCAAAAGTTCGGGCGCGTGCAGATCCCGTGGGACGACATGTTCGCCGTCAGCAAAGAATTGCGTCTTGACGAGGAAATACTCTCGTTCAAGCCGTGTGAAGCGCTGGTGGCCGACGATGCCTTCGGCAGCGAAGTGCAGCACCACGACGGCCTGCTGGGCACGTTCGACAACAACGGGTTCCTGAGCGCTTGGGGAACGGGACACGTCGTACAGTCCCACGGCTACAACACGATGCAGGCGCTCGTGGCGCCGAATTTGGCTCCCCCCATCCGCACGCAGATCGTCACGAAGGTGAAGACCACCGACATGACGCGCATCTGCCAGCTGTGGGGGGCGTTGCAGCACGCCGTCGGCAAGGCCGTGACGGACTGCTACGAGCACAAGTTCTTCCCCGACGGAGCCGAAGACCTGTACGGGCTCATCGTGGGGGTGTTCGTGTTCCCCGGTGCCGGCACGAAAGAAGGCAAGCCGCTCGAAGGCGAGGCCATGGAGAAGCACATGCATGCTCTCTACTGCCTCGGGTACGCCGCGACGGTCGTGATGCTGTATGACGCCGTCACCGGCGGCCTCAGCGCGCAGGAACGTGTGGAGCGTGCAAAAACCACGAATCACCCGTTCATGGGGTTCAAATGGGCTGAAGCGTCCTAACAAGACGCCAAGCACTGTCGTCCTATGCCAAAGCCTACGGGGAGCGCGTTCACGCGCGTTCCCCGGCTTTGCCATGCAACGATTTATCCCTTCCTCTTTTTCCTGCGCATGTACGCCAACCCCGATGCTGCCCCCGCCGCGATGGCGGCGGCCGTTGCGGGACCCGAGCTGGGTGTCGCGGGAGCCGCGGCACGCTGCACATAGACCGGCTGCAGCATCGACGGTGTCAGCGGCTGATTGGGCGCAGGAATCAGCTGCGCAGGCAACTGCTGCGCTGCGGCATGTTCGACGGTACAGGCCGCGCTGCACCCGTCGCCGTTTTGGCGGTTGCCGTCGTCACACTGCTCCCCCACCCCAAGCACGCGGTCGCCGCAGACAGGCGAAGGCACCACCGCCTGTGCGGATGACACGGTCACCGGGGGCTGCCAGGGCAACGATGATGGCAATGCGCTCGACGCAAACGCGACAGCGGGCGCCGAAGACGCGGCCGACGATGCGCCGGCAACTGCGACGCAACGGAAACACGGGATCTCCTGCATGTTGGCGCATTGTTGGCCGGCCTGTGCGCAGTAGTCGGCTCCACCCTGGCCGCACATATCCGCGGGGCAGACCCCCGCACTCATGGCGCTGCCCTGTGCGATCCATACCGCGGAAGATTGCGACGACGCGGTCGGCGCCTTGCTCGACTGCAACGATACAACGGAAGACGGAACAACCGTCACCGACGACCGTTGCGACGCGGCAGAAGACACCGACTGCTGCCGACCGGCATCCGAGCTTGCGTCCGCGCTGCTGGAGTCATATGGCTCGGGCTGCACCGGCGGCTCCCCTCGCACGGGGAAGGGCGGCAGCTGTGTGGGAAGTGTCTTGCCGTTGAACATGGGGGCGGGGCAATCGTTGCCGCTGTCGGCGTCGCTGTTGTTGCACTCGCGCACACCGATGACCTCGGGATGCGCGGCAAGGTCCCTGACCACGGACAGCGGCGTATCACCAAGGCCGATCTGCACGGTGATTTTCTTGGGGGGCTCAGGGAAATGCACCGGAGGATTCTTGTCGGTTTCCGACATCAGCGGCTCCATGGTTGATCCTTCTATGGAAGCGGTCTGCGTGTACAGCGTGCCGCCAACCTGCACCCCCACACTCACGCCGCCAGGAACAATGCGGGGTTTTACCCCTCCCGACACCACTCTCGGATTGGTCCGCGTCACTTTGTAGTGTCCGTCGTTCTGCAACTCGAGCGTAACCTCCAGCGCCTGTTCGGATTCGGGGTGTTGGATCTGCAGCGAGTCGAGATACTCCTGATACATCCGCTCTGCGATTCTGCGGTTCTCCTTCTGCCTGGCATCCTCTTCTGCCTGCAGGCGCGCACGCTTGGCGGCAAACGTTTCGGGCTTGGGATCGCGTTCGGTGCTGCCTCCGGCAAAGAAGGCAAGCTGATAGGCGGCGAGTGTGTCGCCGACCTTGCCATATTTTTCGGTGTCATAGGTGCCATCTTCATCAACAGTGCCGACGGAACAACCGCTGTTCATGATGCCGCACTTCGTTGCGCGCACATTCGACGGGACATAGGAACATCCCTCGAAGGAATCCGTCACACCGATGCCTCCCCACCATTGCTCCGCAGTGGCCTGATCCGGCGCGCAGTTGGGGTAGGTCGGACGATTCGGGAAGCCTTCCCACGTATATTCATCGGCTAATCCGCTGAACGCGTGACCGACTTCATGGGAAAGGAATGTGGTTGTCGCAAACGCCCATGACGTTGAGCGGGACACCCACAATGTCGCCTCCGGCCCGGAGCCCTGACCATACTCGGACTGCACATTGCACAGCACAATCTTCAGCACGTTGTTGAGGCCTGGGGCGCCAATATCCGTTGCGCATGTTGTGGCAATATTTCTACCACTCATCGCACTGTCCATGGTCAGCGGCTCATGTTCTCCGAAGTCCTGTTTCGAAATCGTTTGGGGAGCGATCCAAAATTGCACTTTGTCGCTGAGCGCATTCCACGGCTGTACCGAGAGGAGGCCGGTCTTCACGTCATTGGCCATACTCTTGATATCGTCGGGCTTGTCATAGCCCACACCCACAAACACGACATTCACGCGGTCGGCGTCGTCTTCATTGAAGCCGGGCTCCAGAGGGATCGCGTCGTTGGGGACGATGGGCGGCGGCTCGGGATCTTCGTCGCTCTTGAGGAAATCCGGCTGCGGAGGAGCGGGGCAGAGATTTGCCGAGAGGTCGATCACCCCCTGGATTGTCGCCTCGTTGGCATACGGGTTGCTGATGGGATTTTGCTGCAGGTAGTTCTTGTAGGCGCCAAACAGCGTTTTGGCAGAATGTTTCTGCTCCCCCTCTTCGAGCTCCTCGGGTACGAATTCCATGAGCTGTGGCAAGAGCTGCGCACCGGGCACGACGGAATCGTTTTCTGTCACGCCCCCAAAGAAATTGAAGGCATTGTTGCCGCCGTTCTGATACGGGTAGTTCTGAAGCCAAGCAAAATACGGAGCACGTGCGTCGCGATACCGGGCTGCCAGCTGGCGCACGGCATCCTGGTAGGCGCGATCGAGCTTCTCGAGCTTGGCCGCATCGTTCGGATTGATGGTTTGCCGCTGCTGCTGATACATCTCGTAGAGCTTCCCTCGCTCTTCGTTTTCGCGGTCGACCCATGCCTTGATGTACGTCAGCGTCAGCTGCTCGCTCGCGCGGCAGGAGCACTCGGAAAAGGCAGCTGCATTCTCCACCGAGCCGTTGAAGCGCGGTTTGAAATAGGGATCGCGCGCATTCCACGAGGAGAGCTTTGACGCGTCTTCGATACAGCCGGGCACAATACTCTCGGGCACCGTGCGCGGGTCTTGCGCCTTGGTAATCGTTTGATACGAAAGGTTGGTCTTGATGCACATCGCCACATAGCGCGTGTTGTTTACTTTTTCTGTCGCACCGATCGTCTGGCTGTCCGCTTTGATAGAATCCCCGCTCCCGCAGGTGCATTTTTGGTTCTTGCCCTGCCCCGTCACTTCATATTCGCCGCCCATCGCCCTGCATGCGCCGACGGGAATGATCGGGATGCTGGTGCAGCGCTCGTTGCGATTGGGGTTCGGATAGATCAACGATGCCAGGAATTTCCCTGGGCTGAGAAAAATGTCGTACCAGTGCCACGACACCTGCTCGCCTCCACAATCGTTGTTTTCGCTGCCGTCCTTCAATTCCAAAGGATCGCTGTCGGCGATCTTCCGGTATTCCGTAATGCCGCCGGACTCTTTGGCAGCGGCAATGGCGCAGTCCGAACACTCGAAACATCCGGGATCCCCTTGGTCGTATCCGCTCATGCCGTACGGCTGGTCATCCGAGGCGTCGTCATCGTTGTCTTTCCCGTCGCTGCATTCCGAGAGCTTGCACTCGGCGTCGCAGTATTTGTGATGAAGACCGTCGGCATCCGCCTTGTCGTAGCTGTCGGGACCTATGGATGCACACTCCTGATCACGATCGGGGTAATCCTTCAGCGGACACTTGCTGTCGTCTTCGAGTGTGCAATCGGCGGCGCATCCGTCGCCGTCCTCCGTGTTGCCGTCATCGCACTCTTCTTCTCCCGACACATAACTGTCGCCGCATGCGGGGCAGGCGGGCTCCTGGTTGCAAAAATCATTGTTGTCGTATTGGTTGGAAGGACAGATCATTTTCGGCTCCGGTTCGGTGCATTCACCCGTCGTGGCATCACAATGAGATGTTGTGCACTCATCAGATGGACAGGTCTTGTACGTGTCCATAATGCATGTGCCGTTATAGCACTTGTAGGTATCGACACAGGCGTTTTTATAAAAACTGTCGTCTTCGACCGTGCACTCTGTGTCGTTGGGTTTATAGGTATACCGACATTCGGAATACGTCCACAGCCCGCTGTTCATGCTGGTCATCTGGTAGCAGGTTCCCGGCGTGACCAAACAATCATTCGTCGATCCCTCAAGCAGCCTGTTCGTGCAGGGCGTGTCTGCCGCTTTCCAGTGGTTAACATACTGGCGGTGATCCGGAGCACAGTTCTCCACATACGTCCCTGTCGCGGGGTCCCAGTCCTTGAGGCAGTAGTAATACACACCGGCAAAACAACCGTACCGCTCCGGGTACGCGGACTTCATGAACTCAAGATTGCTCTTCATGGACGGCGTGATCTCCGCATCAGATGCGGGATAGTGCTTTTCCCCCGGCGGGATCCACTGTGCGGCAACCCGAACCGGAGCCCAACAAAGCGCCAGAAGACAAAGCCCCAGAACGCCGAATGAAGAGCCGATGCGAGTCCCACTGATCATTGGTACTTCAGCGTACCACTGTGCCTTACCAAGCTCTAGGGCAGCCGCGCCGCAGTTGAACTCGCACCCAAAGCCTCTTTCGGGCTATGCTTGGCGCCATGGACAGCGTCCGTCTCCAGAAGCTCGACGAACTGCGCAAGCGCGGGGTGACCCCCTACGCCGGCTCGTTTGACCGTTCGCATACGGCCGGCCAGGCACACAGTGCCAACGACGGCGACGGCGCAAAGGTGGCGGGGCGCGTGGTGCTGTGGCGCGACATGGGCAAGATGACCTTTGCCACACTGCAGGATCACACCGGCCGCATCCAAATTCTGCTTCGCAGCGAAGTGTTGGGTGATGAGTCGTACAAGACCGCACAGAAACTCTGCGACCTTGGTGATTTTTTGGGGATTGAAGGCAAGCGCATCACCACCAAGACCGGCGAACCCACGGTCGAAGCCACCGCCTGGCATATGCTCAGCAAGGCACTCAGTCAGCCGCCGGAGAAGTGGCACGGCGTGGTGGATCGTGAAACGATCTACCGGCAGCGCTACCTCGACACGATGAGCAACCGTGAGAGCTTTGACCGGTTCCTCTTCCGCAGCAACTTCATCAAGGCGATGCGCGAGTTTTACTGGAGCCAACAGTTTGTGGAGGTCGATCTGCCTGTGCTGGTGAACTCCGCCTCCGGCGCACTGGCCACCCCCTTCACCACCCATCACGAGGCGCTCGATCTCGACGTGTATCTGCGTATCGCACTGGAGACCCATCAGAAGGAATGCCTTGTCGGCGGCTTCGACCGCACGTTCTCCATCGGCCCCGTCTTCCGCAATGAAGGGATGGATCCCAGCCACCTGCAGGAATTCACCATGTGCGAGCACTACGCCGCGTACTGGGACTACGAAAAGAACATGGCCTTCACGGAGCAGATGTTTGCCGCCATGCAGCAGTCTGTACCGGGCATGGACGGCACCATGAAGATCCCCGACCGTGAAGGGGTGCTCCAGGAGGTGGACTTCAGGGGACCATGGCCAAAGGTCTCCATGCGCGACCTGATCAAGGGTGATTGCGGCATCGACATCGACACCTGCGAATCGGCTGCAGCCCTTCGTGAAGCCATCAAAGCAAAGAACATCACCCTCGAAGTGGACATCGCCAAGCTCGGCCGCGGCAACCTGATCGACCAGCTGTACAAAAAGGTCAGCCGCCCCAAGATCATCAAGCCGACGTTTGTGACCCGCCATCCCCTCGACCTCTCCCCGCTTGCCCGCCGCAATGACGAGAAACCCACTGTCACCGATCGCTTCCAGCTGGTCGTGGGCGGATGGGAAATCGTGAACGCCTACAGCGAGCTGATCGACCCCGTCGATCAGGCACAGCGCTTCGAAGACCAAGCCAAGGCCAAGCAGGGCGGAGACAGCGATGCCCATGCCAAGGACGATGAATTTGTGGAGGCGCTGAGCTACGGCTGCCCGCCTTGCAGCGGCTGGGGCATGGGTGTGGATCGCATCGTCACACTGCTCACTGCTCAGGAAAACCTGCGCGATGTGGTGCTGTTCCCCATCATGAAGCCGCTGACGGGAAAGGCGGACAGAAAGGAAAAGGCTCCCAAGAAAGCGCTGCCTGCCGAGGACAGAAGCCACGAGCTTCCTGCACCGCACGACATGCTGTTGCAGGCCGCCGAATACGGTCATCTGCTCCCGGCCGCCCACGGCCTGATCGAAACGCACACCACGAACACCAAGGCCCATTTGATTGCCACCGGTGCAGCCATGGAAGCACTGGCCAAGAAACTCGGCGGCCACAGCGACACCTGGAAGGTGGCCGGCATGCTCCATGACCTCGATTGGGACAGCCTCAACAAGGATTTCGAGCGCCACTGCGGAGACGAACTGAAGACCATGTTGGCTTCCATCAAGGCACCCGAAGAGCTGCTGGGCGACATCCGCGCACACTACGCGCATCGCTACGGCGCGGAGTATCCGCTCGATTCACTGCTGCGCAAGGCGCTGTACTGCGTCGACGAGCTGACGGGCTTCATCATCGCCGTCACCTATGTGCGCCCCAGCAAAAAGATCGCCGATGTGGAGGTGAGCAGCGTAAAGAAAAAGCTGAAAGACAAGACATTTGCCGCCCAGGTCGACCGCAGCCAGATCGGCAAATGCGAGGAGTTGCTGGGTCTCCCGCTCGACGAGTTCATTGCCATCGTGCTCGACGCGATGAAAGCCGTAGGCACGGAGCTCGGCCTGTAATCTTTTCTCGTGCGGGGCTTCCCGTTGATTACTGTTTGCGCTTGCGGCGCATGTACGCCAAACCCGTTGCCGCTCCTGCTGCCATGACTGCTGCGGAGGCAGGGCCGCTGTTTGCCGTAGCTGGCGGCTGGGCATACACAATGGTCTGCGGGTAGATGATCTGGGGTGCAACCGGAGAAGGTGGCGGGGTCTGAGGCTGCACATCAAACACCTGGGCAAGGATCGATGGTGCGGATGACCGCTGCTCCTGGCGGCAGGTGGAGCTGCAGCCGTCACCGCCGGTGGTGTTGCCATCGTCACAGGCCTCGGCGGATGTATCGACAATGCCGTCGCCGCAGCGGGCATAGGCGCAATTCGTGCGGCAAAGAGCATTGGGGCGGTCACTGTTGGTCGAGGCAAGATCACACTGCTCCGGAGGCTGCGTGACGCCATCGCCACAGAAAGGCGCCCTGATGCCGGACGAGGCGGCCGAACCCAGGGAGATGTTGAATACCAACCCCGGCGACGATTCCTGTGCGGAGGACACGGACGAGGCGGGCGGCAATGGAATGGGAGGAAGGAATGCCTGGCTGGACACGGAAGGCCGCTCGCACACATAGCAGGGATCGGCCTGTATCTCGCGGCACTGCGCACCGATGAATCCACACACGGTGTAACCCGCATTCAAGCAGCCGCGCCCATCACATGCGGCCGGGTGCACCACAGACGAGACCGCCGTCTGCACAGAAGACCAGCTGCTGTAGTACGTGACCACACTGCTCCGTGAAGACGACGATGGAGCCGACGAGCGGCTTGAAGAGGAGACCACAAGGGACGAAGACGAACTTGGCGGCGGCTGCACACTCGAAGACGACAAACGCGATGAGCTGGAGATACGCGAGCTCGACGAGGAAGAGGAGCTGCGGAATATCGAGGAGGATGACCGCGATGCCACACAGCTCGTCAGACACTGATCGTAAGTTTGGGTGCAGCTGGTGGACGGCGTGCAATAACCGGTCAGTGTGCTGCAGCAATAGGTGACGATCGATGAGGCGCTGCTGCTGCGGGAAGACGAAGAGCTCGACTGCACGCTGCTCGAGGAAGCGGTGGTCACCGTGAATGTTTTCTGGCATTCCGCTCCAAAAGCCGTGTCGGCTCCGGGCTTTCGCAGACCCCAGTAAACCGTAAATTGCCCCAATTGCCCACGATAGACGCTGATGGGCACCGTGACGCTCTGCCCGGGTACAACGGTGTTTGGCAGCAATACGGTGACGCCCCCGCTCACATACCCGCGCTCAAATGCCGCATTGGCGATCGGCCAGGTGGTGGTCCCGGTGTTTTTGAATGTCACCGTTCCGATGTGGTTGCGCCCCACAATGATCGTGTCCGGCAGATCGATGCCCATGCACTGGGCGTTGTCGGTCGCCGCCGACGAAGAGACCGAGGAGACAGAGGATGAAGAGACAACCGGAGCCGAAGACGAAGAAGACGACACCGGCGGGCACGTGATATGCACCGTTGCCATCGGACCTGCATTGCTCCAGGGCTTCACATCATCAGGATCTTCTGCGCGAATGCCCATCTGCGCCCGCGAATCGGCCGGACAACCGGATGCAACCGCCTTCACGGCAGCCGTATAGGTGCGGGTTTCGCCGACGGCAAGATCCGTAATCGTGCAGTAGGTGGGATTCGTGTGAACGTTGCAGGAATAGCCCTGCGGCCCCGTGACAGTCAGGAAGTCGAAGGAGGCATCATAGTCCGCAAACTCAAAATGAGCTTTTTTCTCAAGTGCGGGACCGTCGTTTCTGATGGCGATGCGCATGTTCGCGGTCGAGCCATTGACCATGGTGGTCGGCAGCACGCCGCCGGAGAAGACCAAGTCCGACGTGGGGATTTCCGCCACCACCACATCCTCACCGCACATCTGCCCAAAATTCCCTACTCCGTCCTGCGCCATCGCCCATTTGAGCGGATAGGTGCCGGGCGTTTGCGGCGCGGTGACGTTGAAGGTGAATGTCTGGCTGCCGCCGGTCGCAACGGACGATGTCAGATCCTGCTTGTTGACGCCCCAATCAGGAGACCCCGTGTCCGTATCGAGCAGATAGTGGGTCGGCGACGCCCACGTGATGTCGCCGTTGTTGCTCATGACAAAGGTCACCGGGAACACCTGCCCCGGCGTTGCGGTTGTGGGCACGGTGGCCGTGCAGGTGGCGTTGTTGACGGGTGCGCGTACGGCGATGGATTTGCCGCAGACAGGTCCGAAAAACTCCACGCCGTTTTCCGCCATCTGCCACCTGAACGTGTAGGTACCGGGGGTGCTTGGTGCCGTGCCATGGACATCCACATAGGGCGCATCGTTTTTGGCGATCTGAGCATTCGGCCACCCGCTCCAGGTTGCGCCTCCGTTGGACAGCCCCCAAGAAGAAAGCGGCGTGGTTCCGGCGGAATAGGCCAGATAATAGGTCGGACCCGTCCAGGTCGTGTTGCCGATGTTTTGTACATTAATCGTTGCGTTGAATGATTGGCCGGTCAGCAGCGAGGAGGGAACGGTGTCGCCGTTGCAGCTTGCGTCGTTGCAATGCGCCGGTGCAAACGAGAGATCATCAATGGCGACCCCTGTCGTGAACGCATCGGACAGGACGACCTTGGCGATCTTTCCTTTCGTGAAGGTGACCTTCTGTTCGGCCATTCTCTGGGCGTAGGTCTTTGTGGGATCCGTAAAAGGATTTGGGTACTGCACATTTGTCTGGAGCGTGCGCGTTTCAAGTGCAGTGGTGAGGTTGGATACGTCATAGCTCTTCACAGTCAACGTGTCAGAGCCGGCCACTCCCACGACGTCATTCATCGTTTTGGCATAAAAAGTGAGCGTCGCACCTTCTACCGGAGGCGAGAAGGTTAACGTCATGGTAGGAGCTGGATTGGCAGTACCGCCTGCCCCCTGCCTGAAGTATGTGACTGCCAGCGAAGTCGCATTCGCAACCGCCGTCTGGTTGGAAGGACTGGCAACATTCTGAAGAACGTCACCCCATGGCTTCACCGCATATGGGCCTGAGCCGGCAAAGGTCACACCCCTCGACTGGTACTGGGTGGTCACACTCGTATAGTTTGCTGCATCCTGAAAATCGATGGATGTGTTCATGCATTTCGTGCTCACCACTTGGCCGGAAAACCGGGAAGAGAAAAACGGCCACCACCCGGCGACGATACTCACGGCAAGCACACCTGCAACAACAGCCTGCAGCCGACGGGAAGGCATGGCCACCATACTGCCGCGATTGTACCAGAAGCCCAAAGGCTACAGATATTTTTTGCGAAGCAGCAGCGCGCCGCCGATGCTCAGGGCACAGACCACCGCCACAGGCAACGCCATGGCCGATGCGCCGGGTGTCAGCAGGCTTGCCGCCAGCACGGAATCCGCACGGGATTGCTCACTGCCGACACAGCGCACGAAGGGGAAAATCTTGGTGGTGACAGGATGATCCGCGCCGCACAGACCCAGCTGCCGGGCGCTCACATCGCGGTTCTGGAAAACAGGATCGGTGACCAGCAATCGATACTGCGGATCTTCCGCCGGAGCCACGTCCGTTTGCGGCGCTGGGGCATCGGCTGTCGAGGAGGCGCTTGCCGCCGCAACCGTCGGCTCCGTCACCTCGTCGTCGTTGCGGACAACGGACGTTTCCTCCTGCACCTCGCCCACCGGCATGGTCGGCGCGGCGATTGCCGGAGGACGCGTGTCAATTTTTACCAATGGCGCTTTTGCAGGCGTGACGGGCGGCATATCCGCTGTCTCCTCCCCTCTCTTGCGCAACTGATCCGTGGACACGGGAAGCGGCCGCGCCGTGGGCATGCCTTCATCCGTCTGCAGAGCCTGCACATCAAAGACCACATCCTGCGGCGATGTGGGCATCGCCCCGTGCAAAGTGTCTGGGGCAGGAACAGCACCGGGATCCGTTGGCGCCTGTGCAATGGGCGCTGGAGCCGTCGGTACCGTCGGCATCGTCCGATCTGCAACTGTGACACAATCCATCGGGCACGATTCCTGCGATTCGGCCGGCACATCACACAGGCCATCCCCACATGCCACCACTGCCTGCGTCGTCGGTACGGCAGACTGCCGCGGGAGAAGCGGCATCAGCATCGGCACGCCGGGAACGGGCATGGGCGCGTTCCCCTGCATGACGCGAGGGATGCCCCCTGTGGGTTCTTCGTTGGTCACGACATCGTCTTCCAGCCAACTGCGCACGCGGTCTCCTGGTTGGACGGGTGCATCCGGCGGAAATTCCGTGGCAGGTGACGTGCCCGGCCCGGGCAACATCGTCGGTCGCGGCGGAATCACCGGCGGCTGGATGTCCGGCAACGGAATTTTTGTTCTTGGCGTGGGCACCTCGCGCTGCGGCTCCTGCGCCGACTCGTGCGTCGGCATGGGTTCTGGATTCTCATTGCAGTAGATGCCGTATTCCTCCGGGCACGGATCCAGATCATTGCAGATGGCATCGCCATCCGTATCGCCGCCGAACCCCTGGCAATCTTTGGGCACGCATCCGTTCGGGCCGTCGGGCAGCACATAGGCATCTTTCGGGCACGGATCTTCCTCATCACAGGTACCGTCGCCATCCGCGTCGGTCTGCTCGGCGGCAAGACAGATGTTCTGGAAACACACCTCCAATGTGCAGGCATCGTGATCATCGCAATCTTCGTCGGTCACGCAGTCCACACATGCATCATCGACACATCTGCCGGGGCACAGATTCTCCAGATCCCACTTCCCGGTTTTCGGATCGCATGTCCCCATCTGGCAGCCGTTGGCGGGTGATTCCTGTCCCTCACAATGATCCTTGCACTCGTCTTTTTCACTTGCAGCATGAGTGCATGCATTGCCGGTGCAGGTGTCATCGGTGCAGTCGACTCCGTCATCGCAATCCTCATCCGTCACGCATTCCACGCACTGATTGTTGACACAATATTCCTCCTCACAAAGGGCGGCGGCTTCTCCGCACTCTCCGGTCAACGGATCGCAGACTGGATTGTCGTGGCAGCCGTCCGGAGCCGATTCGCATGTCACATCAGCGCATCGATCGGGAATGCACTTCCCGTCGTAGGCAATTTCGCCTTCGCCGCAAGCGAGGGTATGCGTGCATTGATCCACCGTGCCGCTGGGTAAGGCGCCGTATCCCTGCAATTCTTCGTTCTCACTGATCCAGTGGCAGACATCCTGGGTGTCCGGGTTCCCGTCATCACAGATGTCCGTGTCTTCCATGACGCACCTACCGTCTTCGCAGCGATCACTGGTGCAGGGATTGCCATCCTTGCAGCCAAAATCACTGTCGCAACTGCTGCCGTTTTGGTTGATCCATTCACAAGCCCCCACGCGCTTCGTGTGCTCCACTCCTTCTTTTGTGTAGAACACCTGATTGCTGGTGCACACAAAATGCCTGCCGTTTTTGTCGCGAGACGAGCAATCATCAAACACCAAACAACCGCTGACACCGTCATCGATCACGGTCGCCACCTGCCTGGAACCATCGACCTGTCGCATTGCCAACAAGACGGCCACAAGGAGGGCGGCGCTGCAGCCGATTTTAAGAAGAAAACGGTGCCGCATAGCAATCCCTTCAGTATAGCAAAAAACGCGTAAAACGGCCAGGAATTGTTTTTCGACAATCTTTAGCGCTTTCTGCGTCGTCGCACCAAACCCACCCCTGCCGCTGCGCCTGCGGCCATGATCGCCGCGGAAGCCGGACCGGAGTTCGTGGTGTTCGGCGGTGCGGTGAGCTGGGACAACAGCACCGTGGGCTGCTGGCCTTGCCACCCCTGCAGACCCTGTAAGCCCTGCTGCCCCGCAGTCTGCGACGGGAACGAGAAGGTCTGCGCCTGCACACCGGCCGTATGTTCAAGCACGCACTTGGGCGAGCAGCCGTCGCCGGCCACGCGGTTGCCGTCGTCACACAACTCGCCATGCAGGGTATCCGCCACCCCGTCTCCGCAGCGTGCTTCCGCACAATTGCGTCGACACATGGCATCGGGTGCGTCACTGTTTTGAGCACCCCTGTCACACTGCTCACCGGGATCGACCGTGGCATTGCCGCAGAGACGCAGCACTTTCTTGCAGCGGTTGTCACACCCATAGCCCGCATCGGCCTGCAGAACCGACGGCTCACACTCCTCCCCTGTCGCCTGCTGGATCACGCCGTCTCCGCAGCTGCCGCGCTCATACAGACAATCCAATGAGCACCCGTCAAAGTCGCCGCGGTTGCCATCGTCACACTCCTCGCCGGCATCGAGGCGCCTGTTGCCGCAGGTGGTGTTGCCGTCCGATCCTCCCCCCAGGGAAGAGCGCAACGTCCCGCCATTGGAGGAACCTGCCGTGCCACGAACACTGCTGCGGCCGGTGCCGTTGAGGCTGCTACCGGTCGTCCATCCTGTCCCCTGTGAGGATGACTGCAAGACAAAGGGCGACGACGAGCCGTAGGCATACGCGGACGACATCTGGAAGATGATCGTGGTCGAGTGTGCGGAGGACACGGTGATCACGACGCCGACCGGCGATTGGGAACTCGATGAAGAGGACTTTGAAGAAGAGCTGGAGGATTTGGATGATGAGCTGGAGGAACTTGAGGAGCTGGATTTGGAGGAACTGGAAGAACTTGAGGAGCTGGACGAACTAGATGAGCTCGAAGAGCTGGAGGAATTGTTGCTTTCGTTGTTGTCCTGACGATCCGTGCACTGCGGATCATGGGGAAGCTCCGTGGTGTCCGTGGCCGAGGCGCAATCGGGATCATCCGGATAATCGATTTTTGCATCGTTGTCATTGTCATATCCGTCGTTGCAAGCCGTTTTCCCGCTGGGAATGGGCGTGCAGGTTTCGGCGGCTCCGGTGACACTCTTCAGATAGCCGCCGAGCAACACGCACAGATTCTTAGCGGATTTTAATGAAATCGAAGCGTCTGCCGGCATGGGCACCGGCACGATGCCGGTTCCCAAATTATTCAACGCCATGCGCAAGACATCGGCCGAATACACACGATCCGCTTCGCCGACCGTACAGGTCAGTTGGGTGATGCTCTCGGGCCACGGCATGCCCTTTTGTACGAGCTGTGTACCGTTCCAGCCATACTGTCGATCAAGATTGGTATAGGCACAATTGCCCGCAACGGACGGATAATCGATCTTGCCATCGCCATCGTTGTCTTTGCCGTCGGCGCATTCTTTCTCAAACGTGCAGCTTTCCGAGCACCCGTCTCCGTTCGACGTGTTTTTGTCATCACAATCTTCACCCTTGTTGATGACGCCGTTGCCGCACTGCGCAATGCGCTTGCATACAAAGTTGGCAACATAGCTTCCTCCGTCGCATGTGTAATCGTGCCACGTTTCACCTTTGGAAAGACCATGGTTAAACATCACGCAATCTTCATACTCGAAATTGTTCGGCTGCCCCGGGAACCAAAATGTCGGCGACGCCTGAAGCGGACTGCCGTCGACCCAGGTGTAGGTACCCTCTGCCTGCCTGTCCGTAAGCCCAATCCACACGTCGTTCTGGCAGCTGTCGTCGTTGCTGCCGGCGGGATTCTTTGCAGTGTAGGAGTTCCCGAGCAATTTGTTGATGGTTGCCCGTTCCCTCGATGTCTTCATGGTCGACAAATGCCCTTCCACACCCTGGCAGGCGCTTTCGGCCTCGTCCCAGGAAACGATATTCGGCATGTGGAAGAACAGATAGTCATAGCCGTCATCCGTCATGATCTGCCTGCAATTCAGGCCGGTGCAACGCGGATCCGGGAGACCGGAACAATACCCGCTGGAGCTGGAGGAGCATGAGCCGCCATTATCATCATTCGGCCTCCCGCAGTTCTGTTTTGTCGCAAAGATTTTTTTGATATCCGACGCGGGGAGGACGCGGCCATACACACGGACATCATCCATCGTGCCCTTGAAGGCGCTGACGAAATCGGTGCCCTTGCGGTAGCCGATGATATAACCATCCCCGCCGCTGTTGGGGATGAATGCCGCCTGTGTATCGGTCTGCACCGGGTTGCCGTCGACATAAAACACCGTCGATTTTCCATCGAATGTCACCGCCAGATGATGGAACTGCCCGTCATCCGGTATCGGAGATTTTGTCTCGGAAATGGTGGAGGCGGGAGTAAAAGTGATAAGTGAGGTAGGAGTTTTCCAAGACAGAGAAGACGATTGCACCGCTGCTGCGGCATTGCCTGAAGAGGAATTCCGAACACATTCTTGCCCGGGTCCTCCAATGTATGTGCTGCCCTCGGGACACAACGATGAAGAAGCAGGTGGCGCAGAAATGCCGCACGCCGCCCCACCTCCTGTGCACGACAGATACATGCACGCGTTCGTTGTGGGGAACATAAGGTTACTAATCTGAGGTCCGTTCACAATCTGAGAAATGTTGCTCGGATTATTAGCAAGCGCATTGGTCAAATAATTAGTAAAGGCATTTTGCAGATCACACGCGAGATACCCCACACCCCATCCTCCTTCCGTCTTTGAACTGAACAGCGGAGGCGTGCCCGTACCCGCGCCTTCCTTCTTCACCCATGCGGTAAACGTAAGGGCATTGCTGTCGAGCGCAGGAACATCGATGCGATCGTCGGCACCGTCGAACTGTGCGCAGGAATCCTTGAAGGTGACGCCGGACGCTCCTTTGCCATTTTTATCGGGATGGCCTGATGCATCATTGGGTGTCCCGTTGTCGAACGAATAGCGCGCCAAAAGGCCATCGATCCCGTCCGAGGGGGGAGGAAGAGATGATTTACTTGAGGCAGTACATTGATCAGTATGGCTGCTCGCAGACGAGGAGGATCCTGCGACTGTCGTACCGCAGTTCTGTTTTTCAGTGAACACCTGCGAAACTTCCGTGCCCGTCAGCACATGGTCGTAGATGCGCACATCATCCATGATTCCTTTCAGTGCCGAGGGACCTCCGGTGCCGGACACCGGATAAAACCCAAGAAGATAATCAGCACCGACGGTATTGATGGTTGCAGGATTCGGATAGGCATCTATTTTCTGCAGAATCTGATTCCCATCCACATACATCGTCACCTGGCCGGTTGTTGTGCCGGTCTTCTTGTAAGACACGACAATATGGTGAAACTTGCCGTCATCCGGGAAGGAATCGGGTTCGATGAACGGAGTCTTACACTCGTCCGGGAGCTGTCCTTGGTTGGTTGCGGTCTTGCACACGTCTGCTTCCGCTCCGGTTCTTCCGAAGGAGAGGCATCCCGATGGAGTCGGACTTATCAATGAAGTGAGTCCTGTGGTTTGTCCGGATTGCACGGCCTGTGCAACTTTCTGATAGTAGTTGCAGGCAATGTACTGCACGCTCCATCCCCCACCCTGTGTGGCGGACATCACAGGAGGCGCTCCAGACCCGCCGGATAATCGCTGTACCCAAGCGGTCATGGTGAATTCGTTACGATCCACGTTCGGCACGGTGATTTTACTGTCTGAGCCGTTGAACACTGCACAGGACCTGCTCATGTCGACGTTCTGTGCCGTACCGTCTTTGTGATGGGTAGACGAATCTTTCGCCGTGCCGTCATCAAATGTATAGCGAAGCGCCAACCCCTGGGGACCCGTCACCTCCGCCAACCAGGCATTCTTGGCAACGCTCAGCACGATCAACAACGCCACGACACCCCCGAGCACGGCGCTCTTCTGGATTATCGCTGACCGATACCACGCGGTGTCCTGTCGCATGCGCCAAAGTATACGCAGAGAAGCGCCAGGATTCCATCCGCTGTCCGCAATCCCCTACGAAGGACTCACTCAACCGTAATCACCTCTTCGCGTGCCGGCGTCAACACAGTGCAGCCTGGCTTCATGGCGCCAATGCGCGAAGCAAACGGCTGCATTTGCGCCAGTTCGCCGTGCACAAGGATCACCTTCTTCACGCCATCGATCGCTCCAACCCACGTATCCAGATCGGACATATCCGCGTGTCCGGAATAGGCGTCGATATAGGTGATATGAGCGCGCTTGTGGACGAAGGCATCGAAGATTTTCACCTCGGTGAGTGACGGATCCACAATGCGTGCGCCCAGGGTATCGGCCGCCATGAATCCCACGGCCACCACTGCATTGCGCTCGTCTTCCAGCTCGTTTTTCAGATGATGGCGGATGCGCCCGGCCTCGCACATGCCGGATCCGGCCATGATGATCATCGGTCCGGGTGTGGTGTTGAGCGCTTTGCTCTCCTCCACGGAATCGGTGTAGCGCACCAGCGAGAATTGGAAAGGATTGTGCTGCTTGCTCAGGAAGTCCTTTGCCATGTTCTCGTCATAGCACTCGGGGTGCTTCATAAAGACCTCCGTCACCTTCGATGCCAGGGGTGAATCGATGATGATGGGAATCGGCGGGATCTCCCCTGCATCGTGCAACACATGGAGGTCATAGACGATCTCCTGCGTGCGCTCCAAGGAAAACGCGGGGATCAGGATCTTGCCCCCACGGCGTGCCGTTTCGGTGACCACGGCCTTCAGCTGCGTGCGCGCCTCCGTGATCGGGGTATGCATGCGGTTGCCGTAGGTGCTTTCGCAGATCAGCGTATCGACCGCAGGCAACGACGAGGGGTCGCGGATGATGGGCAGATGACTGCGCCCCAGATCGCCCGAAAAGCCGATGCGATGGGTTTTGCCGTTCTCCGTCACCTCGATCACCAGCATCGCGGCTCCCAGGATGTGCCCCGCGTCGAAAAACTGCACGCGCATGCCCGGCACCACCTCGAACCACTCGCTGTAGTTGTGCCCGGTAAACAGCTCCATGCAGGACTGCGCGTCGTGCTGGCTATAGAGCGGTCCGTCGCACTTCACCATGGATTTGCTGAGATATTTGCAGAAAAACTCCTCGTCCTGCTCCTGCACGTATCCGCCGTCGCTCAGCATCACCGCGGCAAGATCCACCGTGGCATAGGTACAATGCACTTTGCCGCGGAATCCCCTCTTCCACAGCACGGGGATGC
The DNA here is from genome assembly GCA_964649695.1 of uncultured Candidatus Peribacteria bacterium. Taxonomy (GTDB): domain Bacteria; phylum Patescibacteriota; class Gracilibacteria; order Peribacterales; family Peribacteraceae; genus CAZHON01. Next base: position 3,017 of record CAZYQO010000007.1, on the reverse strand, counting down.
GGCCGGCATGATCCATGTGTGCATGGCTCAACACCACGGCATCGATGTCGGTTTTGGGATCGAACGTGAAGGAGAAATTCTTCTGTGCCGCCTCCTGCCTATGCCCCTGAAAGAGCCCGCAATCCAAAAGCACGCGGCGCGGATGACCGTCGGGTCCGGTAAACGCCAACTCATGACAGGTGCCTGTCACCTCCTGCGCCGCTCCATGGGGGATGATTTGCATTCATCTTAGTATAGCGCAAATCCCGTTGCGGGAGAATGCCGTTTATTCCCACTCAGTCACAGACCCACCGCTGCCCGGAGCGTGCTGATCTCTGCTGGTGTAAGTACACGCAAATGCCCCGAATGCAGTGCGGGATCTGTCAGCGTCATAATGCGCACGCGCTTGAGTTTCATCACGGCATTGCCGACCCTCTCCACCATGCGGCGGATTTGGCGGTTGCGCCCCTCGGTGATGGCAACGAGGAAGCTCTTGGGCGCGATTTTCTTGGTGGTCGCCGGCTTGGTCTTCGAACCAAACAGGAAAATGCCCGCTTCGATGCGTTTGAGCTGGTCATCGGTAATGGGGTCTTTGGTGACCACTTCATATTCCTTCTCGTGGTCGAATTTCGGATGCGTCAGGCGATAGGCCAACACGCCGTCATTGGTCAGCAGCAACAAGCCTTCGCTGTCTTTATCGAGGCGACCCACCGGGTGCACAAGACCACGGAGCTTGGGCGGCAGCAGCCACGCGACCGTCTGCTCTTCCTTACGCAGCTGGCTGCTGGTCAGCACGTTCACAGGCTTATAGAGCAGATAGTAGTAGAGCGGCTGCGACGCCTTCACTTTGTCGCCGTCGACCTCCACACGATCCACTTCGGGATCGGCTTTTTGGCCAAGAGTCGCCACTTTTCCGTTGACCGTCACGAGCCCCTGTTCGATCAGCTCTTCGGCCTTACGGCGCGATGCGATGCCTCTGGCCGACAGGATTTTTTGGATGCGCTCGAGCATGGGAGGAGTATGGCAGTGAAACGGAGATGATGCGTAGGAAAAATGGCCGCCCTGGAAGGCGGCCGGGCTTCGAAAAGCCAATTGTCTGTCTGCAAGCGGTAGGGGCTCCGCTTTCAGGGGGTTTCATGTCCCATGTGGAACGCGACGATCGCGTCCACGAGGGAGGGCTTGTAGGTCACGGGGATCGCGGTCTCATCGATCTTTGCCGCGACCCGTTTTTTCGTGGGTCCACGTTGGGCGGCTTCACGCCAATTGAGCTTTCGCTCGGCAACGAGCTCTCCATTTTTGAGAGCCTGCTCTCGTTCGTACGCGCGCCCCCAGGCGACGTACAGACGATGCAAGGACACCCGCAAGGGGCGCTTTTCGTCACCGATCTCGACCTTGTAATGGGCCAGCGGCCCAACACCATGCTTAAGAGAGCAGTGCACAGCACCGACACCCAGCACGGTCAGGAAGAGAACAATACCCAACACCCACGACGTACGACGGACGACCTTCTTCATCGCAACCTCCATGAACTCGGACTACAGAAATGGGAAAGGACAGACTTTGTTAATTTAACTACTAATTGCATAATTGTCAATTATATTCTATATTACAATTTATTAGTATTTTGGCTTTATAAAGCCAAAAAGCGACCGCCCCCTGGAAGGGGAGCGGTCGGATCTGTCCGACAGGCCGGACATGGAGCGTCACGACAAGCAGTTCATTGCCCTCGGGGGCAAGCTGCATGTCGCAGTAGATCAGCAGCAGTTGCCGCTGTTCACACCACGCGCGAGCACAGTCCAGGGCATACGGTTTGCATGCCTCAAGATAGTCACGCGGCCCCGTGATACGGTAGACGAAGAACTCGCCTTCCCGCACGGGCTCCGTCTCAAATTGCTGCTCGATCTCGTACATCAGCTGATGGTGGGCGGACTCCAAGGCCATGTGGACTTCACGCTTGATACGGAAGGCTACAACTCCACAGAGCACCAACACCGTTGCCGTCAGAACGATACGAAACAGCGAGGAGGAACATCGCATCATTGCCTCACAAAAAAGACACGGGACGTCAAAGAACAGACATGTGTAATATACTATAATTTTATTAAGTCAAAAAGCCTATTATTTCTGAATATACAAAGAGAACAAAAAAACCGCCCATTACGGGGGCGGCGCCGGATGGTCTGTCGACAGAGTCGCAGAAACGCGCATCTGCATGCGGCCATGTTCCTCCGGCAGAAAGATGGTGACCATTGTGCCAAGCTGCACATGATGGGCGCGTGCCCAGGTGCGCAAGCGCTCTTCGGCTCTTGCCCTCCACAGGACCAGCTCGTTGCGTTCGCCATTGAGTGCATAGAACACTGCGCCATCTGCAGTCTGCGGATCAGCCTCGAGCTGCTGCTGCAAGGACGGCGCCGCACTCCCCTCTTTTGGAGAGGGAGGCGCAAACACCTTGGCCAGCACCACAAAAAACAGTACGCAGGTCAGCACCCGCAACAACACCTGATTGATCGACGGAATCATGACAAACCACTCCTTCTGCGAGGAAAAAGACCAGGGAACAGACCTGCAGCATCCTACCCTTTCCCTGACACTGCAAAAAGCCCTTTTAGGGCTATGGGAAGCCTAAAACACCGATACAAGCCCCTAAGGGGTAAAACAGAGAACAAGGTCCTGGCACTGGCCTACTCTTGCTAGGCTAGGCCTAACTACCATCGGCGCTGAAGGGCTTAACTGCCGAGTTCGGAATGGGATCGGGTGTGACCCCTTCGCTCGAAGCACCAGGACTTTATTCTCTAGAGAAATCAATACGAGCTATGTGTATGAGCACATTTCGCCCGCCATGTCGCCCAACCAGTACACCGCAATGTGAACACAATGTTCAACAGGTCAGTAAAAATGTTCGATTGCCCGTTCGTAACGCTCGGCTAAATGCATTGCTGCATGTACACCTGCGTCCGATCTACCTGGTGTTCTTCCAGGGGGCTTATGGGGAAACGCAATCTTAGGAGGGGCTTCCCGCTTAGATGCCTTCAGCGGTT
>CAZYQO010000006.1:0-44957 GCA_964649695.1 uncultured Candidatus Peribacteria bacterium | reverse complement strand
TGACCGAACGCGTGAGGCAGGGTGGCATCGCCGAGGTGATCGTGGCGACCGATCCGGATGTGGAAGGGGAGGCGACTGCCAGCTTTATCCGTGACCAACTGGCTCCCACCGGCGTCCGCGTCACCCGCCTCGCCCACGGGTTGCCCATGGGGGCGGATATCGAGTTTGCCGATCAGGTCACGCTGAAGGAGGCATTGGCTGGCAGGCGTTCCCTGTAGCGCAATTGCGGAAAACGGCGTTTTTCGCTATACTGGGGAGATTTGGAAAACACACAAACCAAAAAGACTGGCAAGGATGTGTATGCCCTGATCATGGCTTCGATCGAGCCCGATCTCGCGCCGCCGCGTGTCGACCAACTTGAAGCGTTGTATGCCAACGAGACGCCTGCAGATCACGATGCGCGCATGAAGCGCTATGGCGAGGCGTTCGCCGCCTACGATCAGAAGATCGAGGTGTTCTTGGGCGAGCTGAAGAAATCCGCCCGTGAAGAGCGCGTGCATGCAGAAACACAATCGCGCGCACAGGATGAAACTCAGGAGGAACAGCTCCTGTCCCAAATTGCCTCTTTCTAATCTTTCGTATGGATCACACTTTCTTCCGCCGCGCATCCCTGACTGCGGAGCATCGACTCTGCCACATGGCCGGTGAAACCCCCGAGCCCAAGCAGGAAAGTGCGGAAGCAAAGGCCGAAAAGAAGGCGGATGCTCCCAAGGATGATGCCGATGCCAAAGGTCGTGTGACGCAGCGTGCCGAAAATCCCAAAACCGAAACGGCAGTGGCCGCCGCTTCTGATGAGACCGTGGAAAAGGCGCTGTTGAGCGTGGGTGCGTCGCCGGACGCTGCGAAAACCGAACAGGTGGCCAAGGCGGGCAATGTGGAGGATCTCAAGAAGGAGACCGGGACGCCCGAGAAGCCAGAAGAGGGCACGAACGCCGATGTGTTGGGCAAAGAGTTTGACGGTGCCATGAAGGAATTTGATGAGGCAAAGACGAACGGCGAGAAGATGAAGGCATTCATCAAACTCATCGCAACGATCATCGCCATGCTCAAGAGTGCATTGGAGGGCACGCTGAATGACAAGCCTGCAGATTCCACCGGTGCCACGGAGAAAAAGGCTGAGGGCTCGCCGACCGCAGGCCCGGATGCCGCAGTCAAAAAGGAAATCGAAGCCAAGGCCGACAAGACCGATGGCAGCCCCGAGGCGCTGCGTCAGGCGGCCAAGGAAACGCGCGAGGAAAAGGAGGGCAAGATGGCCGAAAACTCCAAGGAGCTTGGTGCGCTCGATGCCGATATCGATAAAAACCAGGATTCCCTGAAGGATCTGCAGGCACAGCGCGACAATATGATTGACGCGCGCCAGCAGGGTCGGGGCGAAGCCGGTGTGAACCTGCAGCTCGATGCGATCAACAAGCAGATTGCCACCCTGCAGGACACGATCGAGCAGCAGCTCGACCGCAAGGATCAGCTGACGGAGGAAAACAAGGAACTGCAGAAGCAGATTGATGCCGCAAAGAAGGTCGAAAAGGGTCTCGACGATGTGGTCCAGCGCATCGACAAAATCGTCATCAAGACCCCGGGTGCCAAGATCGTCATCAAGATCGGTGCCGACGGTATCACCATCAAGATCAAAGGCGGCCTCGACGGCAAATCAAAGGATCTGAAAGTGCAGGGCGATACCCCGCCCACCGAAACACCCCCTCTCGATCCGGGTGACGAGATGTTGAGTCCTGGCGCCATTGCCCCTGGTTCGGAGGAAACTCCCGCAGAGCCTGCAGCAACGGAGCCCGCTCCTGAGCAGGCAGAGCTGACACTGGAAAGCGCTCAGGTGGAAATGGCCAAGAGGCTCGATGAAGCCGACTTCGCCGTGCGCAGCGGGTCAGTTGAAACGGCTTTGGACGGCGTCAACCAGTACATTAATGAGATCCGCGATGTGGATGCGGAAATCCACGGAGCGATTGTGCAGCAGGTCTTGGAAAAGGGTGGATTTGAAAGGCCGGTAACCGGTCAAAAGTACGAACTGCAACAGAATGGAGATCAATTCACGCTCGTCGAAGCTCCCATTGATACTCCGGAGCCGACCACGCCCACGCCAGCTTCCACACCTGAGACACCTTCGGCGGAAGCTCCTGCCACAGAACCTTCCACTACGCCGAGTGCCCAGGAATTTGCCGATCTGAACAACGCAGTGGTCGACGATCTCGTCAATCCGACAGAGCCCGCTGTCGAAGCGCCGACGGCCGAAGCACCTGCCGAGCAAACGCCCGAGGCGACGGCCGAGAGCGTGCGTGATGTGGTCAGTGGGAAGGTCGACGATATCGGCACGCAGGTGGAAACCGGACACATCGAAGAGGCAAAGCAAAGGGTGGAGGATCTCAACAAGTATCTTGCTGAGCAGCGCGGTGCCGTGACCGGCATCGATGAGCTTCTGACGACGGAACACGGAGGTCAGCCGGCGCAATTCACTTCGTTCGAGGGACAGGTTCCGTTTGAGCTTTCCTTCAACGGTACCGAGTTCGCGCTCAATGAAGTGCAGCAGGCAGAGCCCGCGGCCGCACCGACGCCGACGGAGACGCCGCCGCCAGCACCACAGCCCGAAGTGGCCAAAGATCCCCAGCCGCTGCCCGATGACGGGTCGCGTGTGGCCTAAAAGAGCAAAGCGCATTGCCGCTTTCGAGAAAATCCGCTATACTGGAGAGAAACCCATACCCCTCTCCGTATGACGCGATTCTTCTCGCTTGAGGCAGGATTCCTGACCTCTCTCCACACTTCCAAGGCGGCAACGCCCGGGGAGCATCGCCTGTGCGCGTTTGCGGAAACACCAAAACCGCAACCCGAGGGCGAGCAGAAAAAGCCCGATGAAGGGGAGAAGAAAAAGGAAACCCCTGAGGAGAAAAAGAAGCGCGAAGCCGAAGAGCTGAAAAAGCAGGCGGAGCAGCGCACCGAGGATCCGAAGGCAAAGCAGGCTGCGGAACTTATCAACAAGCAGCCCGAAGGCGAGACGCAGCTCGACAAGATGTCGAATGCCATTTCGCAGGCCATGAAGGAATTTGACGAGATCCCCGACGGCCCGGATGCCAACAAGAAGAAGCTGGTGCTGATCATGAAGACGCTGGCGTTGATCATCGACATGATCAAGAGGGCGTTTGATGGCACGCTCGGCAATACACCCGAGGATGACAAACTGGCAGCGGAAGCCGCAGCCGCCAAGCCCGCTGAGGCAGGCGCACAGACGCCGGCAGCCGCCGTGCAGAAGGATGTGAACGACAAGAATGCCGACGGCACGCCAGAAGGCGCCGCCAAGGCCGCCGCCGAGGTGGAAGCCGATCGCAAGGAGCAGGGCAAGGAGAACACGGAGGCGATCGCACGCTACGACAAATCGATTGCCGACAGCGAGAAGGACCGCGGTGAGCTGGCAACGCGCAAAGACTCCGTGGATGCGCAGATCAAGGACATGGAAGCCAAGAAGGGTGACCCCGAAACCATCACTGCCCTCAAGAAGGAGAGCGAACAGCTGGGCAAACAGATCGCCCTTGCCGACGAGCACCTTGCCGAACTCAAGCAGGAGCGCGACAACCTGAAGAAGAAGGGTGAGCGCATTGCAGAGGAAACCAGGGAGGCCGAGAAGATCGTCGAGTCGACCGACAAGCTGATGCCGGTGCTTCAGGAGATTTTGACCAAGCTGAATGAATTGCTCGCCAAGCTGGGAAGCGACGCCAAGATTTCCGTGGCGATCGTGGACGGCAAGCCGGTGATCAATGTGTCGGGCAATGCGGCAGATCCCGCCAAGGTCGCCGCGGCACAAACGCCCGGAGCCACGACCAATGCACAGGGCGATGTGCAGATCGATGCAGCAGCCGCAGAGGCCGGCGCCGCCGCAGGTGCGGCAGCGACGGAGCAGCCGGGAGCCACGGCCGATACGGACGCCCCGGAGGAGGCTCAGGAACCGGCTGAGACGGTCGCTGAAACTCCCGAAGCACGTGCAGCCGAACTGAACGAGAAAATCGCGTATTTGCGCGAGAAGGCGGAGATTGATCATGCCGTTTTGGAGAATTCGGCGCTCTGTCGCGCTCTGATCCAGGTGACGTTCTCCGTCGATCCCACCACGAAGGATCTGGAGGTGTCGTTGCCAGGTGAATACGCCGAGGATGTCATCCGTCTGGCCAAGAGCATCGGTTGGGAACACGATGAAAAGACCGGGGAAGTGAAGGGCGACGGCAAGACCGTCAATGTGAAGGGCGATGCGCCCATCACCATGGACTCCGAGATTGCGTTCGGCGGAAAGCCTGGTGATGTGGAAAGTCAGTACGCCATGGCGGCCGAAGGCATTGCCCATTGGCAGGCCTTGCTCCAGTCGCCCGATGCGAAGCGGCCCACGACGGTGCTGGCGCTCGACGAGGTGGAGCAGGACGAGGAATTCATTGATGCCATGCAGGACGATCCCCTCAACGCAGATCTCACCCGCATCAAGGAAAACATGTCCGATGCCGTTGCGGACAAGACCCTGCTGGGCAAGGTGCTCGGCAGCATGCGCATCAAGCGCGACGGCGATTCGGTCGTGCTGGTCTCCGATCTGCCCCTCAACTCCGGCGCACTCAACGCGGTCTATACCGACCATCTTGCAGCTATGACACAGGAAATCGGCACCTCAAACGGCGAGAGCTACATCAAGCTCAAGCCGGGCATGGATGGCAGGGTTGCCAGCCTTCTCAAGAAGCTCGAGGCGGGCTTTACGGATGTCGAACAGGCTCCTGTGCCGACGGAGATTCCCGAACTGAGCGAGGAAATCAAAGCCCAATTGACGCAGCATATTGAGGAGATCGGCACAAAAATCCACGATGGCGATGAGCCCGGAGCCCGCCGCACATTGGATGCCCTGAACGCCTTGGTGGCCGCAAACGGCAAGCTTGCCGAAAACGAGGTGTTGCTGGCGATTGTTGCTGGCGATGCCCAATTCGAAGATTTTGAAAGCCGTCAGCGTTACCAATTGGAGGCAACAGACAACGGGTTTGCACTGACTGAAATTGCGGAAACATCCGCGACCACTCCCACTCCGACGCCTGAGGAGACCAAGCCGTCGCCCGAAGTGGTACAAAACGAGTTCGACGGCATGCGCGATGACATCATCCGCCAGCTTTCCGCGAAGGGCGATGCCTTTGCCTCGCTCGCCGTCGACAAGCTGCCGACCGGTGCAGACATTGAGGCCGGCAAAGCCACGCCCGAACAGTTCCTCATCATGTACCGCGAGCTGCAGAAAGTGGCCGGCGCCGATACGGAGTGGGGTCCCATCGACACTGTTGGCATTGCCTTCAACAACACGCCTTACATGTATCGCCTGAGCGCCGATGGTGCGACCCTGCAGGCATTTACGCCCCCGCAGAACTATCAGGAACTGCCCCTCGATGCCGCCGGCTTTGACGGCAAGTGGAAGAAGGTGACGGTGACGGCGAGTGAGGAGGTGGCGGATCTGCAGAGTGCTTATGCGCAGAACATGAAGCTGACGCCCGAACAGGTGAAGATCTTTGCCGGCAATGCAGAAATCGAACGCTATCTCAAGAACGGTGGCGACAAGGAGACCTATGCGCAGGCCAAGAAGGACTATGCCGAGGCGTGGAATCTCCAGCAGAACGTCGTGATGCAGAATGTGCTCGATCGGTTGCGCGGATCGGCGGCGTGATGTCTTAGTCCCGCACTGCAAAGACCCGCTTCGGCGGGTCTTTTGTTATCCATAAAGCAGCCCCTCCGGAGAGGGGCTTGGGTGAGAGGAAACAAACGAGGTCGCCGGCGACTGACTCAGGCGACCACACAGCCGGCGTTGCGTGCGGCCTCACGGCAAGCGGGGCAACTTTCCAGATGGACGATGCGTTCATCGCCGAGTTGCCCTTGGCGGAGAAGCTCGATTTCATGGGGCTCGAGACATTCATCGCCGGGTTCGTCGGCATGGAGGCTGCCGATTGCCGTAGAGGAGCGCGAGCGGGATCCGTCGTTCATGGCGCAGATTCCTTTGCAAAAGAGCGTAGTTTCCTTCGTTGCTGTGCACACGCACAACAATACGATTTTGATCTTTTATCCTATTGTGTCAATTTTTTAGTACGTTTGGCAAACGTGTGCACATTCTCGATGCGGCATCGATAGGAACTTACGGAGTCAGTGTGAAGGAGTCGAGTATGGCATTTGCAGTTTCTCCATTCTGGCTGTTTTCCGTTGTCATAACGGTGTAATGCTTCGCCGGTGTTTTTACGCACAATTGGAACCGTCTGCCTCCAGGGTCCCCCGCTTGGTCGCCAAATCCGCGGTATCCTTCAAACCCGCTCACGCCCACGGTTTTTCCCTCAGCGACCGAATGTTTGCATACGAGAAAATCCGTTTCGGGTTGGGTGTGCACGAAAAGTTCGAGGTAATACTGCCCCGCATCCAGCCCCCATTTACCATCGTTGTCCGATGTATAATTTTGCAGACGGATGTAGTTACCCACCTGCTCGATGGTGGAGTGCGGCGGATGGGCAATCGTGAACCCATACTCGGTGTTGGTGTACGTGTTCCATCCCGCTGGAGGCGCAGATGTGCCTTGTGGCTGGGGAGGGGGTGCTGTGCAGGCTCCAAGCAGGAACATGCAAAGCACTGCGTAACTGCGCACATGCATATCATGAGTATATGACGTTCGTGGCATGGCTTCCACAGGAGTGTTGTTTTGGTGCCGGGGAGAGGACTTGAACCTCCATGGGATTGCTCCCGCCAGCTCCTAAGGCTGGTGCGTCTGCCATTTCGCCACCCCGGCACAACGCTAGGCTATCAGGTTATTCGTCCTTTCCTAGTAGCCATTGTTCCTCGCCCACACGACGCACATGTGCCTCGTTGCGGTGCTCCAGGGCAGTCTGCGCGGCGTGCTTTTGCTCTTTGACCGCATCGGCGTGTGCCTCCTGCAACCTCTTTTGCAGCGTCAACTTGCGCTCGCGCTCGCCTTCGTCCCAGGTGGTGTCTGCAAAATGACAGGCTGTTTTGTAATCGCGCTCAATCTGCATCTTGCGGGCAGAGGCCTCGGCGCGGGCAGCGGTGAGTGCGTGGGTACGCGCAGGTTCCTTGAGACGACGTGCCTCCTGTTCTTTGGTGAAGCTTTCCTGCTTCAACTGCTGCAACAACAGATTGCGCTTGTCTTCCGCCATCACCTTCGAGCGGTCGCGAGCCTGCATCGCCTGAAAAGATGCCTGCTTGGCATCCCGTTCGAGGTGCTCGAGTTTGGCTTTCAGCTGCGCTTCAATCACCCGGGTGTCCTCGTGCTCCCGGTTGTCGATGATCTTCAGGCTTTCCGCCTCTTCATCGGCAATGATGACCTTTCGGGCTTCGATCTTTTTACGAACGGACTTGTCGTGCAGTTCATTCATGTACTCCTTTTTCATATCGGCCTCCTCCTTCTTTTTGCGCGCCTCTTCATCGAGCTTCTTTTGCTCCTCGAGCTTTTTCTTGCGTTCCGCTTCCTGCTCAAAACGTTTGTGGCGCTGTTCGAGCGTGAATGCATGACTGGCTTCGAGATTCGCCTGTTCCAATGCTTCTTGGCGCAACGCTTCCTGCTGCTGGCGCTGCCCGCGCTGCCCTTCTTCCGACTGCTTGCGTTCACGGATCTCCCGCTCCTTCTGCAATTGCAGCTGGCGGTTTTGGGCAATCTTTTCGAGTGCGGCTTTGCGCGCCTCCCGGTCATCGGATGGCAGATTCGAGGTCATCCAGCCATTATACCAGATTACGCGACTGCTGTCTGCAGCGTGCCGGAGGCGTGTATGCCTTCAGAAGGGCTCTCAGAGGGCTTTGCGGGGAACAGTCGGGATGTGGCAAGCGCAACGCGTGCCTGCTCCCTGGAGAGGGCATCCACCTGTTGCACGAATTCCGCGGCCACCCCTCGGCCGTTGAGCTTTTCCAGCAGCTCGAATCTCTTGAGAAACCTTGTTCGGATCTCCACCACCTGGGCAAATGTGTGTGCGCCGGCCAAATCATTCCTCATGGCATCGAGGTGACGCTGACTGACGACATCGAGTGGGTTTGGATATTGTTTTTTGACATACGGCTCAGGTGACACAGGAGGTGTGTCATCGACGCCGGCGCGGCCAGGATCCATACGGTCGGACATGGAAAAACAGGAAAAGGAGATACAGCGCGAGATTCAACGCTTCTCACTTTGCACTGTCAATCATTTTGATGTGCAGCTCCTTGAGCTGTTTGTCGGTCACGACCGACGGCGAGCCCATCATCGCGTCCTGTGCTTTGCCGTTTTTGGGGAATGCATAGATGTCGCGGATGCTCTCACAATCCCACAGCACCATCATGAGGCGGTCGAGACCGGGTGCACAGCCGCCGTGCGGAGGCGCACCAAACTGGAAGGCTTTGATCATCGCACCGAACTTCGCGTCCACGTCATCCTTGGTGTAGCCCGCGATCTCAAAGGCTTTGTACATGATGTCGGGGCGGTGGTTGCGGATGGCGCCGCTGCACAGCTCGAAGCCGTTGCACACGAAGTCATACTGATAGGCGAGGATCTCGGTGGGGTCTTTGGTGAGCAGGGCATCCATGCCGCCCTGGGGCATGGAGAAGGGGTTATGAGAGAAGTCGATCTTCTTGTCCTCCTCGTTGTATTCGTACATCGGGAAGTCCACGATCCAGGCCCATGCGGCCTTTTTGGGGTCATTGAGACCCTGCTTGGCGGCGATGGCGATGCGCACGTTGCCCAGCGCCTTGCAGGCGGTTGCCCAGCTGTCCGCTCCGAAGAACACGGCGTCGCCGTCCTTGGCGCCGACGGTGTCGCAGATGGCCTTGGCGAGGTCGTCGCCGAGGAACTTCACAATGGGGGAGGAGAGAGCGCCGTCCTTGATCAGGATGTAGGCGAGGCCTTTGGCGCCGTAGGTCTTTGCGGTCTCGGTGAATGCATCGATTTCTCCGCGCGTGAACGCGGCTCCTCCCGGTACGCACAGTGCCTTCACGCAGCCGCCGTTTTTCTTCGCAGCATCGGCGAACACCGAGAATCCGCAGTCTTTCACCATGTCGGTCACATCCTTCAGTTCCAACCCGTAGCGAAGGTCTGGCTTATCGACCCCGTACGTGTCCATCGCCGTGCGCCAGGGGATGCGGGGGAACGGCTTGGTGATGATTTTCTTGTCCGAAAACTTTTCCGTCAGCTCGATCATCAGCGGCTCGGCCACCTGGAACACGTCTTCCTGTTCCACAAAGCTCATCTCGAGATCCAGCTGATAGAACTCTCCCGGGTGACGGTCGGCACGCGGATCTTCGTCGCGGAAGCACGGGGCGATCTGGAAGTAGCGATCCAACCCGGCCACCATCAGCAACTGCTTGAACTGCTGCGGCGCCTGCGGGAGCGCATAGAACGTGCCCGGATGAATGCGGCTGGGCACAAGGTAATCGCGCGCACCCTCCGGCGAGGAGTTGGCGAGGATCGGTGTCTGCACCTCGGTAAAGCCCTTGCCGTGCATGTAGCCGCGGATGTGCGTGATCAGCTTGTCGCGATTGGCCATGATCTTCTGATATTTGGCGCGACGCAGGTCGAGGAAGCGGTATTGCAGGCGCAGATCCTCGTTGACGTCCTTCTCCTGATCGATCTCGAACGGAGGCGTTTTGGCCTCGCTGAGCACTTCCACGGTTTCGGCGTCCACTTCGATACCGCCGGTCTCACTGTCCTCGCGCACGGCGTCGGCTTGGCGCTTCTGCACCTTGCCCACCACCTTGAGCACCCATTCGCTGCGCACTTTTTCCAAAGCTTCAAACGCCGCCTTCATTTCCGGGCGGCAGACGATCTGGGTGATGCCGTAGTGGTCACGAAGGTCGATGAAGATCAGCCCGCCATGGTCGCGGCGGCGGTGCACCCAACCACAAACGGTCACGGCCGTTCCCGCATGGGACGGTCGGAGTTCGCCACAGGTGTGGGTGCGGATCATGTGGGGAGTGTAGCAAGAACATAGTGGTCAGACGAGGCAATTGGCGATTCATATTTGGCATCTTTTTGGGATTTCTCCCTCCTTGCTTCACATGCCCTTTCTTTGGCTAGAGCCCAAAGAAAGGGCGAAAGAAAACCCAGTGCCGCAACTCCCCACTCCGCTTGCCCCTTCACCCCCTCGGGTGCGGCACGGCCTCCGAGGTTTTTGGCATAGCGAACGGCTTCTTCGGTATGAGAATGGGCCTTGGAGGCTCCGCTGCCGAAGGCAGGGAGGTCGTGAGAGCCCCTACACTTGTCTACTTATCCCTCTACCCGCCCAAAAGAAGGAGCCGGTGCGTCGGCAGCGGTGGATTCTTCTTTGCTGCTTTCTTCTGGGCGGCTGCCAGAAGAAAGCAGAGGTCTTCACCCCTTTTTCTTCATCAGCAGCTTCCCCAATTCTTCTTTGAATTCCTCCACATCGGCAAACTCGCGGTGCACCGAGGCGAAACGGATGTAGGCGACCTGGTCGATCTTCTTAAGCTCTTTCATCACATCTTCACCGATCTGCTGACTGCTGATTTCCTTTTCGCTGCCGCTCCAATGCTCTTCCAAACCCGAGAGGAGGGAGTCGATCTGGTCGCGGGTGACAGGCCGTTTGGTGCAGGCCAGCCAAATGCCGCGCTCCAACTTGCGGCGCTCGTAGGGCTCGCGCGTGCCGTCGCGCTTCACCACGATCAGCGATGTCATTTCCTGGCGCTCAAAGGTCGTGAAGCGGTGCTCGCACTTTGTGCATTCCCGGCGGCGGCGCACGGTCTTGCCTTCCTCGCTGATGCGGGAATCAATGACCGCCGTATCCGGTGACTTGCAGCGGGGGCAATGCATGACCGCAGTATATCAGCTTATGCAGCCTTATTCTGCTGCTTTTGCAGCGTGCCGCCCCACATCATCTGTTCCCGAGCCCGCTCCCTCAGCTGCAGCAGCACCTCGATTTTTTTCTGGATCTGGGGCACGAAATGCAAGCGCAGCTGGCTGTCTTGGGCATCGAGGATGATCGTGCCGTAGCCCAACATGTTTTGCAGCATGCCGTGCTGGTTTTTGCGGATGTCCTGCAGCATCCACAGGTCGAGGCTGTGGTGGTCATCGGTAAGCATCAGGGTTTTTTTGAAAAGGTGAACCTTGCGGTCGGTGAAAATCGTCAGGCGCAAAAAGTACCGATAAAACATCACCATGAATTCGAACTGAGTGAGTAAAAATCCGAACACCAGCAAGACGGCAATCACATGGTCATTGTTTTTGTTCCCGGTGTCGACCAACACGAACGAAATCCATCCTGCCGCTGCGACGAAGAGTGTCTGTGCAACCAAGCGCAAGAAACGTGGAAGCAGACGGATCCAATGCTGCCGAAACGACAGTGCGAAGTGCTCCTGGGGATCCTTGCCCGGGAAGTGATGCACGCGACTCACCATGTCCACAGGAGGAAGGAAGAGACGATCATGAGCGTGATGGCTACATGGGCAACGACGCATGCGCCAATCTTCCGCAATGACCGCGATCGTACGGCGGGGACGCCTGCGATCTCCTCGAGCATGAGCTTGCGATAGTGCCGCGAAAAGAGACGCCACAATACGGTTTCCCCGCACAGGACGATTGCCGCGGAGGCGCCGACGGGAACCCAAAACGATGTCATGGCAACTTCTCATTCTCCTCGTCTTGCTCCAGGAGTCAATGCGTTGCCGCGTACTGCGCTAAAAGCTCTTCAATCTTCTTTTCAAGGATGGGCGACATGGTGACGGTCAACGGCAATGGCACCAGCTGGTTGCCGATTTTCAGCTGGATGCGTTCGCTGCCCGGGAAGGTTTCCAGCGTGTGTTTGAGTTCCAACAGCAGCTGCTTGGGTGCACGCTCGGGGAGCACGATGGTTTTGACGGAGATGGGCGAAACCGCGGCAGCGGAAGGTTTCTCGGTCGGGATGATGGGATCGACGGCCAGCCCCAGTGCGGCAATGGGTTCTTCCAGCGGCATGCCCGCGGCGATCCAGAGCCCGAGCGGTCCGAGGCTCTCGGTGGACGTGGCCGGAGCTTCCGCGACGCGCACCGTCTCGCCGGCGATGACGTTGCCCTCCTCGTCCACTGCCTCGATGGCGTCTTCCAGCAGCGGTTTCCGCGCGACGGCCAGGCCTTTCTTTGCTTCTTCGTGGTCAAAGGATCCGTCCTCTTTGGCACGGTTGATCATGGCAGAGAGCGAGGAGCGCTTCACCGCGTCGGCGCGCACCTGCAGTTCGCCCGCGCGCAGATCGAGGGTGCCGCCGATCACGAGCACGGTGTCGGGCATCTCGATAAGCGAGGCGGCTTCGGCGTAGGTCTTGGGAAAGAGTGTGACCTCGATTTTCCCGGTGGTGTCTTCGAGTGTGATCACAGCCATGGGGTCGCCCTTCTTCGTGGTCATTTTCTTGATGCCTTCCTGGATGCCCGCAATCACAATCTTCTTATTGACGAGTTTTTGGTCGAGCGAGGAGATCAGCTTGGCCTTGCGGCGGATGTACGGCGTCAGACCGGCAAGCGGATGACTGCTGACATACAGTCCCAGCGCCTCTTTCTCCCATTGCAGCTTCTGCTGAGGAGTGGCCGCGGGAGATGTGGAAAATTCGATCTTGGCCTCATCCATGCTGTCGGTGCTGGAACCAAACAGATCCGTCTGGGCGGAACCCACGTCGCCGCTCGCTTTGCGATAGTCGGATATTTTGTCGTACTGCTCCACCAGCATGCGGCGTTCCCCGAGGCCGTCGAGCGCCCCCGCTTTGGCGAGCGATTCAAGGAGTTTCTTGTTGAGGATTTTTTGCGGCAGCCTGCGGGCGAACTCTTCGATGGTGGCGAAGCGCCCGTGTTGATCGCGCTCATCGATGATCGTGCGCACCGAGCTTTCACCCACACCCTTGATGGCGGCCAGGCCGAAACGGATCGACCAGGTGTCGCTGCCGTCGGCGGGCGGGATCGTGGTGAATTGGCTGCGGGATTCGTTGATATCCGGCGGCAGCACCGGGATGCCCATGGCGCGACATTCTTCGATCTCGATCATCACGCGCTCGGTATCCGATGCTTCCGCGGAAAGCAGGGCGGCCATGAACTCGGCCGGGTAGTGCGCTTTGAGATAGGCGGTTTCGTAGGCGATGCGGGCATAACCAACGGCGTGGGATTTGTTGAAGCCATAGCCGGCGAACGGCGTGATGACATCGTCGAAGATCTGCTTGGCCATCTTGCCGGTGTAGCCCTTCGCCTCGGCACCGGTGATGAATTTTTCACGCTGCGCGTCGAGCTCCTTTTTGATCTTTTTGCCGATGGCGCGGCGGAGGAGATCGGCTTCGCCGAGCGAGAACCCGGCGAACACCTGCGCGATCTGCAGGATCTGCTCCTGGTAGATGCCGATGCCGTAGGTGGGCTCCAGGATCGGCCGGAGATCCGGGTGCACGAAGCTCACCTCTTCCTTGCCGTGTTTGCGTTTGATGTAGCTCGAAATCCATTCCATCGGTCCCGGGCGGTAGAGGGCGACCATGGCGGTGATGTCGTCGAAGCCCGTGGGCTTGAGTTCCTTGAGGTAGCGGCGCATGCCGCCCGATTCCAACTGGAACACGCCCGTAGTGTCGCCGCGCTGCAGCAGCTGGAAGGCTTTTTTGCTCGTCATGGGGATGGCGGCGATATCCACCTCTTCATTGCGTGTGCGCTTGATGATCTCGAGCGTGGTTTGGATCACCGTCAGGTTCATGAGGCCGAGGAAGTCCATCTTCAGCAGACCCAGTGCTTCCAGCGGTTTGGCGCCGTACTGCGTGATGATGGTGGTGTCGTCCTTGGGGGCTTTCTGGAGCGCTGTGTAGTGGATGGCGGGCTTGGGCGTGATGATCACGCCGCAGGCATGCACCGACACGTGGCGGGCTTTGCCCTCGAGCTTGAGCGCGAGATCGATGACCTTGTGGTAGGTCTCGTTGCCGTCGTAGGCCAGCTTGAGCTCGGCCGTCTGCAACGCTTCGTCCAGGGTGGTGCCCGGGCGTTCGGGAATCAGCTTGGCCAGGCTGTTCATTTCCAGGAAGGGAATGCCGTACACGCGACCCACATCCTTCACCGCGGCACGCGCTGCCAGTGTTCCGAATGTGCAGATCTGCACCACGTGATCCAGGCCGTATTTCTGGCGCACGTACTCAAGCACCTCGTCGCGGCGGGTATCGGCAAAGTCCAGATCGATATCCGGCATGGAGATGCGTTCGGGGTTGAGGAAGCGTTCAAACAGCAGTCCGTGGGGGATGGGGTCGATGCCGGTGATGCCCAGCACGTAACTCACCATCGAACCCGCCGCAGAGCCACGCCCCGGACCCACGGTGATGCCGCGGCTTTTGGCTTCGCGCACGAAGTCGGCGACGATGAGGAAGTAGCCGGCAAAGCCCACCTGGCGGATGATCGAGAGCTCATAATGCAGGCGCTCCCGCAGGGCATCGTTTCCTTCGCCGTAGCGGAGCTTGAAGCCCTCGTCGCATTTGGCCGCCAGCTCTTCGTTCTCCGGGCGCCCGGATTCCACCGGGAAACTGGGGATTTGGTAGTTACCGAACTGCATCTTCACATTGCAGCGCTCGGCAATGATGCGTGTGTTCTCCAATGCCTCGGGATGGTCGGCAAAGGCCGCCATCAGCTCTTCAGAGGGGCGCATGGAGTAGTTGCTGCCCATCATGGAGAAGCGGCCGGGGTCGGCCACATTGGCGTTTTTCTGGATGCACAGCAGCACGTCGTGCGCCTCGGCATCGTCGGTGCGGCAGTAGTAGCTGTTGCCGCCCACCACCAGCGGCACGCCGAGCTTTTTCCCATAGGCGATGAGCTGCTGGTTGATCTCGCGCTGGCCGTTGAGCTCGGGAAAGTCGAGGAGTTCGTAGTACACGTTGTCGTGTCCAAACCACTGGCGGTATTGCGCGGTCAGTTCTTCGATGCGTGCGCCGTCTTCGGCCATCGCCGCCTGCGGGATCTGGCCGCTGATGGGCCCGGTCAGCGCAATCAACCCCTTTCCGTATTTCGCAAGCAGCTCGGCGTCCACCCGCGGTTTGTAGTACATGCCTTCCAAGGCCGCATAGGTCGCCAGCTCCAGGAGGTGGTGATACCCCTCCTCATTTTCCGCAAGAAGCACGAGCGGGCTGGAGCGGTTGTCCACGCCGCTTTCGCGGTCGTTGCGGCTGCGCGCAGCCACAAAGACTTCCAGCCCCAGGATCGGCTTGATGCCCGCTTCCTTCGCCGCCTTGTAGAACTCCATGAGCCCGTAGGTGTAGCCGCGATCCGTCAGCGCCACCGTGGTCTGTCCCAATTCCTTGGCACGTTCCACGATCTCCTCGGGAGAGGGGAGGGCTTCCAGCAGCGAGTAGGTGCTGTGGCAGTGGAGGTGGACGAAATCGGAGGGTTGCACCCCTCTATCATACCGACCGGCGGCTGCTTGGGGAGCGCGTTTATTCGTTGCAATCGAGCTCTGGCGCCTTGATGTCCAGCTTGGCGCCGTCCACGCACTTTTTCCACTGGGGGTCGTTGCAGGTCTGTTTGACGTACGTGCCGGACACGAACGGGTAGCAGTCGTCGGTGTTGGCGATGCGCAGGATATCCTCAAGTCGGGCATTGCAGGGGAAATCGATGCAGGTGCGGCGCAAAAACCAGGCAAAGTGGATCACCAACGCACGCAGTCCGGTTTTTTCGCCCGCCAATTGCATGACGGGCTGTGAGGCTTCACGCACCGATGCAAGCGCGTCGGCAGTCTGATAGATGGGGTCGGCACCCTGCGCGAAGTATGCGGCCTCGTCCCGCGCCTGCGAGATACTGAATTTTTCCAGGCTGGTACGGAACAACAGGCGGAACGGATCGAGGATGGAGTAGCCGTCGGCCTGTGAGGATGCGCTGCTGGAGGAAGAACGCTCAAAGGCCAACTTGAGATCGTCGGGGAATTCGCGGGGCTCGCGCATGCGCTGGTTGCTGAAAATCGTGAGCAATGTGGGTTCGTCACGCACCGCGGAGAATCGGCCACGCGCCTCCCAGGCGAGATAGGCCGGCGGGTCTTGGATGCTGCACGGTCCGTTGTCGCCGCACTCGTCGTCCGTGTCGCAGAATTGCGTCGGTTTTTCCTTGCAGGCCTTCCAGCCCGTGTTGCAGGTGTTGCCCTCGCCGCAGTCGCTGTTGACCGAGCATGTTTTGCTCTTGTCATTGGAACACTCCCCCTCAAGGCACCCTTCGATGGCTCGGCGGGACGACTGCGAACTGGATGAGGAAGAGGACGATGATTCTTCCGGATCGGGCGGGACGGGCAGGCCCAGGAGCTTCTTGATCTTCTTTTCCAGTGTCAGCAGCGACTGCGATTTTTCGCGGTATTCGGCGACTTTCTTTTTGATTTCCTTCAGCTGCTCCCTTTCCTTCTCAGCCGGTGGATAGTTGCTGATGCGCTTGAGCACTTCCTCGTCGCAGCCCAGCTGGTCGGTGGCCGGCGGGAAGTAGTCCGTTGAGAACGGGCACATGAGCTTGGAGTCGTCATCCGGTTCGTCCGGAGGGTTGCACCCGGAGGCTTCGCAGGCCTGCACCGTTTGGAACGGAGAGTCCTCGCCGGTGCAGTCTTCCGAGGAAATTTTCTTGCATTGATATCCGTCCGAAACGCAGCACCACACTTGGCCGCTGGGGTCGAAGGACTGCCGTTCCCCCCACGTCGCGTCGGTGTACTGCTGGTTGCGCGAGCCCAGCAGCAGGGCGCGGATGCGCTGGTTGATGAACGCGTAAAGCGCCTGCAGGCGATAGGCCTTTGCATAGTTGTTGTCTCCCAGCGCCTCGTTGATCTTGTCGCGGATGTCTTCCATTTTGCATTCCAGCAGCGTGACGTCGTATTGCTCGCAGGTCGTGCGCTCACGCAGGCTCTTTTGCTGGGAGATGATGCGCAGGGAAGTGTCGATGGAGCTGACGATCACCGCTCCGGCATAGCGCACCATGTTGACGATCGCCGCCTGATTTTCCTCCCCTCCGCTTGGGGTCTGCGCGTCATTTTCCAGACCTTCCTTCACACGCTTCATCACTTTTTTGGTGTAGTCCGAAACGGGGGTGGGGCTGTCGACGATCTGTTTGCAGTCGATGGTGTTTTCTTCGGCGTGCACCGCCTGCCCTGGGAGCAGGGAGATGAGCAGCAGGCCGGCAAGCAGCAGGAATCGGTTCATGGGTTATTGGGCACCAAGGGTGCACATTTCCGTGGGGAACGAGGTGTCCTTCAACGTGGTCAGCAGGCGGCCCATGGTGAGCAGCACTTCGGAGAAAGAGCGGCCGAAGCGTCGCAGATGTTCTTCGTACAGGGACGATCCGATGCGTGCACCGAGAGCCGCGCTCAGTGCCTCACGCTGCCCCACCGCGGAAATCATCTGTTCCTGGTTGGTGTACAACTCTTCGGCACTGGTGATGTAGTCGGCCAACGGGAGCTGCAGGGTGCGGTTGGTGGTGATCACGCACAGTGCGCTCGGGCTGAGTGGCGGCAGGCCGAGCTGGCGGCAGAAATCGCCGTCGAGCTGCGCCAACAGACGACGCGGCGCATAGGGGGGGAGCGTGGCCGAGCCGCCCGGGGGAGCGGTCAGAAAATCCGTCTTGTCGTCGGGCGCCTTGAGCTTGCTGTCGAAGGGGAAGGCCTCATCCTGCACGCCTGCGCCGATGCGTCCAGGGATGGTGCGGTGGACTTCGGCCGAGGTTTCCACGCAGGCGCCGACGAAGCACATCGTGTTGCCGATCGTGTTTTCAAATTCCGTTTGCCCGTATGGCCTGCAGATGCCGGTCTGTGTTTCCACGGAATCCTTGAACTGTTTCATGAGCGGCAGGGCGGCGACCTTGTCGCAGTCCAGCTTTGCGTCCTCGGTTGCCTGCGTGATCAGCGAAATGCCTTCGCCGAGGAATGACGGGGGATACTCACGGCTTTCGGCGCAGTGGAAGTCGTCACCGAAGACAAGGTGGCCGCACCCGAACGATCGGTGTGCCTCTGCGAGCGCGTCGGGCGTGAACGGGATGCCGGTGGAGGATTCTTTCCACGAGCCGTCCGGATTTTGCAGGTATCCCTGTTCGGCGGCGGATTCATATTCCGCCCTGTAGGCCTCCCCTTCGATCGCGCAGCATTTCCGCTGTTCGATCTGCAGTTCCTGTTCAGAGAGTTTTGCAAGTTCCTTCGGATCATTTTGATACAGCCCGCTGCCGGGCGGCAGGCCACATTCCTGTGATGCGTGCACCAGCTCATGCATCATGCCGGGGATGTTCGCCCCCTGACCGTCCTTGGATAGACAGACGTCGATCGTTCCATCGGCCGTCTTGAGGTCGACTTTTCCGTAGGTCTTCGAGGAGTCATTGCCGCAATCGTCACTGCAGCGCAGGGTGATTTTGCACTGTGTGTCGGGGTTCCATTGGCTCCATTCCACGTCACTGCAGACATCCGGTCCCGAAGCGGTGGTGTGTACCACTTTCGACGCGATCGTGTCGCAGCCGTTTTCCGCACAGGCATCCACGTTCTCCATTTTCTTGCCCTGCTGTTCGCAGGCATCCTTCGTCAGGATCTGGCAGGTGCCGCCGCTCTTCTTGTCCCATTCCTCGCCGCCGCTCTGCTGCTGCGGAGCCACGCAACACCATGTCTCATCCTCCGTCAGCGGAGTCTTTTTCGTGCACGATGTCAGGGCGATCACGTCGGGGTCGGTGACTTTCGGGGACTCGGCACAGTCGATGCTTTCGGCGTCGATCTGTCGGCAAAGATACCCTCGTCTGGAGATCGGACCCGAACACAGGCTGCGGCCGTCGATGGGTTTCTTCTTTTGCCCCTGCTGACCGCCGCTTTGCTCCTCCACGGGTTCGGGCGGATAGGTGCCGCCGAGCACGGGTTCTTCGATCCCTTCTTTCATCAGCGACGGAAAGGCGGGGTCGAGCGGGATCCGGAAGCGCATCCCCACGTCGCCGTCGAGCGCCGCGGGCGTGCCGTTGGTTGCGTTCTTCGTATTGGGTTTTTCGACGTAGCCCCACAACTCGACGTTCGTGGGCATCTTGCTGCTGTCGAGGGTGAAGAAGGCGATCTCCCCCGGCTGCAGGGGCGGGTCGAATTTTGCGGCTTTGATGATTCCCCAGATCTGGTTCAACAGATCCTCGATCTTTTCCCACCGTTTGAACAGATACTGCCGATCCGGCTGTTTTTTGGTGTCGTATTCCTCGGGAGCAGGGAAGCCCTTGCGCTCGTTGCGTGCCAGACGGACGCCCATGGAATAGCGCCACACGGCCGCGCGCTGCTGCTCTTCGTTTTCCGCCTCATTGTCTGCAAGTTTTTCATACGCTTCCTTCAGCTGCTCGGCGATGGGCTTGATCTCCTCCGGATCCGTAAGCGCAGATCGCACCAACGCACCTGAGCCGACCACGCTGCCGGAGCCATGCACGCGCCAGATATTGAGGATGCCTGCGATCGGAGAGTTGACGGCAACCGCCCCAGCCTGGCCGTCGCGCATGGGCACTTCGTAGCCGCTCGCGATGGCCTGCAAATCCCTGCCCAATGAGCGCAGTGACGTCTCGCGCCCCACCACCTTCAGGATGTCATCCTGCAGTTTGTTGCAGGCGTCGTATCCGATCGCCGTGTCTCCTTCTCCTTTCTTTGCGCAGAGCGATTGCATGTTCGATTGCACCGCGTCGGCGATGTCCTGATCGGACAGGTCGTCATACGCTTCGGTTGCCGTTTTTTTGGCGAAGGCCGCGATGGACGGCGGCAGCCGTTGCTCCTGTTTTAGCGCTTCTTTGAGCAGGGCGAGGATCGAGCCGCTGCCGTCGGCAGGATCCTTCTCTTCCGCAAATGCCACCTGCTGCATTCCCTGCAGCAGCAGGAGCGAAAGCAGGAAGCCGGAAAGGATGCGTGTGCGTGACATCAGTTGAGATCGAAGTCGCGGAGGGAGTCTTTCACATCGAGTGCACGCGGCAGACAGGCGCTCGATTCGGCGACAAGGCTGAGGGAGTTTCGGATATCCGCCGATGCACGCCCCAGACACAGCAGCTCGGCGCTGAGCGGACGCAGCCGGTCAAAGCCGCCCAGCAATGTGACAAGCCGCTCGAGAATGGCGCGGGAAGATTTGACCTCCCACTCGATGAATGCCTGCCTCCGCGCGACCTCTTGGGCGATTCCCGGGAAGGAGAGGGGCACGCTGTCGTCAAAGACGCCGCCGTCGTTGTTGCTGAGTTCTTTTTGCACATGCGGGCTCGCATAGACGCTTTCTTCGTGCATGGCGCACTCATACGTGCGCTGCCATTCGAGCAGCACGGGCACGATATCCATCTCCGAGAGCTTCGATGCCCTGTTTTTGTAGGCGGGCAGCTGCCCCGCGAGCTCCTTGAGCGGCGGGCTGGCAGGGAGGAGCTGCTGGTACGAAGGCGCCGCACATTCCAGCTCCTGCTCCTTGCTGCTAAACAGCATCTTCTCATGCGCCGTCAGTATTTTTTTCAGCTGCTCCTTATACAGGTCGTCCCACTGGTACTCCGGCGGGTCGCTTTTTTTCTCGTATTTTGCAAAGTCCTTCTTGGCGAACGGCGTACCGGCAACGGTGCAGGGCGGCTGCGGCTGCCCCGTGAACTCCGTCGGATACAACTGCTGCCCGCAGGCGCTCAGCAGCAGGGCAAGCGACAGCAGGGAGCCGATGCGGGTAGGGCTATTGTTCACACTGTGCGGTAAAACAGGGGATGCGGCCGAGTGACTGGAAGGCACGGACCGCCTGCCAGACGGGGCCGAGGAGCGTGGACTTCAGGTCGTCGAAGAAGTCCCCGGTCATGCCCATGAACTGGTAGAGCGAGCGTTCCGCCGCATCATAGGCAATGAGCAGTTTGAGGAGCCCGCGTTCGCGATTGAGGATGTTGTCCCGCAGGCTGGCGCACTGGGTGATGAGCGCTTCGGTGTCGGTGAACGAGGCGGTTTCCTGGGCGGTTTCCGGCTGACAGGCGGCAAGCGGGTCGAGTTTTTCCTCTTCGCAGCCCGGGATCTTGATGGTCAGCTCGTCGTCTTCGGTGGCATTCAGGGAACGCGAGAGCAGCTCGCAGGTGTCTTCCATTTTGCATTGGAATGCACGCATGCTCTGGAGGATCGGCGGGATCAGCTCCGATGTGGCGGCCTTTTTCACTTCGAGCCACCCCAGGCGGGCGGGCGACTCGGCGTTCTCATCCATGGCATCGTCCGTGCGTTCATCCTCTTCCGATTTCCATTGGTCATCGTCGGTCTTGATCCACGCAACCCCCTCTTTGTCGAAGAGGACGCTGCCTTGCGGGCTGTCTTTTGCATTCGGTTGCCCCACCACCACGCTGCGATAGAACCGTTGCCGTTGTCCCATCATCTTCTGCACTTCGCCCATGCAGGCAGGGGCGTCGATTGTTGCGGCTGCGGCGGCAACCGGCAGCAGGCTGCAAAGGACAAGGCCGGTGGCGCAGAAGAATCGTTTCATCAGAAGGGCGACGAGGAGGCGCTGCTGGAAGCAGGCGTGAGCGGCGAGCCGTCGGGAGTGTCGAAGATGCGCAGCAGGTCGATGGGTTCCACGAAGTAGGCCGGCATGGTGTCAGTATCCACCGTGCCGTAGGGCTTGGGGAGAGAGGCGTCGCGCAATGTCTTACGGATCTCGTCGGTCGTTTTCGCGTCGGATGCCTTGGAGCCGCCCGAGCTGGAGCCGGTGGCGGTACGCATTTGCCAGCCGCTCGGCGCGTAGCGCTTTTCGGGGTTGAGCAGTTGGCAGGCGGCGTCATCCGGCGAACAGA
Source organism: uncultured Candidatus Peribacteria bacterium (assembly GCA_964649695.1). Taxonomy (GTDB): domain Bacteria; phylum Patescibacteriota; class Gracilibacteria; order Peribacterales; family Peribacteraceae; genus CAZHON01. The sequence goes on along the minus strand of CAZYQO010000006.1, from coordinate 23,267 downwards.
CCGCGCCGTACGAACGCGGGAGACCGGTGGAATCAAAATCTTCCTTCAGCTGCACATCGGGGCGTGTGGCGATGCGCGTGAAGCGTTCAATGAGATCCATTTCCACGTTCATGCACACCCCCTCATCCCACTGCTTGCACTTCAACTCGTCTTTTTGCTTTTCGATCTCGCCGCTGCCCTCGACATTCAGGCTCTTCCAGAATTTGTCATAGGCATCGTTCATCCCCGCCACCATGGTCTGGATTTCGCCGATCTTTGCGCCGATCTCGGCTCGCTCCTGTTCGCTGTATTGCTCTGGCAACTGCAGGTTGCTCGGCCATGTGAGCTTGATGCACGAGCGCTTGGGCAACCCGTCATCCGACGACGTCGCGCCCGAACCGCTGGACGCGGAGCTTGCGGATGACGATGAACTTTTGGGAACGCAGATCGTGGGCAGCGTCTTTTTGGCATCCTTGATGGCATCGACAATGGGATCAAGCGGAGGCAGATCCTTCGGATCCGGCAGGCTGTCTTCGCTGCCCGATGCGGGGGGCAGATACTGATCCATATCCAGCTGCACAAGCGTCACTTTCAAGACCGGCAACTTGAGCGCCGCGGGAATGTTTTGCAGGATGGAGAGGTCGACCGTGGCATCGGTTGCCCGGCGCACGGGGATGCTCTCGAGGCTCGGCAGATCTCCCGCTTCCGCACCGACATCGCCACCGAACACAAGATGCTCGTAGGCGTTGCCCGGCAGATCGGGGTCGCCGCGAGTGGGCATCCACGGATCCAGCAGCGAATAGATGGCCGTGGTGTAGCGCTGATCCATGCACCAGGGTTCGTTGGTCTTGTCGTGCAGCTGGTTGAATTGCTGCTGCACCCCCTGCCACTGCGTTTGCAATGCAAGGATCGCCTGACGGTCTTCCAGGTACTGTTCATACCGCTCCAGGTTTTCCTGGCTCCAGGCGTGCAGCGGCGCGATGAGTTTGCTTTGGATCGCCAGCAGCGAGCCCGCGATGGCAGGGAGCTGCTGGCGAAGTTCACGCACCTGGTCGATTTGGTCCGCGTACTTTTCCAGTTTCTCCATCACGTCTTTGGTTTTGCCGCTCACATCCTCGCAGCTTTTGGTATCGGGATGATTGGTGATGTACCAGGTGCACAACGCCTGGGCGCGTGCACGGAATTCCGTCGACGAGCCAGCCGGCACCACCACGGGAAGCGGCACTTCCTGGATGGTCAGCAGGGAACGGCTGAGCGAGGTGAGGATCGTGCCGACCAGGTCGTCACGCGCATGGATCTGCAGGTCGATGGGTGATTCCCGCGTACCCGCCCATGCAGCGGAGCGTGACGATGCCGAGGAGCCGCTTTGAAACAGCGGATCATCGGCGCTCAGTCCCATGGCCCAGGCGGGAACATGGACGAGGCGTACCGTCGCAGGCGTGAACAGCGAAGCTGCGGCTGTTTCCTGCTTGTGCCACCATCGCACGATCGTGCGCAGGGGGCCGGTGTCGTCGAAGTCCCGGACATAATCCCCGGGGGCAAAGCCGCGGTAGATCATGTCTGCGTCTTCCTCCGGCGGTTTTTGGGGCACGCCGACGGTTTTGGCATTGCCCACGTCGGGCAGCGCCTGCGACAGGTCATTCTGCAACGGACTCAACAGCGAAAATCCTCCCGAGAGCAGCTGCCACCAGCTGTGTTCCTTCTGTTTGAACTCCGGCGCCTTGGGTGCGGGGATGTCTTCTTGGGGGTCGCTGAATTTTCCTTTGCCCTTCTGCGAATCCTTTCGTTTGTCGGTTTCATTGAGGTCGATCACGCAGCGCCGGTCTTCGCTGGTGGTTTGTTGGTAACGCGGGTCGAATTCGTTGTAGAACCCGTAGCAACCCACACGGACATCGTCCTCGCGTGCCTTGTCTTTTTCCACATATGTTTTGAGCGCCTTGCGGACATAGCTTGCGTTGTATTCGCGGAAGAAGGAGCGGTAGGGCATGTCGGGCTGACCTGCGCCGTTTTCAAAATCCGGCGGAGGCGGGGTGATGGGGCACCAGCTTTCGCGCGGTTCCCCGCTGCAGCGGCAGCGCTCGCCCGCACAGCCCGAGCCGTTGGGCCAATCATAGTCGCCGAAATTTTCAATTCCGATGAAGGCCGATCCGTCGCTGAGCACGGCCTGGTCATTGCAGATGTAGCGGTTGCCCCAGTAGACGCAGTAGAGATAGCCGTCTTCGTCATAGGCGCTTTCCATGCAGTCGAAGTACTGCCACGAGTTGAGGTATCCCCCGAAATCCTGGCAGGTGCCGGGTGTCTGTGCATCGGAAATCTCCTGATCAAAATCCCCTTGGGAATATTGCGGCGGCGGGATGTCGGGCCATGCGTTGTCCTTCAGGCGCCAGCGGCAGGGCGGATCGGTGAAATAGGGATACCCGTAGGTTTCCACAAAGCGCTCACCATAGCAGCCGTCCGTGCCGTCATCAGAGCCGTCCGTGCAGTGAAAGACATTGTGATCCTGTTTGGTCTGACCCGGGACGCAGACGGTCGACATGCCCACGGCGCTGTCGGGGAACTGGAACCCATCGTCATATTCGCCGCCGTCTTCGATGCGTTTGGCCATGCCGCTTTCCACATCGCCCAACGGGATGCCTTCACGTCCCGGCACCCCCGTCACTTTGGCTATGTAACTTTTGTCTCCCAGCTGCTCGTCGGGGGGCACCGATGATGCCGATCCCTTCGATCCTTTGGACTGTTGGGACGACAGACTTGCCCCCACGACGGAAATATCCCTGTCCGAACCGCCGCACACGCTCTTTTCCAGATATTTTTGGAATGTGCCCTGTCCTTGGCATTCCAGCTTTACCGTTTTGCCTTGGAACTCCGGTTCGGGGCTGACCGTGCAGGCCTCACGACCGAAGGCAGTCTGTCCCTGCAGAAGCAGGATCAGGAGCAGTGCCCACAGGTGCGGAGTCGAGGTTCGTCGCATGTGACAGCCCATTGTCTCAAACTCGCAGCGAGTTTTCCTCTGCGGAGAGCCAAGCCGCGTTGACAGCTTTGCGCTTCATTGCGGGGTTGTCCGCGTGGTCAGGTCATGGAACCGGAAAATGGCAATCACACTTCCTTGTCCCGGGAGCCTGACTTCGGGGAAACTTGCCGGCCTTTCTCCACCCTCCAATGTTCTCCCTCAACCGCGTTTCCCTCATCGGCTACCAGACCCAACCCGTCCAGGTGCGCCAGACGCCGGGGGGCAGCAGTGTCACCGATCTGAACCTTGTGGTGCCCGTGGAAATCACGACCGGAGCGGGGGAAAAGATCGTGACCAAGAGCTTTCATACGGTCACCTTGTGGGGACCCATGGCGGAGGTTGCGGGGCAGTTTGCCCGTGCAGGAAGCCAAATGTACATCTCCGGCCGCCTACAGACCGACAGTTGGGAGGACACCCAAAGCGGAGAGAAGCGCAGCCGCACAAAAGTGATCGGAGGGGAGATGATTTTGCTCGATCCCAAAGCAGGCCAGACCGATGCGATGGCTGGCGCAAAGCAGACGCTGCAGTGCCTCAACCGCGCCGAACTGATCGGCAATGTGACAAAGGATCCCGAGATGCGCACCACGACCAGCGGGCAGAAAGTGCTGACGCTTGGCGTGGCCACCAGCGAGCGCTGGAAGGACAAGGCCAGCGGCGAGCAGAAGGAGAGGACAGAGTTCTCCAATGTGGTGGTGTGGGGCGACTTGGCCGATGAAATCGCGCGCGGGGTGCACAAGGGGACGAAGGTCTATGTCTCCGGCCGTGTGCAGACGCGGAGTTTTGAAACCCAGGCAGGACAGAAAAGGTCGACCACGGAGATCGTTGCCGAGCAGGTCTCGCTCCTTGGCGTGAAGAATGCCGTTGCTTCGGAATCCATTGAAATGGCCGCCAAGAGCATGTCGGGTGAGTTCCCGCAGCCTGCGGCGCGTGCTGTGCCGGAGGAAGAGAGCCCTGCCATGGCGGTGCCTGCCATCGACTATACATCTGAAATCAAAGTCGAAGATCTGCCGTTTTAAACCTCCAAAGATCCTTCTTTGCTCCGCATGCCCTTTCTTTGGCTAGAGCCCAAAGAAAGGGCGAAAGAAAACCCAGTGCCGCAGCTCCCCACTCCGCCTACCCCTTCACCCCCTCGGGTGCGGCACGGCTCTCCCACGCAAAGCGAATAGGAAGATGCTGCCTGCCACTCTCATACCCTCGGAGGCGCGCCATGAGCGGGAGTGAAGGGGAAGATGTAGATTCGATTTTGGTATAGTTGCCGTATGTCTCCCATCCTCTTTGGAGTGGGGCATCATGGCGCAGGCGTTTTGGCTCTACCTTTGCCGCCGGGCAAAGGTGGAAGAGCAACAGGCGACGCATTTCCCATTAGTACCGCACAGATCCATCCTGCTCGATGAACCGCATTTCCACTTCAAGATTTTCCCCCAGCGTCTGCTTCACGGCATCGACGGCGCTGACCGCGTCGCTGTAGGTGGCAGTGCCGTCATTCAACAAGAAGTTGGCGTGCTTCTGGGCGATCTCCACACCGCCGAATTTTTTGCCGCGCAGTCCCGCCGCATCGATGAGCTGCCATGCGGGCGTGCCGCCCACCGCCTTGAAGCAGGAGCCTGCCGTGCGCAGGTGAGGCTGGGTCTCGATGCGTTTCTGGATCAGTCGCTCCACTTCCGCCTTCACGTCGGCGCCGGGGCGTGACGGCACACGGAGCACGGCTTCCCAAATAATCGGTACAGAAGCCATGTGTTTGAAGATGCTTTCGCGATAGGCAAATTGGCATTCCTCTTTCGTAAAAGTCCTCCAAACCCCCTCCACAAATGCTTCTACAGACTCCACGAACGTATCCATCCAGAGGCCTTTTGGTCCTTGTCCCGCATTGCCCACAATCGCTCCGCCGATGGTTCCGGGGATGCCTGTGAGTGCGGACAGATCGAGGTCTTGCTCGGCGAGTTCGTTGATCAGGCTGCCGAGAATCACGCCGGCCTTCACGGTGACAAGGTTACCATCCACCTGCGTCTCGCTCGCCTTCATCCGGACAACGACTGCCTCAATCACGCCGTCGGCAAAGATCGTGTTGCTGCCCCCGCCGAGCATGATGAGCGGAAGTTTTTTTTCTGTCGCCGCGCGCACCGCCTGCTCCACATCGTCTTTTGTCTGGATCTCACCATACCATCGCGCCTGCCCGCCGATGCGCATGGTGGTTTTGCCCGCAATGGGAGCAAGTTCCTTCAGTTCCATGGCATGGGGTTACGAGAACATTCCGGTGATTTTTTCCATCGCTTCGATCAGTCGCTCGCCCTGCTTATTGCGCTGGAGCTTCGTCACCCACCAACCGACCAGACCAACCGCCAGGATGCCGCCACACAGCCACAGCAGACCCTGCTGCGTTACTGCGATGCCGCGGTAGTTGAGCAGCAGCAGCACGATGCCAAAGCAGAAGACACCAAACAGGATGCCGACGCCGAGCGTGACAGTCAGCAGTTTGGTGCGGTTCTCATGCGAGTCTTGGGGGGCGGATGCCAGCTGGGTCAGAAGCTCGCTTGTCACCACCACCGGATCCTTGCCCCAGGTCTTGTAGAGCGTGCCCACTTTGCGCTGCAGAATAAGCGCTACGAGGCTTTGAAACGGGATGGGCGTGCGCCCCTCAATCACGGTCTTGCCGTTTTCCTGTCGCAGCTGCACTTCGAGTTCTTTGAGATCCATGGTCAGGAGTGTAGCACACCCTCAGGCGGCAGCGGTTGCCAACTTCAGGCGCTTGAGCGTTTCTTCCTTTCCCAGGATTTCGGCAACCTCCACCGCTCCCGGGCTGAACTCACGGCCTGTGAGGGCTGCTCGGAGAGGCCACAGCAGCTGCCCCAACTTCAATCCCTCCTTTTCCATTGTTTCTTTGGTGCGTGCAAGAATGGTTTCTGCGTTCCAGTCTCCATCATCGATGCCGCTGAGCAGGGCGGTCAGCACCTGCAGGATTTTGGGCAGCAGTTCCTCGGTGACTTTCTGCTTGGGGTTGCAGATGAGCGCCTTGGTGGCCGTCGGTTGTTCGTAGAAGAATCCCAGCATGTCGGGTGCTTCCTGGAAGAAGGTGATGCGTTCCTGGATGAGTGCAGCTTTCCTGGTAAAGGCGGCATCATGGATGGCGGAGGGATGTTTTTCTGCGACCAGAACCATGATACGGCGGGCGAAATCAGCCGCAGGGATCGAACGCATCCACTGCCCCTGCAGCCAGTCGAGCTTTTGGGTATCAAAGATGGCGCCGGCCTTTTGCACGCGGTCGAGCGAGAACTGTTCGATCAGATCCGCGAGAGTAAACAACTCCTGTGTCGTGCCCGGGTTCCAGCCGAGCAGTGCCAAAAAGTTGAGGATGGCCTCGGGGAGGTAGCCCTTGTTGATGTAGTCCTCCACGCTGACCGATCCCTGGCGCTTGCTGAGCTTTGAGCGGTCTGCATTGAGCAGCAGCGGCACATGGGCGAAGCGCGGCGGCTGCCAGCCGAACATCTCAAACAGCAGCAGGTGCTTGGGCAGGGAGCTGAGCCACTCCTCCCCGCGGATCACCACGGTGGTGTCCATCAGATGGTCGTCGACCACATGGGCGAGGTGGTAGGTGGGGAACCCATCGCTTTTGAGGAGCACCTGGTCATCGACCGTGTGGCTCATGAAGCTGACCTGACCGCGGATGTCGTCGTTGAAGGTGATGGTGCGGTGGTCGGGCACCTTGAGGCGGATCACGTGTTTTTCGTCCGCAGCGATGCGGCCTGCCACTTCGCCGGCTTCCAGTGTGCGGCAGGCACGGTCATACATCGGCGGCAGGCCGCGTTCCTGTTGCAGCTGGCGCATCTTTTCCAGACGTTCGGCGGTGCAGAAGCAGGGATACGCATGGCCGTCTTTCACCAATTGATCCACATGTGTGCGATAGATCGCGAGTCGCTCGGACTGCTTGTAGGGACCATGCGAACCGCGCTGGGTCATCTGTCCATTGTCTGCCAGCACCACGCCTTCATCCGGCGGGATGCCCGCCCACGCAAGCATTTGCAGAAAATGCTCGGCTGCTCCCGGCACTTCGCGCGCCTGGTCGGTGTCTTCGATACGCAGGAAGAACATGCCCTTTTCCTTCTTGGCCACGAGGTATGCCATCAACGCGGTTCGAAGACCGCCGATATGAAGGACGCCTGTAGGGGACGGGGCAAAACGCGTGCGCACCGAAAAAGTGTATCAGGCTTGCGGCGACTTCACAGCCCACAAAAGGCTTACTTCTGCACTTCCGCCGTGAACGTCACGGGGGTCACAGGGCGGTCGGCCTGGGGATCCGTGGGTTCGCGGGAGATCACGGGCGTGTTGGCGATCTTGTCGACGATGTCGAGACCCTGGGTCACCGTGCCGAAGACGGTGTAGTGACCGTCGAGCCAGGGGGTTTCCTTGGCCTGGACGATGAAGAACTGGCTGCTGTTCGTGTTCGGGCCGCGGTTGGCCATCGCGAGCGTGCCGCGCACGAGGTGCGACGACTCCAGGTTTTCGTCGTCAAAGGTGGGGCCGAAGATGCTCATGCCGCCCGTGCCGTTGCCGTTGGGGTCGCCGCCCTGGATCATGAAGCCGGGAATGACCCGGTGGAACGTGAGGCCGTTGAAGTAGCCGGTCTTGCTGAGCATGACGAAGTTCGTTGCGGCGTGGGGTGCCGCATCGGCATCCACTTCAACCGTGATGTTGCCCAGGCTCGTCTTGAGGGTGACGGTGTGCTTGCCGGTGAGGAGGGTGGTGTCACCCATTTCGGAGGAGGCGGCCATGGCAGAGGAGGGAGCGGAGGAGACCGACGCCATGGCGTCGGCGGAAGAGGCGGAGGAAGTGGAGTACTCGTCGGTACGCGTGGTGGTCTTGGGGGTGCAACCGATCAGGAGTGCCAATGCAAACAGCGGGATGAGGAACTTATACATAGTTGCGGGGGAGTGGGGAGAGCCTATGCAGGCTGGCTGGATCGTGCAAGGCACGACACCATCACTTCGGCGATTTGTCGAGCAGCCGACGGGTGGTCGAGGGTGCGCATCCGCGCCGCCATCTCCCCGCATTTCGCCCGATCCGCTAGAAGACTTGTCACGGTCACAAACAGGTGGTCATGCAGGGTGTCTTGTGTCGTAACGATGCAGCCTCCCGAGGCTTCTGCACGCCGTGCGTTGTGGGTTTGGTGATCGTGCGCGAGGCCGGGCAGCGGCACCAGCACAGCGGGCACTGCTGTGGCTGCGAGCTCGCTGATGGTTCCCGCCCCCGCACGCGTGATGGCGAGTGTGGTGACGGCATAGAGATGGGGCAGTTCCCCGATCACAAATTCGCGCGACCAATATCCTGTGGCAGCGGGTGCGGCTGCCTTGCCACGGCCGGTGATATGGATGATGTCACAGTGTGCAAGCAGTGCCTGCTGGTTGGCGATCACCCATGCATTGAGCACCTGTGCACCCTGGCTCCCGCCGTTGATGCAGATGATCGGTCGCGTGCCCGTAAAGCCGGTGATCCTCAGACCTTCTTCTCTGCTGCCGGTGCGCATGAGTGGTCGGACCGGGTTGCCGGTAGCAACCATCAGCTTGCCCCATACGGGGCGCATGTTTGCGGATGTTTCGGGTGTGTCGTAGTGCGGCGCAAAGCCCCAAAATACCGCCTTTGCGATCCCGGCGATAAGCTTGTTTGCGGTGCCCAATACGGCATCCGATTCATGGAGAAACACAGGGATACCCTGCAGGCGCGCAACTATGCACACGGGCACGGACAGCGCGCCGCCTTTGCTGAACACGCAGTCGGGGTTTTCCCTCCCGATGATTGCCCATGCGCCAAAGAAAGAGCGCATAAACACGATCGGGAACAGCACTGAAAGACGGGGGATCGGCAGTGTGGAAAAACGCACTCCCGCCTGCGCAAGGAAGGTCTCTTCATCCTTGCGCGGAGCGCAGACGAAAAACGATTCGGCATCCGGTTGCACTTCCTTGAGCGCCTGCCACACGGCCACCGCCGGAGCGACATGCCCCACCGACGCGCCGCAGACGAAGAGGGTCTTCATGGTTCAGCGGATGGAGAGCCACCGGTCGGGGCGCCTGCGGGCGGCCATCTGTTCGGTGGAGTAGGTGGAGATGTTCAGCAGCACGCCGACGCCGATGAGCGTTGCGATGAGCGACGAACCGCCGTAGCTGATGAATGGCAGGGTGAGCCCTGTGACCGGGAACAGCGAGAGGTTCACCGAGATGTTGATGATGCTCTGCGCCGCGATCCAGGTGGTGATGCCGGTGGCCACCAGGAAGCCGAAACGGTCGGGCGCCTCGCGGGCGATCTTGTAGCCGCGCACCACGAGAATGGTGTACATGGCGAGGATGATCAGCAGACGAAGGAAGCCCAATTCCTCTGCCATCGCCGCGAAAATCATGTCGCCCTGCACTTCGGGCAGATAGCCGAATTTCTGGATGGATTTGCCGTAGCCCACCCCGAACGGACCACCGCTGCCGATGGCAATGAGCGCCTGCATGACCTGGTAGGCGGGACCCTCCTGCACGCTCGGGTCGCTGCCGCCGAGGAGTGCGAGGAACGATGTGAAGCGGCTGCGGATGTAATCCTTGCTCAGGATGATCGGCAGTCCGAGCACCGCTGCGGCCGCCCCGCCCAGCAACAGATGACGGATGCCGCCGCCGGCGATGAAGAACATGGTGCAGGCGATGAGCGACAGCACAAGGAACGAACCCAGATCCGGCTGCAGGGCAACGAGCAGCGTGGACAGAAGCAGCAGCGTGACGAACGGCAGGAAGCCGTCTTGGAATGTGGCGATCAGCTGCTCGCGTTTTTGCAGCCACACCGCAAGGTAAAAGACGAGGGTGAGCTTCAAAAACTCCGCCGGCTGCAACGAGAATCCTCCGACGTAGAACCAGCTGCAGGATGTGCCCCAGGTACAACCGAGACCCGGGATGAACAGCGCAAAGAGGAAGATGATGCTGAGCAGGAAGAGGAGACGTGCGAAACGCTCCCACAGCCTGTAGGGGATGGAGGCGACAAACAGCATCACACCGATGCCCGTGAAGACATGGAGCGAGCTGCGCAGCAGATAGAAGGAATTGCCGGGTTCCGCGAGCTGGCCGGACGTGACCATGCGCGAGGTCAGCTGATAGCTTTGAAACACACTCACACTGGCGATCATGGCAAGGCCGAACAACGTGAGACCGGTGGCAATGCCGAGCAGCAGCACGTCCATGCGCCGCAGCCATGCAAGCAGGTTCTGCAGGAAATCGTTGATCATCGCCCACAGCATAGCACGGGGGAGCGGGGCTCTCTCGTGGTTTCCGCGCGTTGTGTTTGTGGCGGCCTTCGTTATTCTTCCTCCGTGCGCATCCTCCTTTCCTCTCTCGGCATCGCCTTCGTGCTCAGTCTCATCGGCAAGATCCTTGCAGATGCGTTGTTGTTGGCGCCGGTCACGTTGTGGGGTGGTGTGATGCTCGACTACACGCAAAACAGCGGCATCGCCTTCGGGATCAATCTGCCGACGGTGCTGCAGACGACGCTCATCGTCGTCGCGGTGATCCTGCTTTTGTGGGTGGCCATCCGGTCGCGCCACACGGAGATCAGTGCGGCGGGGTTCGGCCTACTGCTCGGCGGAGCGATCGGCAACATCGTCGACCGGTCGTTCGACGGGTTTGTGACCGATTTCATCCGCGTCGGCTGGTTCCCGGTGTTCAACATTGCCGACAGCATGATTACGGTCGGCGTGGTGCTGCTGCTGGCCGAGAACACCTACACTGCGGTGCGCGAACGCATGCGAAAGCCAGCCCAAAATGTGTAGGGGACTTGTCCCGGGATTGCCTGCGGTGCTAGGCTCTCTTGCCGCATTTTGCCAATGGTCTACGCCGTCATCCTCATTGGGTCGCTCGTCGGAATCTGCCTGATCGTGGGTACCCGCCTGCTTCTGCAGCAGCGTGTGGTGCGCCGCTTCGTGCGTTCCGTGAAGCAGCGCATGCTCGCCGCCGAAGAGCGCGGCGCACAGATTCTGGAGGAGATCCCCGTCGAGCGTCCGCCGAAGAATCCCCGCACATCCGCCATCGAGCTGCAGCAGGTACGGTCGCTTCTGCGTGATGCTGAGCGTGCGCTTGCCCAGCAGAAGACCGATGAAGCCGAACGCATCTTCATCCAGGCGCTCACCATCCACCCGCACGCCGTCGAAGTGCGCGCCGAGTTGGCCAAGCTCTATCTGACCACCGATCGCGAGAACAAGGCGGAGGCGATGTACCGCGAGCTTCTGCAGCAGCGTGATGACGTGTCTTTCCATGGCAACCTCGGCTTGGCGTATTACAAGCAGGGGAAATATGTCGAAGCGTGCCAGGCGTATCAGGAAGCATTGAACCGCGACCCCAAGAGCCCACAGCGTTCTGCCGCCCTTGGTCGGGCTTGCATTGCAGCCCAGCGGTTTGAGGAGGCGGCACCGTTGCTGGAAAAGGCATCACAGTTCCTCTCGCGCGATACCGAACTCATGCATCTTCTTGCCGAGTGTTACCTGCAGCTTGGGCAGTCGGAACAGGCGGAAGAGGTGTACCGCCGCATCAACAAACTGGAGCCCTACAACGACGCCGTGAAGGCCAAAATCGCCACCATCAACAACGGCGCACAGGCGTAGGCGAGCGGACGGAGAGATGTGAGGAGATAGGCGGGACCGACCTGCATCTTTTGAGGGATGCAGGTCGGCTGAGAGTGGCGGGGGTGCTGTGCGGCTAGGCGCACAGCGCTCGTTTGGTGCGTCGCGCCCGGCGAACGCCGGTGCGGAACCACAACCAGTTCAAACCTTCTTCGTTCTCGATGCACTGCGCGAAATACAGGGTGCGGAACATGAGCACGGCTCCTACTACGAGAAAAGAAACAGGAAGAACACCACTGCCTATAGTATACATAATTTAAAAATATTGTATAGTAATAATTAAAGGACACACAAAACAACCCGGACAGTCATGGCGGAAAGCCATGAAAGCCGGGAGTTGGTGATGCGCGCCATGAAGGCGCGCATCGGGGGAGAGGTTTCTTTGTCGCTCTAGCCCGCGGCGACCGCGGTCTGCGGGGCGAACACCGCGGCCAACGCTTCGCGACGGCGATGGCGCAGGTTGCGACGGTGGTCGCGGCCGCTCGCGATGATGGGGAACGCGCTGCGCAACAGATTGCGGATGCGGCCGTAGTGGCCGCGACTTTCCATCACGACGGTGCGCTGCGCCTGACGGTAGGCGACGAACGCGGCGAGGTGCGGGCGACGGGCGAGAACGAACGAGACGAGGCGACGGAACATGGGAAACCTCCGTGGACTGTGCCCCCTGGGGGGCGTTGAAATGAGAAACCGGGGTTATTTTACTTATTTTAAAAATGTTGTCAAATATATTATATCTCCAATACCTCAATTTCCACATCTGCGTCCTTTTGCACACGCGCTTGGCAGCTTAGGCGGTACGGATCACTGGTGATTCCCATGTTTTCCTCACGGTCGTTTCGGGCGTTGAGTTGCTCCATGCCCTTCTGCACCTTGCACATGCAGGTTGTGCAAAAGCCGTTGCCGCCGCAGGCATGTTCCATGGGAATGTTGTGGTCGAGTGCGATTTTGAGCAGACTTTCGCCGTCGGCCGCTTCCACCGTTTCGACCTGGCCGTTGCTGTGATGGAAGGTGACTTTGGGCATGGGAGAGGAGTGTATCAGTGACATCGGAGCGCTCCGAGCATTGACATGAATATGGATACAGTATCCAATATTTAAAGTCGATCTTTTCTTGTTGTTCGCAAACGTAAGGAGCGTTCTGTCATGTTCGGACATGTCTTTGCAGCAATGGTGGATGGGCCGTCGAGCGATCCTCACATGGCTCCATGGCTGGTCGGAGCCATCGTGGTTCTGCTCATCCTCCATCGCAAACTGAGCGTGCGTTTGTATCGCGTCCGCGAACCCGGTTGTCACCGCCGCTCCATCGAGGGGCAATTGCGTGCCGGTTCGCACAAGCACAACTGACTGACCCGCACTGCGGATCAGTCCGGCATCGACACCGCCGCGGGGAGCATGGCTCCCCCGGCTTTTTCTTTTGTGTCCGGGCAACCTATACTCCGCATCCATGGCACTCCTCTCCATCCGCGATCTGCATGTGTCCGTCGGCGATCGCGAGATCATCAACGGGTTGTCGCTCGATATCGGTGAGGGTGAAGTGCACGCCATCATGGGGCCAAACGGTTCCGGCAAATCGACGCTGGCCAACGCATTGATGGGGCATCCGGCCTACACGGTGACCGGCGGCTCGGTGCTGTTTCAAGATCGGGATCTGCTGGTCATGGCGCCGCACGAGCGCGCACGCAGCGGGTTGTTTCTTGCGTTTCAATATCCGAAGGAAATTGCCGGAGTCACACTCCGGAGCTTTCTTTTTGCCGCGGCCAAAGCGCGTCTTGCCGAAGGCGAGCAGCTGTCGCCGATCCAGTTTGCGAAACAGATGAAAGCCGAAATGGCCGCCCTTTCCATGCATCCGGATTTTGCCGAACGCAGCATCAACAAGGGATTTTCCGGAGGCGAAAAAAAGAAATCGGAGATCCTGCAGATGCGCCTGCTCAAACCGTCTCTTGCGCTGCTCGACGAAACGGACAGCGGCCTGGATGTCGATGCGTTGCGTATCGTGGGCGAAGGTGTGGCGGGCATGCGCACGCCCCAGTTCTCCTGCATCGTCGTGACCCACTACGCCCGCATCCTGCACTATCTGCAGCCCGACCGCGTGCATGTGATGGTGCGGGGGGAAATCCGCGAGAGCGGCACCGCGGAGCTGGCGCAGCGTCTCGAGAAGGAGGGCTATGCCAAATACGGTGTGGGGGATGCGCCGTCCATCGGTCTGGATATCGCCGCATAGAAAACCACCCCTGCCCGCAGGGGGCGAGGTGGTCATCCCAGATTCTTCGCATGGAAGGAGTCTGTTACGCGGCCTGTGCGAGCGTGTTGCTCGGCACATGCACATCGTTGGCCGTAAACGGCAGGACACGATTGCCGATAAGGATCGCGATCGGTCCGTTCTTGCGGAACGGCGTGCCGGTCGAGGCGATCAGCCGGATCGTGTCGCGTGCGGCTTTGTAGCGGCTGCTCTGCTCGAGATCCGCAGCGGTCAGCAGGTCGCCCGTCAGGTAGTAGGCGCCCGACTTCTCGCCGCTCATCAGCACGAAGCGGATGCCGCAGACATCGATCACGGCCTTGGGCGCCGAGATGAACACACCGGCGTAGGCGCCGCGTGGCGCGTTTCGCAGGTGCTCGATGCCGATGCCGTTCACCTCGATCGTGCGGCTCTCGTGATGCTCGTCACTGTCGGAAAACCGCCAGGTCACATAGGTGCGTGTATCATTCTTCACGGCAGACTCCTTTCAAGGAACAGGGGATGCAATGCTCCGACATCCGAACACCGGATGGCAGAGCCTTGTACCGTAAGCATTTCCCTCTCCCAGTCAATGGTCTAGGAGCCCGAAATGCCGTGTTTTTCCCACCATGTTCGCCAAGACCGTCCAGCCGGAGTGCCGCTGTGTGCTTGAAGCCGGTAAGAGCAGGCCGGAGAATACGTTTGAACCAGTATTCCCTTCCCCTCATTTCTTATGGATTCGCAGACGATCAACGTCCGCCCGCCCGTGGGGGCGCTTCTCGCCGCCGGCGCCGTGGCCGGATGTTTCTTCCTGGGCGGCAAATACATTGAGAAGCAGAACCTGGATCCCATCACCATCACGGTGAGCGGAGAAGGGAAGACCACGGCCGCACCCGACCTCGCCATGCTCTCGCTGGGCGTGCAGACCGGTCGCCAGACGAGTGCTGGTCAGGCCATGACCGTGCTGAAGAAAAACATGGATGCCGTGATGGCCGCCCTCAAGAAGGCCGGCGTGGAAGACAAGGATATCTCCACCGAGAACTTCTATCTCAGCCCCGCCTACGACTGGACGACGGGCGGCCAGATCCCCAAGGGTTTTGAAGCCAATCAGAGCCTGCGCGTAAAAGTGCGCAATCTCGACAAGGTGAGCGACGTGCTGGGTGCGGCAACGGCCGCGGGCGCCAACCAGGCGGGCAGCATTTCCTTTACCATCGATGATCCCGAGCAGGTGCGCGGCGAAGCCCGCGCCAAGGCCATCGAGCAGGCCAAGGCCAAGGCCGAGATCCTTGCCAAGAACCTGGGCAAGAGCCTGGGCAAGATGCGCGGATTTGTGGAGGGCGGCGCTGCCGTTCCCCCGATGATGTACGACCGCATGACCATGGCAGCCGGTGTCGGCGGCGGTGCGGAGGCACAGGCCACGCCGCTCCCCGCAGGCGAGCAGGATGTCGTGGTGGGCGTGTCGCTCACGTACGAACTTCGGTAACAGCACGCAATGATGATCCACCCCGGTTCTCTCATGGATCGGGGTGGTTTTCTTTGTTGTTTCTTCAAGGTGGCGCATCTATGGTGGCGCCAAAATTCGTTTCGAGGAAGAAAGAATTTGACAAATATTTATAATTATGTTAATTAAGTAATAGATGATTCACGATACCAATGAACGGCAAAACGGAGATTTGGCAGATGTGCGTCAGGCTCTGATGCAGCTGTACACGTCGTCATACCCGCAGGGCGCACCGCATCTTTACGAGCACCTGTTGCCCAAATTGCCGGACTACATCAGCGCCCTTGTACGGAGGAAGCTCGACCTGATTGTGCAGTATGAAACGCATCGTGATCACGACAGCGTTCCCGACGGTGAAAACCTGTACAGACATCTTTCGAACCGCGAGCGCACCGCACTCTCCATGTTCCTGAATACGCAGGTGGAACGTGCACACCGTGATGTGGGGCGGGATTCGACGCTCTCCAACAACGATCATGACATTCCGCACTACGAGGTTGCCCGTCCCATCGTCGCCTACGATCTCATCGCCGTTGCCTCCGGCCGCAAGTCGCCCGAGGTGTTGGAGCGGATGGGGTGTGTGTTCTTCGATGTCGATGGCACGAAGACGATTGTCGACTGTACAAGCCACTCCCATGCCGGTCGCTACCTCGAAGGCCTTGCACACTTTCTCTGCAAGCCGCCCAAAGCCGTGCGAGATTGGCTGGATGAACGTGATCTGGTTGCTGAGCCCTATGCCTATGCCGGTGATGAATTCGTGGTGATCCTGCGCAGCGGCAGCGCTCCCGTCGACAAGTCGGTGCTCGATGCGTTTGCCACATTCGTGCAGCAACAGATGGCGACCGACCCCGTTCTCACATCGTTCGTATCGTTCGATGATCCGGGCTTTGTGATGGAGTACGCCGAATGGACCGATGAACAGCGCGATGCCTACCATCGCGACCCCGCCGCCATGCAGCAGGAGTTTTCAAAGGCTCGTGAGCTGTTGCCCGCACGGTTTATCCCGTCGGTGAGCTGCGGTTCCTCCACGTTTGCCGATGCGCTTCGCCTGGCGGAGTCACCGGACACCGAGGAAGCGACAACGCTCGAAGAGTTTGGCATCAACGCCTATCACCTGATGATCGCCCAGGCCGACGAAAACCTGAAGCGCGACAAGCAGACCTTCCGCGCGAACATCACCGATCCCAAATGGAAGGAGTTTCTCCTCCGCAATGGAGAGAACCGTCGTCTGGAGCGCGAGAAGGACGCCCTCAGCGTCCGCATCCGCGAGCTGATGCATGACGTGGGGGAGCGCGACATGCGCATTCGCCATCTCGAGGCGCGGGAGCTGCACCTGCAGGCCATGGTGGTGCGGCTTGAGCGCGAATTGCAGGAGATGCAGCGCACGTTCAATGAACGCATCCGTGCGTTGACGGAGGAGAATGTGCGGTTGAAGGGGAAGGCAGGGGCTTAGGCTTTCTGCGCGCGACCCGTTACCTTCTCGATGCTGATTTTGTAGATCACGGGGGCGTTGTTCTCCCAGTCAAACTTCGAGATGTCCCGAATCAACGGGGAGATCATGGGGTGATCCGCCGAACTGAAACGTGCAAAGTTGTCGGCGAGCAATACGGATGCCTTTTGCGCTTCGGTACGGTCTTCGATCTCGGTATAGGTGCCCCATGCGATGACACTTTCCCAGCTGCCGTCGGCATGGATTTCTTCGGCTTGTACGCAAACGTGGGGACTTTTGCGCATCATCTCAATTTTCTTGCCCTCCTGCGTGTACGCATAGAAGGTGTTGTTGCTGTAGGCAAAGGTGATGGGCACCAGATACAGCCCGTCGCCGTCATGGCAGGCCAGGTGGCCGTAATAGTGACGGCTGAGCAATTCGTCGATCTGCGGAGGCGTGAGGTCTGTGTGCATGGAACTATTGTAGCAGAAATTGCGGTTTTTACCGAGAGGTGTAGCATCCGCCCCTTTGGAAACGTACTTCATCGAGTCGGCCAGCCCTCAGGATGCCAGCCTGGAAAGCGCGCTTACGCGCTCTGCGGGTTTGGATGCGGCATTGCGCACAACCTTGCAGGAGGAGGACGGCACGACGACGAAGCTGCTGTTTGCCACGCGTCTGTCGTACGGAGCCGACAGGGTGTTTTCCAAGGTCACCGATCTCATGACGGCCGAGGAGCCCAATCCCCGTATTCATTGCACACGCACAGGTCTGTGGCGTGCGCGCGACATCTACCGCGAAGAAGGCTCCCGCATGGCTCTCGACCGTTTCCGCATGCTGCTTCGCCATTCCGTCGACGGCGCCTGCAATCCCCAGACCCCGTTCGACCCCGATATCCTCTCCGAGATGGAAGAGGCGATCGCCGGCATGAAGGATGTCGAATGCATGCAGATCGCCGTGTGTGATGTGGTGTATTACCTGCAGTCGCAGATCGTGCTTGGCATTCGCCAAGCCCTGAAAGCGCGAGGGTTGGGGTATCTGATGGAGGAGTGAGGACAATCCACCTTTGTTCTAGCATTGTGGAGCTCATGCTCTTCTCTTTCTTTGCCCGAGCGGCAAAGAAAGAGAGAAAGAAAACGCGTGCGCCGCCATGCCCTCGCCCTGCCCGATCGAATTGGGCGGCTGCTTGAACATCTTCGAATCTGCATCACCCCTTCACCCCCGCTGGCGTCGCGCCCCACCGAGGGTATGAGTGTGGTTGTCCGGATGCCCAACACCTCGCATGCTTCATTGCAACCAAAAGGTTGATAGGGATATTGAACGAGATATTCATGCCTGGCTACAGGCTTTGCTATAGACTTTGTTCCCGCATATGAACCCTTCTGCCTCAAGTCCGGCAACTTCCGAAGAATCCATCTTCGGCCACCTCGAACGCTCCATCTTCGATGAGGCCAACCCCTCGCCGTATACCGACGGCGTGAAGCGCGGTGTCAGCGAGGAGCTGGTGCGCCAGATCAGCGCCGACAAGAAGGAGCCCGAGTGGATGCTGGAGCATCGCCTGGAGTGCCTAAGGATCTTCCGGGAGAAAGAGATGCCCACGTGGGGTGCCGATCTCTCGGTGCTCGATCTCGATGACATCATCTACTACGCCCGTTCCGGGGCGGGCAGCACCGCCGATGATTGGAAGGAAGTGCCCGAAGATGTGCGGAGGGTCTATGACCGTTTGGGCATTCCCGAGGCGGAGCGCCGCATGCTCGCGGGTGTGGGGGCGCAGTATGAGAGCGAGGTGGTGTATCACAAGCTGAAGGAGGAGTGGGACGCCCTCGGCGTGGTGTTCCTCGATATGGATGTGGCCGTGCAGCAGTGTCCGGACATCGTGCAGAAGCACTTCATGAAATGCGTGCCGGCGAGCGATCACAAATTCGCCGCGTTGCACGGGGCGGTGTGGAGCGGCGGGACATTCCTGTATGTGCCCAAGGGCGTGAAGGTCAGGGATCCGTTGCAGGCGTACTTCCGCATGAATGCGAAGAACATGGGGCAGTTCGAGCACACCCTGGTGGTAATCGAAGACGAGGCCGATGTGCACTACATCGAAGGCTGCAGTGCGCCAAAATACGGCAGCCAGGCGCTGCACGCGGGGTTGGTCGAGATCTTTGTCGGCAACGGCGCCAAGTGCCGCTACAGCTCGGTGGAGAACTGGAGCAGGGACACCTACAACCTCAACACCAAGCGGGCGATCGTGCAGAAGGACGGTGTGATGGAGTGGGTGGGCGGCAATATGGGCAGCGGTGTCACGATGCTCTATCCCTGTTCCGTTCTCGCAGGTGAGGGTGCACGTTGTGATCACATGGCGATCGCGTTTGCCAACACTAACCAGTGGCAGGACACGGGTGCCAAGGTATTGCACATGGCTCCGCACACGAGCTCCACGGTCATCAGCAAATCCATCAGCAAAGACGGCGGATGTGCGGTCTACCGCGGCCTTGTGAAGGTAGCTCCCCATGCCCATGACTGCACCATCTCCGTGGAGTGCGACGCGCTGCTTCTCGATGAGCGGTCACGGACGGACACGATTCCCGATATGCAGATCCGCAACAACGATGTGACCATCGCCCACGAGGCGACGGTGGGCAAGCTCAGCGAGGAGGATATGTTCTACCTCACCTCCCGCGGCATCGGCGAGGACGAGGCCAGGGCGATGATCGTCAACGGGTTCATCGAGCCGATCGTGCGCCTGCTGCCGCTCGAATATGCCGTCGAAATGAACCGGTTGATCGAGCTGGAAATGGAGGGAAGCGTGGGCTGACGGTCTCGCCGGAAGTAGGCGAATGTGCTATCCTGTGTCTTCCCCATGGAAGTCCCCAGTTTTAGACAGTTTCGGCAGGCCGCCCGTGAGCAGTTTGGCGCGGAGTGGGAAAGGGTTCCTGCGGATGAGGCATTGGATAAAATGACGCTCGATCCCGATCTCGTCGGGCTTGTGCAGGCGATCCGCAACAAGGCACGTGGCCTTTTGGAGGACGCGGAGCACCTGTCGTATGTCATCCTCATTCTTCATCGCAGGGTCAGGGTGCAGCAGATCATCGCACCACAGCAGTTGGATGCCTTTGCAACGCAGTGCTCACAGGCATTCCTGGAATCGATGAAAATCCTCCCCAAGCCTGACGACAGCGAACGTGACTGACGTCAGCGCGGCTTTTGCTTCCGTAGCGAGAGCGTGGCTTCGTCGTCTGTAAACAGCCGCTGCTGCACGAGCGGCACTTCGGGCAGCACAATCCCCAGTTGCTTCCTGCGCGCGTCCAAAAGGCGCTGCAGGCCTTCTGTGGTGCCATCAGGAAAGAGCGCTGCCTCTGCTTCTTCTTGTGTAAGGGTGCCGCTGCCCACTGCTTCCACAATGCGCCGTTGATTGAGCTGGCGAGTGAAACGCTGCAGCTCCGTTGTGCCATTGGAGCCAGCATCCTCCGGGTGTTCTTCGGGTTCATCATTGCGCACCACCGTGAAGATCGGGCGACTCACCATGCCCTTATTGTACAGTATTTCTTACTTTTCGGCCACCTCGGCGTCATCCGTTGGCACGGCGTAAGGCAGGTGCCGGCCGGCTTTGCGCAGGTTGCCGTTGGTCACCACGTGCTTCATGTGCAGGCGTGTCGCGCGGTGGCGCACCTGCAGCTGCAGAACGCCTTTTCCCAGCTCCAGCGGAGACAAGGTGTTCATCTGCGTGAGGAGCACACCTGCCTGCTGCCGCTGCTCGAAGGAGGTGGCGCCCACGCCGCTGAAGACCTGCTGCAGCAGCGCACGGATACCATCGCGGTCGCTTTCCACCTGCTCGGCCAGTCGACGGTCTTCCGGATCGTCAATGTGTGCACAGCGTTCGGTGATGCTGGGTGCCGGGACAAAGGGCGCCGGCGGGGCATCGTGGAGATCGAGGAACAGTTGGCGGGTTGCCATAGTGGGTCATTTTCCCCGTTTGGCGCCTGCGGGGCAATGGATTTGGCGCTATTCTCTGGTCTCTTCGCGGTCATGTCCTCCGCATCACTACTGTCTCCCGGCCTGCTTCTGCCCGTTTCCGACGGTGCCGTTGTGCAGACGTATGTCGCGCAGCCAGGCGATGCAACCGTCGTGCTGACCGACCAATCATCACATCTGCTCATCACTGTTCCGGCCGATGTGCACGGGCAGCTGTTTGTGAGACTGCAGGGAGTGTCGGCGTTCGGCTGTGAGGTGGTGCTCGGTGAACGCAGTCGGCTTACGGTGGTGTTCCTCGAAACCTCCTCCGCGCCGCTGACGGTGTCGCAGCGCACGCGCATCGCTGCCGGCGCACATCTGCATCTGCTGAATGTGTCACTCGGATCCTCCGTCGTTCACGATCTGCACAGCATTGCGGCGGGAGCCGAGGCGGTCAGTTCGATTGATTGGCTTTCGTATGCCAAAAAACACGAGACGCAGCGTCTGTCCGTCCGCAATGTTTTTGCTGATCGCAACGGGGGAGGCGAGGTGACCATGCGTGCGGTGGCCGAGCAGAAGGGGGTGATCGATGTGCGCGGCATGATCGATATCGGCGAGCACGGCGGCGGCACCCACACCTATCTCACGCAGCAGGTGCTCATGCTCGATCCGACGGCGAAGGTCGATGCCTCACCGGCGCTCGAGATCAAAACCAACGATGTGAAGGCGAGCCACAGCGCCTCGGTGGCGCGCGTGACGCCCGAGGATCTTTACTACTTCTCCGCACGCGGCATCGATCCGCAGGAATCGCGCGGGCTTCTTGTGCGCGGGTTCCTTGGGGAATTGGCCGAGAAGATCGGTCACCATGGGGCGCAGGAAGCGGTGACGGCGGCCATTGCAGAGAAGTACGCGTTGGAGATGGTGTAGAATCAGTCTGTGCAGTTTTTGCACATACTCATTGTTGGCTTCCTTAAGCCCTATGCAGCAATCCTCAGCCAAAACGGCCATCCAGCTCTATAAGCCCGCCAAGGGGAAGGCCGTGACGGTGCGCGTCCGCGGCGGAAGCATTTGGGTGACGATGGGAGAGATGGCGCAACTCTTCAACATCGACCGTACCGGTATCGTCCGTCACCTGAAGACCATTTTCGAGACGGGTGAACTGAAGCGGCGGGAGACGACGAACACCATGAGCACGAAGGCGAACGACGGAAAGTTCTATAAGGTCGAATACTTCAATCTCGATGCGGTGTTGTCGGTGGGCTATCGCGTGAACAGCAAAGAGGGGACGCGCTTCCGCATCTGGGCCAACGAAGTGCTCGGCAAGCACCTCCTGCACGGGTATACGCTCAACCAGCGTCGCTTGCGCCAAATGCGCCGTCAGGAGCTTTCCAAACTCGAAAAAACCGTCAATCTGATCCGTGCCGCCGTCGATGCCAAAGAGCTCTCGGGCGATGAGGCCAAGGGTCTTTTGCATGTCATCACCGACTATGCCCGCAGCTGGGCCACGCTCCAGCAGTTTGATGACGGCAACATCTCCGTGCCCGTGCGCACCACCAAGAAGGTGCGTGACCTGGAGGAGAAGGAGGCCGATCGCGCCATCGAGGTGCTCACCACGCGCCTGATGAAGAAGGGCGAGGCAGGGGAGCTGTTCGCGCGGGAGCAGCGCCCGGGCGGTCTGCATTCCATCCTCCGCAACATCCACCAGACCTTCGACGGCAAGCCCGTGTATATGAGCGTGGAGCAACGCGCCGCCCATCTGCTGTATTTCATCATCAAGGATCACCCCTTTGTCGACGGCAACAAACGCATCGGCTCGCTGCTCTTCCTCCTCTTCCTGCAGCGTCATGGCCGCCTGCACACCTCTTCGGGCGCCAAGACGGTCAGCGATGCCGCGCTGGTGGCCATCGCTCTGCTTATTGCCCAGAGCAAGCCCCATGAGAAAGAGACCATGATCGCCCTGGTGCAGAACCTGCTCTAGGCGTCGAGGTCGATTTCACCGCCCTTTCCCGCCTCTTCGATCCTGGCACGGGTTTCGTCCACCGTGCGATCCACGGAGGTCTTTTTCGGAGCCTTCTTCTCCTTCTTCTTCGGCACCTCCTTGTGCTTGGGTTGTTTGGGGTCGGGGATATTGCCCCCGCCTGCGCCGCCAATGGCATTGACGTTCATCACTGCAGTATAGCGCAAATACGCCGTTTCGTGAACCGGGGAAGGGGAGCGCAGGCAACAAAAAACCGCCCGAAGGCGGCTTTTTGGGGCTTCACCCCATCGTGTAGTAGAGAAATGTATGCGAACACCGGTAACTTCTTGCGAAGTGTGCGTACCGATGCAATCGAAGGAGGAATGTTGCCCTGCACGGGCAGCGCATTCCTAATGCTCCCTGGTAAGGAGGCGTTCCATCCGCAGGTTCTCCTACGGATACCTTGTTACGACTTACTCCCAATCAGTAGTTTCACCGTGGTACCCCCTCTTACGAGTAAGGGTGCTTCAGGCGCCTCTACCTTTCATGAGTTGACGGGCGGTGAGTACAAGACCCAGGAACATATTCACCGTGACGTAGCTGATT
>CAZYQO010000005.1:79043-147391 GCA_964649695.1 uncultured Candidatus Peribacteria bacterium | reverse complement strand
GCGCAGCTTCAACTGCTCGGGACCCATGCCGTCGATGGGTGAGAGCACACCATGCAGCACGTGATACACGCCGCGATACGATGTTTTTTCAAATGCCACGACCTCCAACGGATCCTCCACCACCAGCACGGTCGACGTGTCGCGCGCGGAATCCATGCAGATGGGGCAGCGGTCGGCGGTGGCGATCATCTGACACTGGTTGCAGTAGTGCAGATGGGTCTTGAGCGACAGCAGCGCCTGCCCCAAGCCTTCGGGCGATGCCCTGCTGCTGCGCAGCAGATGAAACACCAGGCGTTCGGCGCTCTTGGAACCGATGCCCGGGAGTTTGGAAAATTCCTCGATGGCGCGCTGGATCTGGTCGGGGAGAAGCTGCATGGGGGAGCGAGTGTATCAGGCTTCGCGGCGGATGCGCTGCTTCACCTCACGCTCTTTGATCTTCTGCCGCTTATCAAACTTCTTGCGGCCGCGGGCGATGGCCAGCAGCACCTTCACATAGCGACCCGCATGGATTTCGAGCGGAATCACCGAGAACCCCTTTGCATCGCCCGCCTCCTGCAGCTGCACGATCTGTTTTTTACTCAGCAGCAACGGACGGACGCGAGACGGGTTGTAGTCGGGCTGGGGACCGGCTGCGGGATAGGGACGGATCGTCATCTGGCGCAGCACCGGCTGGGCTCCCTGGAACGCCATGTACGACCCCTTGAGATCGCAATGCCCCATGCGGCAGGACTTCACCTCCTGCCCCGTGAGCATCAGACCGGCTTCGATGGTCTCGAGAACCTCGTAATCGAAGCGTGCGCGGCGGTTTTGGGCGACAACCTTCATTGTCCAAAGAATAGCGCCTTTTGGCTTGGAAGCGATGTCCCGAATACATTGACAAATCGGGCAATGGATGTAAAATTTCTTTGTCAGCACACACTCCTTGGCGCAAGCCAGGGCGCCACAGTCTTCTGCGGTGAAAAATAGACAGCTGATGAAATATGGCTGTCACTCGAAAGAGGCGACAGCCACTTTTTTAGAGCCCGACAAACGCGAGGATCTCGCTCCCCCGCAGCATCGTGACCATGGCTGCAACACAGAGGAACGGCCCGAAGGCGATCTGCTGTTCCATGTCGGTTTTTTTCTGTGCCAACAAAACGACGGCATACGCGGCGCCGGCGACATAGGCAAAAAACAGCAGGAGCAACGCGTGGGCAACCGTCTGCACAAGCACACCGAGCCCCACCGAGAGAAGGATATCACCCGTCCCGATCCACCGACCGCGGCTGAGCAGCCACTGGCCGCCAAAGAATGCGAGAAGGAGAAGCGTCGATTCCCACGGCACGACGGACTGCGCCCACGCCAGGAGACCGGCAAACAGGATCAGCAGGATCGATAGCACATCGGGGATCATCTGTGTGGCGGCATCGATACGGGCAATGCACAACAGCACAAACAGGCACACTGCGAGCAACACAGCGGCAAGAGCCGTGGGAGCAACGGACAGCGCAGCAATGAAGAGGAGAGCCGAGACGACCTCAAACAGCGTGTAATGCCATCCAATGGGCGCGTTGCAGCATCGGGCGCGGGCGTGCTGCAGCAACATGCCGATGACGGGGATCAGCGCAAAGAAGCCGAGCATGCGTCCGCAGCCATCACAGTGCGATCTGCCGCCAAGGCTTTCCATCCGCGGAAGGCGATCCACCACTACGTTACCAAAGCTCCCCAGCGCGGCGCCGAGCAACCCGAAAAGGATGATCATCTGACCTGTCATGTCGCCATCTTACTCCTGCTGCGCCCCGCGTTGCTTGCGAGCGCTTGTCGACACATGTGCGCTGTCGGTGCCGTGTACGGTCTGCTCCTCCGCATGCTCTGTTGGAGAAAGGAAGGCGGTGACCACCGGCGTCACCGCTTCGTAGATCGTGTAGAGCGTCAGGGCAATGAGCGCACCTGCCACCGCGCCGGCTGCCTGTTTCCAAAGCGGCGGCGGCGTGCCTTCGCTCTCGATCTCGGCATCACTCTCCGTTGGGAGGACGGGGGTCTCTTCGCCTTCGATGCTGAAGTTGGTGTCGATATCGTTTGCCATCCCCCCATGATAGCAGAAAACGGCGGCGAGCGCGAGGGTCAGGCCTGCAGGCTGCTCTTATATTTCTCGGGCGCAAATGCGGGCAGGCGCTCCACCGGACACGGTAAGTCCGCCTCACAAACGCCCGGAGGCATGCGTTGGTCATAGCCCAGCAAAATCAGATCGGGCTGCACAGAACGCACCGGAGCAAGAAAATCCTCATGATCCCCCAGGAGCACCGTGGCGTCGGGGCGAACCTGCTCAATGGCGGCTTTGCGCTGGTCTTCCGACTGCACGGACTGCTTCTGCTTGATGCGCATCACGGATGAGTCGCGTGCCACCACAATGCACAAGTCACCGCGCTTCGCCGCTTCATCGAAGACAAAGCGATGCCCCGGGTGCAGCCGATCAAATGTGCCAAACACAAGAACCTTCATCGTTTTGAGTATAGCCCACAGCGACGTGTCTACTGCTGAAGATCAACCACGTAGACGCGCTTTTCGTCCATGACATACAGACGGGTCTGATCGGGATCGACATACAGATCCTTCAGGGTGCCCACCTGATCGCCTTCCAGCACGTACTGGCGCACGTAACTCGATTCTCCGGTGGTGCCGCCGTCCGTGGTGACAATCACGCGCTTCTTGCTCGGATCCAAGAAGTAGAAATTGCCCGAAGCGACTTTGAACACCTTCGTGGAGCCGTTGAGCACCCCGGCGGGGGCACGCCTGAACGAGAAGGGCTGCGATTCGCCGCGGAAGAGCTTCAAGAGCGTCCCCCCTTCTTTGAGGACATACACATTTCCGTCGATCGCCATGTCGAGCGCGCCGGTCAGGTCGCCGTTGACGTTGTAGCCCACGGGCACGCTGTAGTGCGTGTTCTGGCGCTCGTACTTGTAGATCTGCTTGGCGTTGGGCGCGAGCACATAGAGGAAGCGCAGGTATCCCTCGATATCCGTACCGCTCACCCAGCCAGCAGGGTCATCGGTCTTGGCGGTCGACACCTGCCCCGACACGACCTCCACCAGGGTATGACCGCTGGTCAGGAAGGCGCTCACCGAGGAGCGGGGCATCCAGGTGCCGCTCACCACCACATCGCCGCCGTCGGCGATCGACTTGGGATCCTCCACCGTGTTGAGCACCACGCGGAACAGCTTGGCCTGGTCATAGGTCAAAAATTCGCCGTCCCCCACGCCCACCAATCCCTGTAACGACACATCGGAAGCCTTTGCGGCAAGATTGGCCACAACACGCGGGGACAGACGGATCACATTGTTCAGCTCCTCCTGTTTCCCGTGGATCTTGTCGAGCAGGTCGAGCGCCTCCACGCGGAACAGGCCGCTCTCGTTGTCCATCACCTGCTTGGCGCGCTCCTCCGCACGCTGCAACACGGCGTTGGCGGCATCCACATCGCCGATGATGCGGCGGTTTTCGGCGGTCTGTAGCTCTTCGTTCACCTGATCCATCAGCGCCTGCAGCTCTGCCTTGGTCTTGCTGTGCTGGCTGGTGGTGATGAGGTGCGCCCCTGCCCACACAAAGAGGAAGATCGCGAGAGCCCCGGCCAACAGCAGCATATGGGCACGCTTCTTCCGCTTGGGATCGCCGAGATCCTGCATGAACGCCGCAAGGTTGCTGCGCATGCGCTCGACCGGCAGCGCATCCATCGACAGGGAAATGCGCTTGCCACGGACGCCCGACAGCAGGCGCCCCGTCAGATCGCCGATGTTTTTGGCGGCGGATGCGGACATCGCAAACACCGACTTGGCCGACTCCCCCTTGCGCGCGCGCACGGATGACTTGCGCGGCAGCACCACCTCTTCCTCCATGGGCGCAGCGTTCTGGGGCATGCCAAGCAGTGCGAGGGATGCATGCTCCCTTTCCCCTTCAAGATTGCGGATGATGGCCGACAGCACCTTGTCCTCGTGCTGGGCGATCTGCGTAAGCTGTGCCGGCGTGACCGCGCGCAGAAGACGTTGGGTCGAAAACAGCACAAGATCCTTGGCTTCGAGGCGTCCGCTTGCGATGTGGATGAAGGCCGGAACGGGCTTCCCCGGCGTGTATTCGGTGATCTGACTGGCAAGCCCCTTGCGGATCAGATACGCCTCGGCACGACCGGCATGCGACACGTGAAGCGTCTGAGAGTCATCCAGGATCGCCAAGATCATGTGCACATCCTCGATCGCCCGCGACACCGTGAATCCCTTCAGCAGACCGTTGAGCTCCTTCAGTGAACTGTCGAGACGCTGGGCGGCATCACCCTCCGTCTCCAGCAGCGCATGCTGCACCACCGTCTCGCACTCGCGCTCCACCGTCTTCAAATCGCCGGAATGCACAAGCATTTCCATCAGGAACACCACATGCTCGCCGCGCATGGTTTTGAGTTCAAGGGAGACGAGTGATACGTCGTGAGGCGCTTTGGTGTGTCCGGTCTGAACGGAGACGTCCATACGGTGCCACAGGCTACCGTGAAACAAACGAAATACCAACAGACAGTTCGCGCAGCGTGTTGTGCGGGGTGATAGTCGAGTTCCTGTAGGAAATTACAAAAAACCAGAGTAAAAATTTGTTTAACTGAAGCCAAAAAACAGAAGTCACTGCAAAAGGATGCTTGCTTCTTTGGCAAGCAAAGAGTACTGTGAAAGCACTTTCCAATACATTCATCAGTTTATGAAGAACGTTCGAGAGTGGGTGCAGAGCCAGTTCGGCAAAGCACCGAGGCAAGGACAAGATGGCACAACACCACCAGTCCAGCGTGCACCGCAATCCTCCACGCAACAGCCGCCCCAAGCGAAGGGCAATGTTGGCAAACCGCAACAGCGGGTCTTCCAGCAAAAACCCGTCGCCGCGGCGGCAGCTTCCGCCCAGCCCGTCGTGGCCGGTGGTCGCGGCAACCTCCGCCTGTATCCGCTCGGCGGATTCGAGCAGGTGGGTCGCAACTGCTTCGTCGTCGATGTCGACGGCGACCTGTACATCATCGACCTGGGACTTCAGTTCCCGGATGAAGACATGCTGGGCATCGATTACCTCGTGCCCGACATCTCCTCGCTGAAGGGTCGCGAAAACCGCATCAAGGCGGTGCTCTTCACCCACGGTCACCTCGACCACATCGGTGCGGTGCAGCATCTGCTGCCCCAACTGCATTTCCCGCCCTGCTACGGCACCAAGCTCACCATGGCCTTCGTCAAGAAGCGCCTGGATGAAGAGGGCCTCAGCAGCAAGGCCCGCCTCACCTCCGTCCCCTACGGGGAGAAGGTGCGCCTCGGGAAAGTGGAAGTGGAATTCCTCCGCGTCACCCACTCGATCCCCGACTCGGCAGCGATCGCCGTCCACACGCCCTATGGCACCGTGGTACATACCGGCGACTTCAAGTTCGATCTCACCCCGATGAACGAACCGCCCGCCGACTTCCAGCGCCTTGCGCAGCTGGGCGACAAGGGCGTGCTGGCGATCATCGCTGACTCGACCAACGCCCAGAAACCCGGCAGCTCCAAGAGCGAACGGGAAATCAGCGAGACGCTGCGCGGATTGATCCACGAGGCTCCCGGCCGCGTGATTGTGTCGACCTTCAGCTCGCTGCTCAACCGCCTCCAGCAGGTGGTGGAACATGCCAAGGACTGCAACCGCAAAGTCTTCATCTCCGGACGCAGCATGGAGACCAACATCGAGATCGCCCAGAACCTGGGCTATCTCAAGGCTCCTCGCGGACTCATCCGCAAGGTCGGCCCGGGCATCGAAAAATTGCCCGACAACGAAGTGCTTATTCTCACCACCGGAAGCCAGGGTGAGGAAATGGCTTCACTGGCCCGCATGGGCCTCGGTACGCACCGTCATGTGAATGTGAAAAAGGGCGATACCGTCATTCTTAGTAGTAATCCCATCGTCGGAAACGAGCGCGCAGTAGCGAAGGTGGTCAATAACCTGAACCTCAAAGGTGCAACGGTGAAGACCAACGCTGAACTTGCGCTCCACGTGACGGGACATGGGCACCAAAACGACATCATGCTGATGCATCGACTCGTGCGTGCCAAACACATCATCCCCGAACATGGCGAACCGCACATGCTTGCCGGCCACGCCGAGCTTGCACGACGGATCGGCTACCAGGATAACCAGATCCATCTTTTGACCAACGGAGACATTCTTGAATTCGACAAACAGGGCTCCGCCCGTCGAAGCAAACAGAAGCTCTCCTTCAAGGATGTGATCATCGACGGTAAGGGCGCCGCAGGCGAAGGCCAGCGCGTGCTCAACGACCGCAAAATCATGAGTACCGCAGGCATGATCATCGTGCTCTTCCGCATTTACAGCGAAAGCAAGCGCCTCGTCGGCGACCCCGACGTGATCAGCCGCGGCCTCATCTACGGCAGCGAGGAAACGGAGATCACCTCCGAAGTCCGCGCCGCCGCCCGCAAGGCATACGAAGAGGAAATTGGCAGAGGAGAGACCGACCGCAAAGCGCTGAGGCGCGCGGTGCAGGGCTCGCTCTACCGCTACTTCGACCGCAAGCTCGACCGCGAACCGATGGTGGTCCCGCTGTTTGTGGAGGTCTAAGCCATCGCAAAGACAAGCCGCTCTTCCGGGCGGCTTTTTTGGTATCCTCCTCCCCCTCCCATGAAACACCTGACCGTCCTCTCCGACCTTGATGGAACATTGGCCGACACCATGCCTCTCTATGTGGCCTCGCTGATCGAGGCGTTTGCGGCGGTGGGTATTGAGTACAGTGAAGAGGATTTTGCGAGGACATTCCCCACCGGGATCACCCTGGAGGAATATCTGGCACAACGCGGGGTTGATGCCGGACTGGGCGCGACCATCCGGGAACTGAGGGATGCGGCACACATCCGCCGTCTGGAAGAACAGGCATCGCTGTATCCGCAAGCTGAACCGCTGGTGAATGGAGAGGACAGGATCGTCAGCGCAATCGTCACAGGATCGCAGCGCAATTTCCTGCAGGCGATCCATCGGCGTCTTCCCGCATTGGGCGACATACCGACCGTCTGCCGGGAAGATATGGGTCAGCAGCAGAAGCCTGATCCCTACGGGCTGTTGCTTGCAGCCGAGGCGCTGGGCGTGGAGGCAAAAGACTGTGTGTACCTCGGCGACCAGCCCTTTGATGTGATTGCCGCAAAACGGGCGGGCATGGAGGCCATTCTTGTCCGCACCGCACATACGCCCGCCGAGTATCGCCACACGCACGAAGCCGCGACGCACGATGAACTGGTCGCCATGCTCTCGCGTGACTAAGGCACGTTAGACGTGCGTTTCCACCTTTCCGTGCACCCTCCAGCCTTCAAACGGAGTCCACTTGCACAGACTATGGAGATCTTTGCCATGGATCGTCCAGATGTGCGCGGGATCGACCACGATCGGCTCTCCCCCATCCTGGGGCAACGATTTGCCAAGGGAAAAGAGGCGGTTGGGTGCGGCAAAACAGCACCGCACAATGTGCTGCGGAGTAAGCGCGGAACATTGTGCCGCCTGATCGACAGCCAACACGGCGGGGGCTGCGCCCGAAGGATGCGGCCAGTGCCCGCGGGCGACCGAGAGCAGCAACGGCAGCATGGTTTCGACCCCCGGCACACCGCTGGGAGCGGAGAGCGGAGCTCCCGTCTGCTTTTCCTCCAACAGGTGCGGCGCATGGTCGGTGGCGATGCAATCCACCGTGCCGTCGATCACCCCAGCCCACAGCGCATCGCGGTGTTCGCTCGGCCGCAGCGGCGGGTTCATCTTCGCCAGGGTGCCGAGCGTCGCGTAGTCATCGGTCGTGAGGAACAGATGATGCGGCGCCACTTCGCAGGTGACCGTGAGCTTCTTCTTTTTCGCGGCACGCACGAGTTCCAATCCCTCTTTGGTCGACAGATGTGCAATGTGCAGATGAGCCTTGTGCTTTTTGGCCAGGGCAATCGCCTTTTTCACGGCAATGGCTTCGGACTCCGGCGGGCGGGCAAGCGAATGCGATGCCACGTCCTGATTGGGAAGCTGGGCAAACGCGGCGGCATTGGTCGCCGGATCCTCGCAATGCGCCACCATGGGGATGTTGTGTGTGCCGGAGGCGGCAAAGACATCGTTGAGCAGCGCGGCCGCGATCTTTTGGTTGCCGGTGGAATGGTCGAAATACAGTTTCACGCCGCAGCACCGCTCCTTCAGCCGCTGCAACTCGGCGACACCGCTTGTCCACAGTTCCACAAGCGAGCGCAGATGCTCCTCCTTGGTCACGCCAAAATAGAAACGCATGTCGAGCGCGCCGATGCCGGCCGCCCTGCGCACCTTGTCGGCAAGTGCCGCAATCGTGACCGTGGGCGGTTCGGTATTGGGCATCTCGCACACGGTCTGTACGCCGCCGGCGAGTGCGGCGGCCGCTTCGGTCTGCATGGTGGCCTTGTGCTCGTACCCCGGCTCACGGAAATGCACATGGCAATCGATCAGCCCCGGCAACACCCACTTGCCCGCACAATCGATGTCCCCATCCCCGCGCGCAACAACGACATCTCCCGGCAGGGAGGCATCGGTGCCGACGAGCAGGCCTCCTCGCAAGGTGGTCATCGCGGCGAACAGTAGCAGATTTGCCTTCCAGAAGGGCAATCCGAGGCCTCGACAGCATGACAAAAATATCCTTTGATGTGCATATGGCACGACAATGGGAATTTTGGAAGAAGGACTTCTGGGTGGGAGAGGCTCCCCCCGATGAGCCGGAGACCTACGCCCCCGAGCCTCCAAAGCCGCTGCACCTGCGCAGCCTCAGTGAGTTCACCGAACCCGAGCTGCAAGAAATTCTTCGCCAGACACGCTATCGAGGATTCGAGCTCACAGGAGCCGTGTTCCCACACCCGCGCAATCCGGCACCGATCGAAGGCTACCGCTTCGACCGCTACTTCGATGTGGACAAACAATCGAGCGTCCCCGTGATCATGGCATCGGTAACGAAGAACAAGTTGTGGGAAGTGTTTCACTCCCTGCTCGTGCCGCTGGGCGACACCGTGGATACGGTGTTGGAAACTTCCCACGCCACCAATGGCAAGGGACACAGCGATCTGTACCGCGAACACATCGATCTGCCTGTGCTGCGCAGCGTACTGACGGACTACGAACAAGAACTGCTGGAAGACGGCAAAGCGGGCATCGCCGTGCTCAATCCTGATATCCCGGCAGAGGTGCAGTTTGATGAACACAAACTCATCACTGTCTACGCCGATGATCTGCGCCCCTATGAACACATCTTCCGACAGTGCGGCGTGCCGCTGCGGCAAGGCATGAAGTTCCTGACCGATGACGAGCATGTCCACCGCTCCACTGACGCACTGTATAGCCGCTTCCTCGCGCTGCGCGAGGAGCTGGGCATTGGAGAAGGATGGACGGATGAACCGCCGGAGGAGCAGCTTGCCTAGGCTTTGCCGAGCAGCAGTGCCAGCAGTGCCATGCGCACGGGCACGCCGTTGCCCGCCTGACGGAAGTACGCCGCGTTGGGCAGCGCATCGACATCGGTGGTGATTTCGCCGACGCGCGGCAGCGGATGGAGGACGGTGACCGTCTTCCCCTTCAACTGGTCGCCCGTAAGGATGAACGCGTGCTTGAGTCGCTCGTATTCCGCAGCATCCGTGAAGCGTTCCTTCTGCACACGCGTCATGTAGAGCACGTCGGCATCCAGACCGGGAGCCAAAGTATCCAATTCCTCGTAGGCAAGGCCGCTGGCACGCAGAACGGACGTGACCTTTTCGGGAATGCGCAATTCCTTGGGCGACAGGAAGCTGAAACGGACGCCGGGGTACAGGGACAGAAGCACCGACAGCGAGTGCACGGTGCGGCCGTAGAGAAGGTCGCCCGCCATGGCGATATGCAACCCTTCCAAGGTGCCGCGCTCCTTTTGGATCGTGTAGAGATCGAGCAGCGCCTGGGTCGGGTGCTCACCCGGGCCGTCGCCAGCATTGATGAAGGGCACGGGCGATGCCGAAGCGGCAATGGCCGCGCTCCCCTTGTCGGGGTGACGCATCACAATGATGTCAGCGTACTGCCCGGCCATCATCATGGTGTCTTCGATGGTCTCGCCTTTATACAGCGAACTGAATTGCAATCCCTCGGCGCTGAGCACACGGCCTCCGAGGCGATGCATCGCCGATTCAAACGAAAGACGCGTGCGCGTGCTCGGTTCGTAGAAAAGGCTCGCGAGAATCTTGTCGCCCAGCAGGTCGCTTTTCCCCTTCTTCAGCAGAGCTTCCATCTCTCCCGCCTGCAGCAAAATGGCATCTGCATCAGCCCGGGAGAGTTGGCTGGTGGAGACGAGGTGTCTGAAGGAAAGCATCATTGAAAGAGAGTGTAGCGGCCATTTTGTCCATGTCTATAGGCAATCGGGCATATTTTGACAAAAATATTAAAATTATGCATTATAACAATAGTTTCAGCCTGTTCTTTTCACTGCCGGCGTTCGGTATGCGGAAAACAGGCACTGATCAACGGAAAGGAAGTGCTGCATGCTCATCGCTATTGTCGACAAGCACGCGGTAACACGGCTCGGGACGATGCAGGTGTTGGGTGACTCGCATCGTTATGTGGAATTCGACGTGGCCGACGGTAACGCCGTCGCCGACGCCAAGCCCGATCTCGTGATTCTCGAAGTCTTCGGCTTCAACGATGAAGCCTTTGCCCTTGCGGACAAGGTGCTTGCCGCGCTGCCCGGGACGAAGATCCTGATCCACACGCTGACGCACAACCCGACCTACGTGGGTCGGGCGAAGGCGCACGGGGTGTGGAGCTTCATCGAGAAAGGCGACTCGAAACAGGAACTGCTTGATGCCGTTGCGGCCGCAGCTGCCGGGAAGCGGTTCGCCGGTCTGCTGGGAGAGATGACCACCACGCTCGGCACGCGGAACCGTGTCGACGACGTGCCCCTGACGCCGCGCGAAACACAAGTGTTGCGGCATCTGGCGATGGGTCTCTCAAATAAGGAGATCGCCCAATCGCTGACCGTGAGCATCGAAACGGTCAAAGAGCACGTGCAGCATCTGCTGCGCAAACTCGGCGTCAACGACCGGACGCAGGCCGCCGTATGGGCGGTGCGCAAAGGCATCGCATAGCGGCAAGCGGCACTGCATGGATGGCTGAAACAAAAGGGGCGAGCACCGACAGGTGTTCGCTCTTTTGTGTGCGCTACACTCTCTCCATGTCCGGTCGACAGATCCTCACCTCCACCCTGTGGCAACTGGTCTCGCAGGCCACCATGGCCGCCCTCTCGGTGATCACCGTGAAATGCGTGGCCGTGGGGCTGTCCGTGGAGCTCGCCGGGTACTACAACTCCGCCTACGGGTTTTTGCAGCTGTTCGGCATCCTTGCGGATTTCGGGCTCTATGCGGTGTCCATCCGCGAGGTCAGCAGGGCAAAGGATAAAGGACGCGTGCTTGGGGGTCTGCTGGTGCTGCGCATCGGCATTCTGCTGCTTTCGATCGGCAGTGCCGTGGTGCTGGCCTGGCTGCTGCCCGCCTGGCGCGGAACGCCTCTGCCGCTCGCGATCACCATCGCCGCGTTCGTGCCGTCGCTCACGCTGATCGCCGGCGTGCTGCGCGCGGTCTTTCAGGTGCACCACAAGATGCAGTTCGTCTTCATCGCGGAGGTGAGCCAGCGTGTGTTGACGGTGTGCCTGCTGGGCGGCGCGCTGCTGCTGGGGGTGCGACAGAGCAACGATGTGCAGCTGCTCCTGCTCTTCCTCGGATTCGGTTCGCTCGGCGCACTGCTGTTGTTCGCGCTCTCGCTGCTGTTCTCGCTGCGCATCGAACGGATCACCCCCGTGTTCGACGGTGCGCTGCTCAACACGCTGCTGTCCCAGGCGCTCCCCTATGGGGCGGCGTTCCTTTTCACGGCGCTCTACCGTCAGACCGATGTGACACTCATCGCCTTGCTGCGCCCCGACTTCGCCTTCCAAAACGCAGCCTACGGGTTCGTGCAGCGGGTGATGGACATGGCGTATCTGTTCCCCACCTTCCTGTTGAACTCCACGCTGCCGCACCTGAAGCCCGATGACCGTGACGGCGCAAAAACACTGTTGCCGCGCACGCTCATCGGCACACTGCTGTTGTGCGGTGGATGTGCGCTGGTTTCCTGGTTTTGGGCACGGCCGCTCATGCAGCTGCTCACCACCGATGCCTACCTCACCCACCCCGGCCAGCCGGGATCCGATGCGGCCTTGCAGCTGCTTGCGATCTCGATGGGGGCGAACGGCCTCATTGTGTTCTCCTTCTACGTGCTGCTCGCCGTGCATGCATGGCGCCCTCTCGTGTCGCTGCTTGCCGCCGGTGCTGCGCTCTCGCTGACCATGAACATGAGCCTCATTCCCGACCTCGGCTTCATGGGTGCGGCCACAACATCGGCCTGTGTACATGTGCTGATGGCAACCGCACTGTTCCTCATGGCCATGCGTGCCTTCCCTTTCCCGCTGCCCTGGAACGGACTGCTGCGATGGATGCTGTGGATGGGGGGAATTGCCGTCTTCCTTGCCGCCGCTGCGCCGCTGCTCGTATCGGCCTTCCCCACGCTCATCGGCCTGCTCATCCTCGTCGTGTGCGCCCTCGGGCTGGCCTGGCTGCTTGGCCTGTTCACGGTGTTGTTGGGCAGATAGCCGGATTGTCGGGCGGCGCGATTTCTGCTAGAATGGGGAGAAATGCACAACACACATCGCCTCTCGCGCCTTGTCACGCTTTGCCTCGGTCTTCTGCTGCCGATGGGCGTATTTGCCGCACCGGCCAACGTGACCGGCATTGCCGCAACCAAGACGGCCGACGGCGTGCAAGTATCCTGGGACAGCGTGCCCGACGCGGTGTCGTACAAGATCTTCTGGAGCAGGGAATCCATTTTGGAAAATGACGCGCTGTTCGACGACACGGTGGACACCGAGTCCGACGACACGACCTACACTCTCCGTTCGCTTCCCGCGATGGACGATGTGTATGTGACCGTGCTCGCCGTCGATGCAAACGGTGCGGAAAGCGATCTGTTTGAGGAAGAGGCGCACGCTTCGCTCGCAGCGGCATCATCGTCTGCCATGTATGCCCCGACCGTCACGTCGAGCGCGCCCGCAACAGGCGCAGCACTGCATGCGTTGAAGGTGGACGTGCCCTCGCCGACAACCATCATTGTGACATTCTCGCTCCCCGTCACGCTTGATCAGCAGACGGCTCGAACGGCATTTGCCATCACCGATGGCGCCGGCAATGTGCTGCAGATCGCCCGCATCAAAACCGACGGCACCACGGCCGAACTCACCACACTGCCCCAAGAGCGGCAGCGCGCCTACCGTCTGCATATCGATTCAAGTCTGAAGGGACGCTCCTCAACGGGAGACGCCGTCGTCGGCCTTGCCGCCGATCAGACGGATCTGCTGTTCGTCGGGCATGCCAGCGGTTCCGCAGCGGTTGTGCAGCAGCCCACGGGCGGCACAGGCGATGTGCAGCAAGTCCAGGTGCGTGCGGCACCGGACGGCAGGAACACCTACACCGTCGAAGTGTCGTGGCAGCCGCCCCAAGGTTCGGCAGCCGCCGGCTATCGCGTGGCACAGACCGTCGACGGAGGCCGCACCTACAGCCAGCCGCAACTGCTTGCAGCCGCCGTGCAGTCCGTCCGCATCCCCGGCACACAGGCCGGCGAACTCGGCCTGCTGATCCAGGCGGTCGACGCATTGCAGCAGCCCTCCCGCGGCGTGCTGCAGCGCATTGTCCTCCCCCAGACATCGGGGGCACCCGCACGAACCACGGTCACGCCTCCTCCCCGTTCCACCGTCCATCAGAACAGTCACCTGCCCCAAACGGGCGTGGGAACCGTGTCGCTTTTGGCAATTGCCGGAGCCTTCACGGGTGCGCACATGCAGCGCAAGAAGAAGCGGCAGGCCTAACATCGTTGTATGACATCGAGGATCCGTTCCTGCCTTTGGGCATCGCTTTTTGCGGTCGGCATGATCGCCATCCACGAGGTGCGCCTCGCGCCCAACGGGCATCTGCATGCGTACTTTTTGGATATCGGCCAAGGCGACGCCACGCTGTTGATCAGTCCGTCGGGAAGACGCATCCTCATCGATGGCGGCCCGGACAACACGGTGCTGCAGCGGATCGGCGGACACCTGCCGCTGCTTGATCGACGCATCGATCTGCTCGTCGCCACGCATCCCGACAGTGACCACACCGCCGGTCTGGTGGAGGTGCTGCGGCGCTATGACGTGCAAACCGTGCTCATCGCCGGCGTGTGGCACGACACGGCCACATACCGCATGCTGCTGCAGGAAATCGTGCGGCAGCACATCCCGATCGTCGTGCCCGACCCGTCCACAGACATCCGCTTCGATGACGGCCTGACATTCGATGTGCTGTGGCCGCGCCCGGGGCAGATGGGCAAGACGCCGGATGACACGAACAACGTCGGCATCGTGCTGCGGGCGCTCTCGCCGGATTTCTCGGTACTGCTCACAGGTGACATCGAAGCCCCTGCGGAAACGGCGATCCTCCAAACCGGGCAGGATCTGGCGGCAGACATCCTGAAAGTCGCGCACCACGGCAGCAAAACATCGTCGGGTACGGGATTCCTGCTGGCTGCTTCCCCGCGCTTCGCGAGCATTTCTGCGGGAATGCGCAATTCCTACGGACACCCCCATACGGCGACGCTCGACCGCCTGCGGGCACTGGGGATCCCCCTTGCCATCACCTTCCGCGACGGCGAAATCACCGATCAAGGGCTTACGAGTGCCGCCAAAGGCCTGTAGGCTGTCGACATGCAGGTGATCGTCCTCCTCGGCGGCCGCTCGGTGCGGTTCTGGCCCCTCACGGAAAAAGCGCTCTTCCCGATTGCCGGGAAGACCATCCTCGAACATCAGGTTGCACGCCTCCGCGCCGCAGGCCTCAACGACATCACCTTTGTGGG
This sequence comes from uncultured Candidatus Peribacteria bacterium, assembly GCA_964649695.1. Classification (GTDB taxonomy): domain Bacteria; phylum Patescibacteriota; class Gracilibacteria; order Peribacterales; family Peribacteraceae; genus CAZHON01. The sequence goes on along the minus strand of CAZYQO010000005.1, from coordinate 132,457 downwards.
AGGCGTACACAACATCGACGCCCTGCGCTCGGTGTTCCCCAAGGCCAAGGCAGTCGTCCAACGCGAGACCGACCCCGGCATGCACGGCGCACTGCTCGCCGCGTTGCCCGCCATGAAGGACAAACCCGTCCTCATTGTCAGCAGCAACGACGTGGTGCTGCCCTCGGCATACAAAGCGGTCACCTCCGCGCTGAAGCACGGCATCGACGGCGTGTTGCTTGCCAAAACCGTCACACGCTATTTCCCCGGCGGCTATCTCACGCTCTCGGGCAAGCAGATCGTGGGCATCGCGGAAAAACCGGGCGAAGGCAACGAGCCCAGCAACCTGGTGAACCTTGTGGTGCACGCCCACCGCAGCGCATCGACATTGCTCAAGGCTCTTGAGGGCACGCGAAGCGAAAAGGATGACGCCTACGAGCGCGCACTCGACGGGCTCTTCCAAGCGCACCACTACGTCGCGGCACCCTATGACGGCGCCTGGCTGCCCGTGAAGTATCCCTGGCAGCTGCTGCCGCTCCTTGCCCATCTGCTGGACACAACGGTCACCAAGCGCCAGATCCACCGCAGCGCCAAGATCCACAAGACCGCGGTGATCGAGGGGCCGGTGATCATTGAAGAGGGCGCCGAAGTGCTGCCCAACGCCTGCATTCGCGGCCCCGCATACATCGGCAAGCGCACCATCGTCGCGAACAACGCGCTCGTACGCGGCTCATCCGTCGGCAACGATTCGGTGGTGGGCTTCTGCACCGAGATCAAGGCGAGTGTGTGTCACAGCCATCTGTGGACGCACATGACCTATGTCGGAGACAGCGTGATCGGTGAGAATGTGTCGTTCGGCGCGGGAGCCGTCACGGGCAACCTCCGCCTTGACGAAGAAGAGATCCACAGCGGACACGGGGAATTCAAGGTGGCAACGGGGCTGACCAAATTCGGCGCGGTGATCGGCGACGACTGCCGTTTCGGAATCCACAGCGCGCTCAACCCCGGCATCAAGGTGGGGCGCGGAAGTTTTGTGAGCTCGGGAACCCTCGTGTCCAAAGACGTGCCGGAGCGTTCATTTGTCCGGATGAAAAACGGGGAGATGGCCGTCAATGACAACAAAATCTCGACTCCCAAGCCCGCAGCCCGCACGGCGTTTAAGGCCGCCGTCGCAGGGGCAAAATCGACGAAAAAAGCCCGTCGTTGATCACAAAGCTTATCCACACTCACTGTGGGAAACCCCTTATGGTGGTGTCCCCATTTGAGGAGGATATTTCCACAGGTGTTTTGACTTTTTGGCTTAGGGATAACAAAAAATTAGATTTAGGCTTCTGTTACACATCCGTTGGAGATTTCCACGAGTTTTCCACACCCCCCACACAATTTGCCTGACAAGCGATCCTAACCAAATCCGGGCAATCGGCGATTTACGCATTCTTTACGCTCGGGTTTCCACACAATACACTGTAAGTGCACGCTCTTTGGAAGGGACTATGAAGATGACGAATTCTCTAAATCTCTCTTCCATTCTTTTCTTCTCACTCTCATGAAGTTCACTTGTTCCACACAAGAGCTCCTGACAGGACTCCAACTTTGCAGCCGCGCAATCGGCGGACAACAGGCGTTGCCCATCCTCGGAAACATTCACATGCGCGCCGAAGGAAAACGCTGCATTCTCAGTGCGACGGACTTGGAGTTTTCGATCATCACCAGCATTCATGCGGACATTGAAAACGAGGGAGTGCTGACCATTCCTGCGAAAGCGATTGTGAACGTGGCGCAGAACACCACGGATGTGGAGCTGTTGCTGGAGACGGTGGATGGAACTCAATTGCGTTGCACCGGAAGCCACACCAAGACGTTGCTGTCCGGCGAGGCAGCTTCCGAATATCCCACCATCCCGCAAATCGAGAAGAAATCATCCTTTACCATTGCCGCTGCGCCGCTTCTTTCAGCCTTAAACCTGGTGACGTTTGCATCGGCACGCACAGGGCTTCGGCCGGTGTTGTCAGGTGTCTCCGTACGCAGTATGAAAGACACGTTTGTGTTGGTGGCAACAGACAGTTATCGCCTCTCGGAATACACGGTGTCGGCGCCGGGCGCGGCTGAGGACATTGCATGCATCATCCCTGTGAAGGTGTTGGATGAATTGAAGGCGATGCTCGCTGCGGTGAAACCCGTGCCGCAGGCAAAAGAGAAAAAAGGAGACAAGGTCAAAGAAGAGATGGATCAGCAGTATCCGGGTGTGGATGTGACATTGAGTCCGCAGCAGATCGAACTGTGCGTCGGCAACACCCGCATTCTCTCGCGTCTGATCGAAGGGAAATTCCCTGATTACAAACAGATCATCCCTGCAAGCGTAAAGAGCACCGCCGCACTGCCCATCAAAGAGCTGCTCACCGCCGTGCGTCGCATGCACTACTTTGCCAAGGAGGCGAACAACAACCTTACCTTCACCTTGTCGGGTTCCACCCTGAAGATCGCCACCCCGCAGACGGCGGTCGGGCGCGATGAGGCTGTGTTGCAGTGTGAGGGTGACGGGGAAGGGAAGATTGCGCTAAGCTCGTCGTACCTCCTGGACTTCCTTGCACACGCGACAGGAGATATTGTGGAGATCGGCATGCTTGACAGCATGCACCCTGCAATGTTCAAATTGCCTTCTGACCCCCAGCTGCTGCACCTGATCATGCCGTTACGCATGCAGGAGTAGAGCGGTTCATCAGGAAGCATATCCACCACCGGTTTCCATGATTCCCAGTAGCCTTGTAGGCGCTGACACTCACCGTGATCTTGCGCACCTGCTCCAAAAAGAGCGGGAGCTCGTGCTGTCCGGCGCGGGCAACGAAACGGCGAAGGCGCTGTTGATCGCCCACTTGCGGTCGTTCCATGTGTATCCCTCGATTGTGGTGACGGAGAACGAAGGTCAGGCGGAAGCGCTGAGGCACTGGCTGCACTTTTTCGCAGTCCCCTGCGAGTTGCTGATGCTGCCCGACGGGATGTTGGATTCCCAAAGCCTGCAGCGGGCGCTGCGGTTCCTGCTCGGGGAAACGGAAGACGTGCTCGTGACGACACGCGCGGTATGGGAGGCCAACTTCCCGCTGCTGAAGGAGCTGCAGGACATGAAGCTCACCCTCGAGGTGGGATCGGAGGAACCCTTCACGCAGTTTGTGGAGAGGTTGATCGAACTCGGATATGAACACTGCCCCGATGCCCACCTGCTCCCCGGGCAGTATCGCCGCACGGGCGATGTGTTGGATGTATTTCCTGTCCAGTTGCTCGAGCCGGTGCGTGTGTCGTTTGAGTTTGATACCGTCAGCGAGATTGTGGTGGGTGGAGAGAAAAAAGAGGAAATCGATATCCTCCCAGTTGCGTTTAGTGAAGAGGCGCCGCTCGGCCGCCAGTTCCCCGAGAAGGCGCTGTTGATTTTAGATGATCAGGATGATGTGGAAGCACCGAAAAACGGCAAGATGCTGCGTTTTACGTCGTTTCCGGAATCCGCCAAACACCACGCGCACGTGCGCTATCTGTCTATCCTGAAGTTCTATACCCTCACGGATTTTCTCAACGATCTGCGCGACAAATTGTCGCAGGGGTGGCGGCTGCTGATCGTCAGCCGCCGCAGCGACGAGCTGAAGGCGATTTTTGATGAGGAGCGCATCCGCTGGGGAACGGTGGAGGATCCCCGTGAGGGTGGGGTGGTGTTGGTGCCCGTGGAGTCGGAGGAGTTGCTCCCCCACTCGCTTCAGAATCCCGATCTGCAGTGCGCGCTCCTTACGGATCGTGAAATTTTTTCGCTCAAGAAGCAGGGCAAACAGCGCTCGATCCAGAAACTTGCCCTCGACTTCATCACATCGCTGTCGCCCGGGGACTATGTCGTCCACATGGAGCATGGCATCGGACGCTTCGAGGGGATGACGCAGAAAATCGTGGATGGTGTGGCGCGCGAGTATTTGGAATTGAGCTACGCCGAAGGTGACAAGCTCTTTATCCCGGTCGATCAGGCCGACAAGCTCAGCAAATTCGTCCACGAGGAAGGCAACGAGCCGATTCTCACCCGCCTCGGCACCAATGAATGGAAGAAGGTGACCGCCAGGATCCGCGAGGAGGCCGCCGAAGTGGCCAAGGAGCTGTTGCAGCTCTACGCGAAGCGCGCCGCCGCCCGCGGCCACGCCTTCCCGCCAGACGACGCTGCAATGGCGAAATTCGATACCTCCTTCCCGTACGTGCTCACCCCCGGCCAGAAGAAGGCCATCGAAGACATCGAGTCGGACATGGAGGATCAGCACCCCATGGATCGCCTGGTCTGCGGAGATGTGGGATTTGGCAAAACAGAAGTCGCCATGCGCGCAGCATTCAAGGCGGCGCACAGCGGCAAGCAGGTGGCGGTGATCGCGCCGATCACCATCCTTGCGGATCAGCATTACAAGAACTTCATTGAGCGCATGAAGGAGTTTTCCATCAGGATTGAAATGCTCAGCCGCTTCCGCAGCGCGAAGGAGCAGAAGGAGACGATTGAGCGACTGCGCAAAGGAGATGTCGACATCATCATCGGCACCCATCGCTTGCTGCAGGATGACGTGAAGTTTATGAACCTTGGTCTCGTGATCATCGACGAAGAGCAGCGTTTCGGCGTGAAGCAGAAGGAGAAAATGAAGGAGCTGCGTGCATCGGTCGACATGCTTACACTCACGGCGACGCCGATCCCCCGAACCCTGAATCTTGGCTTACACAAGCTCAGAGACATCACCACCATCACCACGCCGCCTCCCGGCCGCCTCCCGATTATCACCGAGGTGCGCAAGTATTCCGACCGCCTGGTGAAGGATGCGATCCTGCGCGAGACCAAGCGCGACGGCCAGTGCTTTGTGCTGCACAACCGCGTCGAGACGATCGATGCATTTGCCGACAAACTCCGCGAACTGATTCCGGGTGTGACGTTTGTGGTTGCACACGGTCAGCTCTCGCCCGACGACCTCGAAGAGCGCATTTTGAAATTCAAAAAGGGCGAGTGCCAGGTGCTGGTGAGCTCGACGATCATCGAGAACGGCATCGACCTTCCGCGCGCCAACACGCTCATCGTCAACGAGGCGGAGCGATTCGGCCTCTCACAGCTCTACCAGCTGCGCGGTCGTGTGGGACGCGGCAAGGTGCAGGCCTTTGCCTACTTCCTCTACCACAGCCAAAAACTGCAAGAGGATGCCAAAAAACGACTGCGCGCCATCGTGGAAGCCTGCGAACTGGGCAGCGGTTTCCAGGTGGCCATGCGCGATCTGGAGATCCGCGGCGCGGGAGAAATTCTTGGCGTTTCACAGGCCGGCACGATGAACACGGTGGGTGTGAGCCATTACCTGCGCATGTTGAAAAATGCCGTGGAAGAACTGCGCGCCGGCCGCACGGAAACGGAAGAGGAAATCGAGACCGTGGAAATTTTGCTGCCCATCGAGGCGCTCATTCCGACGTTCTACATTCCCGAGAGTGACGACAAGATTGCGGTGTATCAGAAGCTTGCCTCATGTGAGGATGAATCGCTTCTCAAGGAATTCGAACAGGATCTGCGTGAGGAGTACGGCGAGCCGCCGCAGCAGGTGAAAAATCTGTTCGCGGTGCTGCGCCTCAAGTTGGTGTGTCGCGCCGTGGGCATCCCCCGCGTGAAAGCCGAGGATCAGGGCAAGGGCAGGCGCGAGGTGGTGGTGACCCTCAGCTCGCGCGTGAGCCCCGAGGAAATCATGCAGCTGCTCAGTAAAAACCCGCAGTGGCGCATCAGCAGCAACACCCTGCGCATCGCCGAAGCCGAGCTCCAGAAGCCCGCCGGCGCCGGCAAGGAATACGTGAGCCATTTGGCCAAAGAGCTCAGTCTCTTGCGTAAAAAGGACAAGTAAGCCGATTTGCCCGTCTGGCGAAAATAGGCCATTTCTGCTATACTCAAGAGAAACCAAAACCATGCCCGAAGCCGCAGCCTCATCGGCAAAAACCCGTGTTCTGATTGTGGAAGACGAGCGCCCCCTCGCCCATGCGCTCGAATTGAAGTTGGCGCATGAGGGCTACGAAACGTCGACGGCGTCGACGGGCACCGAGGCGTTGCAGCTGGGCAGCACCGGTACCTACGGCATCATCTTGCTCGACATCATCCTTCCGGAGATCGACGGGTTTGCGATTCTGAAGGGATTGAAGGAGAAGGGCGTGAAGACTCCGATTGTCATGCTCAGCAATCTCGGCCAAGACGAGGATCAGAAAAAGGCGAAGGAGCTCGGCGCGGCCGCCTATCTTGTGAAATCCAACGCCCCTCTCTCCGAGATTGTGGCGCTCATTAAAAAACTTCTCACTGCATAATGGCTCTCGCCGACACCGATCTCAAAGGCATTCTCCTCTCGCAAAACTACCTCTCCGCGGAGGACATTGCGACGGCGGAGCAGCATGCCAAGGCGCATGAACAGTCGCTGCAAAACTCGCTGTTCGACCTTGGGCTGCTTACGCAGGGATTGTTCGAAAGTGCCGTTGCGGAGCATTATGGCCTCCCCTATCGCGATTTTCAGCAGGCTCCGCCGGATCCGGAAAAAGTGAACCTGCTGCCCGAAGCGATCTGTCGCCAATTCCATGCGGTGGTGGTGGACTATGACGGCGCGTCGAACCTGACGGTCGCGACCTGCGAACCGGGGACTCCCGATTTGGAACAGGCGATCCGTCTGAATTTTCAACAGACCGAGGCGGTGCTTCCCGGCGAAAAACCGGCTGAGGAAAAGAAGGGTCTGCTCTCATCGTTTGCACGCAAGGTGGTCAAGGAGGAGCGCGGTGCGTTCGCAGGAAAAATCACGTTCGTGTATGCGCCCGCCTCGAACATCGAGGGCGTGCTCGTGCACATGCGCAAGCCGCTTGCCACACGCTTCCAGGCGATCCTCGACGGCAATGCCGCGGCGGCACCGGAGATTCTTGACGAGATCCTTCGCGATGCGCAGGAACTCCGCGCGTCCGACATCCACTTTGAGCCGCAACGCGACAAGGTGTCGATCGTCCGCTTCCGCGTGGACGGCGTGCTGCACGAAGCGGGGCGCATTCCCAAGGAGCACTACGACGCCGTGATCAATCGCATCAAAATCGCGTCCAATATGCGAACGGATGAGCATTACGCCGCGCAGGACGGAGCCATCCGCTACGAGGGCAAGGGCGCCGCGGTCGATGTGCGCGTGTCCATCGTGCCGGTGGTCGACGGCGAAAAGGTGGTGATGCGTGTGCTGTCGCAGTATGTGCGCAGCGTCACCTTGGCTGATCTCGGGTTCAGCGACCGTGACCGCGAACTGCTCGAGGCCAATGCCCGCAAACCCTTCGGCATGATCCTCACCACCGGTCCGACCGGATCGGGAAAGTCGACCACGCTCTACGCGCTCATGAAGATGCGCAACCATCCCGACATCAACATCTCCACGATCGAAGATCCGGTGGAATACAAACTGCAGGGCGTGAACCACATCCAGGTGAACCCCAAAACAAACCTGACATTTGCCACGGGTCTGCGCGCATTGGTGCGTCAGGATCCGGACGTGATTCTCGTGGGTGAAATCCGTGACGGCGAGACGGCCGACATCTCGGTCAACGCGGCTCTCACGGGTCACCTCGTGTTCTCCACGCTGCACGCAAACGACGCCGCCACGGCCGTCCCGCGTCTTATCGAAATGGGCGTGGAACCGTTCCTGTTGGCTTCAACACTGGAATTGGTCATGGCACAGCGCCTTGTCCGCCGCCTGTGCCCCCAGTGCCGCTACAGCTACACCGCCACGCGCGCAGAGCTGCTGGCCGCCCACCCGCTGCTTGCGTCATATATCAAGGAAGACAGCATGCTGCTGTATCGCGGCAAGGGATGCGGCGCATGCGGCAACACCGGCTTTAAGGGGCGCATCGGCATTTACGAGCTGCTCGAAGTGACGCCGGAAATGGAAGCACTCATCACCGGTCGTGCAACCAGCAACGAGATCAATGACGCCGCCCGAAGGGCGGGCATGCATCTGTTGTTCGACGACGGTTTCGACAAGATGTGCCGTGGTGTGACGAGCCTCGAGGAACTGCTGCGTGTCGCCTCTCCGTCGCCCCCTCTCGAATCCAAACCGGTTTCCTCCCCCGCGGATCATGGACACGTCAGCCGCGACTAACGCCGCTCCCCCGGCACCGGCTCCTGCTGCACCCTTGGTGCCGGAAGCAAAAGAAGTGCAGCTCGGTTTTTGGCAGAAGCTGTTCTCCAAAAAGGCAGCCAAAAAGGAACCGAAGGCCATTGCCAGCCACGGTGGCATCGGCGCACTGCTCAACCACATCGGTCTGGGCAAGCAGCGCACGTCGTTCATCCAGAACATGAGCATGCTCCTGGGCGCGGGTTTGCCGCTTGTGGATGCCCTAAAAACGCTGGAGCGCGAAACCCGTGTGAAGCCATTCCGCAAGATCATCGAGGAGATTCGTGCACAGGTAGAAGGAGGCGAACCGCTGTGGCGCGCGATGGATCACCAGGCGTTTTTCACGCCCTATGCCATCGCTCTCACACGCATCGGCGAAGAGGCGGGTAGCCTGGCAAAAAACATGGAATATCTCTCTGAGCAGCAGGACAAGGATGCGGAGCTCAGCGGCAAGATCAAGATGGCCATGATCTATCCGATCATCGTTCTCGTGTTGGTGTTCGTGGTGGTGATCGGCCTTGGCGGCTTTGTGTTGCCGAGCCTCATCCCCGTGCTCTACTCGCTCAACGCGCCGCTGCCGTTTGCCACCAAGGTGGTCATCGCCGTGTCGAACTTCTTTACGTCGTACGGGCTGGTCGCCGTCCCCGGGTTCCTGGTGTTTGTGGTGGCGCTTGTGTTGCTGCATATCTTTACGAGTTTCAAGGTCGTCACCCAGTGGGTGATGTTCCATATCCCCGGCATCGGAGCTCTTGCCAAAGAGGCCACGGTGGCGCGCTTTGGAGTGATCTTGGGCGGCTTGCTGCAGGCGGGCGTCCCGCTGGTCGAGGCTCTCAAGTCCCTCGAGTCGGTGACATGGATCGTCGCCTACAAGCGCCTCTACGGAGAAATGCTCAGAAAAGTGGAATTGGGTGAATCGTTCCAGAAGTCGTTTGCGTCGATTAAACACAGCGAATCGCTGCTTCCCATTACGGTGCAGGAACTGGTGAACGTGGGCGAGCAATCGGGTTCCCTTGCCCAGACGCTCATGAAAATCGCCGATATTTACGACCGCAAGGCGTCCGAGACGGCTGCGAAATTGCCAGTGATTCTCGAGCCTGTCTTGCTGCTTTTCATGGGTGCCCTCGTCGGAACCATCGCATTTGCTATCATTGTGCCCATCTACAGTGTCGTCGGAAACATCGGCCACTAACCCCCCTTCTATGCAGCGACGTGCCTTCACCGCGATCGATACGCTTCTCACCATCGGCATCATCGCCGTCACGGCGGGGGTGTCCGTTCCGGTCTACCGCAACTATCAGATCCGCAGCGAGCTGGTGGATGCCACCGAACAGCTGCTGACGGCCATGCGCGTTGCGCAGCTGAAAGCGCGTGCCGGTGATACTGCGGGAACATGGGGCGTCGAAACGCATCAGGCGGTGGTGTTCCAGGGGGATTCCTACGCCACGCGTAATCCGGATCTTGATGAGTCGTACCCCATTCCCCCGTCGGTGACGGTGACGGGTCTCGACGAGGTGATTTTCCTGCCGCTGTCGGGGCTGCCCTCGACGGTCGGCGAAGTGCTGCTCACCGCGAGCAATGGCGACAACCAGACCTTGCTGATCGGTGATCAGGGCACGCTTTCCAAGACCGGTGTCGTGATCCCTTCCCCGCTTTCTGGCGGTTCCAGCAGCGCAGGCGGAGCCTCGTCGGTGGTGGTCGGTTCCCGCAGCAGCGCGAGCAGCAAGGCATTCTCGTATAGCAGCGTGTCGACCAGCTCCAGCAGCTCGGTTTCTTCCTCGAGTTCTTCCAGTTCTTCCTCGAGCTCCAGCAGTTCCTCTTCCAGCGCCGCCGCATCGTCGGTGGTCGAGGGCACGCCAAACAACGGCACATCGTCATCGAGCTCCAGCTCCTCATCCAGCTCGTCTTCCTCGCTCTCCAGTTCGCTTTCCTCGTCTTCCAGCAGCTCGTCGAGCTCCAGCTCATCTTCGTCGAGTTCCTCCAGTCTGCCCGGCAAATGCGAAGACCGCTTTGTGGTGGGTGCGGACGGCAGCATCCAAACCACCAACAAGGTCAGTGCCACCTTCACGGTACTCGGCTCGCAGATCACCTACGGCGCGGGCGGTCCCGAAGTGAATGTGACCGCGCAGGCCAGCCTTGATGGCGGCAAAACATGGAACGCGCTGTTTGGGGGTCTTGATGTCGACGGCGGCGAGGTGCAGACGATCAACGGCATCACCGCCGGCAGCAAGCTGGTACTCAAGGTGGCCGGCTCCTACTCCTGGTATTTCAACGCCACGTATGTGAGCAACAACGGCGACGGCCACATCACCGTGTTGCGCAACGGCAATGCCGTTCCTGCCTACTCAGCATTCAGCAACCAGGCGACGCTGTCGGCCTTCCTCAGCCCCGTGATCAAGAGCGGCAAGATCGCCATCGGCGCCTACGATGCGATTTACATCGGTGAGCTCGGATCGCTGCAAAGCACGTCCGCCGACTTCCAGGATCTTGTGCTGCTGGTGAGCTTTACGCAGGACACAGCGTGCACAAGCTCCAGTGCAAGTTCCAGCTCCAGCACATCGTCTACCGGCAGCGTGTCCTCGGGATCTGCCGGAAGCAGCAGGAGCAGCTCCAGCTCATCTTCGTCGAGTTCCTCCAGTTCCTCGAGCACGGCATCGGGCAAAAAAATCTCCATTTGCCACTTTGCCGACAAGAAGGCAAAGACACTTTCCGTCAGCGAAAGCGCCTGGCCCGATCATGCCGCACACGGAGACCGCAAGGGCGAGTGTGACAAGGACGACGATGCCGACGGCATCAACAACGGCGATGACTTCTGCCCCGCAACCAAGGTCGAGCAGCCCCAGAAATATCTGCTGTTCTTCCGCAATGCCCTGACCATCAGCCAAAGCGAGATCTTCCGTGTGGGACCCACGCAGAAGATCAGTTCCTACACGCTGGTGGATACCGGCGGTTGCAGCTGTGCCCAGCTGCTCGATATCGCCGAGGGCAAACCCGGCTACTACTTCACCAATGTGCCGTCCGCCTACCTCGCGTTGCGCAGCCTCCTCGACTCCTACGTGTCGACAGCGCGCAAATACGGTTGCAGCGGCGACCTGCTGGATTACATCCGCGGACAGATCGACAGATAAGTGATACAGGGACAATCGGGGCGCGTGGTACCATGGGTGCCGCGTGCCTCGTTTCTCCATGACACAGGCCAGGCCGGGGTTCCTCCTTGTGGAGGCGCTCGTCGGTTTTGCCCTGTTTGCCATTTTCATGGCGGCAGTGGGGCTGACATTGCTGGTGAGCCAGCAGAGCACGGCTGCGGCATCCAACCGGGCGCGAGCGATTGCCTTGAGCAGCCGTGCGCTCGAAGGCGTGCAGATGATCAGGAATGCGGGCTGGTCGAATCTGCAGACGGGCACACACGGCGTGTATGTCCAAAATGGACAGTGGGCATTTACCGGCAGCGCCGTGACAACGACCGACGGATTTGCCACTTCCGTCATCCTGTCACAGGTGGCGACCGGGCGCATGGCAGTGACGGCAACCACGCAGTGGGATCACCACAATGCGGGGTCGGGAACGGTGAAGCTTTCCAATGAGCTGACCGACTGGCGCACGCCCAAGACGATCGGCAACTGGGCGGCTCCGCAGACACTCGGCTCCTCCACGACGCTGCAAACCCGGCTCTACAACCGCGTGACCGTGGCCAACAACACGGCGTTTGTGACGGGTGACATATCGGGCGGCGGCGCGGGACTGTATCTGTTCGATGTCTCGAATGCAGCGTCGCCGTTGCAGATTGCCACGGGGTTTTCGCTGGGTGTCAGCGCACACGACGTTGTGGCGTCGGGGCAGCGGCTGTATGTGGCCACCGAGGATCCGGCAGCGGAAATCCGCATCTACGACATCAGCGATCCTTCCAACTTCAACGCGGCCGATCTGCTCGGGTCGTATGACCTTCCCGGCAGCGGACGCGCGCGTGCATTGGTGCTCAATGGCAGCACGCTGCTTGTGGGGCAGACGCTTTCGGTCGACGATCCGGAAATCACCGTACTCAATGTCGACGATCCCACCGACCCCAGTCTCACGTCGGTCATCGAGATGGATGGGGATGTGCAGGATCTTTCCCTGCAGGGGGATGCGCTCTATATCGCCACAACCGACGATGGAGGAGAGATCCGCGTCGCCGACCTGTCGGACATCGAACATCCCCATGCGCCGCCCGAGTGGGGGTACAACCTGACGGATGTGACCGATGCCAAGGCCGTGAGCGTGGCCGGAACGGGTGCGGTGCTCGCGCGTGCAGACGGCACGTTCGTGGAAGAGGGCGTGCTCTTTGATCTGACATTGCAGGCGGTGCCCGCTACGCCCCCCGGGCCGTGGTACTGGGAGGCCGGCGGTTCCATCAACGATCTGCAGCTCGATCTTTCCGGCCGCTACGCGTTTGTCGCCACATCCCACAGCGGCGGCGAAATGCGGGTGTTGGATATGGCAAAATGGCACAGCGGCTTGCAGCCCGTCGTGGCCACGATGCCGCTGACGACCGGCGAGGGTCGCGGAGTGTTTTACGACGTGGGTGCGGATCGTCTGTACATGGTCACACAACAGGGTCTGTACATCTATAAGCCCTCATGACGCTCCATCGATCACACAGCGGCTATGCATTCCTCGTGTCGGTGCTTGTCATCGGCACCATCGCGGCGAGCGCCGTGGCGACCCTGCTTCTGCTTGGTACCAGTGTGCTGCGCAGCACACTGTCACTGGAATCGTCGGCTCGCGCGCAGGCGGCGGTGATGAGTTGCGCGGAACGGTCGCTTGCCGCATTGCGATCGGATCTCAGCTACGCAGGGGGTGAAACGCTGATCCTGACAGGCGGTGCCACGTGCCGCGTGTTGGAAGTCGGGGGAGCCGGCAACGCGGAGCGCACATTGTGCGTCGAAGCGACGGACGGCACGGTGGTGCGCCGCGTGGAAATGACGGTGACGGCCGTATTGCCTTCGACCACGATCGAGCGCTTTGAAGAAGTCGCCGATTTTTCCCTTTGTGCATCATGAGGATCTTTTCCACACGTCGCGGCACAACGCTGGTGGAGCTGCTGCTTTTTGTCGCACTCATCGCGCTCGCATCGGGCACGGTGGTGGGTTTTTTGTTCATGACGGCCGATTCCCGCCTGCGCCAGCAGGTGCATACCGATCTGCAGCAGGTATCCGTACAGCTGCAGCAGCAGTTGCTCTATGAGATCCGCGGCACGGAGCGCGTGTTGCTGCCCGCGCGCGGCCACACGGGATCGGTGTTGGTGCTGCAGGGCGCCTCGGCCGACAGTTCGCCGGTCATTCTGGCAGCGGTCAGCGGGTCACTGATCCTGGTGCGAGGGGCGAACACCTCCCCCATCACGCCCGGGGCGATCACCGCGCATGGATTGACGGTTACCAATGTGTCGCCGGCCGATGCACGACCCGGCGTGGATATTTTCATGGAGCTCCGTGAGAAGGTGCCGTTGCCCGACGTACAGACCGTCACATCATCGTTCGTTCTCGGTGCGTCCTTGCTCCCCACCGACGCCCCCGAGGGTGACGCATGCGGGTGCCCCGCGCCGACCTGCGTGAACGGCGCGCTCCAGTGGTACACCTGTCTTGCCGGCACATGCGACGCCGTCACGACAATTCCCATCTCCTGCCCCTAAACAGGCGATTTTCTGCGGTTTGCGTCAAGTCGAAACGACAGGACGCGCCGCTACAAGCCGTATACTCCCTACCACTACGGGTCGCACCCGCCATTTCTTTCTTCCCCATTCTCCTATGTTTAGTTCTCTGAAGCGAGGATTCACGCTCATCGAGCTGCTCCTCGTCATCGGTATCATCGCAATCCTTGCAGCGATCGTCATCGTTGCAATCAACCCGACCAAGCAGCTCGGGGACGCTCGCAACGCTCAGCGCCGCAGCGACGTCAACACGATCCTGAACGCTGTGTACCAGTATGCGATCGACCACAACGGCAGCCTGCCGTCCTCGATCAGCACGACGGTCACGGAGATCTGCGTCACCGATGCAGCTAGCTGCACGGGTGGTGTCGACCTCGATGTGCTCACGGGTTCCTACCTCGTGAAGGTGCCGGCTGATCCCCAGGCTTCGGGCACGGGCACGGATTACACGATCGTTCGCGCTGCCAACGGCCGCGTGACGGTTGCCGCTCCGTCCGCTGAGAACGCCACGATCACGGTCACCCGCTAATTCGGTTTTGACCCAACGAAAAACGCCCCGCAAGGGGCGTTTTTTGATGCATTCTGACATGGGCAAAAAGCGGGTTTTTTGCTATAATGGAGAGAAAAAATGACTACCAAAAATCCCCTCATTGAGCGGCCGCTGTGGCGTCGCGCACTGACCCAGGCGCTGGCGTTGGTGGTGCTGTGCGTGACGGTGCTGTCGGTGGCGTCGTTCGCCGTTGCGCGACACGCGTTGCTGCAAAGGGCAGAGCTTCATGTGATGACGTTGTCGCAGACGGCTGCCGATCTTGTGGAGCAAGATCTGCAGGCATTGCGCACCCAGGCACAGGCGATCGCCAACGATGCGTCATCCGAAGGCACAGACCCCCGTGTGCTCTCCGTCCATCAGGTACGCGCGACGAAGGTGACTACGGTGATGCCGACGGTCGGCAAAGGGGGTTGGACGAAAACGGATATCACCGTGCGGCAGAAGGTCGGCACCGGATCGTGGAGGATCACCTTTGATATGCAGCCGCTACAGTCGCGTCTTGATGCGGCTGCGCAGGCGTCGGGGCAGGATGCGGCGATCGTCTTTGGGTTTGCCCAGCAGGGACAGCTGATGGTTGTGCCGCTTGGCTCGGGCGATCTGTACGGCGCGATCACCCTTGGCACGGTGCAGCAAGAGAGGAGCCAGGGATTGCAGCTTGCCGCCGTGGTGGAAGGCGATGAAGGCGCGACCACAGCCGAAGACTACCGCGGGAAACAGGTGGTCAGCGCGGGTCGCCTTCTCCCCTCCCTTGGATGGGCGCTGGTGGCGCAGATCGATGCCAACGAAGTCCTGTCGGGCGTGCGTACCCTTGCGCTGTTCCATCTGTTGCTCGGTCTTGGACTTTTGCTTGTGGGCATTGCTGGAGCCGCTGCCTTGGCCACATCGTGGGCATCGCCCATCCAGTCGCTTGCGCGCCGTGTCGCTCCGCTGGGGCCTGGTCACTGGGAACTTTCCGAGGAACTGAAGACGCGCGATGAATCGGCATTTCTTGAACATGTGGTGGTCGGCATGGCTGCGCGCCTCAAGGAGCTCTATGAGAATCTTGAAACGTTGGTGCAGGCACGCACGCAGGCGCTGCGTCAGCAGTACGAGCTTGACCGTGCGGTGCTCGGCACCATGGAGCATGCGGTGTTGTCCGTGGATGCCACGGGGCGCATCACCGGCATGAACCCCGCAGCAGAGCTGCTGATCGGTATGCCCGAACAGCAGTGCCTCGGTCAGCAGGTTGACGCAGTTTTGCCATTGAGCGGCAAGGAGGGCGCGCTGCTTGCCGCGGCGCATCCCGTGCTGCACGCGCTCAGCAGCGACGCGCCCGTGCGCCCCGAACCCGGTACGGCCTGGACGTTCCAGCCGACCGCGGGCGACAGCAAGGCTCTCCATCTCATTGCATCCCCGCTGCGCGCCGGCGCCCAGGTATTCGGAGCGGTTGCGGTGTTCCAGGATGTGACCAAGGAGCGCGAGATGGAACAGCTGAAGTCGGAGTTCATCACGTTGGCCAGTCACCAGTTGCGCACGCCGATCTCCATCATCCAGTGGCAGCTCGAAAGCCTCCGCGATCCTTCCACACCCCAGCCCGCCATGGCGCAGTCCTTGCTCGAGGTGGAGCATGCGGCCAAGCGCATGACGACCATCATCAACGCATTGCTGCAGGTGGCCAAGCTCGAAGGCGATGTGCTGACGCCGCAGCTCTCGACCGTCGATGCAGCCGCTCTCGTACAGAATGCGACTGCCAGCGTGATCGACGGCAACCCGCGCCACATCCAGGTGCATCTCCCCCATCCGCAGGGCGTGCGTTTCACCACCGATCCGGTGCTGCTCGAAGTGGTGCTGCAAAACCTCATCGAAAATGCCGTGAAATATTCGCCCGAAGGCGGCTCGGTGACACTCGGCTGCGACAACGACGGCGATCATGTCCGGATTTCCATCACAGATGAGGGCATGGGCATCCCCCAGGCGCAGCAGCGCCATGTCTTTGAAAAGTTCTTCCGCGGCGACAACGTGCGCAAGACGTCTCCCGATGGCACGGGACTCGGCCTCTACATTGCCAAGATGATCATCGAGCAGCTGGGTGGCACGCTGGCTTTCGAGAGTATCGAGGGCAAGGGCACAACCTTCGTTCTTCTGCTCCCACGCACGTAAAAGCCCCGAGCGCGAACGCCCGGGGACAGGAGGAAAGGCTGTTTCTCTGCATGGCAATCGTTAGCACGGTGCCAGCGTTCTGTGCAGCGCGAGGATCGCTTCATCGATCGACAACGGCGCGCTATCGGCTTGGACGAACGTCTCGAAGCCATTTGGCAGGCCACGATCTGTCTCCGCTACGACGCTGACGCACGCAGGCTGGAGTGCCTGCAGCATCGATGCCATCGCAACGATATGATCGTCGTTGCTGACCGCCAGATTCACCAGCAGCGCATGTTTTGTGGCCGGTTCCACCGGTGCAAAACGCAACATCATGTCGCTTCCGATGGCGATGCGGCAGGTGCCGCAATCTTCCAGCGACACGAGCGGCCGATCGATGTCGGGCTCGGGTTTACAATAGGCGTTGACCACAACCAGCGCCTGCAGACACGCGAGGACATCCCGATTGGCCTGGGGGATCGAGCCCCGGTGCAGCGCCTTGGCGAACGTGATGCCCAGATGCCCGGGCACAAATTCGACGCCAGGCAAACACTCAAAGATCCTGCGCAGCCCTTCGGGAAGCACGACAAACGCACATACTTTCCGCATGCGACACCATCCTTTGGCTGATACACACATGAGAGGAACAGTTCCTCTCCCCGCACAGGGCTTCGGTGAGCGCTGTGCACGAGGAGGATCACGGCTGATTGAACGATCGGCCGCCTAGAGTAGGCCGAATGAACGGGTCGTCAAGGGCGTCCAAAAGCGCTAAAATAGAGATACCAGTACGCCGCTGTAGCTCAGCTGGTAGAGCAACTCACTTGTAATGAGTAGGTCACCGGTTCGAGTCCGGTCAGCGGCTCCAGATCGTCAGAAGAACACCATATCCCTCAGCTCCGCTTCCCCATCCCCTTGATGATGGCGAAGGCGCGGTCGATATCCTTGTCGTCGAGAATGAAATTCACCTCCGTGAAATAGGAGATGATTTGGTACACATTGATGCGTTGCCACGCCAACGCTTTGACGAATGGATAGTACACCCCCGGAATCGACACCGTCTCCAGCGGCAAGCGCACGCTGATGGCCGACAGATTGGTGAACTTGGCGATCCGGTTCTCACCTTTTGTGAGTTCTTCCAGGTGCGGCAGCAGGACATTGGCGAGATCAAACGTGGTTTCCGCGGTTCCTTGGCCATAGGCAAGAAACGGCTGCTCGAGCTTTTCCGCGATCGTCAGGAGCTTTCGGTGTACGACGTTCAGATGCGGTGAACTTTGAAAGGCCACCTCTGTGATATCGGATCGCAGTGTGATGTTGCGGATGGCATGCACCGTCTCGGCCGGGTAGTTGGCACCGAGTGCTTTTGCATGGCGACGCAATGCCATCACCACCGCTCCATCGGTCACCTCTTCAAGCAGGATGTCTTCGATCTCCGGCTTCATCTTTCGTGCGAGCGCGCTGAAATTCACAATGTCCTCCTTCAGTGCCTCTCCGTATGTGGGGTGTGTGCCGATGACCCGCTCGATGGCGTTTGCAATGGTGATCACAGATCGATCCTATCCGTTATTTGTTAAAAATTGAACAAAAATTGTAAATTTTATAGTTTTTATTGATTAATTGTACCAGGATTGTCGATTTGCATAGGGTGTCCGCGTACTGCAGTACAGCGTTCAGGTATCGTTCTTTTCTTCCATAGGAGACATTGTCATGTGTGGCGGTTCCACAAACTACTGTCCGGCTCCCCGTTTCGTACATCGGTCGCTTCCGGTCGAGGGTCTGCCCGCGTTCCCCTCCACGGTGACGCAGGCCAAAGTGCAGCGCGCCTTCCCCGAGCTCTTTGAGTTCATGGTGGTGCACATGTTCGTTGACCCGCAGGGGTACAAGGGAATCCTCGACGACGAGGCGGATCGTGTCCGACAACCCTGGTATGCGCTGACGTGGGGGTGCATCCACTATCACGCGCTCTACTATTGGCGCGATGCGTCGAGCGGCATCCGCTGGAATGTCATCAAGCGCTGCTTTGCCTGGGTCTGCTCCCTCGGTCGCGAGCGGGTCTTGCCCGATGCGGTTCGTCCCAACCTCGTGGCGATGGCGTTTCTGCACTGGTTCCCGCTCGACAGCTTCGAGACCGCGATCCAGCGGCTCATCGATCGCGGATTCCTGCGTTTTGAGAAAGAGGTGCACGACGGCCAGAAGACCGGTGTGTATTACCCCACCGAGATGCTTGCCCGTCGCCTGATCGCCATCAGCAAGGCGCCACTTCGCACCTGAACGATTCCCCTGGGGCTCCGCCCTAGGGGATTTTTTACAGCATGGCCTTTGCGACGAGATAGATGACGGCCCAGCCGCCGCCGAAGATGGTGGCGATCAACGCCGCTTTAAGGAAAGTACTCATGATGACCAAGACGTCGTGTCCGCCATTTTGTTACCGTCACAATTGCCATTCTTGGCCATTTCTGCCATACTGGGGTTTCCGCTCCTTCGATGATCGCGGTACGACTTGCTCGTACCGAGGAACGTCCGGGCTTCAATGGAACGCCATGCGGCTAACGGCCGCCCGTGCATCACATATCCGGTAAAGATGCGCGAGGACCAGTGCCACAGAGACGAACTCCGCACCGTCATGACGCAAGTCGTGCCCAGCGGGGAGTGAAACGCCTCGAATCAACGAGGACCGGCTACGCCTTCGGGCTGTGCCGAGTAGGTAAACTCATGGTGAAGCAAGGAGGAATTGGGTCGGTGGGATTCGCGATGGTTCCGTCGCGCCACCTTCCCCTCCGCTTGAGCCGGCGGGCAACCGCCGCGCCAGAGAGATGATCATCTCAGCGTACGCAGCACACGTACGCATAGACAAAACCCGGCGTATAAGGACGCGGATTGTGCGCAAAACGGAGGCTTCGGCCTCCGTTTTGCTATGCCGAGCCAGCCATGGGTGCTTGGGGTACACTGGGGAGGTGAAGAAGGTCGAAATCCTCTTCGGGATTCTGCGCGTACCCCTCGATGCCCTGGCGGTCGTGGCGGCGCTGTTGCTGTCGTATCGCCTGCGCGAAGCGCGCATGGATTTGGTGCCGGGAGTACAGCTGCTGGATCCCGCCACCACACTCCCCTCGCTGCCGTCGTACATGACCGGGTTTATTCAGCCCGGCATCGTCATTTTTCTTGTGAGCGCCATGGTGCTCGGCCTCTATTCGCTGCGCTCGGGCGCGAGCGGCTGGAAGGAGATCGGACGTATTTTGGAGGCGGCGTCGATTTGGCTGATCGTGGTGATCGGGTGGTTCTTCCTCGTCAAACGTGAGCTCTTTTTCTCCCGCGTGCTGTTGCTGCATTCGGCATTCTTCATCTTCCTGTTTGTCACGCTCATCCGTTCGGTGTTGATCTTCTTCCAGCGGATGTTGCTGCGCGCGGGCGTGGGGGTGCGTACGGTGGCGTCGCTCGGCAAGGTGTCCGTCACGCCCGAAGTGGAAAAGCTGCTCGAGCGCGATGTGCACTACCGCTACATCGGCCATTACAAGCGCTGCGGCGACCTGATGCGCGTGATGGATGCACAGGATCTCGATCTTGTCCTCCACACCGATCCGCACCCCGAAGACGAGGCCACGCAGGAACTGATCGAGTATTGCCGCAGCGAACATGTGGACTACGCGTTTTTCCCGCCCGTCCTGACCGAAAGCCCCCATCAGCTTGCCGTGGAGCGCATGGGGTTGCTTCCGCTTATCCGCTTTCGCCCCACGCCGCTGGACGGCTGGGGGCGCGTGTGGAAACGCACGACGGATGTGGTGGGTGCGTTGGTGCTGATCGTTCTGCTCAGTCCGTTGCTGCTCGCTGTGGCGCTGTGCATTGTGATCGACTCCGGATTCCCGGTGTTCTACGTGAGCAAGCGCGTGGGTCTGGGCGGCAAGAAAAGAATCCCCATCATCAAATTCCGCACGATGGTGAAGGATGCCGACCGTCGCAAGGAAGAGCTGCTCCATCTCAATCATCGTAAGGACGGGCCACTCTTCAAGGTGAAGGGCGATCCGCGCATCACCCGCATCGGATCCCTGCTGCGCCGATGGTCGATCGACGAGCTTCCCAATCTGTTCAGCGTGCTGTTGGGACACATGGCACTGGTGGGGCCGCGGCCGCATCTGCCCGAGGAAGTGAAGCGCTATTCGCCGTATCAGCGCCGCGTGTTTGCCATTTGCCCCGGCATTACGGGATTGGCGCAGATTTCCGGTCGTTCGGATCTCAGCTTTGAAGAGGAGGTGCGCCTCGATCTGCAGTACATCGAGGAGTGGTCGCCTGTGCTGGATCTGTGGGTGCTGTGGCGGACACCGTTTGTGGTTCTGGGCAGGAAGGGCGCCGACTGATTCCGGGAACCAGCATGTCCTGACGGGTTTTTTTGCCCAAAGCATTCGTGTACTGTCATGGCAATGAAGCGCCTTCCCGATCCCAACACCGTCGCCGTCGTGGGTATGGCCGTCGTCCTGCTGCTGGTTGCGTGGCAGCAGATGAACCCGCCGTCACAAGCCGGGACGTTTTTCCAACAGAGCCATGAGACGTGCAGGGGTCTGCCCATCGCCGTGAACTACAGCTACAAAGGCACGCCCGAAACGCCGCACGAATGCATCGTGCAGTGCCAGGATCAGCGGGAGCACTACATCCTCTATACCAACGGCATGGGCACGCAGTGTGATGATCTGCCCGGCTGCAACGACCGCGGCGAAGATGACGGGGTGACCTGCGATCCGCCCGAGGTGTCGCCCGCTTCCTAAAACAGCGACGGTTGTGATTTTTTGGCGCGCGGCTTTTTTGCGGGAGCGATGCTTGGCACCGGAGCCGCTTCCCCGCTGAATTGCGTCAGGTACTGCATCACACGGCCGCCGTATTGCTTCGTGCGCAGGCGTTCGTCGTAGACGGCAACGGTAGGGGTGCCAGCCGCATGGCGCTTGAGGGTGCGCAGCAGGCGGAACAGGCGGTGTTCCAGTTTGGGCAGCAGATAATCGGCAAACCCGTCGCTGACGAATTTGCTGCGTACCTGGATCATCGGCTGGGAAGGCGAATCAAACGGCACCTGATCGAGCACCACATGATCCACTGTTCCCTCGGGCAGCTCGAACCCTTCGTAGGTCCACGGGGTGAGCACGCAGATGGCGGGCGAAGCGGCGGCGGCAAACTCCGCCTCCATACGGCCGGTGCTGCCACTCAGTCCCTGGCACAGCAGGGTGATTCCCTTCTGCTCCAATTCCTCCACAAAGCGCACATAACACTGCTCGATGGCCTTGCGGCTGCCCAACAATACGACTGTTTTGCCGGGGAGAGGATCGGTCAGCACTGCCTGCGCGCTGCTGCCTTCCGGGAACGAAACCACGCAGGAGCCGGCGACATCGGATTGTTCGACGGCGATCGGCATCTGTTGCGGAGTGACGAGAGGGAGGGTTTTGGCGCCTTTGGGGACCAGCAGTGTTGTCGGGAACGGCTCGAAGAGATGTTCCTTCAGCAGGAAATCGATGCGTTCAGGATAGGCCTGCAGCACCACGGACCCGTTCTGCCACACCTCGATCCAGGTCACGCGCCCGGCAAGATGCGCAGGGTCGAGCAGCGTGAGTGCGGCAGTCATCAGCCTGCGGGCCTGGGGCGGCAGATCCTTCTGCGTGTCCAGCAGTGTGCCGAGCTGCTCGCGCAGATGCACGGTCTCGCGCTTTTCCAGATCGCTCTTTGCAAGGAACCGCATGTCCTGGTTTTGGCGCACCTGCTCCACCCAAAGAGCCAGCATGTCCGAGAGCTTTTGCAGCACGGGGTGTTGCTCCGCTGCCGCTCGCAGTTCCTGCAACGCGCAGACGTCGCCAAATGCCTTGGTGGCGGTTTCTTCGAGCATCGATGCGTCATCGATGATGATGTGCGGCTGCATGGCCAGCGCCTTCTGCGCCTCTGGTGTCTTCTCGCGCAAAAACTGGAACAGCTGTCGCTGATCCACCAGCACGACGGATTCCAATTTCTCGAATTGTCGCTGATACCCTTCGCAGTTTTCCGTGCAGGCGATGCGACCCGCCCAGATGTCCTTCTCATTGCCGTGAATGGCCAGCTCGGCGCGGGTCTTGGGCGAGAACCACTGGAGTTTGAGCAGCAGCGTTGCTTCATCGGAGGTCAGTTCCTTCTGCGCGGCCAGCCGTTCAATGGCTTCCTGATGGGGCAGGAGGAACGGCGGATACAGCACGGAGACACCCTTGGGCAGCACGCAGCGGCGTACGGTGGCTTCGAGATTTTTGACGGCGATCCAGTGACGCGTGCCTTTGTCTTTGCTTGCGGCGCGCATGATGCGGTGGAGGAACGCGGGGTGCAGATCCTCCTCGTGCAGCGTGACGGTTCCCGCCGCCGGCGTCTTGAGCTCCGTTTCCTCCGCGCATTCCACGCATCCTTCGGGTTGCGGAAGCACCGGCACAAACGATCCGTCGCTCTTGGCGGGCAATGCCCCCGCGAGCAGGCGGTAGCCTTCGGTGCTCCGGCCAAATGCGTCACGCAACTGATCCAGCTGTGCCTGTGGCAGGCTGCACATCCGTTCCCAACATTTCGAGAGCAATTCGAGCGTGGCGTGCACATCGCCAAGCGCACGGTGGACGGGGCTGTGATTCAGTTTGAGCACCTGGCTGACGTACCCGAGCGAGTAGCTGGCGAGCTCGGGGAAGACGAGCGATGCGAGCATGGACGTGTCGATCCACGGGCGCTCGGTCAGATCGATGCCCTCCCCCTTCAACATGCCGATATCGAAGCCCAGGTTCTGGCCGACGAGCAGTGTGTCGCTGCCGATGGTCTTGATGATCGCGTCCTGCCGCTCGCCGATGCGCGGCTTTCCCGCGATATCCGCCGTGCGGATGCGGGTGAGCGACTGCACATGGGGCGGGATCTCGTCAGGCACGCTCAACAGCTCCTCATACTCCTCGGCGATCTTGCCGTGTTCCACGCGCACGCAGGCAAACTCCATGATGTGATGCACGCGCGGCACGAAGCCGGTTGTTTCGGTGTCCAGCACGGCGAAGGGAATCTTCGGGAGTTGCACGAAAGCATGCTAGCGCGTTGCCGGCATGCTGTCGTGTGTTCTTCCGATGTTCTTACGCCGCGGCTCCGTCGGAGGGCGCTTCGGCCTCGGTTGCTCCTTCCACGGGCGTTTCCGTCAGCACGGCGGCCTGCACGGGGGCGCCCATCAGCTCCTCGAGCTTGGCCTTGAAGGCGGGCAGCTCTTCGTAGTTGTACATGTCGAGTTCGAAGCCGGTGAGCTCCGTGGCGAGGCGGATGTTCTGTCCTTTCTTGCCAATGGCCATCGGGCGCTGCGCCTCTTCCACGAACACGGCGGCACGCTTCTTGATCTTGCGTCCCTGCTCGTCCACACCGTCCTTGTCGTTGACAATGATCACGGCGGAGATGGAGGCGGGCTGCAGCGCGGTGGAGATCAGTTTGATCGGATCGTCGCTCCACTCGAGCATGTCCACGCGCTCGCCGTTGATCTCTTCCATCACGGCCTGGATACGCACTCCCTTTTGACCGACGCAGGCGCCGATCGGGTCGATGCGGGGATCCTTACTTTGCACGGCGACCTTGCTGCGGAAGCCTGCATCGCGGGCGAGGCCGCGCACTTCCACGTCGCCGTTTCGGACTTCGGGGATTTCAAGCTCAAGCAGCTTCTTCACGAGCATTGCGTGCGTGCGGGAGATCCTGAGCTGCGGTCCCTTGCCCGTCATTTCGACGGTGTCGAGGTACACGCGGATGCGCTTGCCGGTGTAGTAGTGCTCACCGGGGATCTGCTCGCGCCACGGCAGGCTTACGGTCATGCCTTCGATCTCGAGCGTGACCCAGTTGGGGTCGACCTTTGTGACGTTGGCGGTCAGCAGCTCGTTCTCGCGATCCTTGAACTTCTCGTAAAGGCTCTGACGCTCGGCTTCCTGCAGCTTCTGGAGGATCACCTGCTTTGCGCTCTGTGCGGCGATGCGGCCGTAGCCTTCGGGCGTGACGTCGATCTCGATTTCATCGCCCACCTCGCTGTCGCCCTTGATCTTCTTGGCGTCCTTGATGCTGATTTCGAAGTTCTCGTTCTCCACGTCTTCCACCACTTCCTTGATCACAAGGATCTGGGGGTTGTCGCTGTCCTCGCGGAAGTTCACACGCACTTCCTGCTCCTTGTTGCCGTAGTCCTTTTTGTAGGCGGTCGCGATGGCCAGCTTCACAGCTTCAAGCACCTGATCCGGCGAGACGTTTTTCTCGGAACAGATCTGGTTGATGGCGGCGACGAATGTGGAACGCATAGAACGGGAGGGAAGGATGCGGGAAGGCCACCGTTCCAGGATAGGAACAGTGACGATTTGTCATACGGTGACGTCCTTAGGATAGCAGAAACAGGCTCAGAGGCAAGGAGCGGCTATAATTGACTAAAAAGATAATTATACTGTTTTCGGCGATTATCCTCTTTCTGCACGCTCCACTTCGTCGATGCCTTTGAGGAACGCTGCGGCATGTTCCCCGCGGAAGGTGGGGAGCAGGGCGATGAGCCGGTAGACGATGCGCTTGAGGCCGCGCGGCACGATCTGCAGCCCCCTGCTGTGCCGTTCCATGACCACCGCGCTGCGGCCGAGGGTTTCCATCCGTTGCAACGATTCATACAACTCCATGTGATGATGATGCAGCGCCTTGGCGTCGGGCTCATAGATCAGCCCCACGTTCGCATCGCGCAGACGCAAACCCCATTCGATGTCTTCCCATCCGTACAGCGCCACGTCTTCGCGGAAACGGATGCGCATGGCGATGTCCGTAGGGAGGCTGATGAAGCTGGTGTAGGTGTAGCTCGGCTGGATTTGTGCGGGCAGACGCAGGTGGGCGTAGCGCTCGATCATCGGGTAGCCGAATTGCCAGCCCACGAGTTCGAGCCAGTGCATCACATCGTTGATGCGGCAGTCGGGATCCCATGTCGTGAAGCCGAGCACTGCCGCCCCTTCGCCGTGTTCGTGCGCACGCACATGCGCTTCGCAGGCGTCGGGATCCAGGAAGATGTCATCGCCGATAAAGAGCACGAGCGGTGCCGTGGCTTTCTCCACGCCGCGGTTGCGGGCGATCCCCTGTTGTCCTTTCGGGATGGCGAAGTAGGTCAGCGGGAACGGCCACTGCCGCGGGTCGCGCAGTTCCTGCCGCGTCAGCCCGTCATCTTCGCCGTCGTGCACCACGATCACTTCCAGTTCGTCGGCGATCGTCTGCGCGGCAAGATGGGTGAGCGCCTTCCGAAGAATCGTGGGGCGTCGCCGTGTGGGGATGACAACGGAAAGGG
This sequence comes from uncultured Candidatus Peribacteria bacterium, assembly GCA_964649695.1. Lineage (GTDB taxonomy): Bacteria > Patescibacteriota > Gracilibacteria > Peribacterales > Peribacteraceae > CAZHON01. The sequence goes on along the minus strand of CAZYQO010000005.1, from coordinate 106,685 downwards.
TCGGCATACTGGAGGCAGGATAGCAGACAAAAGCGATTTTTTGTGCTATTTTCATAAACTATGCAATCTCCCAACCAGCTGTACATCGCGGGCAAAGAATTGGCCGGATTGGAGCATATCCATGGATATATGCCTGAGGTTGATCGGCTGGCAGTGATCGATGACCTGCAACGCGTGGGACGCGATCGACTGGAGCGTTCTTCGTGGGGCACTTTCCTCCTGCTCGACAGAGATCGCTTCCCACAATCGGTACAACAGGTTGCGAGTCGTCTGGTGGATGATCGCCTCATCGGGGCGGTGGATTTTTTGCAGGTGAATTACTACAACCCCGGCAGGGGCATACCCGCCCATGTGGATGCTCCCGGCGTGGGGCAAAACGCCGTGGTCACCCTGCAATCATCGGCGGTCATCGGTTTTGCCGAAACGAAAACGAGTGAACCGTGCACCCACGTGCTGCTGAGACCGGGCGATGTGTACACCATCCGCGGCATTGCCAGGCACTATGCTCACGGCATCCTCCACGGATCGGTCGATTGGTTCCGCGCACAGCCGTATCCGCGCGCCGGCCAACGTATTGCCGCAGCATTTGTCGCGAAGGCGTACTAGACTGCCACTGATGCGTGCCTTCTTCCTTGATCTGGCCTCCAATCACGGTTTGCTTGCCTGTTGCACCCGGGAAAAAGTTTTGGCGAAGCAGGACATGAACCATCGCGTGTCGGATGCAGAGCTACTCCCTCTTGTGCGCGCGGTGACGGAAGAAGCAGGTTGGCAGATGGGCGATCTCACCAAAATCGTCTGCGTCACCGGACCCGGTGGGTTTACCAGTCTTCGCGTGGGTGTTGCATTGGCCAATGCGATGGCCTGGGGGTTGCAGATCCCAGCGGCGGGGATTCATCTCCGTGATCTGTGGCTGGCGCGTGCGGGTCGCACCGATGTGCGCTGGCTTCACTCGACCAAAAAGGATCTCCTCTTTGTCGGCCATCCCAGCGAAGAGCCGGAGGTGGTGGCTCTGGACGTCTTTGTGACATCGGTGCGGCAGGGGTGGGAGTTCACGGGCGAGCTTCTGCCCGAGCACGAAGCCCTGGTCACGGCGAAGGGGGCGTTGCGGGTGAGGGCGGCGGCGATCGAGGAAGTGCTGCCGGCAGTCGTCGCTGCGGCTCAAGAGGAGCAAAAGGGGTTGGCGCCGTGGTACGGCAGAGGGTGGTAGCCTCGCTTTTTTGATGCCCGTTCGCTACCCTGTCACCTCATGGCGATTCTCGACGTGCTCACCAAAATTCTCGGCGATCCGAATGAAAAGGAGCTCAAGCGCCTGTGGCCGGTGGTCAGGCAGGTGCGTGAGTTTGAAAAGCGCCCCGAGATCCAGTCGCTCACGCGCGAAGACTTGCCCAAAAAGACTGAGGAGCTGAAAGCGAAGGTGGCGGCAGGCATGTCACTCGACGAGATCCTGCCCGAGGCGTTTGCCGTGGTACTGAAGGCCTGCGATCTGCTGCAGGGCGAGACCATGGAGATCGGCAAGCAGACCTTTACCTGGAACATGCGCCCGTATGATGTGCAGATCCTCGGCGGCACGGCGCTGCACCGCGGCATGATCGCCGAAATGAAGACCGGAGAAGGAAAAACGCTCGTGTGCACGCTCCCCGTCTATCTCAATGCACTGTCGGGCAAGGGCGTGCATGTGGTCACGGTGAACGATTACCTGGCCAAGCGCGATGCCACCTGGATGGGGCTGCTGTACAAGGCACTCGGTCTCACTGTCGGTGTGATCGTGCACGGGCTGACCACCACGCAGCGCCGCGAGGGCTACGCGTGCGACATCACCTACGGCACCAACAACGAATTCGGATTCGATTACCTGCGCGACAACATGGCGCAGAGCATCGAGGCGCAGGTGCAGCGCGGTGTGAACTACGCGATCGTCGACGAAGTGGACTCCATTTTGGTGGATGAGGCGCGCACCCCGCTCATCATCTCCGCACCCGCGGAGGAATCGACGACGAAATACCTGCAGTATGCGCAGTACGTGCGTCAGCTCGAGGAGGGAAAGCACTTTGTCAAAGACGAAAAACAGCGCGCCGCCACCCTGACGGAAGAGGGCATCGCCCTGATGGAAAAAACGTTGGGCGTGGAGAACATTTACACCGACAAGGGTTTTGCCGAGGTGCACCACATCGAGCAGGCGTTGCGTGCCTATGCCATCTACCAGCGTGATGTCGACTACGTGGTGAAAGATGATGAGATCATCATCGTCGACGAGTTCACCGGCCGCCTGATGCCGGGTCGCCGCTACAGCCACGGTTTGCACCAGGCGATCGAAGCCAAGGAGAACGTGACCGTGCAGCGCGAAAGCCGCACGCTTGCCACCATCACCTTCCAAAATCTCTTCCGTCTCTACGCCAAGCTCGCGGGCATGACCGGTACGGCCAAGACGGAAGAAGAGGAATTTGAATCGATCTACAAACTGCGCACATTGGTGATCCCGACCAACAAGCCGATGGTGCGCGAGGATAAGCCGGACGCCGTCTATCGCACGCTGATGGCCAAGTTCACCGCCGTGGCGAAGATTGCCAAGGAGAAGCACGAGAAGGGACAGCCGGTGCTTATCGGCACCACATCGATCGAAAAATCCGAGGCCATGAGCGCACTGCTGAATGACATGCGCGTCCCCCATCAGGTGCTCAATGCCAAGCAGCACGAAAAAGAAGCCGATATTGTGGCACTCGCAGGCCAGAAAGGTGCCGTGACCATCGCCACCAACATGGCCGGCCGTGGAACCGACATTAAACTGGGCGAGGGTGTGGCCGATCTCGGGGGACTGTGCATCCTCGGCACCGAGCGCCACGAAGCCCGCCGCATCGACAACCAGCTCCGCGGCCGCAGCGGCCGCCAGGGCGATCCAGGCGAAAGCATGTTCTTTGTGTCGATGGAGGACGAGTTGATGCGTCTGTTCGGCGGCGACCGCCTGAAGGCGATGATGGAACGCCTGAAAGTTCCCGATGATGTGCCGCTGCAAAACGGCATGGTCTCGCGCTCCATCGAAGGCGCGCAGAAGCGCGTGGAGGGCTACCACTTCGATACCCGCCGCCATGTGCTGCAGTACGACATGGTGATGAACAAACACCGCGAAATCATCTATAAGCGCCGTCAGAAAATTTTGGAGAAGATCGCACAGGAGCAGAAGGGCGAAGGCGAGGTGCAGGAGGGTCTGCACCAAGACACCCTTGAGGCGTTGGGGCGCGAGGTCGATGCGCTCATCGCGCTCCATTGCACGACCACCGATCCGGATCTGTGGAACATCGCCGAGATCAGCGAACAGCTGTCGGTGCTGCAGCCGCAACTCGCACCCGCACTCAGCGAAGCGGAGCTGAAAAAGATCCAGGATACAGAGCGTCTTGGCGACCACTGCAAGCACATCCTCCGCACCTTCTACGAGCAGAAGTGCGAGGCCGCCGACGGACACGCCGCCCGCCAGGCGGAGCGCGCCGTGTGGCTGCGGGCCATCGATACGCACTGGATGGAGCACATCGACGACATGTCGCACCTGCGCGAACAGGTGGCGTTCTCGGGCTACGCACAGCGCGATCCGGTCATCGAGTATCAGGATCAGGGGTTCCGCAAGTTCCAGCAGCTGCTGGCCACCATCGATGCCTCCGCCGTCCGCATGCTCCTGCAGGTCGACTTTGCCCAGTTCACGCCGCAGGTGATCCTGCAGCAGGCGCAGGATGACTTGGATTCCGTGCAGACCAATGCGTCCGACATCGAAGCGAACCTTTCCGATACCGGTGCCACACCCGAGGATCTCGAGGGCGCCCCCATGCTGCAGGCCGTTGCACGCCGCCAGTCGGGCAAAGCCGCGACCGCCCCTTCATCCATGCCCAAGGTGGGTCGCAACGATCCGTGCCCGTGCGGCAGCGGGAAGAAATACAAGAAGTGCCACGGCAGCGAGGAATAAGGAGTACACTGAGTCACATGGATTCCTTGCTCACATCTTTGTTCTTTGTGGTGTTCTTCGGAACGGCGGGGCTGGCACAAGGCGCACAATGCGTCCCGGTTTGCGACAACATCGGCACAAAAAGCGAGGGCTGGTACAACTCGTGCGACGGGTCGCTCATTCAGTGGGCACGCTGTGGAGAGGCAACAACCCAGGTGTGCACCATGGATGCCAAGATCTGTACCGACGGGTCGGCTGTCGGCCGCGATCCCCAAAACAACTGCGAGTTCTTTGCTTGTCCGCCCGATGATCTGGCGGAATGCAGCCCATATGTGTGTGCCGACGGCACCCAGGTTGCCCGCTGCACCCCCGACGGTACCGTCATCAACTACTTCGCCGCGCCCTGCCTTACACACGGCGGCGAGGTGCTGGTCGGCAACGCTTTTTCCGACGTGCCATCCTCGCATCCCAACGCCGATGCCATTGCCTATGTGAAGGCACAAGGAATCGTTTCAGGATATTCCGATGGGACGTTCAAACCCGATCAAACGATCAACCGCGCGGAGTTTGTGAAGATCGTGACAGGGGCAAGGAAAGATATCTACCTGCTCGAAAACGGCCAGGAACCCTCGTGGCTTTCGCATTGTTTTGATGATCCGAGCACGAAGCCGTTTTCCGATATCACGCCGGATATGTGGTTCGGCAAATATGTCTGTGCTGCATCAGAAGTGGGGACGATCGGTGGCTATCCAGACGGCACCTTTCGGCCTTCTCACACGATCAACTTCGTGGAGTCAGCCAAGATTCTCGGTAACGCGTACGGCATGGGGAGCCTCGCCATCGATGCGCCTGCACAGGATCCTTGGTTTAAGCCGTATGCCACGGCGTTAGGTGACGCGCATGTCATCCCCACATCCATCAATGCATTTGACCAACAGATCACCCGCGGCGAGATGGCCGAGATGATCTATCGCCTGCAAGCTGGCGTGACGGACAAGCCCTCGAAAACCTTCGATGATCTAATGCACGCAAATCTGAATGCATACAGTGATAAGCGTGTTTTCTTCTCATTTCTCTATCCTTCCTCCTGGCCTGCTTTTGCGTTTGCTCAAGGGGAATCTGGATGGGGCATCTGGTCTAAAATGTCTTGCGACGGCTGCGGTGTGCGAAAAGGTGATCTAGGTGTTGATATCAACCCTACGACAGACGCTGCGGCGCGTATCAAATTGCAACAACTCGAAACATCGATCGAATCAGTAAGCTCGCTGCAGGTTTCATCTCATGACGGCTACGATGTTGCGACATGGATTCTCCCTGACTACGGAATGTACACGACAGATCCGCCGTATACCTGCACGGCCATGAGAGCGCTGGTGATTCGCGGAGAACAGGCGGTGGAAATTAAGGGGCATTGCATGGGAAATGATCCGGGGCTTGCTCAGGCATTTAACGCTCTGGTTGCGTCTGTGCAGTTCCGCTGAGACACACAGCTTCAGGCAGTGCTATCATCGTTCTCCATGGATCTTGTCGGGCACAAGCATCAGCGGCACCAGCTTCTTCAGGATCTAAAGAATGACAATGTGTCGCATGCGTATCTGTTCACCGGTCCGCCGCATGTGGGCAAATTCACGGTGGCCAAATGGTTCGCCAAGGAGCTTCTACTGAAGGATGTCGATGATGAGCATCGCGAAAAAGCAGAACAGATGATTGACCGCCTGATTCATCCCGATCTTCTTGTGCTCGATAAACTCTGGATTGAAGACCGTATGGAAGACTGGAACGTACTTTCGAAGTATTCCAACGTGCCCCAGGATCACCGCAAAAAAGCGGGTGCCAAGACCGACCGTATCAGCATCGATGACATTCGCGCCCTGCAGCAACGCATCATGGAAACGGGCATGAGTCGCTATCGGGCGATCTGTATCCGCAACATTGAGCGCATGGAGGATCCGCCCGCCAATGCCCTGCTCAAAGTCCTCGAGGAGCCGCCCGAGGGGCGCGTGTTTCTGCTGACCACCGAGTCGACCGACCACATCCTACCCACGATCGCATCACGCTGCCGCGTCATCCGTTTCTCCGCCGTCCCCCCGCAGGAATTGCAGCCGTTACTGCAGGGCTTGGATCCGGAGGAGGCGCATTTTCTCACCCATATCAGCCAGGGCGCACCCGGGCTGCTGTTGTCGCTGCGTGATGATCCTGAGAAATTGCGCGAGGAGCGGCTGCTCCACACGCAGGCGGGTTCCTTTTGGCGAAGTGCGGATTTGAGTGAGCGTCTGAAGTTGCTTGAGCCCATGACCGAGAAAGGCGCCGACCCCGCCAGGTTCGTATTGCATCTTGCCCTCACGCTCCGCGAACAGCCCGTCAGGACGGCGGCACAGGAGCAGGCGCTTCGGCGGTTGGGGTCGTTGCTTGCCACCAATGCGCAACGGCCGCTGCTCGCCGTGCAATTTGCCATGGCGTCGCTTTAAGGCCTCTCAAAACGCCTGACTTCCGGCCGGGTCAACGCTACACTTCCATGCCCATGGATATCCGTTATCGCATCCAAGGAGGAGTGCCCCTGCACGGGGAGGTGCACATCAGCGGCTCGAAAAATGCGGCGCTGCCGCTGCTTGCGGGAACACTGCTCGTCAACGGCGTGGTCACGCTGCAAAACGTGCCGCGGATCCGCGACACCGTCGCACTGATCCACATCATGGAATACCTCGGTGCCAAAATCGATTTTACGGGCAACACCGCGGTGATCGATACCACGCGCCTCGAAAGCAAACCGATCCCCCATGAGATGGTGTCGCGTCTGCGCGGATCCATCGTGTTGCTCGGTCCGCTGCTTGCGCGGTTCGGCGTGGTGGAAATGGATTATCCGGGTGGTTGTGTGCTGGGGAAGCGCCCCGTAGCCGCCCATATCGCCGCCCTGACACAGCTGGGAGCCGAAGACATGAGCACGGATCGCGTGTTGCACCTGCAGGGTGTGCTGCGTCCAGGTCGCGTGATCCTGCCGGAGTTCTCCGTGACTGCCACGGAGAACGCGGTGCTTGCCGCGGCATTGATCCCCGGAGAAACGATCATCGATCTCGCCGCTGCCGAGCCGCATGTGCAGGACGTGTGCCGCATGGTGCGTGCGATGGGAGCGGAGGTGGAAGGCATCGGCAGCCACCGCCTGGTGGTGCATGGCGTGCAGAAGCTGCTGCCGGTCACACACAAGGTGGTCAGTGACTATCTGGAGGCGGGTGCCTTTGCGATCGCCGCACTCGTGACCCATGGCCAGCTGGTGCTGCGCGATGTCGAGGAGGACGATCTGTTGTCGTTTTTGGCGCTGCTGCGCCGCGTGGGAGGCAATATCCACTACGATGCCGCGCGCAAGGCGCTTACGGTCGATGGCCAAAGCTCCGAGTATCGCGCCGTCACCGTGCAGACCAACATCTTCCCCGGCTTTCCGACCGATCTGCAGTCGCCGATGGGCGTGCTTCTCACACAGGCCACGGGCGTCAGCCGCATCTTCGAGGTGCTGTACGAGGGTCGCATGGCCTATCTCTACGAGCTGGAAAAAATGGGTGCACACATCGAAATTCTCAATGCCCATCAAGCGCTGATCATCGGCCCCAACGCCCTGCATGGGCGTGTGGTTGCGAGCAACGACATCCGTGCAGGCACCGCGATGGTGATTGCCGCCCTGTGCGCAGAAGGCGAAACGACCATCACCGATGTGCACTACATCGAGCGCGGCTACGACCAATTCGACCAGAAGCTCCGCTCCGTAGGCGCCAAGATCGAGCGCATCGAGACGGAGGAGCCGCTGCCCCGTCGCTGATCGCAAAACCCGGACATTCGCCTTTTTGGGCTTTCTTTGGGCATTGCCCGATCGCCTCGCCCTGAGTATCCTCTCTCGGTCATGTTGCAGTTCACCCCAGCAGCCAACGGTTCATGCAGAATCACGGGAGGTTCCCGCGGCATTTCCGTCTACAGCCCAAAGCCCCTTGGCGACAAGGATTTGGTGCTTGCCTCCGTGCCCGCCGAAACGCCGGCCGGTGATATGCTGTCGTGGCCCGGTGAGTATGACGTGGCGGGGGTCACGCTGCGCGGCATCGGTCACGACGAAGGCAAGCAGGTGTCGTGGATCGCCGTTGTGGACGGCATGCGCATTGCCCTGCCCAGCCGACCGCTGAAGGAGTGGAACGATGCCGAGCTTCAGATCGCCGGCGACGTGCACGTGATGATGGTGGCCGCCGAGGACGCCAAGAAGGTGCAGAAGCTGCTGGAGGACATCGATCCCCGCGTGCTGATTTTGCTTGAAGGTGAGAAGGGATTTGATCCCGAGGTGATGAAGGCCTGCGGCGCCGTGGGTAAGGAGCAGGTGAACGAATACAAGCTGAAGGGTTCGCTGCCTGCCGAGGGTCGCGAGGTGGTGGTCTTGGCCAAGTAAAAGCGCTGTTGGAGCCCGCAGGGAGCCGCTAAGCTTTTGCCGTGGTCCCGTAGTTCAACGGATAGAACGGCCCTCTCCTAAGGGGCAAATATAGGTTCAATTCCTATCGGGACTACCATCTTATCAATATTTAAACCTATGGCTGCTATGCTGTACCCATTATTCTATGGGTAAAAAACATTTAGATATTGGCCTACGTAAAACACTAACAAATTTACGGCCTGTTTTCATCAGTAGACTGTCTTCTGGAGACAAAGTTTTCGATTGCGAAATCACAGGTGAGGTAAGCCAGCAGTCTCTTGAATCCATCGAATTCAATGGCTGCAGGTTACATGAGCTTATATTTGCCGGTTGTACATCTGAAAGATTGGATCTGGAAGAAGTAGAGTGTATTCATTGTGATTTGGCCAATGCAAAATTAGAGCATTCCATTTTTCGCAATGTAACCTTTTCGAACTGCAGACTCACGGGAACTTCCTTTTCCCGGGGTAATTTCAAAAGAGTACTTCTGAAAGCCTGTAAGGCAAATCTGGCATCATTTCGTTTCTGCAAATTTGAGAATTGCAGGTTTCAGAATTGTGATTTACAGGGTGCGGATTTCCAAGGCGCTGACCTTTCAAAGGCTGTTTTTCGTGATTGTAATCTGACGCAGGCACAGATGTCCCAGGCACTCTTGCAAGGTGCGGACATACGGACATGCAACCTTGATGATTTGCATGTGGGAATACCTGAATTAAAAGGAGTGATCCTAAGTCCCTCGCAATTTTTGCTTGTCGCAGATTTATTGGGAATTACGGTGAAGGAAATGCTTTCCGAATCCTGATTGTAAGTTTTGGCCTTGGCACAACGAAAACCAGGGTAAAATAAATAGAGAAACCCTGGTTACCATCATGCTTCCACAAACGCTTGGAATCCGCCGTAGGAGAAGCGCTTCATGTCGAAGGGCATTGGCTTGTCTTTAAACTGATTAGACTGCATCTTCGGATCAGCCATCACTTTCTTGTTCACGGCATCGCGGTGCTTGCGCGACTTAAAGACGATGAAGGAGAAAAAGACGACCTCATCGGGCTTTGCCTTTGCTGCTTTTGGAAATGTGTGTGACACACCCTCCGGGGTCACATCATCAGCCATCGCCTCCATGTATTCGAGAGCTCCGTGCTTCTTCCAAATTTTCGCCCCCAATTGCGCCATCTTCTTATATTCTTTCAGCTGGTTCTTTTGTACACAGAGGATGAATCCGTCAACGTAGCGCATAGGGAGTGGGAGAAGGAATTCACAATACGCCTGCAGTATAAACACGGTACGTATTTTTTGCAGCAGCGTTGTTTCGCTATGATTTCCGTATGCCCAAATACGTCGCGCTGTTGCGAGGCATCAACGTCGGCGGAAACAAGAAGGTGCCGATGAAGGATCTGTCGGCTGCGCTCGCAAAGGCCGGATACACCGAGGTGAAGACGCTGCTCAACAGCGGCAATGTGGTGTTTCAGGCGCCAAAGCAGGGAGCGGCAATGCTCGAAAAGGCGCTTTCTGCACTCATCGAAAAGCGTTTTGGGTTCCCCGTGCCCGTCCTTGTGCGTGAGATGGCCGCACTCGAGGCGTTGCACGGCAACAATCCCTTCAAGGGAATTCCCGTGACAGAGAAGACGCGCCTGTACGTTACATTCCTTGCAGACGCACCGCGCAGCTCCTTGAAACTCCCGTACGTGTCACCCGATAAGGAATTTCGCATCCTGTCGCTTGTCGGTCGCGAGCTCATCAGTGTGCTGACCGTGAGCGACGATCGCGGCAGCGTGGATGCCATGGCGATTGTCGAAAAGGAATTCGGCAAGAATGTGACGACACGCAACTGGAACACGATCGAAAAACTGCTTGCGCTCTGATACACCGCAAAACGCCTGACGCATCGGTCAACCGTCCTCTGTGCCTCTTCCTGCTACACTCTCTTCTATGCATCGCTCCACCACTCTTCTTTTTGCCTCCATGCTTCTGCCCGCAGCGGCGTTTGCCATTGATCTGCAGGATCATACGGAGCAATACACCGACCATGCCCGCTTCAGCCTCGCGGAGCGTGCGGCCATCAGCGTGCTGAGCGATGCGGGCGCCGTGCAGGGCAACCCCGATGGAAGCTTTGCGCCCGATCGCACCCTGAACCGTGCGGAGTTTCTGAAAATCGTTCTTGTGCCGTACATCGCGTCACACAGCGATGAAATGAGTGGGTATCAGTGGTATCGCAATGGCGCCGTGCAAAACGGCAAATGTTTCCCGGATGTGGATGTCACGGCTTGGTACGGATCGTTTGTCTGTGAGGCGAAGGACATCGGCATCGTGCAAGGGTACCCGGACGGCAACTTTCACCCGGATACGCCGGTGAACTATGCAGAAGCCATCAAGATGCTCATTGCGCTGTATGGGTATGAAATTCCGCATCCGCCGGAAAACGTGCGCTGGGCGTGGTATACGCCCTATGTGCAGGTAGCCACCGAAAAGGGGCTTCTGCTTTCCGAGCAGCCCGAGCTGTCCGTGCCGCTCACGCGCGGGCAGATGGCCAGGCTCACCGCTGCGGTTCTTGCCGAACGTGACGGGCAGTTGGCCGAGTACCGCGCCATGGAAAAGGGTGTGATGACATCGTCATCATCCAGCACATCGTCATCTTCATCTGCCACCACCACATCTTCCTCATCGGTAAGCAGCGTATCTTCGAGCAGCGTCTCGACGACATCGTCGTCCGTTGCGTCGTCATCGTCGATCCAGCATCAGAAATTCCCCGCAGTAAGCCGCCAGCTGTATCTCGGCACGCGCAGCCTGCCGCTGGCTGACGGAAAGGTGCATGCCGATCTGGCGGGCGATGTGCGCATCGTCAGTGTGCGTTTCAGGAATGAGCTGACGTCCGTATCATCGGTGTATCTGGTGGACGCGAATGGCAAGGAATTGCTGACGCTGCAGCGTGGCGCATCGGACAGCAGTGACCGCAAATACCGCACGTGGGAAGCGGTGCTGCCCGCAGGCACGCTGCATCTCGCCGCCAACAGCGACACGATGTTTGGGTTCGAGGTGCTGCTGAAAACGCGCGAGTCCGGCGGCGTACCCAATGAGCTGATCGAGCCCACGGCGTTCAATGTGCTGCTGCAGGAGGATGACGGCGGTGCGACGCGCCAGCTGATTCCTACCATGACGCATTTCCCCGGCCACCAGACGGTGCAGGCAATGATCACATCGGTGCAGAATGCGAAGAACGGCGGTGAGCTTACGGCCGGCAAAAAGCTCAACCTGGCGTCGTTCCAGTTTGCGGGCATTGTGCAGCCCGATGCGAGCCTCGGCGTCAATTTCCTGCAGTTTGCCGTGGAGGCGCAGGGCGTGAGTACAGCGAATTGGTATGTCACGACCACCGACCGTCCCGATCAGTTCTCGTGTGCGGTGACTGCTGGGCTGGTCTCGTGCGACATCAGCGAGGCTGCAGGGAACATCGGCAGCGGTGTGCGCACGTTCAATGTCTACGCGGATGTTATGATCGCGCAAAATGCGGCTTCCCCCACGGTGCGGGTGTCGCTCGGCGACCCCGGCACCATCGGCCGCCCGGGTGCCGTGGCCTGGTCGGATGGTACGGGAAACTACAACTGGGTGGATGCCACAGGTTCGCTGCTGCTCCAAGGGCCGCTTTGGAGGATCCGTTAACGACTGAGTGCCGTCTGCAGATCCGCGACCATGGCCGCCGTGGCGTCTGCCGCGGCCTGCTGCCAGTCGGCGCCGCTTGAGGCATAGATGATCGAGCGGCTCGCGTTGACGATGGCGCCCGTGCCGTCCGGCAAAAATCCGCGGGCGGCGTCCTGTGCCGTGCCTCCCTGTGCGCCGTAGCCGGGGATCAGGAACGGCACATGCGGCATGAGGGTTCGCAGATAGGTCATTTCCTCCGGGTAGGTGGCGCCCACCACGGCACCGACGCACGACAGGCTGGTTGCGGGGCCTATCTGCTGTGCCGCCCAACTCTCGACGAGTTGCGCGAGATACTCGTGTACCGCCTCATCCCCCACCGGCAGATCCTGCAGTTCCCCACTGCTGGGGTTGGAGGTTTTGACAAGAATGAACACGCCTTTGTCGTTCTTTGTGCACTGATCGATGAACGGCTTTACTCCGTCAAAGCCCAGGTAGGGGTTGACGGTGACCCAATCCACGGGCTTGCCGGCGCCAAGGAACGCCTCGGCGTACGCCTCGGCTGTGGAGCCGATGTCGCCGCGCTTGGCATCGGCGATCACAATCAGGCCTTTGTCCTTGGCGTAGGCGCATACATCCCAAAACGTCTTCATGCCCTCCCATCCCAATGCCTCAAAAAACGCGAGCTGTGGCTTCAGGCACGACGCGGCGGGCGCAACCGCATCGATGATGCCTCGGCAGAACATCTCTACGCCTGCGGCGTTTTTGGAGATCCCTTCGGGCAACTTGCTCAGTTGCGGATCAAGCCCCACACAGACAGGCGATGTGGCAGCGATGCGTTGGGTGAGATGGTCTGCGGCGTGCATGGAATTTAGCGGGAGTGAAGGGTGCGGCGGCTGGGGCGGGAACCGCAGAGTGTGCGGCCGGTGCAGCCCAGTGTCGATGGCGCGGAGCTCTCTTCATACGACGGCTCGGCGGTGTCTGTGGGGGTGGAGTTCTCCCAGGATTCCTGCACCTGTTCGGTCGGTGTGGGCTCTCCGGTCAGGAGTTGATAGGCCTGCTCCGGTGTGAGCGCATCGGTCGGAGCGACGACGGATTGCGGTTTGGCGACGGCGCTGACCGTGAGCGACCCCTTCAGCGTCATTTCCACATCACCGGCACCCATGTGCATCGACAGACTGCGGAATTCCCCCTTTTTTCCTGTTTGCACCGTGCCGTCGATGGCCGTGCGCTGCGTCGAATAGGGGCTGACCAGCCCCGCGTCCTGCAAGGGGGTGATATCGGTCAGTGAGAAATCATACGAAACGCCCTGCGCCGTCTTCTGCTCGGTGACGGTGAATGCGGCATCGATGGCATCGCGATCTTCCCGGCTCATCCCCTCGGCGCTCCACAGATCTTCGGTCAGATCCTGCACGATCCACCGCTTCATGAGGCCGTTGGCCGAGAAGCTGAGAAGAGGGTTGTCCCAGGTTCCCTTCATTTCCGACAGCATCACATAGGCCTTGCCGCCGGTGACCACCGAGGATCCGCGCATGCGTCCGTTGACGCCAAACTGCGGGACGGCGATATCGAGGGTCATTTTTGCCGTTCCCTGTTTTTGATCCGGGTGCGCAAATCCCGATACCCACAAAGAGAAGTATGTGGTCGTCATCGAGCGGCTTTCGCCGTGCAGCTCACCCGACACCGTTGCGGCATCGGCAGACTGGACGATATCCATCAGCTGTGACGCTGACGGTGCGGCAAGCGCAGGAAGGGGAAGCAGGGAAAGTGCAAGAACGGAAAGGAGGCGGGTGGTGTGCATGGGTCGAGCCTACGCGAGCCACGCAAGGCGATCAATCAGCTTCAATCCCGATGGGCTGCCGATACTGGAGCGCTTCGGCGATATGGGCAGTGTCGATGTTGCGGGAACCTGCAAGATCGGCGATGGTTCGGGCGACTTTGAGTGTGCGGTGATAGCCGCGCGCCGACAGTTTCAGGCGGTCGACCGCTTGGTTGAGCAGATGCTGCGCTTTGTCATCCACGGCACAGTAGGCGCGGATCTCCGCCAATCCCATCTCCTTATTGGTGCGGATGGCCGTGCCTGCAAAGCGCTCTTCCTGAATCCGTCGCGCCCGTGAAACGCGCGTGCGCAGCGTCTCGGAGGTGTCGCCCTGCACGCCGCCTTGCTGCAGGTCGTTGACGGGGACAGGTTGCACCGACAGCGTGAGGTCGATGCGGTCGAGCAGTGGTGCGCTGATCCGCCGCTGCATGCGTTGTACATTGCCGCCGCTCCACTGCGGCGGATTCATCGCGGCAACCAGGAGCACATCGGCCGGGAACGTGACGCTGCCCTGTGCGCGGGTGATGGTGATGGTGCGTTCCTCCAGCGGCTGACGCAGCACCTCGAGCACGGCGGGAGGGAATTCGGCGATTTCATCGAGGAACAACACGCCGCGATGCGCGAGACTGATCTCACCCGGCCCGGGGATCTGCCCGCCGCCGACAATCGACACGCCGCTTGCGGTATGGTGCACCGTTCGAAACGGCCGCCGCCGCATAAGGGGTGTGCCTTCGGGAAGCAAATTGGCCACAGAATAAATCTGCGACACTTCGATCGCCTCTTCCGAGGAGAGCGGGGGGAGAATACCCTGCAAGGCTTTGGCCAACAGGGTTTTGCCCGCGCCCGGCGCGCCACTGAGCAGGACATTGTGGCCTCCTGCTGCGGCGATTTCGAGTGCGCGCTTGGCCTGTTCCTGGCCGCGTATTTCGCAGAAATCCACGAGTGTTGCGGGTGCGGCTTCTTCCTCTCGCGCGGCAAACGCCGCGGCCGGTTGTGCGCCGCTGAGCACCGCGATGAGCTCGCTGAGCGATGCCACCCCGATCACCTCGATGCCGGGGATGAGGGCGGCTTCGGGGGCATCCATGATGGGGACGACGATGCGCTTGAGCCCCAGTGCGCGACAGGCGACCGCGGCGGGCAGCACACCCGACACATGGCGCAACCCCCCGTCGAGCGCGAGTTCGCCGATGAATGCGGTGGCATCGAGCGTGTCGCGCGGAACATCGATCAGTTCATGGGCGATAAGCAGACCCAGCGCGATGGGCAGGTCATAGCGCGGACCAACTTTTTTGAGATCGGCGGGAGCCAAATTTACGGTGACGGTTTTGCCGGTGGGCAGACGGTAGCCGCAGCTGCGCAGGGCGATCTTCACCCGTTGCTTGCTCTCCTGCACCGCCGTGTCACCCAGTCCGACAATGAGAATTTTTGCCTCTCCCGGAACCGACCCCACCTCTACCTCCACGCGCATGCTCTGCAAACCAACGGTCGCGAGAGATGTTAATTTTGTAAGCATGGGTGTAGTGTACCATCGTACACCCTCCCCTGCGCAAGCATGCCACAGGATTCCCGTCATCATCCGTCAGGTATTTTGGCTACAGAGAGAGCAAAAGTCGTATTTTTTGCAGCCGAGGAACATCGCCCGCCGCACCTGCGTGTCGGCCACGATGGCGAAGCGGTGGCGGCCGCCTATCTGTGCCAAAAAGGGTACGAACTGCACGACCGCAATGTGCGTGTCGGCAAAGGGGAAATCGATATTGTGGCGTTTGATCCGCGGGATCAGACATTGGTGTTTTGTGAGATCAAATCGCGAAAAACCCACAGTCCGCACTATCTGCCGGAACTGAATATGACTCCGCAAAAACGCCTTTCCATGCTGCAGGCGGGGCGCGGCTATGTCGCAGCACACGGTTGGGAGGCGGGATATCGGTTTGACTGCGTGTATGTGGAGCACGGCGTGGTGACGCAGCACATTGAAGATCTCGACATCGGTCATGAAACGGAGTGATTCTTTGTATTGTCCAAAATGACGATTTCTGCTAGGATAAGAAGAAGTGTCTCTCAAACAAATTGCCACTGCCGGAACCGCGTTCACCGTGCTCTTCTGCATCGGGTTGATGATGCATGGCATCCTGCCGCTGGTGTCTGCCACACAGTGCAGCGATTACAACAACAACGGCACGGCATGTTCCGCCATTCCCGGCTGCACCTTCCATGCTGCGCAAGTTGGTTTGACCTGCAGCAGCGCGTGGACCTCGGGGCAGTGCAATTCCGTTGCGGGATGTTCCATGTACAACTGCACATCCCACGGAGACGACAGCGGTTGCAATGCAGATGCCCACTGCAGCTGGACACCGTACCTGTGCTCGCAGTTTTCCGATGTGACGCCTTGTGCCGGCCAGGCAGGCTGTACCTGGAATGCGACATCGTGCGAGCCGCTTGGGATATCTGCGTGTAATGCGCAGCCGGGGTGCACGTGGGGTGGCGGATCAAGCTGCACCGTTTATACGGATGCTGGCGCATGTAACGGTGTGAGCGGTTGCAGTTGGGGTGCGTCGGATTGCACCGATTTCAACGCCAACGAGGCGGGATGCCTGGGTACCGCCGGCTGCTCGCCAAGCTATGCGGGTAGTTGTACTGAATTTACGTCCAATCCGGACGCCTGCGCAGGCCATGGGTGCACCTATGACGGGGACAGCGGTTCGTGCACGGGCAGCTACTACACCAGCTGTTCGGGGGCGTATGGCGGCAACTGTTCCGGCACCTATGGCGAATCCTGTTCGGGTTCCTACAACACGTCCTGCACCGGCACCTTCGGCGGCACCTGCGGCGGAGGCGAATACTGCACGGGCACCTACGACGATCCCTCGACCTGCACCGGCACCGATTACTGCGGCAACGGCTATGTGGGTCCGACGGAAGCCTGCGACGACGGCAACACGGGCACGGGTGACGGCTGCAGCAACTCGTGTGCTGTGGAAGCGGGCTGGTCATGCAACAGTGCCGAGCCGAGCGTGTGTTCCACCACCTGCGGCGATTCGATCGTTGCCGGTACGGAGCAATGCGATGACGGCAACGCCACCGACAACGACTACTGCCACAACAACTGCACCAACAACGGATCCTGTGGTGATGGGACGGTGCAGGCGGGCGCAGAGCAATGCGATGACGGCAACGCCACCGACAACGACTACTGCCATAACAACTGCACCAATAACGGTTCGTGCGGAGACCATGTGGTGCAGGAAGGTGCCGAGGCCTGCGACGATGCCAATGCCATCAATGACGACTACTGTCACAACGATTGCACGGCAAACGGTTCGTGCGGTGATGCAGTGGTACAGACGGGTGCGGAACAGTGCGACGACGCCAACGGTGTCAATACCGACTACTGCCACAACGATTGCACAAGCAACGGTTATTGCGGCGATTACACAGTGCAGTCCGTCGAAATTTGCGATTTGACCAATATGGGTTCGGAGAGCTGCACAGGTCAAGGGTTTGACGGCGGCGTACTCAGCTGCACCATGGATTGCCAATCGGTCGTCACCACGGGCTGCTACTACACCTGTGGCGATGCGGAGGTCGACCCCGGTGAAGCCTGCGACGACGGCAACGCCACCAACAACGACTATTGTCACAACGATTGCACCGCCAACGGATCCTGCGGCGATGGGGTGGTGCAGGCGGGTGCGGAGCAGTGCGACGACGGCAATACGACTGTCGGCGACGGCTGCAACAACATCTGCAATTTTGAGGATGGATACACCTGCAGCGGCGAGCCGAGTGTCTGCCGCCCCACGGCGTTTTGCGGCAACACCTCCTGTGCCGACGATTCTGCCACCTACCATGGGCACGATTACTATCTCTTTGCCTATGGTGAAGACGGTTGGTCGGCTTCCAAGGCGCACTGTGAAGCGATCGGGGGTTACCTGACCACCATCACAACATCCGGAGAGCGCGATGCCGTGGCGGCGCTTACCGGCGGGGCGGATCAGTATTGGATCGGTTTGTCTGACACCGACATTGAAGGAACCTTTGCCTGGGTCGACGGGGAGCCCCTCGACTTCGCGAACTGGGCATCGGGGCAGCCGGACGATGCGGGCGGCGCTGAAGACTGCGTGGAAATCAACCATCCGGGTTTTGCGGCCGGCGCATGGAACGATACGGGGTGCATGGATACCGATCTTGCAGGGTTTGTCTGCGAAGTCGGCGATTGCGGCAACGGTACTATTGATGCCGGCGAAGAGTGTGATGATACCAACACCACAGACGGTGACGGCTGCGACATGTCGTGTGCCATTGAAGAAGGATATTCCTGCAGCGGTGAGCCCAGCGAATGCTCGGCATACACTCCCGAATGCGGCAATGACGTCGTGGATGACGGCGAAGAGTGCGATGACGGCAACCTGCTAAGCGACGACGGGTGTTCCCGTTTGTGCACCGACGAGGCGCCCGCCGACTGCGGTGATTTGGGTTGTAACCGCCGCATGACCTACGGCGACAACAGCTATCTGTTCTATCACAACGAATCCATCATTTCGTGGCAGGATGCCGAAAGCAACTGCCAGGGCATCGGCGGCCACCTTGTTTCGATTACCTCGGCCGAAGAGGGTGACGCGGTGAACGATCTCATCGGCGCCTCGCAAGATCTTTGGCTTGGGTTCAGTGATCTGGAGAGTCCGGGAACGTATGTGTGGACGTCGGGAGAGCCGTTCGACTATACGCATTGGTTCTCCGGGCAACCGAATGGCGGCGGTGAGCACTGCGGCTTGTTCGCGCATTCCGGTTGGCCGGATAATCCCTTGGATTGGGGTGATTACGACTGCGAAGGCAGCGATATTCCCTACAACTATATCTGCGAAGTTGCGGGCGGCACCGGCGTGTGTGGCGATGGCACGGTGGATGACGGCGAGCAGTGCGACGATGATAACACCACTTCCGGTGACGGCTGCAGCGATGTGTGCGAACTCGAATCGACCTGCGGCGACGGCGTCATTGACGACGGTGAAGCCTGCGACGACGGCGCCATCATCGACGGCGATGGCTGCAGCGCCACCTGCGAGGTGGAATCCGGCTCGCTGTGCAGCGGCGAACCGAGCATGTGCTCCACGGTCTGCGGCGACGGCATCCGCTCGGGCGCCGAAGCCTGCGACGATGGCAATACTACCGCGGGTGACGGCTGCAACGGCACTTGCACCGCCGAAACGGACGGCTATGACTGCAGCAATGGCATCCCCAACATCTGCACGCTGCAAAGCAGCGGTGACGCGGCAGTGGGCGGTGCACGCGGCACCACCGGTACCGATGCAACACCCCTGGGCAGGGCGAGGCAGCTTCGTAGCGTGCTGAGCAACACGGTGCGCATCAATCCTTCTTTGCGCGACAGCGTGTTGCAGCGTCGCATGCAGCGTCTTTCCGGCGAGGGTGCGGCGCTCCCCGTCCGCTCCCCGCTCCCCGCAGTGGGCAGCCCAAGACCGCAGCAAACGGTGACACGTCCCGATGCAGAGGCGACGGCATTGCTCAAAGCACGCGAGTTGCAGCGCCGCGAGGCACGACAGGCCGACAACACGCATGCGGCACCAGCACCTGCACCCGCTCCTACAGGATTCAGACATCGCATCGACCCCGCAGAGCGAATCAGAATCCGCTAAGGCCTTCCTGCTGCGAAACGGCGGGATAGTTGACGAAATGTTTTTTCTTATGTGTAGATAGTATTAAATATAGTTTCAAACTATCTTCCAGATAAGAGTCAAGCGTGGCTTGATTGAGCCAAAATGCTCATTTCGCTATACTCAGGAGAAATGCCAACAAAAATCACTCTCCGAAAAACAGTCAGTGCTGCGCAAATTGTGATGATGCTCACGGGCATCATGATGCCGTGGAACGGACTGCAATTCACCACGCAGACCGAGCAGGCGCATGCCGAAGGCGTGTGCGGCGACAGCGTGATCGATGACGGCGAAGCATGCGACGACGGCGGTGAATCTTCGACATGCAATGCCGACTGCACGGCGTCCGCTTGTGGCGACACAATCACCAATATGTCTGCAGGGGAAAACTGCGACGACGGCGGAGAGAGCGCCATGTGCGACGCCAACTGCAGTTGGGCGGCCTGCGGTGACGGCACCATCAACGCGGCATCCGGCGAGCAGTGCGATGACAGCAACAACAATAACAACGACGGCTGCAGCAACATCTGTCAGACCGAATACTGCGGTGACAGTGTCGTGAATAACGGCTCGGAAACCTGTGATGATGGCAACACGAATTCAGGCGACGGCTGCAGCGCGTCCTGTGTGACCGAAGTGTGTGGAGACGGCTCGATAAACAACAACGGGTCCGAGCAGTGTGACGACGGCAATACCTCCAGCAATGACGGCTGCAGCAGTTCTTGCACAACCGAGAGCTGCGGTGACGGCGTAATCAATGGCTCCGAACAGTGCGATGATGCCGGCGAGAGCCCATGGTGTAACAGCAACTGCATGACCGCAGTGTGTGGCGATTCGATCGTGAATGCCGCCCGCGGCGAAAACTGCGATGACGGCAACGGTGCCAGCAATGACGGCTGCAGCAGTTCCTGCGTGACCGAGAGCTGCGGCGACGGCGTCACCAACGGCAGTGAACAGTGTGACGATGCCAACAGTGACGATACCGATGCCTGCAGCAACTCCTGCACGTCCCGCTACTGCGGCGACTGGGTGGTGAGCGGCTCGTTGGGCGAAAGCTGCGATGACGGCAACACCAATAACAACGACGGCTGCAGCAGTTCCTGTGTAAGCGAAGGATGTGGCGATGGCGTGATGCAGATGTCGGAACAGTGTGATGACCACAATACGTCATCCGGCGACGGCTGCAGCGCATCGTGCACCAATGAATATTGTGGAGACGGCATCATTTCTGCCGGTGCGGGTGAACAGTGTGACGACAGCAATACCAACAACAATGACGGCTGCAGCGCATCGTGCACCAATGAATATTGCGGAGACAGCGTTGTGCAGACGGGTGAGGCCTGCGATGACGGGAACGGTGACCCCAATGATGCCTGCAATAATTCCTGTCAAAACAACTATTGTGGCGACAATGCTGTCAACAACGGCGAGGAATGCGATGACGGCAACATGACCGATACCGATGCCTGCAGCAACATTTGCCACAATAACTTTTGCGGCGACGGCGCCGTGAACAACGGCGAACAGTGCGATGACAGCAATATCGCCGACAACGACGGTTGCAGCAGCTCCTGCTACAACGAATATTGCGGAGATAACATCCAGCAAACGAGTGAGGAATGTGACGACGGCAATGTGAACAACGGCGACGGCTGCAGCAGCAGCTGCACCGGTGAGCCGGTATGTGGCAACTATGCCGTGGAATCAGGCGAACAGTGCGACGACGGCAACCTGACCAATGGCGACGGCTGCACGAGCAGCTGTGTCGATGAATATTGCGGCGATGCCACGGTCAATGACCTCACGGAAGAGTGCGACGATGCGAATATCGATGATAACGATGCCTGCAACAACTCCTGCACCTTCAATATCTGCGGCGATGGCATTACCAATAACGGCGAAGGCTGCGATGACGGGAACGGTGACCCCAACGATGCCTGCAACAACACCTGCAACGCCAACTACTGCGGAGACGGAACGACCAATAACGGCGAAATGTGCGACACCACGGGCGAATCGAGCGGTTGCAACGTCGACTGCACCACATCCATGTGCGGTGACGGCAAATGGAACGTTTCTGCCGGCGAGGGCTGCGACGACGGCAACAACAGCGACAATGACGGCTGCAACAGCGCATGTGGGGTCGAAAGCTGCGGCGACGGCACGGTCAATGGCGCGGAAGGCTGCGACGACGGCAATAATACCGACGGTGACGGCTGCAGCGCGGTGTGCGATGTAGAGCCGATCTGCGGCAACCTGACCGTGGAGGGCAGCGAAGAGTGTGACGACGGCAACCTCAGCGATGGCGACGGGTGCAACTCCGTCTGTGTCTCGGAATTCTGCAGTGACGGCATCGTAAACAACGGCGAACAATGCGACGACGGCAACCTGACCGACGGCGACGGCTGCAGCAGTAGTTGCACGGATGACAGCGATTGCACCACCTCCCCTGCCGAATCATTCTGGCGCTTTGAAGAAGGCGGCGGATCCTATGCCTATGACAATTTCGGTTTGGCCACACTCTCACTGACGGGTGGTATGGGGTATTCCACAGAACACCCCTTCCTAAGCTCTGCAAACAACTACTCGGTCACGCCGAGTGACGCGAGTCAGCAGATGTCCACGTATCCCGATACGGTGAACGCCTGCGGAGATTTCTCCGTTGCGCTGTGGGCTAAACTGCCCAGCACCTCGGCCACGCTCTTTTACAAGAGCAATACGATCGAGCTGATCTACGACGGCAGCCACCAGCTGTCATTCCGCGTGGGAGACGGCCACACGTTCCAGGGAACCTACCTTCAGACCAGCCCCGGCGTACTGGACGATGGCAATTGGCACTACATCGTGGCCACGTGGGAGGCGTCCAATGTGCGCTCCATTTTCGTGGATAGCACCCTCCTGGTGCGTGATTACTACAGCACCACCGGCGGCAACAGCCGCACCGAGCTGCGCATCGGCGATATGGCCAGCGGCAGCTATGTCGACGAAGTGCATTTCTACCCCTCCGTGCTTACGGGAGAGTCGTTGGCCGGTGAAGCCGCGGCTTGCGGCAACGGAGCGGTCGAGGGCGCCGAAGAATGCGATGACAACAACTTGGACGACGGCGACGGCTGCACCAGCACCTGCACCAATGAATACTGCGGTGACAGCGTTGTGAACACCGATTACATTTCCACGGTTCTCGATGAATGCGACGACGGCGGCGTTTTGGACGGCGATGGCTGTACAAGCACCTGTACGTTTGAGTACTGCGGTGACAGCGTCGTAAATACCGACCATGACACCTCTGTGGTGGACGAATGCGACGATGGAAACACGGCGGACGGCGACGGCTGCAGTGCCACCTGCCGCAACGAATATTGTGGCGACAGCGTGATTAATACCGATTACATGTCGGCCGTCCTTGACGAATGCGACGACGGCAACACTACCGACGGCGACGCCTGCGGCGCCACCTGCCGCAACGAGTATTGCGGAGACAGCATGGTGAACATGGATTATCAGACACTGATGACGGATGAGTGTGATGACGGCAACAACACCCCGGGTGACGGTTGTGATGCCTCCTGTGTCTATGAGTTCTGCGGTGACGGTCTGGTCAACACCGACCATAACACGTCTGTAGGCGACGAATGTGATGATGGAGCCAATGTGGACGGCGACGGCTGCACCAGCACCTGTACGTTTGAGTACTGCGGAGACAGCGTGATCAACACCGACCACAACACTTCCGTCATGGATGAGTGTGACGACGGCAACAATGCCGACGGCGACGGCTGCAGTGCCACGTGCGTGACCGAGTTCTGCTCCGACGGCATCGTAAACAACGGTGAGGAATGCGATGACAGCAACCTGACCGACGGCGACGGCTGCAACGCCTCCTGCGTCTTTGAATACTGCGGAGACAGCGTGGTGAACACCGATCACACCACCCTGGTGCTCGATACGTGTGACGACGGCAACCCCGACAATACCGATGCCTGCTTGGATACCTGTGCGGCTGCCGCCTGCGGCGACGGCTTTGTCCAGGCCGGCGTGGAGGAATGCGATGACAGCAACCTGACCGATGGTGACGGCTGCACATCAGCCTGTATCACCGAGGTCTGTGGCGATGGCGTGGTCAACAACAGTGGCTTGGAACAGTGCGATGACGGCAACACCACCCCCGGCGACGGCTGCGACAACGCGTGTGTCTATGAGTTCTGCGGCGATGGTTTCGTGAATACCGATCACAACACCGCGGTGATGGATGAATGTGACGATGGCAACACCACCCCTGGCGACGGCTGCAACGCCTCCTGCGTCTTTGAATACTGCGGAGACAGCATCGTGAACACCGACCACACCACCCTGGTGCTCGATACGTGTGACGACGGCAACCCCGACAATACCGATGCCTGCTTGGATACCTGTGTGGCTGCCGCCTGCGGCGACGGCTTTGTCCAGGCCGGCGTGGAGGAATGTGACGACAGCAACGTGACCGACGGCGACGGTTGCAGCAGTGCTTGTGTATACGAGTTCTGTGGTGATGGAGCGGTCAATACCGATCACAACACCACGATTATGGACGAGTGCGACGACGGAAACAGCGATGACACCGATGCCTGCAACAATGCCTGTGTGGCCAATATCTGCGGCGACGGCATCGTGAACAACGGTGAGGAATGCGATGACAGCAACCTGACCGACGGAGACGGCTGCAGCAGCGCCTGCGTGTACGAATTCTGCGGTGACGGCACGGTGAACTTGGACAACGCCACGTCCATTACGGATGAATGCGACGACGGCAACAATGCCGATGGCGACGGCTGCGGCGCCACGTGTGTGATCGAAGAATTGCGTGCCCGCTGGACGTTTGAAGAGGGAGGTGGCTACACCACGGCCGATGTGACAGGCCATGGCTATGACGCCAGCCTCAACAGCCCGGGATTTGAAACAACCATTCCTACGGCCTCCAATGCGTCGTACAGCATGCATTTTGCCGGCTCCTATGCCAGCGTGCCGGATCTCGATCTGCAGCGCTTTACGGTCACGTCGTGGGTGAAATTTGATTCCTTCCCAAGCAGCACCTATCCGTGTCTGATGGTCAGCCAAAATGCCGGAGGGTGGGCAGCCTGTGTCAGCGTGCCCAATGGCAATGTGCTTACACTTTCACAATCCGATATCGATGAAGTGCATGGCACAGTTCCCCTTTCGCTGAACACCTGGCACCACGTGGCATATGTCTATGACGGCACAAATGCAAGCTTCTACGTGGATGGCGTGCTGGATACGACGGTTTCCTATCCCAAGGTCTTCAACAACAGCGGTGGCGGATATTACATCGCCAAACGCCCTGCCAATGCCTTCAATGACGTCAACGGCTATCTCGACGATCTGCGTGTGTACAGCTACGCACTCAGCGGTGGAGATATTGCCTCTCTTGCCGAGGTGACCTGTGGCGACAGCCACAAGGCATCCGGCGAGACCTGTGACGACGGCAACACCACCCCCGGCGACGGCTGCGACAGCGCGTGCGCCGTGGAGGCGAACTTCACCTGTGACGAGGGCGAGCCCAGCGTGTGTACGCCAGACCAGGTGTGTGGCAACGGCGTTATAGAAACGATTGAGGAATGCGACGACGGCAACCTGACTGACGGCGACGGCTGCAACAGCAGCTGTGCGCAGGAATTCTGCGGGGATGCGCTTGTCAACGTCGATTACAACTCGACGGTCATGGACGAGTGTGATGACGGAGGCAATGTGGATGGTGACGGCTGCGATGCCACCTGTCACAACGAATACTGCGGCGACGGCATTGTGAACAAAGATTACCTGTCCGCCATTACCGACGAATGCGATGACGGCAACATCACCCCCGGCGACGGTTGCAGCGATGCCTGTGTGACCGAGTTCTGCTCAGACGGCATTGTGAACAATGGTGAGGAATGTGACGACAGCAACCTGACCGATGGCGACGGCTGTACCAGCACCTGTACCTTTGAGTACTGCGGCGACGGCGTGGTGAACACCGACCACAATACCTCCGTAATGGATCAGTGTGATGACGCCAATAGCGATGATACGGATGCCTGTCTCAGCACCTGTGTTGCCGCTGCCTGCGGCGACGGTGTCGTACAGGCCGGCGTGGAAGCCTGCGACGACGGGAACGTCACCGATGGTGACGGCTGTAACAGCGTCTGCGCCTTTGAATTCTGCGGCGACAGCATTATCAACACCGACCACGACACCTCTGTGATGGATGAATGTGACGATGGCAATGCCATAGACTCAGATAGCTGTCTCAGCACCTGCGTGGCCGCTACCTGCGGCGACGGCTTTGTACAGGCCGGCGTGGAAGCTTGCGACGACGGCAACGCTGATGATACGGATGCCTGTCTGAGCACTTGTGCGGTGGCCGCCTGCGGCGACGGCTTTGTGCAGGCCGGCGTGGAAGCTTGCGATGATGGTAATCCGGATGAAACCGACGGCTGTCTGAGCACCTGTGTGGCTGCCGCCTGCGGCGATGGCTTCGTGCAGACCGGTGTCGAGGAATGTGATGACAGCAACCTAACTGACGGTGACGGCTGTAACAGTGCCTGTGTATACGAGTTATGCGGCGACGGTGCGGTCAATACCGACCACAACACCTCCGTGATGGATCAGTGCGATGACGCCAATAGCGATGATACGGATGCCTGTCTCAGCACCTGTGTAGCTGCCGCCTGCGGCGATGGAGCTGTACAGGCAGGTGTCGAAGAATGTGATGACAGCAACGTCACCGATGGCGACGGTTGCAACAGTGCCTGTGTGTACGAATATTGCGGCGACAGCGTGGTCAATACCGACCACAACACCTCCGTGATGGATCAGTGTGACGATGGCAACGTTGATGATACCGATGCCTGTCTCAGCACCTGTGTAGCTGCCGCCTGCGGCGATGGCTTCGTGCAGGCCGGCGTCGAAGAATGTGATGACAGCAACCTGGCTGACGGTGACGGTTGCAACAGCGCCTGTGTGTACGAATATTGCGGAGACAGCGTGGTCAATACCGACCACAACACCTCTGTGGTGGATCAGTGTGACGATGGCAACAATACGGACAACGACGGCTGCAGCGCGACCTGCGTCACCGAGTTCTGCTCAGACGGCATTGTGAACAACGGTGAGGAATGTGACGACAGCAACCTGACCGACGGCGACGGCTGTACCAGCACCTGCACGTTCGAATTCTGCGGCGACAGCGTGGTGAACACCGACCACAACACCGCGGTCATGGATGAGTGCGACGATGGCAATAGCGATGATACAGATGGTTGTCTGAGCACCTGCGTGGCCGCTGCCTGCGGCGACGGAGTTGTACAGGCCGGCGTCGAAGAATGTGATGACAGCAATCTAACTGACGGTGACGGCTGCACGAGCGCCTGTATGTATGAGTACTGTGGTGACAGCGTGGTCAATATCGACCACAACACCTCTGTGCTGGATACCTGCGACGATGGCAACGTTGATGATACCGATGCCTGTCTCAGCACCTGTGTAGCCGCTGCCTGCGGCGATGGCTTCGTGCAGGCCGGCGTCGAAGAATGTGATGACAGCAACCTGGCTGACGGTGACGGCTGCACCAGCACCTGTACCTTTGAATTCTGCGGAGACGGCAGGGTCAATACCGACCACAACACCTCTGTGGTGGATCAGTGCGACGATGGCAATGTCACCCCTGGCGACGGCTGCGATGCTTCCTGTGTCTTTGAATACTGCGGCGACGGCACCGTGAACACCGACCACAACACCTCGGTTCTTGACGAATGCGACGACGGCAACAACACCGACGGCGACGGCTGCAACAGCGCGTGTGTGGCGGAAGTCTGCGGTGATGGCGTGCTGAACACCGGTGAGGAATGCGATGACAGCAATATCGCCGACGGTGACGGCTGTACGAGCATCTGCACGTTCGAATTCTGCGGCGACAGTGTGGCAAATATCGATCACAACACCTCCGTCCTGGACGAGTGCGACGACGGCAACAACACGGACAACGACGGCTGCAGCGCGACCTGCGTGACGGAGTACTGTGGAGACAGCATCATCAACACCAATGTCCGCGACGCGATCCTCTATAACGACGAATGCGACGACGGCAACAACACCGACGGCGATGGCTGCGATGCCACCTGCC
>CAZYQO010000005.1:0-78943 GCA_964649695.1 uncultured Candidatus Peribacteria bacterium | reverse complement strand
GACGAATGCGACGACGGCAACAACACCGACGGCGATGGCTGCGATGCCACCTGCCACAATGAGGTCTGCGGCGATGGTCTGGTCAACAACAATGGAGCCGAAGCCTGCGACGACGGCAACACTACCCCCGGCGACGGCTGCGACAGCGTCTGCGCGTTTGAATACTGCGGAGACAGCATTGTGAACACCGACCACAACACCTCCGTTCTGGACGAGTGTGATGACGGCAACCTGGATGACACGGACGGCTGTTTGAGCACGTGTGTGGCCGCTGCCTGCGGCGATGGCGTGGTGCAGGCCGGCGTGGAGGAATGCGACGACAGCAACGTCACCGATGGTGATGGCTGCAGCAGCGCTTGTGTGTACGAGTTCTGTGGTGACGGAGCGGTCAATACCGATCACAACACCTCCGTGATGGATGAATGTGACGATGGCAACAACGCCGATGGCGACGGCTGCGACAGCACGTGTGTGGTCGAATACTGCGGCGACGCCATCGTGAACAACGGCGAAGCCTGCGACGACGGCAACAGCGACAATACAGACGGCTGCATTGATACCTGCGAGGTTGCAGCCTGTGGGGATGGCTTCGTGGAGGCCGGAACCGAGGAATGTGACGATGCCAACAGCGACGACCTGGACGCCTGCAGCAACCTCTGCGTGGCCAACTTCTGCGGCGACGGCGTGACGAACAATGGCGAAACCTGTGACGATGCCAACCTTGATGATGTCGATGCCTGCAACAACGCATGCACAATCAACTATTGCGGCGACGGTGCGGTGAACATTGATGCCAATACCACCGTGCTCGACGAGTGTGACGACGGCAATCTCGACAATACGGATGCCTGTCTGAGCAGTTGTGTGGCCGCCACCTGCGGCGACGGCAACCTGCAGACGGGCACGGAGGAATGCGACGACGGCAACCTGACCGACGGTGACGGCTGCAACAGCGTCTGTGTGGCGGAGTTCTGCGGTGACGCCATTGTGAACAACGGCGAAGCCTGTGATGACGGCGGCGAGAGCGCTTCCTGCAACAGCGATTGCACCGTGTCCCAGTGCGGTGACGGCGTGCTGAATGCCGCTGCGAACGAAACTTGCGATGACAGCAACACGACGGGTGGCGACGGCTGCTCCATGTATTGCCATGAGGAATCCACGCCGGTTCGCGTGGGTCTGCGTGAATTCATCGCCTACGATTCCCAGGCCGCTACCGCTCAGCCGGATGCCGCACAATATTGCGAAGATGCCGGCGGATACCTTGCAACGATCGATAATGCCGATGAACTGCAGGCGGTGATAAACAGCATGTTCGGTACTCACTCCTGGATCGGCCTTACGACCGAAGATGCAGCCACCTTCCACTGGCAGAATGCCGCCGAACCGACATTCACGGCATGGGATAGCGATCAGCCCGATACATCGGATTCCAAGTACTGTACGGTCGAGGTGACAGGTGTCGATGCCTGGCAGACCGACAATTGCGGTGCCGCCCACAACTATGTGTGTGCGTTCGACGTGCTGTGTGGCAATGGTGTTATGAATGAGGGGGAAAGCTGCGATGATGGCAACTTCACCAACGGCGACGGTTGTACCGACAGCTGCACGGTCGAGCCCGGTTATGCCTGTGACGGCGGCGCCTGTGCCACCGTCTGCGGCGACGGTCTGGTTGCCGGCGGCGAACAGTGCGATGACCACAACACCGACGACGGCGACGGCTGCAGCAGTAGCTGTACCGAGGAAGATGGCTTCAGCTGTTCAGGCGCGCCCAGCACCTGCAGCACGACGTGCGGCGACACGATCGTTGCCGGCAGTGAGGCGTGTGACGACGGCGGCGAGTCCGAAACCTGCAATGCCACCTGCACGGCATCCGTCTGCGGAGACAGCGTGCGCAACGCCACAGCCGGAGAAGCCTGCGACGACGGCAACGACAGCAACAACGACGGCTGTATGAACACCTGTGAACTGCCTGTGTGCGGCGACGGCTATGTCCGCGCCGGGGTCGAAGCCTGCGACGACGGCAATGCGGCGAGCGGTGACGGTTGCAGCAGCACCTGTACGGTCGAAACAGCCTTTACCTGCACTGGCACGGCACCGAGCGCCTGCAGCCGCGTGGCTACCACGCAACAGGAAGATCAGGAGGATTCCACGCCGTCCGGCGGAGGCCGCGGAGCAGGCGGCACGACAGCCCCCAGTGCCACACAGGGCGGTCGTCACACCGACGGGGTACTCAATGCCCACGAGACCATTCCTCCCTCGTCTACGGTGCCTTCCAAGCCCGCTGTGCTCACGCCGCTGCAACACCGCGTCGAAGAGCGTCTGCAAAAGCTTTCTCCTGTCGAGCGTGCCGTGATGGAGCGTCGCATGGAACGCGAGGCGGCGCGCCAGGAATCACAGCCCCAGCAGCAGGTGCACGAGGCCGCAACAGGTCCGGGCGCCATGATCCCCGAGTGGTTCAGCCCCATCCAGGCGGATATCGCCAACGATGCGTGGGCAAAGCCGCTGCTCAGCCAGCCGACCGAACAGCTGACCAAGCCCGTGCAACGCTCACTCTTCGAAGAGGCGGTGGACATGCTGACTCCTGTGGCGTTGCGCGCCGCTGCGCCCACCAAGCAGGATCTCGTGCTCAAGCGCGCCGTGGAACGCACCATGAAGTCGGTCAATGATCCTGCAAAAGCCGCAAACGGCACGATCACCCGCATGGATGCCCTCGTGCTGATTTACGACCAGCTCGACATGCCTGTGCTGGAGCGCAAGATCAAGCCCACGGTGTTCAAGGACACTCCGCAAAACAGCGCTCTGCAGGCCGTGCTTGTCGATGCCTACGCCCGCGGTCTCGTCCGCGGAGATCCGGCAAAGATGACCTTCCGTCCGAACGATCCGGTCACCTCAGCGGAGCTCATGAAGATGATCCGCAACGCCGATCATATCAGCCGGCGCGTGGGCGTCACCGGGGCGAACAAGTAAGCACGGTCATCCGTTCATCCAGCAGTGCCTGCAGCGGCCACCGCTTGTGGTCGCTTGGTGCATGGAGCATCTCCTGCCATGTCCGCAGCTTGTCTGCGCCCGACAGCAGCAGGAGTTTCTCCGTGCTGCGCTTGAGCAGCGGCAACGCCATCCCGATGCGGTCGCGGACGGCAAAGCGGTCGGTCGTGGTGTGTGCCATGCCCATGCGCGTGAGCCCCTCGTCGGTCACCGGAGGGAACAGCGATGCCGTGTGGCCGTCGTCGCCCATGCCGAACACCGCAATCGAAAAAAGGTCGTTGCCGACCATTGCCAATACCGCCCGTTCATAGGCATCCACCGCGGCCGCAAGGGGCAGTGTCGTATCGGGGAACAGACAATGCTGTGCCGGGATGCCGGCGGGCACCGTGAGTGTTTCGCGGATCATCCGTTGGTTGCTTTCGGCGTGATCGGGAGGAACAAACCTCTCGTCCATGCCGATCACCCACACACGCTGCCAGTCGATGGAGGCGTCTTTCGACAATGCCCGATAGATGGGAACGGGTGTCGATCCCCCGCTGAGCACCAGCGTGCAGCGATCCTGGGTCTGCAATGTGCGGCGCATCCAGCCGCCCAGCAAGTCCGCTGCCGTCGTCACAAAATCCGCCTGATCATGCGTATCCCTTTGTTGCAATGGGTTATGCGTCATGGGAGCCATTCCAGGCCGTCACGGGCGATCCAGTCCTTGGCTTCCTGCGGCCCCTGGGAACCTGCGGGATACAGCGCCAACGGCGTGTTGGGGTTGCTGAAATACTGCTGCACCGGATCAATGAGTCTCCAGGCGATGCGCACTTCCTCGAATGTCAGGAACCACTGTTGTTTGCCGGCAATCGCTTCCAGCAGCAGCAGGCTGTGCTCCGGCAGACAGTCACCCATGCACACCAACGGGTCATTCATGATCAGCGGACGGAATTCCGGTTCGCTGCCACCGAGCTTCGTTTGCAGGTGCAACCGCATGCCGGCTTCGCCCTGCAGGATGATGTCGAGGCGGTTGGCGTGGCTGCCGTTGCCGACGGGATGGGGTTCCTGGAATTCAAACGACACACGCGTTTCCTTGCGGTCGAGGCGTTTGCCCGAGAGCAGATAGAACGGGACGCCTTCCCAGCGCGAGGCGCGCGTCTGCAGTTTGAGTGTGGCGAAGGTGTTGGTGCGCGAGTCTTTGGCGACGCCGTCTTCCTCCGTATATCCCGGGAAATTTTTTGCCGCGTTCGCTGCGTACTGCCCCTGCACGGCGATGTCGCCGATCGATCCGGCCGGCGGGAGGTAGAGCTGTTCGAGGGCATTGCGACGATACATGCGGAATGAGTCGTCGGGTGCCGGCATGCGCATGGTCAGCAGCGTGCAGATGTCGAGCAAATGGCTTTGGAACATGTCTCTCAGCGTGCCGGCCTCCTCAAAGTATCCGGCTCGTCCCTCCAGCCCCCCGCTTTCGGTTGCCACCACTTCGACATGGCGGATGAGCGTGTTTTTAAATAATCGCTCCACCACAGGGTTGGCCATGCGCAGGTAGTAGATGTTGCGCACGGCTTCCTTGCCGAGATAGTGGTCGAGCAGATAAATCTCCTCTTCCTTGAAGCAGCACTCCAGTTGTTTTTTGACCAGCTCAAAGCTTGCCAGATCGTGCCCGACGGGCTTTTCCACGATGCAGCGGAACGGCTTGCCGGGTGCGTGGATGCCCGAGGGGGTCAAAAGCTCCAACACCGACGGGAACACGGCGGGCGGCACCGAAAGGTAGGTCAGCCGCACGGCGCCCGCTTCCCACTTCGCCTCATGTTCGCTGACCGTTTTTGCGATGACGGCGAGGTCTGCTTGTGCATCGTACTGACCGCTTTGGTATTTCACATGAGACAGGAACTCCGCGAGGATCGACTCGTTCACTTCCGGCATGTCGGCGCGCACCGATGTTTCGACGAGCTTGCGAAACTCCACCTGATCCAGCTCTGTGCGGGCAAAGCCAAGAATCAGGTAGTCCTTGGGCAGGCGCTTTTTCAGCGCGAGGATGTAGAGTGCAGGATAGATCTTCAGCTTTGCCAAGTGACCCGATGCGCCAAACAGGACGAGGGAGAATGGGGCGGGTGCAGCGAGCATGCCGAGAGCATACGGGGCGGCACACGGGCTGCAAAGTGGGGAAACGGCGAGCCTTCTTGTCTTTGGCAAAAATGGGGGTAGCGTACGGAGTTAATGACAACCGAACACCCCTCTCCCTACGATCAGGTGATCCAGCGGTTCCAGACACAACCCGAAACGATCGATGTCCGTGCCGTACAGCAGCACTGCGCACCCGCATGCGATCGTCTGCGTAGTGGAGTGCACCACGCGTGCATGGAGTGCATTCGGCAGGTGGCGGCAAAGGCGCAGCAGGGATTCCATCATCATCCAGAGACGCATTAATCCTTTCCCCTATCGGTTATGTCGCAGCGTGCTCTCTTCCCGGAGATCGAGTTGCCCCCCGAGCGACCCCAGTCGCAGGTCTTGCGATTGCGCCGCAGCCTGCAGGGGAATCCTTTTGCAGAGGCGCTGAACGGTCTGCGGCTGGAGGCTACGGAGGTCGAGATCATGCGCGCCGCGCTGGAGGCGGGGCCATCGCTCGACAGTGCCCGGGCACTGACCGACGACGAGTGCGTGTTTCGTGCCACCGTGGCCGAGGAGTTGGGCGAGCCTCACAGCACCATGCTTCTTCGTCCGGTGCGCGAAGCTGCGGCGCATCCTGGCGCCCTTCAGCGCGGTGCTCTGACGGCGCTCCACACCATTTGTCACGATGCGATTGCCGGCGAGCGACTGCGGGAGTTGGATGCACCCTCCATCGATGTGGTGCGTCACCGACTGGCACAGAAGGTGTTTGGTTCCCGGGGCAGTGCGGGGCAGCCGGTGACACCGCAGATCGACGGCAACCAGCCCGCAGGGCGATAACCCACTCTTCATGGATCGCGCTCAGCTTCATGCCTGGCTCGACAGCTACGAACCCCGCAGTCTGGCCGACCTGCCTGTCTCCCCGATCGCGCCTCCGCGGGCGCAGATTGTCTGTGTGCTGCAGGAGATCAGCCATCGTTGTGAAGAAGTTATTTTGCCAATTGAGGCTCAAATTTCCACTTCAGACGGCTTTGTAGAAAGTCCAAATTTGTCCGGTCGGCCTGCGGCGTGACGCCGGTAAGAGCGGGTGGGCGTCATCGTCCTAAGGACTGTTAATCAGCCCTTAATACTTTGTGAGTAAAATTTTGACGCAAAGTGTAACGAATGTCTAAATACTACGTTGTACAGTATGAATAACACGCCTCCCATGTCACGCGACACCCGCATCGCCGGCCTCAGCTTCCTCCTCTCGCTCCTGATCGTCGGAGCCGTGAGCGTGACGGCGCGTCTGTTCTATCAGGACACCAAGGCGCAGGCTGCCATGGTGGCGACGCAAACCGAGCTTATGGCCTCGTGCCAGTAAACGGCGCAAGCACCGTCGTGGGATAGTAGTAGAGCAGGATCTCCTCGGCCTTTTTGCCTTCGTTCGCCTGGCCTTCGGCGCCGCAGCCGCTCATGCCCACGCCGTGTCCCCTGTTTTGCATGCCCTCGCACCAGGGATCGGCTTTGCTGGTGAAAATTTCCTTGAACGGGAAGGTCGACCACCCCGCGTCATCCGCGGAGCGCGTGCGGCCGTCGTCGCTGGAGAAGTAGGCGGGCTTGATCACCTGCCCGTTCTTGGTCAGCACCGTGTCGCGTGTATCGCGCACCGCCACCAGCCAGCGGGTGTTGTCGGCCTCGAACGTTTTGCCTACATATTTTTGGAACTCCGCCGCGCTGTCGCTGCCGTCGTAGGGCTTGCCCTCGAATTTCCGGTGGGCGGGATCCATGTAGTAGGCCGCGTAGGTACGTGCGGCGATGGCAAAGGCGCGTTGTTTCTCATAGGGCTCGGTGTCGGGTTCTTCGCCGAGACCCATCATGTAGTCCTCCAAGGACAGCACGTTGATGAGCGCAGGCGCACCGTCGACGATCAGGCAGTTCACTGAGCCACGATAGTACTGCAGCAATCCGGTCAGGTCGGCATCGCGGCAGCTGAGGAGCCCCGCTTCGCGCGATTTCAAACGGATACGAATGTACTGCGTGTCATCCACTGTCTGTGCGGGGCTTGAGGAGACTGCAGGGCGGCGCACGCTCGACGATTGTGTGGCTGTTGAGGATCGCGAGGAAACGCTGCGTTCAGGCGAGCGGCTGCTGGTCTGCTGGGTGGGGGCCTGGCGCGACGGCTGCGCCCTGCCCGTCACGTTGAGCACGAGTGCGCTGCCGCCGATCTGCAGCTGGTAGGTGCCCTCTTTTTGCGGCATCTGCAGACGCATGCGCAGCAGCAGTTGGCCACCGGCCGGCACCGGCGTGGGGGCGTCGATATCGTTGCGTACACGCACGAACTCGCCGTCTTTTTCCATCCACAGGCCGATGTCGTCGCTGCCTCGTGACACGGTCGCAATGGTCTGCCCCTTTTTCGTACCCGCTCCTCCCGCCTGGTAGCGCAGCGTGAACAGCTGCTGAGCCATGCCGCGGCCGCTGAACGACGATGCTCCCGTGGGCGTGATGCCTTCGCGGAAAGCCGGCACCTGCTCACGCTTCAGGCGCTCCTGTTTGCGCGTGTCCGTCCGATCTGTCCGCGGCACATCGGCGGGATTTTTGGGTTTCTGCGGGAAGGTGACGCGGGCGGTCAGCTCCCCTTCCGCCACGTTGCGACGCACCTGATCGAGCACGCCGTACATGTAAAAACCGGGGCAATCGGTGCTTAGCAGATCGCGGTGCCCCACGATTGTCGGCTCACGTACGCCATGGAAATCCACTTCCGCGGCGGGATCGACATCGTATTGGTCGGCAAGCGTGGCAAGCAGCCACTGCAACGCCTGCACCTGTGCCTGGGTGGGCTGCTCGATGTCAAAGTTGCCCATCAGCGAGATGCCGATGGTGCCGACGTTGTTGCAATAGGCGTGGCCGGCCACCACATAAGCGCCGCCGCTTTTGCCTTCAAAAATCTCGCCCTGATCGTCGATCACAAAGTTGTAGCCCACATCGCCCCACCCGCGGTTGTTGGCATGGTAGGCATAGAGTGCGCGCATGCGCTCGGCACCGCTGCGGGTCTCCCCCGTCGCCTGCAGAGCCGTATGGTGCACAACAAGCAGTTTGATTTTTTTGCTGTACTGGTGCGCCCAGCGCAGCGTCTTGCCGTCCTCCGTCTTCACCGTTTTTGCCACTTTGAAATCTGCAGGGGAATTTTTCTGGTCATCGAGACATTTCTGCACGCGTGCGCTCACTGCCGCGCTTGAAGATGAGGAACCCGCAGTATCGCCGTTGTCGCCGGCCTCATCGGTGCCTGATGCCGAAGATCCGCTGAACAGGAGGCTGTCATCTGCCCCCCACTCGCTGCGCGACAGAATGTGCGGTTGCGAGCCTGCGCTGAGGGCAGCAAGCTTGTATGAGACCGAATCGGATGCAACGTTGATCGGATGGATCGCCGTCACAGAGCTGCCTTGCAGGCGCACATCGGTAACGGCCGAAGGAAACAGCACCAGGTTGGATTCCAGCAATGTAGGATCCTGTTCATTCTCCACATGCAGCTCTTGCCACGGCGTCCAGCTGCCATCGGGGAGCTTCCCGCTGATGGTGGCGGTGTCCTGTGCATCGCCAAACGTCACGCTCACGGCATCCATCGGCGTGAGGGCAGTGCGGGGGGCAGTTTGCGCCGGTTGAGCAGGCTGCAACGAGAGTGTTGCGGCCACAAGGATGCACGAAAGACACATGGGGTTTGAGTCTACTGGGTGCGTCTCGGGAGGTCAGTTGTCACAGGAGAAAATGCGCGTCCTATACCTTAAGGAGTGCATCGTACGCATCAACCATCTTCTCCAGCGGAAACTGTGCCGCTGCGGTTTTCTGCGCCTCTTCGCTGAGGCGGTGGCAGAGGGGGGTGTCGGTTTTCAGCGCAATGATCGCCTGCCGCAGTGCAGCGCTGTCCCCTGCCGGCACAATCATCGCATCACGTCCATGGTGGAGTGAGCCGGCAATGCCGCATTGATTGGTGACAATTACCGGCACTCCGCAGAACATCGCTTCGGCCGCGACCATGCCAAAGGGGTCGTTGTCGATAGACGGGAGCGCGAGGACATCGACGGTTTTGTAGAACGCAGCAACGTCGCCGACGGTGGGCATGACAGTGGTGTTCGCCGAAGCGGGAATGGCCGTTCGCTCGGGGCCGTCGCCGACGATGGTCAGGTGCGTGTCGGGCAGATCATGCATCGCCTCCGCCAGGATGTGCACGCCCTTGTCGCGCGTGAGGCGCGCCACGCAGCCGACGGTGAACACCCCCGATTTCTTTGCCTCAATCCGGGCGGAAAAACGTCGCTCCTCAACGCCGTTCGGGATGGTGACGATGCGGGAATCGGCAAAGCCCATGCCCGTCATCAGCTGCCTGCTCAATGCCGAGACGGTGACGATCGTTGCCTGTGCGCTTTGGCGGATCAGCTGGGGCAACCAGGGGTTTTGCTGCAGCCAGCGGCCGAAGCGGTCATGCTCGATCCATAGCACCTTCTTATGCTGCGCTGCTGCCACATCGGTCAGCAGGAGTTTTTCGGAAAGTGACAGCATGCACACCGCGTCCACATCGGAAAACTGGCTGAGCAATCGTGTGAGCGAGCGTTTCATGGTAATCTTTCTCCACAAAAAACTGATGACACCCCACTTGGTGACGGGCGGTTCGCCGATCGACCATGCGACGGCGGGGATGTGGTGATCCCGGCACAGGGATAGCAGCGTCGGGCAGCTGCCGGCAAACGCCACGGCATGCCCACGGGCGATCAGCCCCTCCATAAGGGAGATGGTCTGGATTTCTGCGCCGCCGAGGCGGCTTTCCAGCGGGAAGCGGGTGAAGAGGATGCGCACATCGCCCATCATACCCGTTCTCCTGTGCGCCATTCATCGATCACGCCCAAAAGAGCGCTTTCCACGCGGTCAGCTTGCCAGGTTGTACACACAAACCCTTCCGCACCGGCGGCCATCGCCTCATCAATATTGTGCTGTCGGTCGCTGCTGCTGACCAGCACGACATGTGCCGCAGGATGTTTGGCTTTCAGCGCGTGGATCACTGCCGGGCCGTTTTTGCTGGGCATGTAGTAGTCGACAAACGCAAAGCCGATGTCGTGTGCCGCGATCAATGCTTCGGCCTCGTCGGTCGTGCGTGCCACCACAATGTCACCCGGCCACTTGGCATGACCCAGGACACGCTCAAGCAGCATCAGTTTTGTCTCGGAATCGTCGGCGAGCAGCAGGGCGGCGGGCATGGGACTGTTTATCCTTTCCGGACAATCTTCTCCTGCCCCATCATGTACGGGCGCAGCACCTTGGGGATCGTCACAGAGCCGTCGGCATTCTGATAGATCTCGAGGATCGGGATAAGGATGCGCGGCGAGGCGATGCACGTGTTGTTGAGCGTGTGCACGTATTTTTTCTTGCCGTCGCGATCGACATATTTAATGTCGAGGCGGCGCGACTGGAACTCGTAGAACGTGGAGCAGCTGTGGGTTTCGCCGTAGCCCTTGCGGCTGGGCATCCAGGTTTCGATGTCGTTCTTGTAAACCTGGCCGCGACCCATGTCGCCGGTGCACACATCCACCACCCGATAGGGCAGCTCCAGTGCCTGCAACACGTCCTCAGCATTCTTCAGGATTTCGGCATGGATCTTGGCGCTTTCCTCGGCGGAGTTTTCGCACAGCACCACCTGCTCGACCTTTTGGAACTGGTGGATGCGATAGAGGCCGCGCGCGTCCTTGCCATAGGTGCCCGCCTCGCGGCGGAAACAGTTGGATACTCCGCAGTACCGCACGGGCAGCTGCGAGAGCTCGAGGGTTTCGCCGCTGTGGTAGCTGGCCACCGAAACCTCAGACGTTCCCACGAGGAACAGACCGTCACTTTCCAGCGGCCCGTCCTTCACCGCCTGCACGCCCACCGCGTAGGCCTGCTCCTCCCCTCCCGGGAAGTAGCTGGTGCCCATCATTGCGTTGTAGTTGGCCAGCACGGGCGGAATAATCGGTGTGAATCCGCGCTTGTGCAGGTGATCGAGGGTGAACTGCAGCACGGCCATCTCGAGGCGCGCGCCGTCGCCCTTGAGCATGTAGAAGCGCGATCCTCCCACCTTCACGCCGCGGGGGATATCGATGATGTCGAGCTCCTCGCCGAGTGTGACGTGGTCTTTGGGCTCGAAATCGAAGGTGGTGGGTGTGCCATGCGTGCGAATCTCCACGTTTTCCGTGTCGTCTTTGCCCACCGGCACGCGGTCGAGCGGAATGCTGGGCAGCAGCAGCTGCATCTCCTTCCAGGCGCTCTCTGTCTGCTCCAGCTCAGCCTCCTTCTCTTTCATGCGTTCACCGAGAGCCTTCATGTCGGCGAGTGCCTGCTCCTTCTCCGCACCCTTCATCTGAGGGATGTTCTTGCTCACAGCGTTCTTCTCACCGCGCATCTGCTCGACCAAGCCCACCAGTTCGCGGCGCAGCTCATCGAGCTTCAGGAACCCTGCCACATCAACGGCAATCCGTTTCTGCTTGGCGGCAGTGGCGTAGGCATCGGGGCGGGAGCGGAGGTCGGCTAGGTCAATCATATGGGGGGAGTATAGGGGGTTTGCAGGCTGCAGAATATGGGATTAGGCGTCCTTTCCTTCCAGGATACTGCGATAGAGCTCCTGCAGGTGCGAGCAGACGATGAGCGCATCGGCGGCGGGATCGAGGCTTTGTCCGCGCCAGTTCGGAGCCACGCCGCCGTCCTCCTGTTCTTCGGCATGCTGACCTTCCGATTCGTCTTCGAGAAATTTGAACACCAGGGCATCGGCGACGATTTTGCGCACCGCCCTGCTTTGGAGCTTGCAGAGGAGATGGAGCGCCTGTTCGGGGGAAGTGCCGATGTCACGATAGGAAAAATCGTGCAGTTGCCGCTCATCGCTCCGCCGACCCTGCCGCTCATAAGAGAGTTCGATGCAAAATTTCGTCTCAGTTTGGAAACGCGGTTCCGTGCCTCGTACCTCCAGATCCCCCTGCTCCTCCTCTTCGTTTTTTGCGGGCTCCATATCTTCCTGTGCCTCGCCCTCCTCAGCGTCGGGAGACGCTGCATCGCCCTCTTCCGTATCATTGCTGTTGCCCAGATTGCCGAAAAACGGGCGGTTGTCGTGACGGGTGCTATCTTCGTTTACATCCCCTTCATGCTCCAACTGCGGGCGTAGGCGAACCAGCAGATCCTGTGCCTTCATTTTGCGCAGGAAGCCGCGTGTTCCCGGATCGTTTGCCGCACGGAGCATGTATTCCTTTGCCTGTTTGTGGAGCATATCCCAAGCCAGCTCGACATCCTGATTGGTCGGGGCTTGGATCGGCGGCCAGGGGTAATCCTCTTCAGGAACGCTCATGTGCGGGGAGGGATTTGGTGAGGATCTGGCGGTAAATTTCCTGCAGCTGGTCTTGGAGTCCGCGGGCAAAGCCTTTGAGCCAGGTGTTGTCGCCGCAGATCGTGTCATCCTTCTCGCTTTCGGACACGGCGGCCGGGGCACTGGGGTGCAGCGGGCCACACAGCTCGGCGAACGAATGCACCATGTGCTGCGCCAGCGGCGTGCGGTCGAGGTCGTCGAGGTCGTGCACGAGTTCGCGTGTCACTTTGGCCGGGATGTAATCCACAAACAATCTTTTTCGGTTGTCGTTTTTGTTGCGAAACTTGATGGAAAAAAACGAATGTACTTCGAGCCGTTGTTCGGTGATGTTCACGGTGATCGCCGGCTCGATATGCCGATGATCCATGCGGGCAATGACTGTGCGCGGTAACTCCCGCTGAGAAAACAAATCCGGCGCCCAGGCGCGGAATTCCTTGGCGTACAGGGAGAGCGCAGTCGTCACTGACTGTTGCATCGGTTTGGGCGGCAGCCAGTCGGGGCTCCAGTCGCGTTCGGGAGAAATCATAAAGTTCCCCATTTCAGCACAACGTCAAAGGCACCACAATAGCTCCCAGAAGCCATTTTTACATTATCACGGCCGCGGCATCTCCATTGGACCCTTTTCCGCTTTCGTTCGGATCTGCACATAGATCTCCTGCAGCCGTTCGTCGAGCTGCCGCAAGTGCTTGTCCGGTTCCTCTGCATGGAGCAGGCCGGCGTCGGTCATTGCTTTCGACGCCATCCAGTATCTGCCGCTAAGGCATTGTGCAATCAGCCCCCGCTCTTCTTGCGTCAGGCAACTGATGATCAGCATCGACTCCAAGGGGTGCAGTTCGTCCACGACGGAAAACGGGCGATCTGCATACGAGATGACGACGACTGACGGCAGCTCTCCCCGTCCTCGAGCTGCGAAATATGGGTTCAACCGTTCATAGGTTGGTTCGCGTGTCATTTGCTGCATACCGGCCGCCGCAAGTTTACTGATAATGGTGCTTGCGATCGTATGAAGGCGCAGATACGCATCCTGTTTCAGTTGCTGATCGATTGGGTTCGTCCACCATTCGTTTTGTGGGGTGTATTCGATCGGCATATATCCCCATTTGAGCAGAGGGCTGTTTTTCGGACAATGGATTGTTGTATGGCCAATAGAAGCCCAAAACAGCCATTCAGCCCTCCCGCAGCGGATCGGGGACATGGGAGTAGCGGCGGCTTCCGAGCGTGCCCGCCACGATATCGTCATAGATCGCCTTCAGGTGGATGCGAAATTCCTTGGCTTCCCGGATGATGCGCTGGATCAGCTCGCCGTCCGCACCCCGCGGCACACGCACGCAATTGACCACGTCGCCGTTCGCCCTGCAGTGGTCGACGTATTCGCCCACCAGCTCCGCACCCACGATCGGCCGATCAAGCTCGTGCATCCCGTTGATCAGCGCATTGCCATCCTCAACGGGCAGATCTTCGTTGATCACACGGATGCCCTTGATCACGTTCTTCACTTTCGTGCCGTAGTACACGCTCACATCGAGGCAGCGCTGCAGGTGGTTGTAGCCGATATACGCCCCGCAGTGTCTGCGCTGGAGGTGGTGCGAGGCGAATGCCGCGCGCCTGGAGTGCTTGCCCTGCTCTGATACATAGGCCTGAATGGCATTGTGGAACTGGTCATAAGCAACGTCACAGCAGTGCTGCGGCGGTCGTGGGGGTTCCCAGTAGTCGAGATGGCTGTCCATGCGGTCGCCCATTGGATCACAGTGTCGCTTCCTGTACAATGGATCGTCTTATGCCCCTGCAAAACAAGCCCTTCCGGCTCGTCTCCCCGTTCCAACCGACGGGTGACCAACCTGCGGCCATCACACAGCTTGTGAAAGGGCTCAACGACGGTGCAAAACATCAGACGCTGCTGGGAGCCACGGGCACCGGCAAAACGTTCACCATGGCCAACATCATCCAGCAGGTGCAGCGTCCCACGATCGTGCTGGCGCACAACAAGACGCTGGCGGCGCAGCTGTGCTCCGAGTTCCAGCAGTTCTTCCCGGACAACGCGGTGAGCTACTTCGTGTCC
Source organism: uncultured Candidatus Peribacteria bacterium (assembly GCA_964649695.1). Lineage (GTDB taxonomy): Bacteria > Patescibacteriota > Gracilibacteria > Peribacterales > Peribacteraceae > CAZHON01. The sequence continues at coordinate 64,460 of CAZYQO010000005.1, read as the reverse complement.
TACTACGACTACTACCAGCCGGAGGCCTATATCCCCCACACGGATACCTACATTGAGAAAGATGCGAGCATCAACGAGGAGATCGAGAAGTTCCGCCACGCGGCGACCATGAACCTGCTCACGCGCCGCGATGTGCTGATCGTCGCCTCGGTCAGCTGCATCTACGGTCTCGGCAACGTGGAGAATTACGAGGCGCTGTCGTTCACGCTCGAGCGCGGGCAGCAGATGCAGCGTGACAAGCTCCTGCGCCGCCTCACCGACATCCAGTATCGCCGCAGCAACATGGAGTTCAAGCAGGGCATGTATCACGTGCTGGGCGATACGGTCGAGATCTTCCCGCCGTCCGCCGACACCGTGATCCGCATCGAAATGCCGTTTGACGAGATCGACGTGATCCAGGAGGTCGACAGTTTCACGGGCGAGGTGCTGCAGGAGCTGCAGCAGGTCACCGTGTTCCCGGCCAGTCACAACGTGACGACCAAGGAGGCGATCGACCAGGCCTGCGACCAGATCGTCGCCGAGATGAAGGAGCGCGAGAAGGAGTTTTTGAAGGCCGGAGAACTGGCCAAGGCCGAGCGCATCCGCATGCGCACCGAATACGACATCGAGATGCTCAAGGAGACGGGCTACTGCACCGGCATCGAAAACTACGTGCGCTACCTGAACAACGGCGGCCCCGGCCAGCCTCCTTCCACACTGCTCGATTACTTCCCCGATGACTTCCTGCTCATCGTGGACGAAAGCCACATCTCCATCCCCCAGGTCGGCGGCATGTACGAAGGCAACCGCAGCCGCAAACAGAATCTCATCGATTTCGGCTTCCGTCTGCCGTCTTCCCACGACAACCGCCCGCTGAAGTTCGACGAGTTCGAGCAGCGGGTGGGGCAGCGCGTGTACGTGTCGGCAACGCCTGGGAAGTATGAATTCGCCCACACGCCCAAAGAGGGATTGGTGGAGCAGATCATCCGCCCGACGGGGCTTATCGATCCGGTGGTGACGGTGAAGCCCACCAAGGGGCAGATCGAAGACATCACCAAAGAGATCGACGCGGCGATCAAGCGCAAGGAGCGCGTGCTGCTCACCACGCTTACCAAAAAGATGGCAGAGAACCTCACCACGTTCCTGACCGAGAAGGACTACAAGGTGCGCTACCTCCACAGCGATGTGGAGACACTGGAGCGCCTCGAGATCCTGCGTCTGCTGCGTACCGGCGACATCGACATCATCGTGGGTATCAACCTGCTGCGCGAAGGTCTCGACCTGCCGGAAGTCAGCTTCATCGCCATCCTCGATGCCGACAAGCAAGGCTTCCTGCGCTCGCGCGACGCGCTGATCCAGACGATCGGACGCGCCGCCCGCAACATCAACGGTCATGTGACGCTCTACGCCGACAAGATGAGCGACGCGATGGTTGCCGCGATCGGCGAGACGGAACGCCGCAGAACGATCCAGCAGGACTACAACAAGAAGCACGGCATCACGCCGCAGACGATCATCAAGGCGATCCACAACATCGCCGAAGAGGGCAAGGCGCTGGAGCTGCGCAGGCCGAAATACGACCACACGAAGATTCCCAAGGACGAGAAGAAGCGCCTGTTGGCCGAGCTCGAAAGCCAAATGGAGATCGCTTCCGAGAACCTGGAATTCGAGAAAGCAGCCGATCTTCGAGACGAAATCGAGCTGCTCAAGCGGGAACTGTAATTCTCAGCGCGTGATCAGTTCACTGCTGTCCGGACCGGTGCCGATGTAGCGGATCGGCACGGAGGTCTGCATGGCGATGAATTCGTAAATGGCGCGTGCCTCGTCGGGCAGGTCTCCGTAGTCGGTGAGGCCGCGGATGGAGCCTTTCCACCCCGGAAAATCCTTGTAGAGGGGGTTCTCTTGATCTCCAGCCACCGCCAGGCGGATCGGGTCGTAGGAGTCGAGAATGTCGCCCTTCAGCACCGCAAGTTTTGTCACACCTTCCTCCCATGCGCGGCGTGCGGTGTCCTGCAGATCCAGCCAGCCCGTGCGGCGCCTGCGCCCGGTCGTGCGGCCGATTTCATCGCCCTTGTTGCACAGTGCGGCGTCCTCCTCGGCATTGAACTGCGTGCGCATCGGTCCGTTGCCCACACGCGTGTCATACAGTTTCAGCGTACCGATCACATCGGTCAGCTGATTGTACGGCAGGCCGGCGCCCTGCAGGTGACCGTTGGTCGTGGTGAAGCTGGAGGTCACATAGGGGTAACCGCCGTTGTCGAGACTGAGCAGCGAACCCTGTGCACCTTCGATGACGATGCGGGCATTCTCATGGAATTTCCGCTGCCAGTAGTCCGTCATCTGCGGCTGCACCCTGCGTTCCAAGCGGTCTTTCATGGCAAGCAGTGCCGTGACATCGCGATCTTCCGTTTCGCTGTCCAGCTGCAGGCCATAGGTCTGTGCCCAGTGCTCCTTCAGTTTTCCATAGCGGTCTTTGAGCGATGCCTGTGTGCCACGCAGCTCTTCCATGCGCATGCCCACACGCAGCGCCTTGTCCGCGTAGGCTGGTCCGATGCCGCTCATGGTGGTGCCCACGGCATCTTTGCCCTTGCGGCGTTCCAATGCGGCATCCGCCTGCTTGTGCGCCTCAAACAACACGTGGTTTTCGGGTGCGATGACCAGCCGCTCCTGCGGGTCGGTGTCGAAGGTCGACCGCACTTCGTCGATCTCCTTGAGCAGTGACGAAGGGTTGGTGACCATGCCGCGGCCGAGCACCACGTCCACACCGTCATGCAGACAACCGGCGGGCAGCAGGTGCAACGAAATTTTGCGCGTGCCTTTGACGATCTCATGCCCTGCATTGCCACCTCCCACCGCACGTACCGACACATCGCAACGGTCGGGGTGTGCCTCGATCTCCGAAATTTTCCCTTTGCCGGTATCGCCCCAGCGCAAATCCTGAATGAGTGTGAGAGACATAGGAGGCCTAGGCTACTCTGCGGTCATCCATCCTCCAAACATGGCGTCACTTAGAGCTTCCAGGCGTCTTTTTCCATGTCCCACAGTGCGACGGCCTTCTGGTACCCCAGCGGCGTGCCCGTATCGAGGCGCGTGCCCTCAACCTCGTAGCCGTGGATGGGTGTGCCGGTCTTCAGTTGCGCCATCAGCGCGTCGATCAGGCGGATTTCGCCGCCATGACTGCCTTCGACCTGCGGCAGGATGTCGAACGTGCTTTTGGGGATGATGTACTTCCCCACGATACCTAGTGTGGAAGGCGCCTCTTCGGGCTTCGGTTTTTCCACGAGTCCGGTGACGGTCTTGAGGCGCGACTCGCCGGGTTCCACCGCGGCGATGCCGTAGCGCTTCGTCTCTTCGCGCGGCACGTTTTCCAGACACAGCAGCGCCGAACCCTCTGCGATCTCCTCGTACACGTCGCTCAGCTGTTTGAGGCCGGATTTCGTATGTGCGATCAGATCGTCGCCGAAGAGGACGGCGATACTCTCGCTCTGCACCCAGTCGCCCGCCTGCAAAATCGCATGGCCGTCGCCCTTCTGTTCCGTCTGGTAGACCACATGGAAGTGCGCGTCGTCGTAGCGGCGCAGGTGCTGAAGCAGATCTTCCTTGCCGCGGCGCATCAGCTCCGCTTCCAGTGCGGGGTCTTCGTAGAAATATTGGGGGATCGCCTCCTTCCCTTTGCTGATCACGAGGCAGATATCGGTGATGCCGATCTCCAGACATTCATCCACAAGATGCGCGATGATGGGGCGGTTGCCGATCGGCAAAAGCTCCTTGGGGACGGCTTTCGTCCAGGGGAAGAAACGTGTTCCTAGGCCTGCTACGGGCAAAATGGCTTGAGTCGGGCGCATCGGCCGTAGCCTAGCAGCAGAGGGGCTGTTTTGACAGTAGATACGAAAATGAGTACAATGGGGAGAATTCTTTACACACACATCCTATGACGCAGTGCCCGCAGGTGGTTCTCCAGATGATTGAGTTGCAGAACTTTTTCCTCACCATGGAGAAGCCGCGCAAGAAGACCAACGCTCATGCGGATGCCGTGCAACGCGTGCGCGAATTCGGGCGCGCCATCAAGACCGTCGAGGGTTCCAGCAAGTATCGCAGCTATCTGCCCGGTCCCGAGATCATCGACTTTTGCAAAAAGCTCCAGACGGACGTCCTGAAGATCCTGAAGTAAGCGTTGTCATCTCGAGTCTGTCGAGGGGTCACCCTTCGGTGATGCGGATGATTTTCACCTTCTCCTCTTTCGGGATGAGGATTTTCAGAACGGACTCGCGGTTGAACGTGGCCTTGATGCGCTTGGGGTCGACCTGGCAGGGCAGCGTGACGGTGCGGGAGAACGGTCCCCAGAAACATTCGCGGATGTAGTACTGGTCGTCGCCGATGTCATCGGCCTGCGCCCGCACGCCGCGGATGGTGACGGTGTTGTCGGCCACTTCGATATCGATGTCGCTCAGGCGCACCCCGGCGATGGGCGCCTTGATGATGTAGTAATTTTCATGTTCATAGATATCGACCGCCACCTGCCCCATGGCCGGTTCCTGCTTGGGCGTGTGCACGGCAAGAGGCGTGTCTTCCTGCTCTTCGCGGCGCTGTTTGTTGTGCCCTCCCTGTTGGAGCGCGGAGAAGATGCCATGGAAGCCTGGATTCGCCATTCCATCGCAGTGTACGACGGCAGGCTTGTATGAGACAAAAAGCAGCGGTGGTCAGCAAGCGGGAATTGTGATGCGGTGATGGCGCATCCTGAAGCCGATTTTTCCTATTTCGCGTGTGTCGATCGGCTGCGGATGAACCCGATAATCACCGGCAGCAGCGACACGCCGATGATGCCGAGGATGACGAATTCGAAGTTGTCGCGCACCAGCGGAATGCCGCCGAAGAAGAAACCGCCATACACAAACAGCCCGACCCACAGCAGCAACGCGATGGCGTTGTAGGTCGCAAACGTCCGATACGGCATCTTGCCGATGCCGGCGACGAACGGCACGAACGTGCGGATGATGGGGAGGAACTGCCCCAGGATCAGTGCGGACTTTCCGTAGTGTTCATAGAAGGCCTCGGTGCGCAGCAAATGGTCTTTGTGAAACAGGATCCCCTGCGTCCGCGTGAAGATGCGCGGGCCGAGCAGTCTGCCCCACAGATAATTGGTGGTGTCGCCGATCCATGCGGCCAGCAGCAGCAGGGGGACGAGCACATGCACGTCGAGCGCGCCCGCTCCCGCAAAGGCTCCTGCGGCGAACAGCAGGGAGTCACCGGGCAGGAATGGCGTGATCACCAATCCGGTTTCGCAAAAGACGATGATGAACAGCAGAAGGTAGGTCCACAGGCCGTAGGTCTCGATGATGGTGCGCAGGTGCACATCGAGATGCAAAAAGAGGTCGACGAGTTGGTGGAGCATGCTCATGGAGCGACGCTACAAGAGCCCGCAGCGGCGAACAAGGACACGCAAAAAACTTTGCGCTGCCGTTGTCTTGCATGAGCAATCTTCCTGAGTACAATGCGTCAGCTCCCGCGGTGGCGGGACGGTTTTCTTTCCTGTTGCTTCCCCCTCCAGACCATGCCAACCCGCCTGCAAAATGCCATCCGCCGCTTGCGCTTTGAACGTGGCATGACACAGGAAGAATTGGCGCTGCGCACGGGTGTGAGCCGCCAGACGATCATGAGCATCGAGCGCGGACAGACGAATCCTTCGGTGCTCCTTGCGTTCAAGATTGCATCCGCACTGAATGCCACGGTGACAGAGGTCTTCTCGATGGAAGGCAAGCTCGCTCCGGTCTAAACGACAGGCTTATTCCGCGATACGCAGATCCTCCATCATGAGTTGGGGGGTACTTCTGCCGTTCCATGTGTTGCGCGACAGGCGGCAGAGCACGTCGACCGGCTGTGCGGTGAATTCGAGCAGGTGCCCGAGGCCGAAACCCACTGCGGCGATGCCGCCGATACGCGATTGCAGGTGCGTCAGATCGCTGCCGATTTTGCGTATGTCGGTCAGGTGCATCTTCGGGAGCACAATGCGCGGTTCGGGATTGCCCGACCCGAAGGGCTCCAAGGCGCTGAGTTCTTCGATGAGCGGGAGTGAAATGCCGCCTGGGCTTTGCAGCACGGCATCGTAGCTGTGGGTGGGGTGCAGGCGGTCAGCGGTCACCTGCACGGTGACATCGGCAAGCAGTGCCCGTTGCAGCGCTCCGCTGTGCTCCAGCGCAAAGCTGCAGCCCGCGGCCTGCGCATGGCCGCCAAAATGCTGCAGCAGCGTGGCGACACGTCCCAGTCCCTCGGCGACGTGGTAGCAGGCGGGGCTGCGCAGCGATGCGGTGACGGTGGCACCTTGGATGGCTCCCACCAAACTTGGTCGCCCAGTGCGCTCGGTGAGCTTGCCGGCAAGCAGACCCACGGTACCCGGAGAAAAGCGGTCGGAGACGGCAAAGAGGAACGCGGGCAGCGACGCAAGATTGCTGAGGTCGAAGGCGCGCAACACTTCCTCCAGGTGCTCCTCCACCTGCAGCTGGCGGTCGCCGTTGAGACGGCACAATGCGTGCAGCGCATCGCCGCCGTCGAGCACTGCATCGAGCGCAATCGTCGGGTCGTCCATGCGTCCGGCCGCATTGATGCGCGGCGCAAGTCCAAAGGCGATGTCGCGCGCGGTGCACTGTTGCACGTTGCTGAGTGTCAGCAGCTCTTTCAATGCGCCGCTTTGCAATGCATTGATGGCAATGAGTCCGTGCTCGACGAGCGTGCGGTTACTGCCGATCAACGGCATCACATCGGCGATGGTGCCGATGGCGGCCAGGGCAATGTCGGTGTTGCGGTCGCTCCAGGAACCGCCTTCCCAGGTGTTGATCACGGCGAAGCTCAATGTCGCCGCAGAGGGGGGCGCGGTGATGCCCTCGGCGCGATCCTGATGGATGATGGCGTAGGCGTCGGGCATTGACGGAGCGTGGTGGTGATCGACGATGCACAGGTCGATACCGCGCTTCTTCGCAAGCGCCGCGGCATCGAATGCGGTCACACCGGTATCGACGGAGAGCAGCAGCGTGACGCCTGCTGCGGCCATGTCGTCGATGTGTCCGGGCTTGATCCCGTAGCCGTCGCGAATGCGGTGGGGCAGGCGCACGATCGGCTCCACTCCCCTGCGCCGAAGCGCACGCACCCACAGCGCCGTGGAGGTCACGCCGTCGCAGTCGTAGTCGCCGACGATGCCGATCTTCTCGCGGTGCCCGATGGCCTGCTGCAGACGCGCGACCAAACGGTCAAAATCCGAAAACTGCGTCCCGCTCAGCAGGGGTGTCGGCTGCAGATTGCGGGAGCGCACGAGCAATTCCGGCAGCTGCTGTGCCGTTGCCACGGGTGCGATTTCTCCGCGTTGCAGCCATTGGCGTCCGCTCAAAGAAAGGTGCATGCACCGAGGCTACGTGTCCCTGTGCTCCCCCACAATGCCCTTACGACAGGCGCTGTGCTTTGGCTGTGCCCGAACGCTTCACCGTCCATAGTGCACCGCCCAAAAGCGCCGTTCCAAGCACCACCAGACCGGGGCCGGTATTGCTCAGCGGGGCGCCGCCGTGCATGTTCTGCAGCACATCGCCGGCGCTGCCGTGGTACCCCCAGGCATCCTGATTTTCCTGCACGCGCTGCAAAATGCGCTGCTGCACGCGTTCGTCATGGGTCAGGACTTCCTGTGTGTCGGGCGAGCTGCCGTGCAGCGTGTCATCCAGGGCGCCGTCCGATGCCGCATCCTGCGGCAGAAGGTCGTTGGGCTGGTTCTCCTGGAACATGCGCAGGAGGTCTTGGATATCGGTGAGATTCACATCGACGTTCTGGTTGTCAGCTTTCGCCGAGGGGTCTTCTGCGGGTGCCGCTGCATGCAGCAGATCCTGCAGCGCTGCAGCGCGCCGGTCGGCGCTGACCTGCTTCTGCTCTTCTACGCGGGTCTTGGCGCTGCGGGCGGAGGGCGGAGCGGTGAATTCCGAGCTGAACAGCACATCCTCCGGTGCCACATAGGCTAAAGCGGCTCCCGGGAGCAGGAGCATGGCGGCCATCACAACGAGGGAGAATTGGTTTTTGTGCATCACACTATTGTACCAAAAAGGCACATTTCCCGCAATCCCGCGAAATCACTGGCAATACTGTTTCTGGCCTAATTTACAGTTCAAATAGGCCTGATAGTCACTCACGCCGTCGCTGCGGCTCGACCATTTGAGCGGGTCGGTTTCGCTGCCGTCCACCTGCCCGTTCAGGTTCATATCTTCGCCGAGCATCTGCTCCGTTCCGCGCCCGAATTTCACGCGGCACACCCCGTCGCACAGGCCGTCTTTGTCACTGTCTTTGGTGAGCACGGAGGTCTCCCCGCGATCCACGTTGCCATTCCAGTTTTTGTCCTCGAGGCCGTCGATCAATCCGTCACCGTCGCTGTCGCGCACTTTGGGCAGCGAGCCGTGCAGATATTCCACACCGTCGGTGATGCCGTCGCGGTCGGTGTCGGGCACGGCGATCTCGGTGTTGATCTCGCGCTCCAATTTGTTGTTGAGCAGGTCGCCGTCGCTGTCCACGCCGAACGCCAGCGGTGCCGAGGTCATGATGTAGCACACCATTCCGGGGTCAAAGACATCGAGCTGGTTTTGAATGGGGCTCGGGTCGGGGTTGATCATCCTGTCGAGTTCCGCCTGCGTGCTCGGCGGGTTCGCTGCCGTATATCGGGGCAGCCGGGCGTTCTCTGCCGTCTTGCGCGCGTCGCGCTCCGCCTCGGAGAGGAATACGCGACCGGGCAATTTTCCGTCCTGCACACGGGTCTGCACCGTTTCCTCGGTGAAATTCTCGCCGAAGCAATAGCCCCAGTAGCGCACCTGCTTGCCTTTCTGCCCCAGCAGCACCTCGCGCGTGGTCGACTCCATGTCCTGCGGCAGACGGAATACCACGTTCATGTCCGGCGGAATGGTGGCACCCGATTGCGCATCCACTTCGTTGAGCACTTTCCAACCCTTCACCGCCTTGGTCGTGATCACACGCGCCGAAAGGTCATCGGTCTTGGTTTGCGACTGCTGATACAGCACCGCGCCGCCCGCACTCAGGCTGAGTACGCCGAGGAGCAGAAGAAGCCGGGCGCCGAAACCATCATTCGCCATGATGGGTCATAGCCTACGCCCAGTGCGGCGTTGAGGCGAGCGGACAGTGGCGCTTCGCGCTACACTATGTGCCCGTGCGTAACCCCTACGACGTTCTCGGCCTCAGCAAAGACGCCTCCGCAGAGGACATCAAGCGCGTGTATCGCCAGAAGAGCAAGGAGTGGCACCCCGACAAGCACAAGGGCGACAAGGCGGCGGAAGAGAAATTCAAGGAGATCAACGAGGCCTACAGCATTCTCAGCGATCCCAAGAAGCGGTCGCAGTACGACCAGTTCGGCTCGACCGGCCAGGGCGGAGGATTCGGCGGAGGCGGGTTTGATTTTTCGGGCTTCGGCCAGGGCGGTATGCCCGACCTCGAAGATCTCTTCGGGTCGTTTTTCGGCGGCAACGGCAGGAGGCAGAAGGCGGCCAGGCGCGGGGAGGATCTGCAGACCGAGGTGGAGGTGACGCTGCAGGAGATCGTGACTAACGTCGAGCGCACGGTGCGCGTCCGCCGCATGGCCGCGTGCGACACCTGCAGGGGCTCGGGTTCTGCGGAAGGATCGGAGATGACCACCTGCGACACCTGCGGCGGCACCGGCAATGTGACGCGCAGGGAGAGCTCGTTTTTTGGTGTCATCGAACAGCGTGCACCATGCGACACCTGTGGCGGCAGCGGCAAGGTGCCGAAGGTGCCGTGCAAAACCTGTCGTGGCGACGGCCGTGTGGAACGTAGCGACACCCTCACCTTTTCCGTCCCTGCCGGCGTGCACGACGGGCAGGTGCTGCGTGTGAGCGGGCAGGGTGGTGCCGGTCGCAGGGGCGAACCCGCGGGCGATCTGTATGTCGCCATCCGCGTGCAGAACGATTCCCGCTTCGTGCGCGACGGGGACGATATTCACACCACACTACAATTGCATGTGCTGCAAGCGATCCTTGGCGATGTGGCGGATGTGGAAACGCTGCATGGTGTCGTACAGCTGAAAATCCCCGAGGGGACACAACCGGGGCAGGTGCTTCGCATCAAAGGCAAGGGTTTGCCGTCATTACAGACAGGCAGGGTGGGGAGCCACGATGTGCACATCGAGGTGATGATCCCCACAAAGCTCTCGAAAACCGAGCGGAAACTGCTCGAAGAGTGGCGCACGCAGACGCGCTGAGCGATGTTGTTTCCTCCTGCCGTTTGCTACTCTTTGCTGCGATGCATGCGTTGTTTCGAGATAGGCGGTTTGCGGTTGCGGTCTTCCTGATCGGGGTGGTGAGTGTGACCGCGGCGTTGTACACGCACGGCGCACTCCTCCGCGGGCAGTTTGGCGGTTATGGCTTTTATAATAATTGTGTGGGGCTGTGGGAGGGTGCCAGCTGTGATCCGGGTGATACGGATAACAATAATTGTACCGAGGAGCATGGGGTATGTGTGTACCAGACGGGTGGCTCAATTGCTTGTGCTCAGTCATACGTGAGTTATGCATTTGCAGGCATGCCGTGTGCGACATCGGGTGGCAGCGCCAATGCCGTGTGCGACGGCGCCGGAGCTTGCGTCGATGGGCAGTGCAATCAAAATCCTTGCTCCAGCACCAGTTGTTTCGGTTATGACTTTTGCACATGCAATCCCGGTGATCCTTCGTGCAATGTTGATCCGTGTGACTACGATAGTTGTTCTGATGCCAACTGCCCCGGCTATGACGACTGCACCTGCAACGGTAACTGCGGCAACAACGACGAATGCAGCACCGACGAGGATTGCAACACCGCCTACGGCAGCACCTGCTACACCTGCGAGGCCGGCACCTGCCAGTATCAGTCATCACTCTGCCCTTCCGATCCGTGCGACTACAACTCCTGCGCAAACGCCAGCTGCCCCGGCTATGACTCGTGCACCTGCAGCGGCAAACAGCGGTGCGATGACGGGTCATGCAAAGACAGCTGCTACCAGGAGTGCACCAGCGATGCCCAGTGTGTGACGCTGTACAACGACAACTGCTACACATGCGTGCAAAACAGTTGCGAATACGACTATTCGATCTGCGAACAGGTGGAGTGCTATTACGATTGGGAATGCCCCGGAGATGCCTGTGACGAAGGCGTGTGTGACAACGGCACCTGCACCACATCGACGGTCACCTGTGACGACGGCGACAGTTGCACCACGGATTCGTGCAATCCCTTTGGCGGGTGCTACTACCCCGACAACGGCACCTGCGCCCCCCAGCAGTGCCAGACGGATGCGCAGTGCGGCCAATGTGAAAACTGCACGGGCGGCCAGTGCGTAAACAATCCTAACTGCTGCGTGACGGCTGCCGACTGTCCCGATAGCGGGGACGTATGTGCGCCGTTCGATTGTGTGGCCAATGTCTGCAAGCAGGTGCTCTCGGCCGATCCCGCGTGCACCGAGGATTGGGACGGCAGCATCGTGAATGTCTGCACCAAGGCTAAATCGAGCAGCAGCCAGGGCGGCGGCGGAGGTGGCAACAGTTCACAAGGTGGAGGCGGTGGCGGGGGAGGAGGCGGAGGGGGGCAAAGCAGTTCACCGCAAATTGCGACAGCGGGCGTGGGTACCGACATTCACAACCCCAACACCGGCGGAGCCGTGGCGCAGTCGGGGTGGTGGGCGTGGCTGCTGGGTGCGCTGCCCGCACAGGGTGTGGAGTGGCCAAAGATGCGCCTGACCCTGCAGATGGTTGATTCGCCCAACGGTTCCATCCGTATCGTGTTCCCGCGCAATGCCAAGGTGTACATGAACAACACCACGCCCGGTGCCGACAACACACTCGAATCCATCGCGCCGGTCACCACCAACAACGGCAAGACCATCACCTTTACGACCAGCAGGAGCATTCCCGTCGGCTACGATTTTGCCACATGGATCGATGCAACCGCCTATGACAACGGTGGCCGCATCGTGATCACCTACAATCCGGCAAGCGAGCCTCCGCCGAATCCCGACGATGCGCTGCTGAGCCTGCCCAAGGTTGATGCCACACATATCCGTCGCGTCATCGATCTGCGCAATCCTGTGTGCAAGGACTTTGCCGTCGACCAGGACAAGGCGTGTGCCGGGGACAAGCTGGTGTATCTCGGGGTGTTCTCGGATGAGGTGAAGACGGAAAACGGCCAGACATCGGGCGCCAACGCCACCGTGCGCCCCTCGGTCAATCTGCCGGATTGTCTTGATCCCCAATCGGTGACGGGTCTGGAGCCGGAAAACTGCGTGGTGCAAGGAACATCGCTGGTGTGCCCCGTGTTGCCGTTGCTCAATGTCGACAAGCTCCCGCTCATCACGTTTGCGGTAAAGATCAAGCCCACCTGCCCCGCAGGCACCAAGATCAAGGTCTTCGCAACGGGTCTGTACCAGCCCTCCGGTATCGCCGTAGACACCTCGACCGTCACCACCACGGTGGGTTGCTCCACATCGTCCGCCAAAAGCAGCAGCAGTAAAACCAGTTCCACGTCCAGCAAGAGCACCACATCATCCAGCAGCAAGAGCAGCTCCAGCTCCAGCTCCAGCAAGTCGTCTTCCTCCTCCAGCAAATCCTCCTCTTCATCAAGCAAATCGTCTTCTTCCTCCTCTTCTTCTTCGCGCAGCAGTAGCAGCTCCGTGCATGTCGTCATCAGCGAAAGCTCTTCCGTTCGTGTGGTGATCAGCCAGAGCTCTCTGCGCAGTTCGCGCTCCAGCCAGATCACCTACTCCTCCTTCCGCAGTACTTCCTCGCAGACCGTGGCCACCTGCCCGGCCAATGCATGTGCCACCAACGGCGGGGATGCTTACTGTCAGCAGCTCAATATGACCTGCAGTCCGCTGTCCACATCGCCCTGCGTCAGCTGCGCGCCCAAGACCACATCGTCGGTGGCGGGATGCCCTGCGGATGCCTGTGCGGCAAACGGCGGCAACGCCTATTGCGCCGCCGTGGGCATGACGTGCCGTTCCACCGCGACTTCGCCGTGCATCGTCTGCATTCCCCCGCCGCCGTCCAGCGTGTCATCCGTGCCCGGCACCTCGTCGACAGGCACTCCTCCCCCTCCCCCGCCACCTGGATCGTCGTTGCGCTCCCGCGGATCATCCTCGCTGTATGCGATCGCCAACTGCGGTGACGGTGTGCGCGGTGCGGGCGAAGAGTGTGACGACGGCAACACCAGGGAGTTCGACGGCTGCAGCCAGGACTGTCTGTTGGAGCGCGGCAGCTGCGGAGACGGCGTGGTGGAGCGCGCGCTCGGTGAGCAGTGCGAGCCGTCCATTCACGATGCGTCCCTGCCATTTGGTTGCGACGGTCGATGCCGCTTCATCCTGACATCGTGCGGTGACGGCAAGACGGATCTAGGCGAGGAGTGCGACGACGGCGGCAACAACAGCAATACGCCCGGCGCCTATTGCCGCAGCGATTGCAGCTTTGCCCGCTGCGGTGATGCGATTGTCGACGCGCCACAGGGCGAAGAGTGTGACGACGGCAACAAGACCGCCGGCGACGGCTGTACCAAGGAGTGCCGCGTCGAACGCAACGCCCCCCAAACGCTTGCCGCCCAGGTGTTCGACCTGCCGGTGACACAGCAGACGTCCTCGTCGACCATTGCTCCTCCGCTCAGCTCGGTCACGTACGTGAATCAGCCGCCGATTGCGGCAACGGGCCCGGGTTCGCTGGCTGCCATGGCCGCAGGGGCGGCATCCGGCGTTGCCTACATGCGCCGCAAGAAATTCCTCAACAAATAGGCGCCACTACGGCCGCACCGGCGTGACGGAGAACACAGGGTTGTGCAGCACGGCTTTGCCGATGGCTTCCCCGCCGGCCAGCCCCTGATCACGATCGTTGGGAAAATCCGCACCCGCCCACACGCGACTGTCGGCCGCTTCCTGTGCGTGCGTGGCGATCGCCGCCGCTTCCTTTGGGAAAGCCGCCGACAGCACGGCTGCGGCAGCAGCGGAGGCGGCCGCATGATCCGACGGATAGCTCGGGCTTTGGGGCAAGGTCACCATTGCGGCGATTGTGGTGTCCCGCTGCGGCGGACGCTGTGTGAGGTACTGATATTTGGCCTTCCAGCTGGCCGTCAGTGCGTCGGACATTGCGGTGGTCATCGAGGCGCGCAATTGCATCACGGCGCGCACATCGGTCGCCCCGTGGGCAAGCAGCAGGTTGTCCATTTTTTGCATCCAAAGCGCCGGTGCCCCGTCCGATCCGGGAACCGCCATCCAGTACATCACCCGCTGCTGCGACGCGGCGGTGACGGCGCGCAATGCGTCGCGCGATGCCTGCAGTTGCCGCAGATCTTCGGGCGAGCCGACGGCGGGTGGCGGGGGAAACGAGAATACGGCAGTGCGAACCCACGGGGTGCGCGTCGCGTCTTCCGGCGTGACGGGATTTTCGCTTGTCCACAGTCCGCTGCCGCTGGCCGGCATGCTTGCGGTGTCGACGGCGGTGTTTTTCTGGTGCATGCGCTTGCCGATCATCTCCGCCAGCCCCACATCATGCAGATCCCGCTGCAGCAGCGAGCGCATGCTGTCACATGCCTTGGGCACTACATCGCACGCCATCATCATGCCTGTTGCATCCACGCCGCTGCGCGTGGCGCCGAGCAGCACCGCATCACGCTGGCCGATGCTGACTGCGGCAAAGAGGCGCGCGGCCGTGGTCGGGGGCAGCAGTTCGCGTCGGGCGATGTCCACCATGCGCGTATCCCAGGCCACCAGCTGTGCCACGCTTACCTCTTCCCTGCCCGGCTGTGCGGCAGGCAGGCCGGCGATGTCACTGTCGTCGTAGGAGAAATACGTTTGTGCATCCGCTCCCGTCTGTGTCGGAGGAAGATCCTGCGGAGTACATGCGCACAAGGCGATACTCAGACATGCGATACGAAAAACAGAGAGCTGCATGGCGCGATCATACCGCAGGTCAGATATCCAGGTTCTCCAGGCCGTCATCTTTGGCGAGCACCGGGGTCAGCTCCTCACCGCTTTTCGGACCCGGCTTCTCATTTTTCAGCTTCAGGATGACTTGGCGGTAATCGCCGCTGCCTGCACTTTCCGTCGTCAGATCCTCCAGCGAAGGGGTATTGGCGACATGCAGATGCACGATGCGGCGGAAGTAGGGGCTCATCGGCGGCAACGCGATGCGATGCCCCGTGCGACGGACGAAGTCGGCCTTCTGTTCGGCGATGCTGCGCACCTTGTTCTCCTGCTCACGGCGATAGCCGTCGACATCCAGCACCAAAAACACCGCGGTGTCGCTCTGTTCCTTGGCGCGGAGGATCGACTTGAGCAGGTGCTGCAGGGAGTTGAGTGTTTCGCCGTGCCATCCGATGATTTTTCTGGGCTCGGGCGAGGTGATGTCCACGCGGATGATTTCCTTGCCGTCGGGCGTGACGGTGATGCCGGTAAACGGCAGCTGCAATTCCTGCAGCAGGGTGGTCAGCGTGCCGTCGATCAATGCGGTGTCACTCATGCCGTGGCAGGGTACCAGCACGGGCGCTCAAGGGAAACCTGCGGTTTCCCCTCCGCGAATCACCCCTTCCCTCAAAGGGGTTCCTCCAGCCAGGAAGAGCCTGGCTTCGGAACAATTCCTGCAAAAAGGCCTCCTTACGGAGGCCTCTTCCAGAAATGCAAACGATGAACTTAGCGGACGGCGTCCTTGAGCGTCTTGCCGGCCTTGAAGGACGGCACGCGCATCGCGGGGATCGAAATGCGCTGCGTCGGGTTGCGGGGGTTCACGCCCATGCGCGGTGCGCGCTTGGAAACGCGGAACGTTCCGAAACCGGTGACCGTCACGGAGTTGCCCTTCTTGAGCTCCTTCGTGATCGTGCTCGTCAGTGCCTCGAGGGCCTGCTGAGCGGCGCGCTTCGTGATGCCGGCGGCACCTGCGAGCGTGGTGATGAGGTCCTGCTTGGACAAAGCCATAGCGACAGGGGGAAAGGAAGTAACAAAGCCAGTCTATGGGGAGGATCGGCTTGTGCAAGCCAAAAAGTCGGCGTTCTCCACGTCAAGGTAGCTATACATGGCTTATCTAAGCCAAAAGTTGTGAGCACAAAGGATGAACAAAAGTGCGAGAAAATGAGTCAGAAGAGTAGGAGGATTCAGAAGATAGAGCCGAAATTCAGCATTTCTGCAGGGGGACAGGAGCAGCGGCTTTCGCGCGATGTTTCCGCAGAAATTTTCTTCGGACTCTTCTTCATCTTCCGACTCCTCCTTGCTCCTTCCCCCTCTGTTCCCTACCCTCTTTGCTCATGCCAAAGCATCTCGTCATCGTCGAGTCTCCGACCAAAGCACGCACCATCAAGCGTTTTTTGGGCAAGGATTATGTGGTCGAAGCGAGCATGGGTCATGTGCGCGATCTGCCGGGCAGCACGCTGGGTGTCGATGTGGAGAACGATTTCACTCCCGTGTACGAAGTGTCCGAAGGCAAGGAGAGCGTGGTAAAAAATCTCAAGACCCTGCTCAAAGGATGTGACGATCTCTTGGTCGCGACTGATGAAGACCGCGAAGGAGAGGCGATCGGTTGGCATCTTCTGCAGTTGCTCGATCCAAAGGGAAAGATCCCCGTGCAGCGCATCGTCTTCCACGAAATCACCGAGCAGGCGCTCAAGCATGCGGTGGAGCATCCGCGGCTGCTGGATCAAAAGTTGGTGGCCGCACAGGAGTCGCGCCGCATTCTCGACCGTCTGGTGGGCTACACCCTGTCACCGTTTCTGTGGAAGAAGGTGTACAGCGGTCTGAGCGCAGGTCGTGTGCAGAGCGTTGCCGTGCGCATCGTCGTCGACCGCGAAAAGGAAATCCGCGCATTCAATCCGGTGGAGTACTGGTCGATCACCGCCAACCTGGAAACCAAGGACGGCGAAGCGTTCACCGCCGAGCTTGATCGCGAAGGAAAGGAAAAGTTGGCCGTCAGCTCCAAGGAACAGGCGGACAAGGTGCTTGAAGCCCTTCGGGGCAAGAATTTTTCGGTCGGCTCGCTGGATGAAAAAGAAGTGAAGCGTTCTCCCCCTGCGCCGTTCACCACATCCACGCTGCAACAGGAGGCCAGCCGCAAACTCGGCTTTTCCGTGAAGCAGACGATGGTGGTGGCTCAGCAGCTCTACGAAGGAATCTCGATGGGCAAGGGCGAGGGTTCCACGGGTCTGATCACCTACATGCGTACCGATTCCGTGAACCTCAGCGACAAGGCTTTGGGCGACGCAAAGGAAACGATCGAAAAGCATTTCGGCCGCGAATATGTGCTCAGCGAGGCTCGCAAATACAAGACCAAGAGCAAAGGCGCCCAGGAGGCGCACGAGGCCATCCGTCCCACCGAGATGAGCAGGTCGCCGATGTCGCTGCAAGACGAGCTCGACCCCCAGCAGATGAAGCTCTACACGCTCATTTGGAACCGCACCCTTGCGACACAAATGCCCCAGGCAGAGTTCAAGCGTGTGGGTGCCGATATCGACGCGGGTGACTACACGTTCCGCGCCACGGGCCAAACGGTGATCTTCGACGGCTACCTGCGCGTCTACAGCGAAGGCAAGGATGAGCCGGCAGAAGGCGAGCAGCAGGAGGAAGACGGCGAAAAGCGCCTGCCCAAGCTCAGCAAGGGGCAGGAGCTTAGCTGCAGCGAGATCGTCCCCGCACAGCACTTCACCAAGCCGCCAGCCCGCTACACCGAAGCGAGCCTGGTCAAGAAGCTCGAAGAAGAGGGCATCGGCCGCCCGTCCACCTATGCCCCGACCATCTCCACCGTCATCGCGCGCGGCTACATCCGCAAAGACGGCAAGGCGCTGGTGCCCGAGGACATCGCCTTCACCGTGACCGATCTCCTCGCCGAGCACTTCCCGGACATTGTCGACCTGCAGTTCACGGCCAAAATGGAACAGCAGCTCGACGACATCGCCGAGGGCAACGAAGAGGAGGTGAAATTCCTGCGCGGGTTTTTTATCCCCTTCAAGAAACTCATCGACACGAAGACCAAGGAGATCTCCAAGAAGGACGTGCTCAAGGAGCGCGTGGTGGGCATTGACCCCGACAGCGGCAAGGAAGTGATCGTCCGTACCGGCCGCTTCGGTCCCTACGTGCAGCTCGGCCGCCTGGAGGAAACGCCCAAAGGCGAGAAGAAAAAGAAGGCCGCCGATCTCAAGACGGCATCGCTGCCCAAGCACATCTCGACCGATGTCGTGTCCCTCGATCAGGCTCTTGCCCTGTTGTCGTTCCCGCGCGTATTGGGCAAGCACGAAGGCCAGGACGTGACGGTGTTCCTCGGCCGCTTCGGCCCGTATGTGAAGTGGGGCGACCAGAGCGCGACCCTGCCCAAGGACATGGAGCCGCTGAGCGTGACCCTTGAGTCGGGCATCGACATGATCAAGAACAAGGCGGAACTCAAGAAGATGGCCGCGCAGCCGCTGCGCGAGCTGGGCAAGAACGCCGATGGCAAGGACGTCTCCGTCAAAAACGGCCGCTACGGTCCGTATATCACCGACGGCGAGACCAATGTGTCGGTGCCCAAGCGCTTCACGCCCGAGACCATCACGCTGGAGGAGGCGCTGGAACTGATCGAGAAGAAAAAGACATCACCGCGCCGCGGACCGTGGGGCAAGGGACGTGCGAAGAAATAAAAAAATGACCCTGCCCGGATGGGCAGGGTCGGTCACCTCCTTCTCCAGCTCCTGAGGTGAGAGATGGCTCAGTTGTTGTTCGCAAACTTGTTGTGTCGAGCCTCCACACCCATGCCGATGGCATGGGCGATCATGTAGCCGACCTGGCCAAGGAACAGTCGCGAAGGCAGTCCGGCAGTCATGTTCTTCGCGAGCGTCATGGCGTAGCCGTAGGGTCGGCATTCTTCGAAGCAAAACTCGAGCGATTCGTTGACGCGTTCCGGGAAGACATCCTTGAGGGCATCCCAGCCGAACCTGGCGCATTCCTCCAGCACGCGGCGGGTCTCTTCGCAGGAAAAGAACACGGAGTCGCAGGGATGTCCGACTTGGTTCGATGCATCCAATGCGGCTTCGATGGCTCCGTTCACCTCGTACGTTCGGAGCATGGAGACAGTCCGCCGGGTTTTGTCCGCATGCCGTTCCATGTCCGACAGCGGCATGGGTCTGTCCCGAAACCAGAAGTGCTTTCCGTCGCAGTAGCAGTACAGAGTTTTCATCGGTCGATCCTTTCAAAAGAACGGGAAGAAGTAACAACGCAATTGCGTGCGCACAGCATGCAGCCGCCGGTTGTCTCTTGCCGTAATTTTTAGAAACACATAAATTCCATGTATTGATATTTCCCTTTACTAAGCCAAAATAGATGTGTACTATTCTGCCGATATTTTCGACAGCATATGGATTTTCGTGCGGTTCTCGAGAGCAACGGCTTCACGCCCAAGGAGGCGGCGGTCTATCTGGCCACCCTCGAGCTGGGCATGGCGCCCATCAGCGTGATCGCCAAGAAGGCGCGCCTCCAGCGCTCGACCGCCTACGAAATTCTGCGTCGCCTCTCGGGCAAGGGCATAGCGGAGTTTTTCCTGCGCAAACAGACGCGCTACTACTCCGTGCTGCCGCCCAAGGCGCTGCTCCATAAGCTCCAGGATTCCCTGGATGCACTGACAGCCGCGTTGCCCGCCCTCAGCGCCATCCAGAATGAAATCGTCCACAAGCCGCGCATCACCTTTTACGAGGGCAAGCAGGACGTGCAGCGGCTGTTTCTGGATTGTCTTTCCACCACGAATGAAATTTCCAACTATTTCTGCCCCGATGCCGTGGTGCGGTACTTCGGCCTGGAGTGGCTTTCAAAAAACATGATGCAGAAGCTCGTGGCGCAGAAGATGCGCGTGCGGGTGATCATGCCCGACTCGCCTCTTGCCCGCCGTTTTCTGACGCAGCGCGAAAGCGCCGAACGCCGTCAGCGTATCGCCCCCAAGGGGCAGCTGCCGTTTGAGAACGAAGTTGTCATCTACGACGACAAGGTCGCGCATTTCTCCTTCGAAGAGGATTTTGCGTTTCTCATCCAAAGCAAACACGTCGCCGATACCCATCGTGCGATCTTCAATCTGGCCTGGGAATCCCCCGCGCTGATCAGGGCGTCACAGGGATAGAGCCGTCACCGCTTTCCAGGTGGGCACTCGGGAAACCGCAGGTTTTCCTCGAGCGATAATGGCAGGCGCTGTAGGGATCGAACCTACGACCTTCGGTTTTGGAGACCGACGCTCTACCAACTGAGCTAAGCGCCTAGGGTAGAACCATTATAACGCACGCAGCCCCAATAATCTCGCCTTCTCCGCATGGATTTTCGCTTCGTCGGGCTTTCCGATCTGCGTATAGATCCTGGCCAGCTGTGCGTGGGCGGCTCCGCTGCTGGGGTTCCAAGCCACCGCTGCGAGCAGCTGTTTCTCGGCGCCGATGAGATCGCGTTTTTTCACCAGCAGCTGTGCCAGGTCGATGCGCGCCTCCACAAACGATTCGTCCAGAGCGATCGCCTGCCGCAGATTGTCCTCGGCATTCCGGGCGTCGCCTGTCTGCATGGCAAGCGATCCCAGCGCATAGTGGGGGTCGGGGCTCTTTTCATCCATCGCGAGCGCCAGGCCGAACTGTTCCTTGGCCGAGGCGGGATCCCCTGCCTTGGCATACACGTAGCCGGCTGCCAGGTGCAGCTGGGCGCTGTCACCGTAGCGCAGTCCCTCTTTCAGGGTCTCAAAGGCTTCAGTGATCTGCTTTTGGTCTTTTTGCACATTGCTCAGGGCGATGCGCGTGGAAATCGCGCTGGGTTGGCGTTGGAGCGACGTTGCAAAGAGGGTGGCTGGGTCAGCCCAAGAAGCGACCTCCGCGCGCGTAGCGGGCACACAAAGTGCGATGACCAGGCAGCCGGCTGCCATTGCCGTCCTGCGAAGTGCGTTTGTCTGCAGCCACCGCTCCCCTGCCGCGAGCACGGCAACGAAGATCCCGATCATCGGCAGGTAGGCGTAGCGGTCGGCAGCAAGAGTCGGGATGCCACCCACACGACTGTTGAGGAGCGCGGGGGCAAGCAGCACGAGGAACCAGACGATGCCGAGCGTGACCATGGGCAGCTTCTTCCGGGTGCGCCAGGCCAGTGCCAGGAGGACGAGGCAGAACGCCGCACACACGACCATGGTCATGGACGACGGATGAGGCAGGTCATACGACACACGAAGCGGCACGACATGGACGAGTTTGCCCAGGGTCCACACCACGCTCTGGGCGGCGGTGCCGATGACCTCCCAAAAATTTCGGAGCCCAAGCAGATGCGATTTTCCGAAGATGCCGATGACACCGGTGATCACGGAGACCCCCGCCAGGGGCAGCAGCCGTGGCCACCCTCTCCACTCCCCTCCACTGACCATGACCATGCGCAGGGTCATGACTATGGGCAGCAGGATGGCACTCGGTTTGCAGAGCATCGCGATGGCGAACAAGAGCGTGGCGAGGGTCATCCAACGGACGGGTCGACGGACGAGCGAGCGTTCAAAAGCGAGGAGTGACGCGAGTGAGAAGAGGGTCATGAGGAGATCTTTGCGCGCGCTCAGCCACACCACCGTTTCGGTCTGCACGGGATGGATCGCAAACAGCAGAGCGCCGAGTGCGGCGGGCGTCACTCCCCCACTCCAGCGGCGCAGCAGGATGAAGACGAGAATGGTGTTGAACATGTGCAGCACAAGACCCTCGATATGCATCCATGTTGGGTCGAGATGATGCACCAAAAAATCGACGTGATAACTGAGGATGGTGAGGGGGATGTAGAGCTCCGGATCGAAGGTCGTCCAGGCAAGCCGGACAGCTTCCATTGTGGGGCTGATGACGGCGAGATTTCCGACGATCAAAAAGCTGTCATCGATGGGCGCAAAACCGAACTCAATCGACGCGCCAAATGTGAGCGCGATGAGTGCCGCAGAAACGATCGAAAACAGAGGAAGAAGAATGCGGGTCATGGCAAAGGTGGAGAGGGTGAGTATACGCACGCTTTCCCCCTCCACGAATCCCCTCCTCCATGGAGGGGCGGAGCCCCCTGGTCATGGACGGGGTCTTCACAGTGAAGTACAAAAAACTTTTCAACCCGCAAACCCTATGGAGCCCTAGAAAAAGCCAAAAAAACTTTACTGCCTCTCCCATGCATCTGCGGCAGTCTTTGTGATGGAGGAGGTCACTGGATGGGGCATCCGTTTTCATGGACTCCCCCTCCACTTTGGCGATGCTGTCGAGGGGAAGTTTTGTGTGGTGACCATGGCCGTGGTTATGGTCATGGAGACTCCATGAAGTCGCTTGAATTAAACAAAAAAACGATGTTGGTGATGGTCATGGATATGGCCATGACCCTGTGCATGGAGGAGGGGATTCGTTGCGACAAAACACGGGGGGTCTTCACGGTGGAGGAGGGTATGCAGTAGGCTTGGGTCATTCCCACTTTTCCATGCCCAACTTTCTCACCATCAAGGACGCCTCCGACAAGACCGCGAAGTCCGTCAGCACCATCCGCCGACTCGTGCGAGACATCGTCACCGACGACGCCCATCCCGACCGTGCGCACATCCATCCGTCGCCCGCCGAAGTGAAAAAATTGCAGACGCAGGAAGTGCAGTTTGCCTGGAAGCTGAGTGACGAATTGTTGATGAGAAATTTCGGCCCCTTGGACGCCGCCCAGCACGCCGCAAAATCGGCCGGAAATGAGGAGATGTTTTCGATGCTGCAGCAGGAGTTGCAGAACAAGGAACGACAGCTCATCGCGAAGGATGCACAGATCGAAAAACTGGGTGCGATTGTGGGGTCGCTCAACGAGCGTCTCCGCGAAGGAAATGTGCTCATGGCCACTCTTCAAAAACAGCTCCAGCTCCCCCAGCAAACGAAGGCTCCCATGGAGACCGAAGTGAAGATGGAAAAAGTCGTCTCGGACGTGAAGGTGCAGAAGGCCGAGGAGGGGAAAAAGAAGGCGATGGCGAAGATCGTTCCGGCTCCCAAAAAGCAGCCGGTCGCATCGGTGTCACCGTCCAAAAAGCGCAACTGGTTGGCGGTGCTTTTCGGGTAGGGGATTGACCGTCGCGGCAAGCCCGAGTGGCAACCGATGTGCTACTCGATTTTGCCGAACATCGTCTCCTTCTTTTCGTCACCGTTCTTGTATTGCTTGGTGAGGAGTCGGAGGACTTCGCGAGCCTTGCCGACCGTCAGGTTTTCGAAGGCGATGTTGTCGCCTTCCTTCCGGAACTCGGGAGCTTCGGTCATGCCCTTGGCCCTGGTCATGAACTCCTCCTCCATACCCTTTTCCGGTTTGATGACGAGCCGTACGGAGCCGTCCTGCAGCTGGCTGATCGACTGCTCGTCGGTGTCGGTGATCGCCTGACCTTCGCCGTCCTGCACCTCGGCTTTGCCGATGGTGGGGATGCCGCGTTCGTGCCCGAAGTACTGGGTCTCGGTGATCAGGTTTTCCTTGCAGGTTGTCTCGTACAGGTCGATGAATTTCTGGACAACGCCCTTCTCCTCCAATTTGCGATGCGTCTCCTGCGCCTCCGCGCCGCCGATATCCAACTGCTGGGGCAGAGCGGCAAATTTTTCTTTGTTGCCGACAAGATGGCTGATCATGCCGTCCGACCAGATGTCGAATGCTCCCTTGGTTTCGGCTGAAGAGGCCATTTCAAAGCGCATCTGTGCCTGGTGGCGCTTCTCTTCCCAGGCCTTTTCATGGGGGAGTTCGGGTTTGGATTTGCCGTTGAAGTCGTCGATCAGGCCTCCGACGGTTTTGGCCATGGATCCTGCGGCCATCTGCATTGCCTCGCTGTCGACAATTTCCTTGATGGGCTCCTGTTTCACCTCTTCGCCGTTGGCTGCCGCCTGCACTTCGGCATTGAATGCCCTGCGGATGGGCACGACAGAGCGCACCCAGTTCATGAAGTGTTTGCCCAGGTTGATCTTTTCCGGCGTCGACATGGTGTCGAGTCCGGCGGCATTGAGCTCCTTTGCTTCACCGCTCAGTTTTTCGCTGGCGCTGTCGATCACCTGTTGGCCGAGCTCTTTTTGCACTTCCTGCGCTTCGGGCGTGGATGAAAACATCCCGCCTGCGCGCTTCTCGGCATCCTTCGCTCGCTTGTCTGCTTCGGCGCGTGCCTGCTCATTGTTCTTGGGGTTGCCATTTTCCTCGGTTGCTTCGCCGTTGGCTTCGTTCTGCTGCTCGCTGCCCGCTGTCGGCTTCTTGCCGGGCTGCTCGCCGGGAGCGGCAAACAGGCACAGGCGGTTTTCGTGGAACAGCGACATAACGGAGAGGGGAATGTGTATGGTCTCAAGTATAGCACAATCCGTCGGATTTGACAAACACGGCAAATAGACGGAGCCCTGACTGGAGCGAAAAAGACGATTGTGGTATCATGAGGAGATGGAAATTGAGATCCGTATCGAACGGCCGATCTTCCTACTGATCCTCGTCGGCGGATTTGTGGGGTTGATGCTGTGGATGATGCAGCCGTCACCCACGATGCAGGCTGCGGTGGGTGGCAATGACCGCCCGCAGGGGCAGGTGGTGTCACAAGCGGAGGAGACCATACGCCAGATTCGCGAGGAGCAGGCGGTGATGGCACAGCGTGAAACGATTTTGCGCATCCAGCTGCAGGCGCTGCAGCAGGAGGCACAGCAGGGTGGGGGAGCGGACGATGCCGTGGCACAGGACATTGCCGTTGCATCAAAGCGGTTGTCACAGCTGTTGCTGGACCAGCGCTCCGCGGAAGGGGAGCTGCTGTCGTCGCTGCGTCAGCTGTGGGAGGCAGAAGGCGAGGCGACCTATGTCTCGAAGCGCGAGGGTCAGGCGCCGTCGGCACTGCAGTGGCCGGTGCCGCCGATGCTGGGGATCTCCGCGCACTTCCATGATGCCGGCTACAAGGCGCGCTTCGGCATGGAGCACAACGCCATCGATATTCCCGTGGATCAGGGCAGCGAGGTGGTGGCCGCGGCAGACGGTGTGGTGGCCAAGGTGTCGGACAAGGGCATGGGCTTTAACTCGCTGGTCATTGACCACGGCGGAGGCATGGCGACGCTCTATGGGCATGTCAGCAGGTTCCTCGTGACCGAAGGTCAGACGGTGCATGCGGGCGATGTGGTGGCGCTCAGCGGAGGCCGCCCGGGCACTCCCGGAGCAGGCATGTTTACCACGGGGCCACATCTCCACTTCGAGGTGCACCTGAAGGGCGCTGCGGTGGATCCTCTGGGCTACTTGCCCTCCTGGGCGGAGTAGAACGGCGCCTGCCCGCTGAAGCTCACGCTTTTTTGCATGATCACATGGGCTGCCTTTTCGTGGTGACGCACCATCTCCAGGCGGATTTCATCGGATTCGGCGGAAGCGGTGTCGATGGCCAGCGAACCGTAGCGCAGCAGGTAGCTGATGATGCTGGGATACGACGGCTTGATGTTCATGATCGCCTGATAGGGGACTTGGTTGATGCTGCGTCCCAGCAGATGGGTGTCCTGGAAAATCAGGCGATGGCTGGTCACGTAGATCACGTCGTAGCTGAAATCGAGCCATGCCTTCCACAGCAGAATCATTGCAAACACGAGCAGCAACACGGAGAACCCGATGGCAAAAGGATCGGGCGGCAGCACGATGAGCAAGGACACCGCGAAGATCAGCGACACCGCGGGCGCGATACTGTGGATGACGATGAACACGGGATGTCGCGTGACGATGTATTCCACCGTTTCCCCCTCCACCAGCCCGATCGTGCGCTGGAGCTCCTGCTCCTCTGCGGCCGTGGCCGCGGGGTCGATCTCCCCCAGGCGCAGCAGACGGATCACACGCAGTGCCCGCAGATACGGCATGGCCAGAAGCCCCAGGTAGAAGGGCAACACGGACAGCAGATCAATGATGCCGAAAAACGAAAACATATACCGCAGGCGCGACGGGGCGCTCCACACGCGCAGCAGATAGTCGAGCGTGAACAGCGCGGTCACGACACTTTCAACAATGAGCAGCACGTGCGTGTAGCGATCCAGACCCGCAAAAAATTCCAGCGGCAGAAACGACAGCGAGAACAGGATGAGCACCAGCGAGGCAAAACTGTAGGCGCGCGCCGTCGGTCCGCGATTGAGCGCGACCACCGACCAGATCTGCTGACGGAACGTGGGAGCTTGTACGGTGTCCATGCGTGTCATTCTGCGCGTTTCAGGCCGCTGTCCGCAATGCGGAAAGGGTCTCGACGGCGAACCAGTCGGTCATGCCCGCCACATAGTCTTTGACCGCCACTTCCAGGGTGGATCGCGTCTGCTGCTGCAGTTCGAGCACCTTCTGTCCGGGTCGGGCGTGCAGCCGTTCACAGAGTTCGAGCACTGTGGCTTTTCCTTCGTCCACGCGTGATGCCACTTTGGGGTGCAGATACATGTGCTTCCACAAAAATGCCCGCAGCTCGTTGAGCTGGCGGCGCATCTCGGCCGAGAAGCCGATGAGCGGTGTGGTTTGTCGAAGGACATCCTCAAAGGTGCGTACATCCGATGCGGCCAGCCTCGTTTCCGACTCGCGGTACAGGTCGGTGACCAGCAGGTGGGTGAGGGCGCCCTGCAGATCGGTGCTCCCCGCGATGCTGTGGTGCAGCGCGGCGCTGCCCAGCTGTGTGGCGGACACATCCTGTTCGGAGAAAAGCCCTTCGCGCAGGCCGTCATCACAGTCGTGCGAGGTGTAGGCGATTTCGTCGGACACATTGACCACCTGTGCCTCGAGCGTATGACCCGCCCCTTCGGGCAGCGAGGTCTGGTGCGACGGATGATCGTGGGGTGTGACATGTTTGAGCATGCCCTGCAGCACCTCGCGATTGAGATTGAGTCCCGGGTAGGGTTTGCGCGGACGCTGCTCCAGCAGGGTGACGATGCGGTGGCTTTGGAGATTGTGTTCGAACCGAAGCCCATGCACGCGCATGGCCGCATCGATGGCCTCTTCTCCGGCATGACCGAACGGGGGGTGCCCCAAGTCATGCGTGAGGGCGATGCATTCGCAAAGATCTTCGTTCAGGCCGAGCGTCCGCGCGATGCTGCGGCTGACGCGGGCCACCTCGAACGTGTGGGTGAGGCGGGTGCGGTAGTGATCCCCATCGCCGGTGACGAACACCTGGGTCTTCCCCTTCAATCGCCGAAACGCCGTCGCCTTGCTGATGCGGTCGAGATCGCGCTGGAAGGGGGAACGCGTGTCATCGGGCTGTTCGTCGTGTTCCCTTCCCCAAATGCCCTGCTGTGGCACGGCAAAGGGGCGTAGGAGCGAGTTTTCTGCCTGCAGGCGGTCTGGGAGGGATTTCATGGGAGGAGCGATTGTAGCGCAATTCTGGGGCAACGCAGAAGACCGCCTTGCGGCGGCCTCTGGCCTCTCAATCGTTGATGACGCAACGCCTTATCCCTGTAGAACCAGGGGGGTGGCCGCATCTGCGGCCCAAGAGCTGCAGAGATGTAAGCCTCCCAAAAGCGTGATTAGAGAAAAAACGAAGCGTTTCTGACGGGTCGAGAAGAAGAGTCCTCAGTCTAGCGCCGACGAAGAATCACTCCCAGCAAATTGCGATGATTTTGCTTCACCTGCTCCGGCTCGGCGCGATAGCTCCACAGCAGATCCCGATTGCACTTGGTGCACAGGGTCATGCGTTCGATGTGATCCGGCCACACGCCTGCCTGCTGCAGCTGTTCATCGGCGATGCCCTGCAGGTCGACATGCCTGCCATGGAAAAATTGCGGGTCGATGCCGGGCAGTTCCCGCGTGGGATCCGTGAACTCGGCACAGCACAGCCCGAGTGACGGTGCGGCGCACACCAGCAGGTCGCCGGGGTCGGTGTTCCAGGTTTGTGTCATGAGCTCCACGGTGTGCGGCAAGACCTGTGCCAGCAATCCCTTCCACCCCGCATGCGCCGCAGCGATCGCATGGTGTGTGGGATCGTAGAGTACGAAAGTCTGACAGTCGGCGCTTTTGGAAAGCAGCAACAGGTCGTGCGTATCCGTCGCTAGGCCGTCGGCCTGGATAGTTGCGTCACTCGCGGCGGAAACGCGCACGCATGCGCCGCCATGCACCTGGTCGAGATGCGCGACCTGCGATGTCCACAGATCCCTTCCCGCATCGGCGCACGAGGCGTCGTCGCGCTTGCTCCACCACCCGACCGACACACGGTCACGATGGGGATGGAGAAGGGTGAACGGGTCGCGCATCATGGTTGCAGCTTGTGAAGCGCCTGGGGAATCTGTGCGATCACCTCGAGCGTGGAATACCCGTAGCCCATGGCAGGGTACAGATCGTCGGCGCACTGCTTGATGACCCGACAGGCCAGGCTGCAGGCGGCAAACGATTCCATGCCTTGGGCAAGCAGCCCCGCGATGAGCCCGGCAAGCGCGTCGCCCGTTCCGCCCTTGGTCAGGCCGGCATTGCCGCCTTTTACCAGTGAGGTTTTGCCTGCCGGCGTGCAGATGATGTCCGTCTGCCCCTTGAGGACGACCGTGGCGTTGGTCTCTGCGGCAAGAAGCTTGATGAGCGAAGACAACTCCCGGCGCGGGATATCGGTGAGCGATTTGCCGGTGAGGCGTTCGAGTTCGCCGATGTGCGGGGTCAACACGGCGGTGGCGTCTTTGCGGATCTTCCGAACAATGGCCGGGCGCAGCGCGCGTGCATCAAGCACCAGAGCGCAGCGTGCGTTTTGCACTAGGAACGACAGCGCGGCATCGTTGTCTTTTGTTTCCGCCATTCCCGGCCCGAGCACTGCGGCATGCACGTCCTGCAACAGCGCCAAGGTGTCGCGCACATCTTTTTCGGTCAGCCCCTGCTCCTTGAACGAGCGCACGATGAATGCAGGTGATGCCATCTTGGTGACCAGCTCGTGGCAGCCGTGCACGACGGGATATACCAGATCCACCCCGCTGCGTTCGGCGGCGAGCGACGAAAAGATGGGTGCACCATGGAAACGGTGGCTTCCGCCGAGCACCGCGACGGTGCCGTTTTCGCCTTTGTGGGATGCAGGATTGCGACGCATGCCCCAATCCTACCCCTGCACTTTGCCGCGTGTGAGGGCGTTTTCTGTGATGGCGCGCAGTCGCTCCACGAAGCGCTCGCGATGGAACTGCTGTGCGTGGTTGCGGATGGCGTGCGCGTCGAAAGTCATGGTCTGCATCCGTGTGATCGCTTCGCGAAGGGCGTCGGGTGTCTGTGCATCGAAGAACGTTCCGGTCACGCCTTCCTTGAGCACGTCGCGCGCACCGCCACGGTCAAACGCGATGGCCGGCGTGCCGCAGGCATGCGCCTCCAACAGCACGATGCCGGCATCTTCCTCCTGCGGGAACAGCAGCGCTTTTGCATGGGCATAGAGAGACGGAAGCGCGCTGTCTTCCACGCGTCCCAAAAATTCCACCGTCGCCCCGGCCATCTTCCGCAGACGGTGCTCATCCGAACCGCTGCCCGCGATTTTCAGAGGCAGATGCAATGCATTGGCCACCTCGATGAGCAGGTCGAAGCGTTTGTACGGCACCATGCGTCCGATCGCGAGGTAGTAGTCCCGTGTTGCCATCGCACCCGGCAGCTCGGCGGCGAAAAACCGGTCGGCGACCGGCGGAGGCAACACCGTGCTTTCGCGCCCGTAGTAGCGCGTGATGCGTTCCTGCGTGGTGGTGGAATTGGCAATGAACACATCGACGCGTTTGGCAGTGGACAGATCCCAGCGGCGGATGGCGCTGAGCTGCCGCTTGATCGCGGGACGCAGCAACGACGGAATGTGGAAGTCGTTGAGGTACCGGTCTTCCATTTCCCAGGCGTAGCGCATGGGAGTGTGGCAGTAGCACACATGCACGGCCGAGGGTGGGACAACCACTCCTTTTGCGACGGCATGGGAGGAGCTGAGCACGAGGTCGTATCCCTTGAGGTCGATTGCTTCGATGGCACGGGGCATCAACGGCAACAGCGGTTCATGCCTTCCGAGCAGTCGGTAGAGGGTTTGCAGCCGCGACATGCGGATGTCCGCGGATGCAAGGGCGCCGAGTTTTTCGTATTTGGCCACCGTGGTAAATACGGGGGAGCCCGGGAAGATACCCAGCATTTCCTGTAAAACCTGCTCGGCGCCACCACTGGTGACGAGCCAATCTGCGACGATGGCGGTGCGGGGAGGATGCAGCAACGCGTCAGAGTGTAGCCGCTGTCTCCCCGATGCGCTGCCCTCAGGAGCCTTCGGGCTCTATGATGCCGGCCATGCTCCGGTCGCCGAGACCCATCCCGCGCCGCTATGGACGGAACGTGACGCCGTATACACGCACGCTTGTGCGGAAGTATCACCGTCCGCGCAGAAGCTACAACCGCGAACGGATGTGGCGCTCATTGCAGCAGTTTCAAGATCGCATGGGCAAGGCATGGCAACGGTTGCTGTCGTCGTTTTGGTGGCTGCTGGGAGGTGTGGTGATCGGCATCATTCTCATCACGCTGTTTTCCCCGCTGCTCACGGTGCGCGAAATCACCGTTGCGCGCCGCGACCCCCGTGTGGATGTGGAGCTGGTGGAACAGTCGCTGCGATCACTGTTTGGCAAGCGCATGATTTTCATCCGCGATCAGGACATCCTGCCGCTGCTCTCGACAGAGCTTCCCGGCGAAAAACGTTCGGCCATTCCCGATCTCGCCTCGATGGTGATCCACAAGGAATACCCATCGACGCTGACCCTCGAGCTGACGCCCGCCCCCGTGGTGGCGCGACTGCGCATCACCAATCCCGATGACAAGGAGGCAAAGGCGCAAAGCGGAGCAACACTGCGTGATTTTCTGACGGGCAGCGGTCTGTTGGTGAGTTATCTGCCGTCGGAAATTCCCGACAGCGGGGGGCTGCCGGAAATTGAATTGGTGGACTGGGGCGCGCGTCCCGCGTCGTGGACGGAGGTGATGGAGCCGGAGCTTCTGCAGGAAATGCGCAAGGCAGAGCTGCTGATCAATCAGCAATTCGCGCAGACCGTGACCCGACGTGTGCTGTATCTCCGCGCGCAGGAGTATCACTTTGTGCTTCAGGACAAGACCACGCTGTGGCTCGATCGTCGGAGTCCGGTGGACGAGCAGCTGTCACGCTACCGGTTGTTTTTGCAGGCCGTGCCGCGCGGAGGTGCGCGCGACTATGTCGATCTGCGTCTGCATGATCGCATCATCTATAAGTGATCGAGACGGCGGGAAAATGCGATGAAAATTCGCTTCGCGTTTTTTGCAGGATCAGGGTGGGCATACGGGGCGTTTCGATGGTCTGTCTTTGGCTTTCTTAAGGCCTGCATGAACGCTTGCACCGACGGTTGTTCATGGCCTGGTCGCTAGTGCGCCCGATGCCGTTTCCGTACACTCAGCGCAATGCTCGACGCGCTCCTGTCAGTACTGTTTGTCGGAATGGTTCCTGTGCTCGGCGTGCATGGCGATACGCCGTCCTCACTCGGCGCGGATTTGTTGTCGGTGTCGCCCCCGACGGTGATCACCGCTCCCGGCCTGTCGCAGTTGCTGCATCTCAGCGGCGACCTGTCGTCGTCTGGCGTGCTGATCCTCGATCTCGACAGCGGACAGCGCGTGTTCGAACGCGATGCCGATGTGCCGCGTCCCATGGCCAGCCTCACCAAGCTCATGACGGCGCTCATCATCGTCGAGAACCATTCGATGGGGGAGTGGGTCACGGTTCCAGCGGACATCGGCGCCGTCGACGGCAGCGTGGCGCATCTGCATGCGGGCGACAGCTATACGGTGGGCGATCTGCTCTCCGCGCTGCTCATCCTGTCGGCCAATGATGCGGCAGTCACCCTCGCGCGGTATCACAGCGGATCGGAAGCAGCGTTTGTGCAGGAGATGAACCAGCGTGCGCAGATGCTCGGCATGCGGCACACCACCTATGACAATCCCACAGGCATCGATGCCAGCGGACAGAGTGCGAGCCCCCAGGACATCGCCTGGCTGACGATGTTCGCCTACCGCTATCCCGATATCCGCATCCGCATGGGCACGCCTGAAGCCACCATCCAGAGCCAGGGCGGCCACCTGATCAGCCTGAGCCACACCCATCAGCTGCTTCACGAGCATACGGCCGTTGTGGCGGGCAAAACGGGCACCACGGATGAGGCGGGACAGTGCCTGCTTTCGGTGGTGCAGGAGAACGGAAGGCGCTACCTTGTTATACTCATGCACTCCCTCGATCGGTACGCGGATATGCGTGCCGTCCTGAGGGTGCTCAATGCGTGATCCCCCTGACGCATGCGCGTGAAGCATCCCGTGCATCATTGGCTGTCCCTCCGCGTACGCCTGCTGTGCGCCGTGACGTTTTGCGTGGGCTCGCTGCTGCCGCCGTATGTGCCCAAGGAAGCGTTGGCACAGGATGCGGAATTTGAGGCGCCGGGTGCGCCGCAGTTCCTGCTCGTGGAAGACGGATTTCTGATGAAGTCCTCCTCGCTAACCAAACAGGGCAGCCGCCTCGCCTATGCACAGGGCATCGTGCACACCGTGTCTGCCGGCGAGAATCTCCAAAAGATCGCGCAGCGCTACAACATCTCCCAAGACACCATCCGTTGGGCGAACCGTCTGGATTCCGCGGCGCCTGTGCAGCCCGGTCAGGATTTGTTGATTCTGCCTGTGGACGGGTTGCTGCATACCGTCACCAAAGGTCAGACGGTCAATCGCATCGCGGAGCTGTATGGCGTGCCCAGTGCCAGCATCATCCGCCAAAACCAACTGGCGGGGTCGTACATTCTTCCAGGCCAGCAACTGATCGTACCCGGAGCAAAACCCATCGTGGAAAAGCCCGCAGTCGCCGTGGCGACAGGCGGCAAATCGCCTGCAAGCCCCTCCAAGACACCCACATCTCCCGTCAAAACGCCTGCTACGCCAGCCGTGAAGGCCGTTGCGGAGCCGAGCAGTGGAACCTTCCAGATGCCGTGCAACAACTGCTCGTTTACGCAGTACTACCACCCCGGTCATGAGGCGGTCGATATTCAGACCAAGGGCGGCGGCCCCATCTTTGCGGCGGAAGACGGTACGGTGATCCGCGCGGATACCGGTTGGAACGGCGGCTACGGCAACGTGATCGAGATCGATCATGGCAACGGCGTGGTGACCCTCTACGGCCACAACAAGGAGTTGTATGTGAAGAAGGGTGACAAGGTGACCCGTGGGCAGGAAATCGCGTGGATGGGACACACAGGCCGTGTCTACGGTGCGACGGGCATCCATACCCACTTCGAAGTTCGCGTAAACGGCGTCAAAAAGAACCCGTTGCTATACTTGCAGTAATTAGTAAATTGTTGTAAAATATAAATAAAGTATGGCACAAATACATTCACGCTCCGATCTGCAACACATTGCGGCATCCGCCGCCCTTTGGTTGGCTTTGGCGGGGGTGTTGTCGCTGATTGCGGGAAGTCTTGTGGGTGGCGCGTAGTGGTGAACGTGAAGACAGTGATGGGTAACACATTGACAAAGCCTGCAACCACGCAGCTTTCAGCTTATAGTGCCGAATGACAAAAGACGGTTAGATTCGGGCCAAGCGCTTTTGCGGTAAAAAGCTGCCGTAATGACCATGACACATCCGTCCACAGAAACATGCTTTCATCGGATGTAGTTGATGCCTGAGCTGATCCGCATGGTTCGTATGCTCCTCTTGGATGTGCGTTGGCTGAATCGGGGATTACGATGAAGGTTGATACGCTGTCATCGAGAGCCAGCTTCTCAGTCGGAAACTCAAAAAAGTATGGTGGCACGATAGCCGTCGTTACATCACCTCTCTCCTGAGTGAGCATTGCAGTGACCTGCTGATACGTGTTTGGTAGCATCGCCAGGTAAGACAATTTAGCCATGATGCCAATTGCTGTGATAATCGTGACATAACGCAGCACATTCGGAGCATCCCAGAATGCTTTAGCACCGATTAAGGCAAGGATCGGCAGCGCCGCGATAAAGAATCTGCCGTTCGAAATGGGGTGAAAGGCAAACAATAGGAAGTACAAAATAATATAAGCGTAGACAGCCACGAGAAGCGTCGGCTTCACATCGTATCGCCTCCAGAAACGGTAAAAGCCCAGCAGAGCAAACAGCAGAACAAATGGTTCGCTCCCCATCAGCATCATGCTGATGGATGCTCCGTGCGATAAATTGAAGGAGAGACCAACATTGTGACCTAAGTCAATTCCCACAGGCATGTCGCCGTTCGACAGTGCTGAGAAAAGAAACGGATAGCCCAAGAACAGAGCGCTAAACAGTGCAGAAGCGGTTATTGCACATACCGCTAGAACCTGCCGCGTCTTCCATCCTGTGCGCAATATGCTCCAGAGTGGAAAGAGGAAAGCTAGGAGCCCGTTCTGCAGCGTACAGAATGCCAACGTTCCTGCTAGGAAGGACAGGAATAGATCTGCTTGCTTAGCATGGTCGGTGTGGCGGGCGGCGAAGTAGAGCGACAGTAGAGTCCAAAACGCAACAGGAATATGCGGACGAATAGCTGTGGAAAACTCGAAGAACAGAATACTTGTTAGTAGGAGCACGGCCGCACCAGAATGACCGTACCATTGCAGCGAGAGCCTTCTTAATACTGCGAGTGTTCCCAGCCCATAGACCAGTGTAATTGCTCGACCAATCGCATGGGCTGCGATCAGCGGCAGTTCTCCAAGGACGGCTCGAACGGCTTCGCCCGTTAGAAAAAATGGTAGCGAGTAGAACAGGGGGTACTTTCGCACCTGCAATAGATAGTCGCCCAATGTGCCACGGGCGATTGCTTCGTGAAGCTCGTACGAGTACCGAATTACCTGTGTGTCGTATTGAGGATTGGCGCGAAGTGCGTGAAAAAAGTATGCGACAAGCCCGATTCCGTAGAATGCCATTAGCAATGCAATGGAATAGCGCCACACCCGTGTCGAGTGAGAGTTCATAGCCGCTTCCGGGAAGCGGAAACAGGTAGATGGCCGATGATGGTATATCGTAGGGTCATCATTTATTGTCGAGAGCAGCTTACTACGCGCCGACGCGAGCCGCGACGTCATACGGCATGTTTTCACGAGCAGAGAGCGGTACGAGATTCTAGGCTCTGACAACGAGATGCACGTCAATTGTTTTTGCATAAGCATCGCGAGATACTCTGCATCCTCTATGGCCACTCCTCCCACTCGTATCAAGGCAACGAAAATCACTAGGAAAAGCCGCGACGTTCGCACTCCTTTTGATGGGATGCCTGTGCGTGGGCGCGCCTTTTCTGCGTCTCAAATTGCGAAGAGGAAGGAGATGTTCCGCTCGCTATTAAGCAATTGAGATGGCCGGAGCCGTTGATTTGGCGGCACTGCAAGAGTACGCAGAAAAAGCGAAGCCTACGGTGGTGCTCGACACGAATATCATCATCCGCTGTGAGAAGGCGTCGCATTTTTTGACGGACACCTGCGCGCTCCTTGATATTCGCATCTGCGATACGGTGTATTGGGAGTTTCTGCGCAATGTGAATCTTGAGCGTTTCCGACAACGCAGGACGTTTCTTGCAACATGGCATAAAAGCGATTTCCTCAAAGAAGACATGATCCTGCATGAGGATGCCGGCGTCGCAGAGATGCACTCTCGGCTGTTCGTGCTGCTTCTGCATTTTTACCCAAGTGCACCGCAAGCGGTGCTGGATTTTCTTTCGCCTGATCTTTGGATTGCTGCAGCTGCCGTGGCGTACCGATTTGACCATGTGCTAACCGAAAATCAGAAAGACTTTCCATCCGCACTGTTCGAGACGGTGCTGACTATTGGCAATGCAGATCAGGCAGTCCACCTCCTGCGGTTCAGGCGTGCGGAAATTAGGGAAGCATGGATCGGATTAACTGAAGCCCCCGCCATCGAAGTGGCCATCGATAGTTTGCTCTGATGGGTGTGGGCTCTTGCCCTTGAATGCAGGCAAACGGTGTAAGCTGTGTGCGTGCTCTCCGTATCTGAAGAACAGAGGCAATTCCTGGATCTCGACGGTGCGCCGCTACCGCTGGTCGATTACGAACGGGGGCGGTGCTATATGCTGATGCCCGTACGCTTCGCGCCGTTGCCCGGAGGACGCGTTGTAGCGCGTCTTCCTGAGGTGAGGGCGGCAGGAGAGGCAGAACAGCCTATAGAGGCTCTGGCGACCCTAGCAATCGTCATAAAAGACGCTCTGGACAAGGCGTGACGTTTTTCCATGCGCAGAGCGAATGCTATCGTTCCGCCATGCCCCGACCCAAAAATGTCGTGAAAGCAGGATGGCATCTGCATTCGACCTTGTGGGGTCATTCTCGAACAGATCGCCCGACGGCAGTCATTCTTTGGATGCGGCTGCTCCAGATTTCTCAAAAACTGCCTATGTCGCGTGGCGCACGGAAGCGCCTTCGATGGTTTTACGATTCTGCAGTGACCTTCAAGGGCAATGTTCGCAAAACATGCCGCTATCACGGCATCCCGCCGAAGACGTTCTACTTTTGGAAGAAACGCTTTGATTTCGATAATCCACGTTCTCTCGAAGAGCGTTCGCATCGTCCCAAGAATCCCCAACGGCCAGCGATGAATACGGTTCAGCTGCATCGCATTCTCGATCTTCGATCAAAATACATGACCTATTCGAAGTTCAAGATCGCAGTGCTCTATGAGCAGATGTATCGAGAGAAGATTTCGTCCTGGCAAATCCAGAGGGTGATCGAGAGGTACAAGCTGTATCCGGATATCAAGCGTGCAAGGCGGATTGCCGGGAAACGCCGATGGGGGCCAAAAAAGAAGCGAATCCTGGGATGTACGCTAGAGCCCTGGACCGGTTGGATGTTCAGCATCGATAGCGTGCTGGTGTACATCGGCGGACAGCGGAAGTGCATCTTCACTGCGATTGATCGCCATTCCCGACTGCTATTTACGCGTGTCTATCACAAGCACAATTCGCATGCGGCTTCGGACTTTCTCGAACAGCTTGTCGATTTTGCGGACAACCGTGTCCAGAACATCCATACCGACAACGGTACCGAGTTCTGCGACTCCTTTGAGCGTACGGCAAAGCGTCTTGGCCTCACGCATTGGTGGAGCCGTACATACACGCCGAAAGACAATGCAATGAATGAGCGGGTGAACAGGACGATTCGTGAGGAGTTTCTGCCGCCCTATAAATACTGCGACGATTTTGACTTCTTTAGCGCAGAGTTATTGGGGTGGATGAATGAGTACAACCGCAATCGCCCGCACGCGAGTCTGGGCTACAAGACTCCCTGGGAAGTTGCGATGGCTCACCCCAATCCCAAGCCCAGATTCTTTGACATGGCTGATTTTGCCTGAAAAGCGTTACGGGTCCTATCTTCATATACAAGTGGTTGTGCAGGCAGTCGTCGACTGGTAGGGTTTGCAGGCTTTTTTCGCGGATCCGTAGCTCAGCGGTTTAGAGCGCCCGCCTGTCACGCGGGAGGTCGCGGGTTCAAATCCCGTCGGGTCCGCCATCATCATGATCACCCTTGCAGCGATCCGGCGTGACGCGGCGTTTTTTGCCTGTGTCGTCGTACTACTTCAGCCAGCGTCTTGGCATGTCGAACCACCTCCCCCCGAGGGAGAGGTGGTCGCCCAACTGTCGCAGGGGACAGCTGGGAAAAGTGCTAGGAAGTGGAACCGACACGGTTGAGGACTTCGGACTCCGCCAGAATGCGGCCATAGGTATGGACGCGATCCAGCGGGAAGTGCGCTTCGGGCGGCATGGACACCGACGGAGCGTAGCTCAGATTCACGCGCCTGGCCGAGTGCAGCATGCCCGCGGTCAGCATGGACAGGCAGAAGCCGTGGCGCAGCGGACGCGAGGGATCCCGATCCGATCGGGTGAAAATCTCGGTTGCCCGCGGATGCACGATCCGCAGGTATCCCATACTGAGCGCGAGTCCGCTGTGGCTATGCGTGATGCCTTCGCCCGGCAACGACGCCGCGAACTGCTCGTTCAGCCGCGCCGCATTCGCCGGCAGCAGTTCCAGCTCGTGCTGCGGTTGGTAGAGCACCATGTCGGCACCGTCTGCGAGGTGCCGCGT
Organism: uncultured Candidatus Peribacteria bacterium; assembly: GCA_964649695.1. Lineage (GTDB taxonomy): Bacteria > Patescibacteriota > Gracilibacteria > Peribacterales > Peribacteraceae > CAZHON01. Next base: position 26,493 of record CAZYQO010000005.1, on the reverse strand, counting down.
GATGTCTGCCAGGAGCCCCAGAGGGTGCTCCAGATCCATGCGGATCACCGCCGCATTGCTCGCGACGGCTTCCTGTTCCAACAGCATTCCATAGGCGGCTTGCACCGCCCGCACCGTCAGCGACACATCGAGGTAGTGCCAATGCACATTGCTGAGCTGCCGAAGCTGGCTCTTGGCGCTGCGCGACAACAGAACATTCTGCTTCATGCCGTACAGCACGATGTGCGCTTCGAAGCGTGCGGCCTGCTGCGACAGCAACACCTGCAACTGCTTCTCGCGCTCCTGTGCCCCGCGGCCTTCGCCGCTCGTGAGCATCGCTTGGTAGTCACAGACCAGGAGTTTGTGACGGGGGTTCAACGGTATCATCGGTCTTCTCCTCTCGAAAAATCCTTGGGCGCCTCACGTCCATCGTGATGGCTATCCGCCGGTCGTGCGTTCCACGATCCCAGCGAGGCAGGCGCGCAGGGTGCCCGCGTCGCTAGGGTCTAACATGATGTTGCCAAAGAAGGCGGCAGCCTATGCCCCGCCCCTGGCCTATGCAAGCGCTTTTGAGCGCTTTTACTGTGCGTCGGCGATCTTGATCCGTGCGCCGATTTCGGGCTTGGCGAACTGGAAGTAGCTCGACTTGTAGAGACGTGTGTAGCTGTCTTCGTCGGCCATCCATTTGCGCAGGATATCGATGTTCTTGTTGCGGTAGATCGCCAACGAGCCGGGTTCCATTTCCTTGAGGGAGGTGGAAAGCTCAAGCGTCTGCGACACATTGCCCACGATGATTTTCACGCGGCCGTTTTCGGCGGCGGCTTCGACTGCCTTCCACTGCTTCTCCACGTCCTTACAGTGCGTGATCATGTTGCCGAAGCGGTCGATGTAGGCCAGCTCCCACTGATCATCCGGATAGTCGGGGATCGTGGCGTTGATGTCGTCCTCGATCAGGTCGATGCCGTGGTCGGGGTACAGCAGGCTCGGCGTGTACGAGCTGCGGAACTGCTCTGTGGGGCCGTAGACGATGTTCTGTTCGTTGTTGAGGTGGTGCAGCGTCTCAATGCGGTGTTTGACCGTGGAGAGGGCGGCGGGGTTGGTGGTGACGATGCGGATACGGCCTGCCGTGGCCACATAGAACGGCGCCCCGTTCTGCTTGGTATTGAGGCGGGGGGCGGCGTTGATGAACACGCCCGTATAGGTGCCCTTGAATTCATCGACCACTCCCGGGGGCATGTACTTGCACTCTGCCGTGGCATCGCTCAATTCAAAGATGAGGCGAAGCATGTGCTCCGTCACACTCTCACGTCCGTAGATGTCGAACTCGCGCTGGATCGGTTCCAACGGGAACGAACGGAAATCCGTCGACACGATGGCATCGGCGTCATCCTGCAAAAACGGGTTTTTGGAGCGTCCGTACGTGTCGGAGAAGAGGTAAATCCGGCGGAGCGTGGTAGACGCCATGGTGAGGATGGGGGCGAAAGGGACAGCATGATAGACGAAGAAATCGTGCAATCAAGCAATCGGACACACAAAACGCGAAATCCCGTTGCACTGCCATGGGTTTGCAATGCCGGCTTACAGCCGGGGCTTTTTCTGGTGCCAGTCGGTGGCCTGTTCAAACGCGTAGGCGGCTGACAGGATGGTGGCTTCGCCCCACTGCGGCCCCATCAGCTGCAGACCGATCGGCAGGCCTTCCTTGCTGATGCCGCAGGGCAGCGCCACTGCGGGGATGCCGGCCATCGGCTGTGCGCAGAGAAACGCATCTTCGAGATACATCGATACGGGGTCGCCGCTGTGTGCGCCGATGCGGAAGGCGGGCGTAGGGGCGGTGGGTGCAAGGATTACATCGACCTGCGCAAAGGCTGCGTCGAAATCCTGCTTGATGAGCGTGCGTACTTTCTGCGCCTGTCGGTAGTAGGCGTCGAAATAGCCGGCGCTCAGCGCGTAGGTGCCCAGCATGATGCGCCGCTTCACTTCGGCGCCGAATCCGCGGCTGCGCACGGCTTCGTAATACGCATGCAGCGTCTGCGCCTCTTCCGTGTGTCCGTAACGGATGCCGTCGTAGCGCGCCATGTTCGAGCTCACCTCGCACGGGCACAGCACGTAGTAGGTGGCGATGGCGTAGCTCGTGTGGGGCAGCGATATGTCGACGAGCGTGGCGCCGAGATCCTGCAGGCAGGCCGCCGCCTCACGCACCGACTGCTCGACCTCCTTGTCCATGCCGTCGATGAAGTACTCTTTCGGGATGCCGATCTTCAGCCCCTGCACATCTTTTTTGAGTGCGGCGTGATAGCCGGGAATCGGCATGTCACCGGTGGTGCCGTCCAGCGGATCACGGCCGGCGATGGCCTCGAGCACGATGGCGGTGTCCTCCACCGTCTTGCACATCGGACCGATGGTATCGAGGCTGCTGGCCATGCTCATCACGCCAAAACGGCTGGTGCGCCCGTAGGTGGGGCGGATCCCCGCAATGCCGCAGTAGCCCGCCGGCTGGCGGATGGATCCTCCGGTGTCGGTGCCCAAGGCAAACACGCACTCATCCGCCGCGACGGCCGCCGCCGATCCGCCCGATGAGCCGCCTGCGACACGTGATGTGTCCCAGGGATTTTTCGTCACGCCGTAGCACGAGGTTTCGGTGGAGCCGCCCATGGTGAATTCATCGGTGTTCACCTTGCCGATGCTGATGGCGCCGTGCGCCTTGAGGCGCTTGACCGTGGTCGCATCGAACGGGGGGCGGTAGTCCTTGGCGCGCAGGATGTTGCTGCATGCGGTGGTGGGGATGCCCTGTTCACAGAACACATCCTTGGTGAGGAAGGGGATGCCCCGCAGCGGGTGGTCAAAATTCCCCTCCTGGTCGATCTGTTTTGCATCCTTCAACGCCTTGTCGAAGTTGCGATACACCACGGCGTTGATCTGCTCATCCACGGCTTCAATGCGCGCGATGCAGGCCTGTGTCAACTCCTGGGAAGTGACCTGTTTGGCTTTCAGCAAATGGTGTGCGCCGGCGATGGTCAGGGCATTGAGCTTATCCATGGGCGCTGGGGGTTTCGATCTGGTGATCCACGATCTGCAGCGCGCTGGTGGCCAGCAATGCGTCGGGGTCGGCAAGCGGTTCGTCGCGCAGCTCGTCTTGGCGCAGCACCGTGTTGGTGCCCGTCACCTGCGCCGTCGCTTCGACGTGCGAGGTGTCCACCGTGGTGAGCTGGTCGATGTAGCCGAGGATGGAGGTCAGCTCCTTGGCAAACTTGTCGATCTCGTCTTCGGCCAACTGCAGGCGGGCGAGGGAGGCGATATGCCGGACTTGGTCATGCGACAGCTGCGTCATGTGCGCTCGATACTAGACAAAAAGCCTCCTGCTCGAAAGCAGGAAGCGGATGGAGTTCGGAGAACAAAACGAGCGATTCTTGGGTAACCGGCACCGAAGCAAAGCTTCGGTGCCGGACCCCGATCAACCCTGAAGGGCGACCGTTCGCCTGCGTCTACCGTTTCGGTTGAGCAACGGCGGCCTGTTGCGGCCGCGGCTTGACCGTCGTGGTAGTGGTGCGATCGAGCTGGGAAAGGTGGCGCCACGATCCAGGTCGCGTGGCATTGGAACCGACACCGACAAATCCGACTGCTCGAGACGTACGCATGGGAACTCCTTCGCCCGGCGAGGGCTGTGGGGGTGATGAGCTGTTACGTCCCCTCCGGGGACGCTACAAAACAGCTCGTTTGATTCTCTGGGAAGATGTGAATGATCGAATAGATAATTATACTATAAAATAGTAATTTTGTATATATGCTCAAAAAGGTCTAAGGAATGGGAATATTGACGTTTTGAGTGTTCCCCGCGATGCTCCCCACATGCAGCTTCTTCGTCTCCAGGGGCGCAAGACATGCGATGTCGTGCAGCGCAAAGGGCAGCAGTGGAAGGGCACCCATCTGTCGGTGCGGTTTTTGCTGGGACATCCGCATCATCCCTCGGCACGTCCGCAGACACAGGGGCTGTACGTCGGCACCCTGGCGAGTGCGAAACTGCACAAGTCGGCCGTGGTCAGAAACCGCATGCGTCGTCGCTGCCGCGAGGCACTGCGCATCGCCCTGAAGGATTGGAAAGGGGATTTGCCCCCCGCACAGTTGTTGCTCTGTCCGCGCTCCTCTAGTCTGGATGCTCCGTTCCCCGCGCTTCAGTCGGATATCGCGCGGTTCCTTACGTTCCTCTCCGCATGCCCTCCACGTCGCGCTCCCGCTTCCTCGATTTCCTCCTGATCTTCATCGGGACGTATCTGCTGTTGCAGCTCGTCATGAAGATCTTCTTCCCTGCACAGCAGGGTGCCGTGCAGTCGGGGTTGGTGCTGTCGTTGCAGCAGGCCGGCATGCGTACCGGGCATTACCCCAGCATCGTGCTGCACAACAAGTCGGCAAGCGGTATCACGCTGCCCGCGCGTTGCCCCGCCCCGCCCGTCGATGTGTATCGCCTGTCGGCAACCGGCGCCGCTGTGGGGCCGCTTTCCGGAAGCGGTTTGGCCGTGCCGTGTGTGGCATCGGGTGTGACGGTCGCTCCGGGCGCATCGGCAACGGTCAGTCTTGCACCGTGGAAGTATGCGCTGTTCGGTGAGCCTGCAACGTTCAATCTTGAACTGCCCAAGGAGGTTGCGGCCAAGGCCGGCTCGGGTGCCGTGACCCACGCAACTCTCACCATGACGCAGCCTGGCACATTCGTGCAGCTGTTCCGCGCATTCGTCACCAAGCCGCTGCTCAACCTGCTTGTGCTCATCGCATCCATCGTGCCCGAGCATGACCTGGGCGTGTCGATCATCCTTCTGACCGTCGTCATCAAACTGCTGCTGTTTTTGCCCACGCAACATGCTCTCGAGGGGCAGCGCAAAATGCAGCTGCTGCAGCCGAAAATCGAAGAGATCAAACAGAAGCACAAGGGTGATGCCCAGGCGATCAACACCGAAACCATGAAGCTGTGGAAGGAGAACAAGATCAATCCGTTCCAGTCATGCCTGCCGATCTTGCTGCAGTTCCCGGTGCTCATCGGGCTGTTCTATGTCATCCGCGACGGCTCGGTGCTCTCGTTGTCCCGCGAGTTCCTCTACAGCACCTACCAGCATGTGGCGTTCCACTTCGATACGCAGTTCCTCGGCTTCGACCTGACGTTGCCGAGCAAGAAGGTCTTCCCCGTGCTGCTCGTGGTGCTGCAGTTCCTCCAGATGAAGCTCAGCTTCCATATCGCCAAGCGCAAGAAGGGCGGAGAGCCCCAGAAGACCGACCCCGCCACCGATGCGCAGCAGAAGGTGATGCTGTATGTCATGCCGCTGATGATTGGTGTGTTTGCCTTCCAGTTCCCCACGGCGGTGAGCCTGTACTGGGCGATCTCCACGCTGTTTGGCATCGGTCAACAGCTGGTGGTGAACCGCAAAACCCTGGTGGCCTGAGCGCCGACACGGCGTGCACATGCAGGCGCGTTGTATGATACGGTCTTTGTGTGCAGCACACCGTTCTTGCCATCATCATTTTTCTGTACGCGGCAACGGGCGTTCTTTCCTTTGTAGCCTATCTGCCGACCATCCAGGATCTCCTTCGAAAAAAATCGAGTGCCAATAGTGCATCCTACGTGCTGTGGACGGCGACCGGAGTGATCGGCATGTTGTATGGCCTGTTTGTCTTGCATGACCCGCTCTACAACGTCGTGACCTTTTTACATCTCGTGGCCTGCGCGGCCATTTTGCTGTTGAGGCTGCGCTTGCCAAGGTGAGGTGCGCTTTGCCGCTCCATCCGGAGCCGATACACTCCTGCGTCCCATGGGCATCAATCGCCTTACCCTGCCGCGTTATCTCGTGTATCCCGATCCGGAGGAGCGGTCGGTGTTCATTTCCACGCCGCGTCCGGTGGATGCGGTGGTGCAGTCATGGCGCGAAAAATTGTCGGCGTGGTTTGGCCGTGGTGCCGAGGAACGCGTCCTCTCGGATGAAGAGCTGGCGCTGTGGAGCAGCGACGAGTTTCATCCGCGCGGGCACCTGCCCCGTGTGCGCGAAGCGGCTGCACACGATGCCGGCCGCAGGAACGACTACAAACTGTGTGTCACGGTGGATCACCGTTTGCACGCGAACCAGGAACTCGACCGCCTGCTCGCCGCCGACATGCTGGTGATTGCACGCATCGAAACGCAGTCGAGCGCGCTTGCGGAACGCATCTTCCGGCAAGTGCAGGGAGTGCGGCTCTGCAATATCGCCCATGCCCCCATGACAAGCGCCGCCAAGGCCTGTGCCGAGGTGGCCATTGCCCAGTTCCAGCGCGAACAGCGCCGCAGTGGCCATGGACACGCTTCCGAGGCCGTCTGGCGCGATGAGGATGACCTGTGGGACTGATGGGGCGGGGGTGCTACACTCTGCGACCCTATGCCCCTTCCCGAGGCCTCCGACGATGACCAGGCGCTGATCCTGGGGATGCGTCATCAGCTGTGTGATGACGAGTTTTCCGTGGACTACCGCGTCGGTCCGGATGCCGATGCCTATGTCGCCGGCCGCATTGCCGACCTGCGCGCGGCGGGCATGCAGCGTATTGCCGTGTGGCGGCGCATTCCGAGCGATGAAACACTGACACTTGCCGATGAGATTACATTGGATGAGACGGTGCGCATCGATCTCGAACAGGCCTTCACCGCGCTGGTCACCCAGGTGCGCGGGCAGCTTGCAACACTGCTGCAGTGCTCGCCCGAAGAGATCGCCCATAGCGCAGAACACCTGCTCGATACCGCCGAGCCCATGCCCAAGACGACGTTTGTGCTTGTGGTCACCGTCATCGGGCGCGATCCGCCGGCCAGCGGTCATGCGACGCATTTCCGCCTCGAGACGGAGATCGTGTCCGCGGCGGAGCGGATGCGTTGCGTGCAAAGTCACATCCACAAGGGCGACCAGGTGGCACTTGTCGAATCTGCCGACGATCTTGCACTCGCGGAGGAACTCCAAAGCCATGTCGATCTGCATCGCCACGCTCCGACGTTTGGGCAGTTGCGCACGGAATTGCGCGACGAATTGCAGCAGCTGCGCGCACGTCTCGCGCGTGAGCGCAGAGCGCCCTAAACATTGCCCAAAAGCAAAATAAAGACATTTGGCTGTGCTAGACTGTGTCTCCCATGTCCACATTGATCGAATCAGAGTCGCAGCCGCCCCTCGCCGTGATCGGACGCGTGAAGAGTGTGGGCAATCGTGAGCATCTGATCGAGTTGGTGTACTGCAGGCAGGCCGACTACGACGTCGCCCGGGTGCAGGAACACTGCCGGGCACAGGGGTATCGGGTCATCGGCACCTGGTTGAATGTCAGTTGGGATGAGCTGCAGCTGCTCGATGAGCATGTCGGTGATGATGCACTCGATGTCGGGTTTTCCGAGTTGCGACGGACGCTGATCGAAGGCATCAACATCATTCTGCAGCAAAGCAGGGAGGGCGAGCGGGGGTTTAGTGAGGCATAGGCTTGCGGTTGCGGTTTTCGGGCGCCTACCATTGCCACAGCACTATCGGCACAATGGTGGTGTTTTCTTTCCTTCCTCCCCGCTCTATGGATCTCTCCTCCGCATCCGCACGCATCGCCGGCAAAGGTTTTATTGCGGCATTGGATCAAAGCGGCGGCAGCACAGCCAAGGCGCTGGCGGCCTACGGAGTCGAAGCGACTGCCTGGACGACAGAGGAGGGAATGTTCGATCTCATTCACCAGATGCGCAAGCGCATCATCACCAACAGTGCATTCGATCAGCGCGTGTCCGGCGCGATTCTGTTTGAGCGTACGATGCGTAGCGACATCGATGGCATGCCGACGGCGCAGTATTTGTGGGAAACGAAGCACATCGTGCCCTTCCTCAAGATCGACAAAGGCCTCGCCGAAGAGGCGCATCACGTGCAGCTCATGAAGCCCATCGAAGGGCTCGACGCATTGCTTACAGCCGCCGTGGCACACGGCATTTTCGGCACCAAGGAGCGATCGGTCATCAACGATGCCGATGCACAGGGTGTGGCTGCGATTGTCGATCAACAGTTCGAAATCGGCGCCCAGGTGATCAGCCACGGGCTCATGCCCATCATCGAACCCGAGGTGAACATCAAGGCTCCCAACAAGAAGGACGCCGAGGAGATGCTCCGCGCCGAAATCCTCAAGCATCTCGATGCGTTGCCCGCCACACAGCAGGTCATGCTCAAGCTTACGCTGCCCGAAGAGCCGGGCTTCTACGCGCCGCTTATCGCTCATCCCCGCGTGCTGCGCGTGGTCGCGCTTTCCGGCGGCTACTCGCGCAGCGATGCCAATGCCAAGCTGGCGCTGAACCACGGCATGACGGCGAGCTTCTCTCGCGCGCTCGTCGAAGACCTCCGCGCCGGCCAGAGCGACGAGGAATTCACCGCCAAGCTGGATGCCGCCATCCAGAGCATCTACGACGCGTCCATCAGTTGATGGATGCACATGGGAGCGTGATGAATAGTATTTCACAATACTATTAAAATTTGACAATATTGCATGCAGTGCTAGAGTCTCAGCACTTTGCGCTGGGTGATGGGTAGGACGAACCGCCCGACCAGATGCAAAATAATGCTCTAGTATAAGGATTTGGAGCATGAAACGTTACGGTTCTTTCAAGAGTCCGGTTCAGACGATCGTGTATGTGGGATCGCACCGTGAGTACTTCTGCGGTGAGCAGGGCAAGCGTGCCAACGGGCACTGCACTCTGCCGCACATCGCGGACGAAGGTACGGTGAAATTCAACCTTCGGTACAAAGGGGTGAAGTACAGCTGCACTGCCGTCGCCAAGCGCGACGGCGACAAAGTGCGTGTGCACTATCTACTCCCCGAGGGGCTCCACGTCTGCAAGCGGCAGGAGGCCAAAACGGCCATCCGCGGCCGCAAGAAGATGCACGAAACGCGCCGTCGGCGCGACCGTCTGTATCGCAAGCGCAACCGCGGTTGGGCGACCATCCCCGAACCGGTCGCCGCGTAACCGGACAGAAGAACCCATCTCAGTACGGAAACTTCACGAGTGATCCGTACGACCACAACAAAGCCCTGGGCACACCGCCCAGGGCTTTCCTTTTGCGTACCAAAACATCTGCGGCGTTGTAGACGTGACCCCGCGCCGGATGAACCGGCGCGGGGCATACAGGGGTGGGGAGATGACGTTTCGCGGTCACTGTCGGCGTCGTGGACGAGGAGGTTGGCGCTGTTGCGCCCGTTCTTCTTCGTCTTCTCGTTGCGAACGCTCGAAGATTTCTCTGGTCGGCGGGCTATAGGCCTGTCGAACCAGTGCCGTCGGCAACTGACCGGAACCACGGAGTGAGCTGGGGAAGCGTTTTCCCCCGGAAGCGGAAGCCATGATGGCATCTCCTACGATCCTGCCTGCGGGGCTGGGGGGCAACGACCTTGTTGTCCCTCTTCGGTACAGACCGGCAGCAGGTGTTTTGGTGCGTTGGCTGTGAACGAACGAAGCGTGATACGCCTTGGTATTGTGCGAGAGTCTACGACTCCGCAGGGCTCTGGCAAGGGCAAGTAAGGCTAAGGGAGAGGCGTCGTGCGACGCCTCTCCCGGGTGTGAAAATAGTGAGCGAGACAGTTCCTTTACAGGCGCCGTTTCGATCGAAAAACGCCGGCCCACTTTCGTGGCTCTCTGCCTTTACGGGGGCGGGGGCTCTTCAACCGACACAGGTACGCATGCACTCGCGTCATAAACGTTCGCTCCTCTCACAGGGTGCGCCTTCTCCTCCCCCAGCGTCTGGGGAATATGTGGGAAGACGTATCACGGTTCGCGCGGATGGTGTGAAGAAACAGTGAAAAAATGGTGCGCGAATCGGGGGATTCGCGCACCGGATGGCAACAGGGGAAGATCCTTTCGGGATCCCGCACCCTGAGATAGCGCGTGATTAACGGCTGTGGTTGCCCACAGCGGTGTCACGCTGTCACCTCCTTTCAGACGGGGTGCGACACAACGCCCAGACAATGAAAGCGTTTCATGAGCGGCGTCCTCCTTTCTGAGATGAGAGGCGATAACCCGTATCATCAGTGCCACGGTGGCACAGAAGACAGGCTCTTTCTCGCGTCGGTTGCAAAGAACGAGAACAGGCCTGTCTTCTGCCCCAGAGGGTACGCCGAGCCCTGTGGTCTGCAATGCAAAGAGTATTTGACATTTTAAAAATCTATTGATGAATGTTAAGACAGGTATACGCTGACCGCAGTTGCATCCTCTGCCGGCACGATGCCTCAGGGGCTCCGCAACGTTGTTCTGTTAGAAGGATCGATTCCATGTCTAGCGTAGGACTCTCCTACCCCACTAGCCTGCGCCAAGAGGCGCTCCAACTCACGTTGGCTGCTCTCTTCCGTGCAGGTGCGCCCTCACAGCTCATCGCGCAGTCGCGTGAGCATCTCCAGGCGCGAGAAGCCGAATTGAAGCTACGGCGACAATCGGCAAACAGAACGCCTCGCCGCACTCCGCGGTAGGCACGACGCGCGACAGCCCAACGGCAGTCGCATTCGGCACCCTCGCTCCTGCAGGGAGGGTGCCGTCTTTTTGTGCTTTCTTCACACGCCACTTCCTTTATACACTCGGAGCCATGGCGCTGCGTCTCTACAACACGCTCACGAAAGAGGAAGAAGAGTTTGTCCCCGCGCATGATGGCGAGGTGACGATGTATACCTGTGGTCCCACGGTCTATGGCCGCGCACATGTGGGCAACCTGTCGAGCTTCCTCATGGCCGATCTTCTGCGCCGCTGGTTGCAGTACGGCCACGGGTACAGCGTGAAGCATGTGAAGAACATCACCGATGTCGGCCACCTCGTCGCCGATGCCGATACCGGCGAGGACAAAGTGGAGAAGGCTGCGAGGGTCATTGCGGAGGAGCGGCGCGGCGCGGGAGCCGCAGTCACACACGATGATGTGATTGCCGTGGCGGAGACGCACACGAAAACGTATTTGGAGGATGAGGCGAAATTGGGCTTCATGGAGCCGTTTGCCAGGCCTCGTGCGTCGCAGTATGTCGAGCAGATGAAGGAGATGATCACCGCGCTGCTCCACGACGGTCACGCCTATGCCACCGCCGACGGCATCTACTTCGATGTCACGTCTCCGTTGCACACGCCGTACGGCGCCCTCTCCGGCAACAAACTCGATGAGCTCAACGCAGGTGCGCGCGTTGATGTGAATGAACAGAAAAAACATCCCGCTGACTTTGCGCTCTGGAAATTCTGTGTCGGCCACAACGAGCATCATGTGCTGCGGTGGCCGTCGCCCGTTGGGGCACAGGGCGAGACGTATCCCGAGGGGTTCCCGGGTTGGCACATCGAATGTTCCGCGATGAGCCGCGCGCTGCTCGGTGACACCATCGACATCCACACCGGCGGTGAAGACAACATCTTTCCGCATCACGAGTGCGAAATCGCCCAAAGCGAATCGGTGACCCATGAGCCGTTTGTGCGCTTCTGGATGCACCGCAGGCGCATTCAGCTGGGGGAGGAAAAGATGTCAAAAAGTCTTGGCAATGTGTTGAATCTTGATGACATTCTTGCCAAAGGATTCTCTGCAGAGGAGCTGCGCTACTACCTGCTCTCCGTCCATTACCGCACGCAGCTGAAATTTACGGAGGAGGGACTGCAGGGTGCGAGCAAGGAACGCAGCCGCATCATCGCCTGGTTCGCCGATGTGCGTGCGCGCTGCGCCAACGCGGGGTTGGACTACGCCTCGCTCGCCGCAAGCAACGCGCCGTGCCCCGCACTCGATGCACTGCATGATGCGATGGACAGCGACCTCAATGTGCCCGGCGCACGCGCGGTGATTTTCGATGGCCTCACCAACTACTACAAATATCTGGAGGGCGGGGGAGTGCTCGAGGCGCATGATTACCCCGAGCTGTGCACATTCATCGATCTTGTTGAGAAAACGTTCGGGTGCTTTACCCAGCAGACGGTTGTGATTTCTCCTGATCTGCAAGCCATTTTGGACGCTAGGGCACAGGCACGTGTCCAGAAAAATTTCGCAGAGAGCGATCGTCTGCGTGCCGAGCTCAACGCGCGCGGTTTCGATGTGAAAGATACAAAGGACGGTCAGCAGCTGTCGAAGATGTAGCGCGTGTGCCCGTGCGTCTTGCGATGCGTCGCACAGTGCGCACAGGTGATTCGTTTTTTGTCGCGGTCATCGATCGTGTGGTGGCTATGCATTTCATGTCGAGGTGTGTGCACTTCGGTCACACACGTGTCGTGTTCCGCGTGTGCGGCGACACGCTCTTTTTTTTGAGAGATGTGGATGCCCGACATGCCGAGTGTCACGACCGTTGCACACGCTGACGACGCGGTACATGCCGGCACCGCTGTCGCAGAATGTTTTGCGGGAAGGGGAACAGTGCCACCCCACTCTTTTCGCTCGTCCTAGGGGCATTTTTGCAAGAAATGCCTTAAATTGGTCAATATATTGCTTATAGGTCATTGAATGAGTGATTGTATGGTTGACATGACAAGTTTACTATACAAAATGAATAGTTTATTACACCAACTCCGGCGGGCAATTGATAGTCCAAACCGAAGAACACATTTTTTCAACAAGATTTGGGGGTCGGTTTTCTCGGCTCCCAGAGTCATTTTGCTCAAGAATTCACATAGAGAATCGTCAATTTGCGCTTGTATAGGCCTTTTACAGACCAAATTGCTCTTTGCCTCCTGCGTAACACACACCCCCTCTGGCCGTTTCAACGCCTGCACAGTGGTCGCAGAGCGGCTTGCGAGCCCATAGGGGCCATCGCTAGTCTCTCCCAGATCACCCCCGTCACCGGGGGACTGATCCTGTGTGAAGGGTCCTTCACAACACGGTAACTCGCCTTCTCATTCAGGAGACGAGCATCACACTCCGACTTCCTTATATATATAAGCAGTCGCGAGTCGTGCGTTCCCTTCCCATGCTTACGGCTTCGGCCGCGTCGGTCTTCATGTGTGTATCTCTCTTTAGTTGTAAGGAGATGCGTCGCCTTCAGTGGCGCTCGCGCTCCCCAACACCGAGGATCGTCGTCACAAGCGTGTTCACATCCACATCCCATACATATGCTTCTTTATTTCCACTTTTTTACATCCCCTTTATGAACGTTTCTTTTAAGAAAATGTTCGCGGGTATGTCTGCTGTGGCCGCTTCGCTCGCCCTCATGGGCAGCGCAGTCGCCGCTTACAGCGACGTTCCTGCTGGGGCTTGGTACGCTGACGCGGTACAGGCATTCACGGATGCCGGTTACCTCGACGCAAGCCAGCCTCGCTTCCGCGGTACGGATCACGCGAACCGCGCGGAGTTCACGAAGCTCGTTGTTGAGCTGAACGGTGGCATCCTTTCGACGCCCCCGGCAGTTCCCAGCTTCGACGATGCCGCTCCCGGTGCCTGGTATTACGGGTACATGGAGGAGGCAGGTAAGGAGGGTTGGGTGAAGGGTGATGGCAACTGTTATGGTCGCCACCCCTGCTACGCTCGTCCTTCTGCCAACATCAACCGCGCTGAGGCTGCAGCCCTGATCGTCCGCGCCTTCGGGCTCGAGTCGTCGGGTGAGGCTCCCCAGTTCGTTGATAGCCCCTCGGGTCAGTGGTACTCCGACGTTATCCAGGCCGCAGCTGATGCTTGCGTGCTCCAGGGTAACAACGGACGCGTCCGCCCGAACGATGCTATGAACCGCGCTGAAATGGTCACGATGCTTTATCGCGTCGACCAGAACCTCTCGTACAGCAAGGACTGTCCTTCGTCCGAGAACCCTTCGACCAGCGCAGCAGTGAAGAGCGCCATGGCAACGTCCGCTTCCACCATCGAAGTTGAATTCAACGTCGATGTGGACAGCGCTACGTCCATGATGGCTTCCAAGTACACCGTGACGGGTGAGGACGGTCAGAAGTTGACCGTTTCCTCCGTTTCCTCTGTCAACGACTCGACGGTTGAGCTCACGCTCGCCTCGTCCCTGACGGCTGGCAACAAGTACACGGTGTCCGTTGAAGACATGAAGGCCGCTTCCGGCACCATGTTCTCCGACACGGCAGACTTCTCCGGCTACAACCCGATCCCCAAGGGTGACGGTACGCTCGAGGTCTCCCTCGCCGCTAACAACCCCGCCGGTGACTCCGTTCCCCGCGGTGCTGTGGGCGTGACGATGCTCTCGCTTGATCTCTCGGCTTCCTGCGACGACGCAGTGACGGTTCAGGAACTCACCCTTCTCCACGAAGGTTTCGGTTCCGAGACCGATGTTGACGGTGTCTACGCTTCCGTCGACGGTTCGCGCTTGACCCGCAAGCGCACGATTGATCGTCAGAACCAGACGTCGGCTCTGCGCTTCAGCCAGCCCCTCACGGTGCCGGCTTGTGGCACGGTGACCCTCGACGTCATGGCTGACTTCAACTCCACGGCTACGGTCAGCGGCGAGCACAACCTCGCTGTTGAACTTCCTGGTGACTTCATGGGCAACGCCAAGGCTGTCACCGGCAACTTCCCTCTCCGCGGCGGCACCTTCAAGTTGGCTGCTGTCACGAGCGGTAAGGTTACCGTCAGCTACCGCACCATCTCCCCGAACAAGGTGGAAGTGGGCGATAACAAGGTAAACGTCGGTCGCTTCGAGCTCAGCACGGACTCGATCGAGGATCAGACCATCTACTCCATGACGTTCGAACAGAACGGCACGGCTGGTGATGGCGACCTCACGAACATCCGCGTTCAGCGCTCGGACGGCACGGTGCTCACGAACGCTGCCGCTTCGACGGTTGGCGACTTCGTGACCCTCGTGTTCGATCCTCCGTTCACCATCCTCCAGGGTGACAAGCTCACGCTCAGCGTGGTTGCTGATGTCAACGGTGGAGCTGGCGAAACGGTGGTCTTCCACTTCGAGGAGTCCTCTGACCTCTTTGCTGTCGGCAGCCTCTACGGCTACGGCGTCAACGGCCAGCTCTACGGCTCCCAGGTGACGATCCCGACGGACAACGCTGACACGGTCACCATCGACGCAGGCCAGTTCACGGTCGAAGTCGACGGTCCCGTCCAGCAGAAGTACACGCGCGACGACAACAACGCCGTTCTTGCCAACGTGATCTTCACGACTGGCGGCGAATCGGTGGATATCAAGAAGCTCTACGTAGCGATCCAGGGTCAGACCTCCACGGGTGCTGGCTTCACGCTCCGCGGCAACACCTCCGCTGACAACATCAGCGAGGTTCTTGAGAACGTCCAGATGCGCAACAAGACGACGGGTCAGACGATCTCCGCCGTCCGCCTCACGGGCTCCAGCGACTTCGGTGCTGGCGCTACGGGCACAGCTACGTACCAGGTCTACCGCTTCGATGACTTCATCGTGAACGGTAAGGAGAACTGGGAACTCCGCGCTGACTTCATCAACAACGGCAGCGCTACGCACCCCGACAACGGTGACCGCTTCCGCGCCATCGTTTGTGGTGAGCCGAAGCAGCTGCTCGGCACGGACAACACCCTCTCGACGAACACGGCCGGTTGTAACTTCGGTGGCCTGGGCTCCCTGAGCTCGACCAGCACGGCTTACAACATGGACCTCGAGGGTCTCTCCACCGGTGACGAAGTCGGTGATGTTCGCCCCCGCGGCAACATCGCTGGTAACTTCCACCGCATTGCGACGCCGGAACTGAACATTGCCGTCAAGGGCTCTGTGTCGTCCGACACCGCAGTGAAGAACTCCAAGGATATCAACCTCCTCCGCTTCGAGGCTCGCGCCGGTGAGGCTGAGGACATCCTGTTCACCAAGGCTATCTTCAAGGCTTCGAGCGGTTCGCTGCTCAACGGCCAGAACTACAGCCTCTGGGTAGACAGCGATGGTGACAGCAAGGTCGACACCGCCCTCGAGAAGGGCAAGGGTTCCGTGGGTTCCACGGTGACCTTCGATCAGCTCGCCGGTGGCGGATTCGTCCTCCCTGCTGAGCAGACCACGACCTTCGAAGTTCACGCTGATATCGCAGCTTCCCTGTCGAACAACGACCTCAAGCTCGCCTTTGCTTCCGGTTCCACCGGATTCATCGACGCTGAGCAGGTCGACAACGGCAGCAGCTTGTCTGGTTACAAGTGGAACAGCACCTTGCTGTTCAGCGCTACGTCCGCAAACATTAACATTTCGGACAGCAACGCTTCGGTCACGAACTACGTCTTGGTCAACCAGGGTAACCTGTACGTGATCAAGGACACGGCTCCGACCCGCTCGCACCAGCTCCTTGCTGGCACGCTCGGCGACACGTCCCTCCAGCTCCAGATGCGCGCTGAATACGAGGACATCGACGTCACCAAGCTCCAGCTCACCTCGTCCGGTTCGACGGCTACGTCCATCGACCGCCTCGAGCTGTACAAGGTCGGCGCTACGACGCCGTTCGCTTCGGCCACGACCTCTGGTTGCGGCAGCGACGACGTTCAGACGCACGATCAGAACGGCTCCTCGGCACAGACCTTCTGTGCTTCGATGCAGAGCCACCAGCTCGTTGTGCCGAAGGGTGATCGCGTCTCCATCCTTGTCCGCCCCCGTCTGAAGACGGACAACGGCGGTGCAACGGTTGGTCAGACCGTCGCCGTTTACGTGACGGGTCAGGATGCAATGAACGAGACGACCGGTTCCGGTGCTGTGCACGCCCGCGGTATGCAGTCGAGCAACAACCTCGACAGCAACTCCGGCGGCAGCGCTTCCGGTGCAGTCTTCATCGGTCTCGACACGACTGGTACGAACGCCAACATCGCAGGTCCGAAGAGCGTTGTGGTCTTCGCCAAGCTCGCTTCGATCGCTAACGCTAGCCCCGATGCTGACGGTACGTCCGTTCCGACGGGTGTGAACCCGATCGGTCAGTTCAAGTTCACGGCTGCTGCAAACAGCAACACCCTGAACGGTCTGAACAAGTGGACGCTGTCCGGCGTGATCTTCAACATCTCCGCCAGCAACGTCGACCTCAACGGCAGCAACTTCAAGTTCTACAACAAGGCGAACACCGACTCCTCGGCCAAGGCTTCCTGCTCCATCACGGGCAGCTCCTCGACCTCCGGATCGCTCCTCGTCAAGTGCGTACAGCTGAAGGCTCACGCTGTTGCGACCGAGATCAACTCGGGTGAGAGCGCTACCTTCGTCCTCGAAGGTGACGTGACGAACCCGAACACCGGTTCTGCCGGCTCCAACCTCCAGGTTTCGATCCAGGACTTCTCCTCCGTCACCGCCACGGGCTTCGGCTCCGGCACGACGACGAGCAAGATCACCTGGCTCGACGAAGACACGACCTCGACTGTCTTCAACTGGGTTGAGTACGACAACACCGTTGTGAAGTCGACGAGCTACAAGAACTCCTAAGTTCTTCTAGCCCACGACTTCGCCTCACGGCGAACCAATCAGCCCCCCAGAAATGGGGGGCTTTTTGGTATCTGAGAGGAACCTACGACGGTTCCTCTCAGTACTCACCTCCCTGCAGAGGAGTCGCTCAGGCAAGCAAAGCTCGCCTTTGCGACAGGTCATTGAATGCGCGAAAACGCGGTATGTCTCTTCGAGCGGAGCGAGAAGCACTTATCTCCAGAGCCTTCTTTTCACCTGCAACGCTCGCCATAGCCACGGCCGCAGGATCAGCTGTTGCTCATGGGGATAGGTCACCACGGTGCCGCCGAATTTCTCCTTGAAGGTGCTGACCCCCGCCCAGGGGTGGCTGTCGCCGGCGTCCGGCGGAGCAACGCCCAGCAGGTCGTAGGAGGTGCAACCGGCAGCCCTGCAGCGGCGGATGGCCTCCCATTGGAGCAGGTAGGGCGCCATGAGCTGGCGATGTTCGTATGAGGATGCCCCATAGTAGTAGATCCCGGTGCTGCCATGGATGACCCCTAAAAAGCCTGCGATGGGCTCTGTATCGCTGAAGGAGGTGTGATAGCACAGGAGGAGGAATGCCCCGGGTACACGCTCCAAAAAGGCCTTATAACGCGATTTTGACCCTATGCCAAAGGCGTCGCGTTCACTGGTCTTCTGCAGTAGGGCATAGAAGGCGTCGACGTCGTGGGATTCCCGCACTTCAAGGGCATAGCGCTGTGCCACGCCGATGTTGTATCGCCCCTTGGGCTTCATCTGTGCGAGCAGTGCGTTGTCGTCGAGCGTGAGGTCGAGGATGCGCGTTGCGTCGGGTTGCTCGTGACGCGGGGACGGCAGGGATCCCGACAGCGAGAGTGGCAGGAGAGGGGACGCGAAGAGCGCGAGCGCGCCCGCCGCTTTTGCGTCGGCGGTTATGGCATCCAACAGCTCGTTGCCATGTTGTCCGATCGGCCCCCGGGGAATGTCCCAGGTGCAAAGTCCGCCGGTTGTTCTGTCGATCACCACGAGGGCGCCGCCCGTGATGGCTTCACCGTCGATGACGCCATAGATCCGCACATCTCTGCCCAATGCCTTTTGGTAGTCGCCCCAAGCGAGCGATTGCCAAAGGGCGTTTTGCGCGTGGCTTTGGATCCATCGGCCGTAGGCCTGCAGATCGTGTTCCGATGTCAGAAGGCGGATCGCCATGACCTCAGTATACGTGGGTTTTGCGCAAGAGTGTTGCTTCGACAGGGGGCAGTGAAGGCGGTAGCATCGGCTCCGTCTACTGCCTGTTCCCCCCGCCCATGCATACCCTGCCCGCTCTGCCCTACGCGCTCGATGCCCTCGAGCCGCATATCGATGCCAAAACGATGGAAATTCACCATGGCAAGCATCACCAGGCGTATGTCGACAATCTGAACAAGGCACTGGAAAAGCACCCCGAGTTGTTCGAAAAATCCCTCGAAGAGCTGGTGGCGGATCTGGATATGGTGCCGGAGGATATCCGCACAGCGGTGCGCAACCACGGCGGCGGGCACCTGAACCACTCGATGTTCTGGGAGATGATCGGACCAAATGGAGGAGGGGAGCCTTCGGGCAAACTGGCCGAAGAGATCAAGAAGACCTTCGGTGACTTTGCGAAGTTCCAAGAGCAGTTTGCCGCAGCCGCCGCCGGTCGCTTCGGTTCGGGCTGGGCATGGCTCGCGAGCGACAACGGCAAGCTCTCGATCATGAGCACGGCAAACCAGGACAACCCCATCACGGAGGGCAAGACGCCCATTTTGGGCTGCGATGTATGGGAGCACGCGTACTATCTCAAGTATCAAAATAAGCGCGCCGACTACGTGAAGGCGTTTTGGAACGTGGTCGACTGGAAGAACGTTGAAGCGCGCTATGCCGACGGGACGAATATCTGACTAGTCGAAGGAGTCTGCGCAGAGCGCAGACCCCTGGTTTCCCGGCGGGTTGATTAGCAACCTTTCGACACGGCTCCGATGATCAGGAGGAGGATCATGAGCACGATTACCCAGGACAGACCCCCGAAGGGGTCGTATCCCTGCCGTTCCTCCTCAAGATTGCGGATACCGCTTCGATACAATTGCCGCTTCACGTGAGCACCTCATTGTTTTGACAGGAAACTAGTTTATTTTAATATATTTATTAAATAAGTCAACTTCACTTTCCCTTACAAGTACTTTGCCGATTTGACCTTTTTAAGCACTTCGCCATACAATTCGCGGGTCACAGCTGGCTTTCGATTGTGTTCTGAGCGCTGCCTGACCGTTTTCCATCAGACCTTCTGTTCTGACGGATCTCGGTTCCGTGCAGGGCGGTTTCCCTGATCTCCCCATTCCTCCTTATGGCCAAGAAGCCCGCGAAGAAGGCTGCCGCTAAGAAGCCGGCGCCCAAGAAGAAGCCCGTTGCCAAGAAGGCAGCTCCCAAAAAGGTCGTCAAAAAGCCCGCCCCCAAAAAGGTGGTGGCTAAGCCGGTCAAGAAGGTTGCCCTGAAGGCCGCCCCCAAGAAGGCTGCTCCGGCCGCAAAGCCGGCAAAGGAAATGAAAAAGGTGCTCGTCGCCGCCGCAAAGAAGACCCCGGTCACCAAGGCGCAGAAAGGACATGTGGTGATGGGTCGCGTGAAGTATGAAGTGGATGTGGATGAGACGGTGCTCCCGCGCCTGGTTCCGCATCTGCCCGCTCCGCTTGGCCGCGTCCCTGCCGTCTTTAAGGATCTTCCCGAAGAGCTGCAGCCGAAGAAGATGGTTGGCGACCGCGTGTTCCTCACCAACGACCAGGGAATCACGCAGGTGCCGTCGCTCATCGAAATGCAGATTGAAAGCTACAAGTGGTTCCTGACCGACGGTCTGAAGGAACTGCTTGAGGAAGTGACCCCCATCACCGACTTCTCCGGCCGCAAGATGGAACTGCGCATTCTCGGCCATACGTTCGACGCCCCCAAATACGACCCCGAGACCTGCCGCCGCCGCAACCTTACGTTCGAGGCCGCAATGAAGGGCTACGTGCAGCTGATCAACAAGGAGACCGGCGAAATCAAGGAACAGGACGTGTTCCTCGGTTCGATTCCGCTTATGACGGAGAACGGCACGTTCATCGTCGGCGGCATCGAGCGCGTGGTGGTGCACCAGCTCGTGCGCAGCCCAGGCGTGTTCTTCTCGCCGATGCCCGACTACCCCAAGTACCACGCCGCCAAGGTGATCCCCAAGCGCGGTGTGTGGCTCGAGGTCGAAACCGACCGCCGCGGCGTGATCACCTGCAAGATCGACCGCAAGCGCAAGATCCCGGTCACCCAGCTGCTGCGCGTGTTCGGCTACCCGACCGACGCAGACATCCTTGATCTCTTCAAGGACATCAAGCTGCAAAGTGAGCATGACTACATCCAGGTGACGCTCGACAAGGACACCGCATCCACCGTCGAAGACGCCTACCAGAGCATCTACCGCCGCATCCGTCCGGGTGACTACGCCACGGCCGAAAACGCCAAGTCGCTCATCGATTCGCTGTTCTTCGACTTCAAGAAGTACGACATGGGTGCCATCGCCCGCTACAAGCTCAACCGCCGCTTCGGCCTTGAGACCGAGAGCGACGAGCAGCACCGCGTATTCCAGGTGAAGGACTTCATCGAGATCCTCCGCGAAATGATCCGCCTGAACTGCGGTGAGGGAACGCCCGACGACATCGATCACCTCTCTAACCGCCGCGTCCGTTCCGTCGGTGAGCTCGTGCAGAACAAGTACCGCGTGGGTCTGGCTCGCACCGAGCGCATCGTGAAGGATCGTATGACGGTGATGGATCTGGAGACCGTCACCCCCACCCAGCTCATCAACTGCCGCCCGATTACGGCTTCCATGCGCGAGTTCTACGCATCGTCGCAGCTCTCGCAGTTCATGGATCAGACCAACCCGCTCTCCGAGCTGGCACACAAGCGCCGCCTCTCCGCGATGGGTCCGGGCGGTCTCTCCCGCGAGCGCGCGAGCTTCGATGTCCGCGACGTGCACACCAGCCACTACGGCCGCATCTGTCCGATCGCCACACCGGAAGGTCCGAACATCGGTCTTGTGGTGCACTTGGCCGGTTTTGCCCGCGTGAACCCCTACGGCTTCCTTGAGACGCCGTATGAGGAGGTGAAGAACACCGTTCCCCTCGACGTGGACAAATTGGTCGGCCGCATGGTCGGCGACACGATCCGCGACGGTCGCAAGGTGGTGCTGCATGAAGGCGAGGTTGTGACCACCAAAGAGATTGCCAAGAAGGTCATCAGCATCTGCAAGGAGGAAGGCAAAAACTCCGTGCCCGTCCGCGCGTACCGCACCGGCAAGGTGACGTACATGGACGCCGAACAGGAGCGCCGCCTCACGATCGCCCAGGCGCTGCGCGCCCACTCCTTCACGGAGTTCGGCGAGTTCGTGGAGCCCCGTATTTCCGCCCGCCGCAAGAGTGAAGCCGTGCTGGCCGAAGTGCGCGATGTGACCCACATCGACGTGTCCCCCAAGCAGGTGCTCTCGATCTCCACATCGCTCATTCCGTTCCTGGAGCACGATGACAACACCCGCGCATCCATGGGAACGAACATGCAACGCCAGGCTGTGCCGCTCATCAACCCCCACGCCCCGCTTGTGGGTACGGGTATGGAGAGCATCGCCGCCCGCGCCGCAGGCCACGCGATCCTCGCAGAAGAGGACGGAGAAGTGACGGCTGCCGATGCCGACGAAATCACCATCATCTACAAGTCCGGCCGCAAGCAGAGCTATCAGCTGCCCACGTTCGTACGCTCGAACCAGGCCACCTGCTTCCATGTCCGCCCCCGCGTGAAGCGTGGCGACAAGGTGCACAAGGGTCAGTCGATTGCCGACGGTAGCGCCGTGGACAAGGGCGAACTCGCCCTGGGTCAGAACCTGCTCGTCGCGTACATGAGCTGGCAGGGCTACAACTTCGAAGACGCCATCATCATCTCCGACAGGGTTGTGGAGCGCGGCGACTTTGATTCCATTCACATCGAGAGCTACATCACCGACGTGCGCGAAACCAAACTCGGACCGGAGACCGTGACCCGCGACATCCCCAACGTGGGTGAAGCGAAGCTCAAGGATCTCGACACCGACGGTGTGGTGCGCATCGGTGCCACCGTGCACGAAGGCGACATCCTCGTCGGTAAGATCACGCCCAAGGGCGAGACCGAGCTGACGCCTGAGGAACGCCTGCTGCAAGCCATCTTCGGCGACAAGGCCAAGGATGTGAAAGACAGCTCCCTGCGCCTCCCCGGCGGTGCCGGCGGCAAGGTGGTGGGCGTGCATATCTTCGACCGCGCCCAGGGTGACGAACTGCCCACCGGTGTGATGAAGCAGATCGAGGTGTTCGTGGCGCAGACCCGCAAGATCCAGGTGGGAGACAAGATGGCCGGCCGCCACGGAAACAAAGGTGTGGTCGCGCGCATCGTGGCGAAGGAGGATATGCCGTTCCTCGAGGACGGTACGTCGGTCGACATCATCCTGAACCCGCTCGGTGTGACCTCCCGTATGAACATCGGTCAGATCCTCGAGACGCACCTTGGTTGGGCGGCAAAGATGCTCGGCATCACGATTGCCACGCCGCCGCTCGATGGCATCTCGACGGAGCAGATCCGTCAGTTCCTCGAGGTGTCCGGCCTGCCGGAAGACGGCAAAGTGCAGCTGTTTGACGGCCGCACGGGTGAGAAATTCGGTCACCGCACCACGGTGGGTATGGTGTACATGCTCAAGCTGCTCCACCTCGTCGAAGACAAGATTCACGCCCGTTCCGTGGGACCGTACTCGCTCGTCACCCAGCAGCCGCTGGGAGGAAAGGCACAGCACGGTGGTCAGCGCTTCGGAGAAATGGAAGTGTGGGCTCTCGAAGCTTACGGTGCCGCCTACACGCTGCAGGAAATGCTCACGATCAAGTCCGATGACGTGGTCGGTCGCGCCAAGGCCTACGAGGCGATCGTGAAGGGCGAGATCATCCAGCGCCCGTCCATCCCGGAATCGTTCAACGTGCTCGTGAAGGAACTCCAGGCGCTCGGTCTCAAGGTGGATCTCCTCAAGTTCAAGGATGAGGTGGCTCCCGAAGAGCGCATCAGTGTGGAACCCGGCGAAGTCGAAACGGTCGAAATGAAGAGCCGTGTCGATGTGGAGGCCGAAGGCGAGCCCGAAGCGATTGCCGAGCTCACCGAAGTCGCCGCCGTCATGGAGGACGATGAAGAGGTGATTGCCGGCATCGAGGACGGCGAGGAGGTGGAGGCATCCGGCGAAAGCCAGAAAGAGGAAATGGCTGAGTCCGCCGAAAGCGACGATGACAAGGTCGAGGTCGCTGACGAGCTGTAAAGCACGCATTGCCACACAAGACAAAGGCCCTTCGGGGCCTTTTCTTGTCGTGGGGGGTTCATTGCACGAAATGTGCCCTGAAACACCCATTACGTTCAAAAAAACAGATCAGAGTTTTTTGTATCTACAAGCCCTTGCATAGGGGTGTAGCATAGATCCCAATGAGCTTCATGATCGCTGCCAGCATGATCGTAAGCCCTCAAACCGAACGGGACGTTGCCGCCCTCGAGCGCGAGCTAGGCGGTTTGGTGCATGACGATGCGGAGATTGATCTTTTGGAGCGCGAGAAGTGTCTTGTCGTGATGGTGCACACCGCAACCGAGCGTGACCGCGTGTTTCATGCCTTAAAGCGGCATGCGGAATTTGTGGGAACGCCCCTTGTGGAATCCGATACCGATCCCATCCACACGTTGGATTTGGAAGGGGAGTATGCGTCGATGGACAGTGCACAGCTGTGACAGGGCATTTCATCAGAATCCTTTGCCACTTTTGGCGACCACCCAAAAGTGGCGCAAAAGGTCGCCGCTGCCGACGCACCGGCTCCTTCTGTTGAGCGGGTAGAGGAATAAGTAGACAAGTGTAGGAGCTCTCACGACCCCCTGCCTTCGGCAGCGGAGCCTCCGAGGTTCAGAACGTATCGGATATCCAAACAACCACACTCACAGCCTCGGTGGGGCGCGACGCCAGCGGGGGTGAAGGGGTGATACAGATTTGGAGATGTTCAAACAGCCGCCCGATTGGATCGGGCAGGGCGGGGGCATGGCGGCGCACGCGTTTTCTTTCTCTCTTTCTTTGCCGCTTGGGCAAAGAAAGAGAATAGCCACAGGCGAAGCCCCTAGTTTCAGCCCGCGAAAGAACAGGGTTTTTGCCTTCATGAAGCCAAAAAATATTGTCATGTTTTCTGTACCTGCCACACGGAAATTCAGCGCTCTTTACGCTTTGTGCACTTATTTCTTCCCCCATTTCTTTTATGAAATCGGTGAACAAAGTTCTTCTTATCGGCAACGTCACGCGTGACGTGGAACTCCGTGCCACAACGGGCGGCCAGCCTGTGTGCACCTTCGGGCTCGCGACCAACCGCGTGTGGCGTGACCAGCAGGGGCAGCGCCAAAGCCTGCCGGAATTCCACAACCTTGTGGCCTGGGGACGGCTCGCGGAATTCTGTGAGCAGTACATCAAGAAAGGGAAGCCGCTCTACATCGAGGGCTACCTCAAGACCCGCAGCTGGGAGAACGAACAAAAACACAAACAGTATCGAACAGAGATTGTGCTCGAGGACGTGGTGCTGCTCGGCAGCAGGCCTTCTGCGGAAAGTGAAGAATCCACGCCAGATGAGGCGATTCGCGAGGGAGAAGCGGTACCGGAGGAAGCCTGAAAACCGGTCGGGAAATTCCCTGCACAAAATGCAGGGTTTTTCCTTGACCCCTGTGTTTCTCTCGCTAAAATCTCCCAGCTCTATGCAGTTTCGCGTTCACCCGTAGGAGTAGTTGATTCGAAAACTATTTCTGCGGGTGTGCGTGAGCCACCCGCTTTTTTTATCCCCGCAAGGGGGTACGAGAACCACCCGAATCCGTCGAAGGGCAACCTTCTTCCGATCCGGCCGCGGGTATTGCTCCGTCACCGGTGTCCCTTCACAGCACCGGTACAAGAGAGAATCAATTCGAGACTGTGTGAGCACGTTTTGCTCGCGCATGTCTCTCAATCAGTACTGCCCGGGTGAAATTCCCGGACACAGTAGAAAATGTTACTCAACGTATGACATGGATGCCTCGACTCTGTACGCCGATGAAGGACGTGGCTAGCGACGATACGCTTCGGTCAGCCGCTAAGCAGGCGCTAATAGCCGGAGATCTCCGAATGGGGAAACCCCATGGGAGTCATATCCCATGACCCGTGCGCAAGCACGAGGAGGATACCCTGAGAACTGAAACATCTCAGTACCAGGTGAAAAGAAATCAATACCGAGATTCCCGTAGTAGTGGCGAGCGAACCGGGAACAGCCCAAACCGTCAGTTTACTGGCGGGGTTGTAGGGCCCCAATATGTGATCACTTCATCTATAGAAGAACGTCCCTGGAACGGGCGGCCAAAGAGGGTGAGAGCCCCGTACGCGAAATAGATGAAGGCACTAGGGAGTCCCTGAGTAAGGTCGGACACGTGTAATCCGGCCCGAAGCTGGGTGGACCACCATCCAAGGCTAAACACGTGCAGAGCTCAATAGCGGATCAGTACCGTGAGGGAAAGGTGAAAAGCACCCCGAAAGGGGGATGAAATAGTCTCTGAAATGTCATACGTACAAACATGTTGGAGCCCGCAAGGGTGACAGCGTGCCTTTTGCATAATGAGCCAACGACTCTGTTCTCAGTGGCGCAGGCTAAGGCAGAAACAGCCGGAGCCGTAGCGAAAGCGAGTCCGAATAGGGCGCTATTCGTCGCTGGGACTGAACCCGAAACCGGGTGAGCTATCCATGGCCAGGATGAAGGTCGCCGAAAGGCGACTGGAGGTCCGAACCAGTGGTTGTCGCAAGAACTTTGGATGAGCTGTGGATAGGAGTGAAAAGCTCACCGAACCCGGAGATAGCTGGTTCTCCTCGATATGCCTTTAGGGGCAGCCTCGTTCTGCAAAGCGGGGGGTAGAGCTACGGTTTGGATGCGGGGGTCACCTCGACCTACCAAATCCTGACAAACTCCGAATACCCGCCTTAAAGAGAACGGGAGTGAGACAGTGACAGCAAACTGCCATTGTCGTGAGGGAAATAACCCAGATCATTTGCTAAGGTCCCCAAGTTGTCGTTCAGTGGAAAAGGAGGTGTAGATGCGTAAACAACCAGGAGGTTTGCTTAGAAGCAGCCATCCTTTAAAGAAAGCGTAACAG
>CAZYQO010000004.1:0-167493 GCA_964649695.1 uncultured Candidatus Peribacteria bacterium | reverse complement strand
TTTTAGGCGCACCGCCAGCGTTCACTCTGAGCCAGGATCAAACTCTTCAAAAAGATGGTGGTCCGCCGAAGCGAACACAGCCAATCATCAATGAAGATGAATAATGGCTTGAATCAGGTCCACTGGAACCTGGCCTCCCAAAATTGAGGTGAAGGGAGGGCTTTTGAATATTCAAAGGTTTAGAAGTCCATGCGTCCGGCTCCACACTGAGCTCTCACAGGAAAGCGCAACGTGGGGCCGGAGATGGACATTGGGCACACATTCTCTACTACACGATGCTGTGAAGGAGCCCGTCGCCTCCACACCACTTGCAGAAGGCCACAGGCCGATTGCGAGAGGGTGGGGCGTAAAAAACGTCCGTCCTGGTATCGCGGCTGTCTTGCGACAGACGGACCGAGGTGGAGCCGGGGAATCTTACCCGTACGGGAAGGGTCGTCAAGGAATTTTCTTGCGATGTTTTGGAAGCCACCCCGTCGTACGGGACGACGGGGTGGCGGGTTGCTCCGGTGGCTGTCCCGGATAGGAAACGGGGGCGTCTAGCTGGCCGCAGCGCCGACGGGCAGGGCTTTGACCACGCGTTCGCCGAGCTCCATCAGGGTCTTGAAGCGCCGGCAGCGATCGCGATTCGTGGCGAATTCCGCGGTTTGCAGCAACTTGAACAGTTCTTCGCGCTGCTGCAGGTCGCGGCTGGCCGTGGCGGCGCTGCCCGTGGAATGGGCGTCCTCCATGTAGTCATCGAGGAACTCCTGCGTCAGGCGGAGCCAGCGA
The DNA here is from genome assembly GCA_964649695.1 of uncultured Candidatus Peribacteria bacterium. Classification (GTDB taxonomy): domain Bacteria; phylum Patescibacteriota; class Gracilibacteria; order Peribacterales; family Peribacteraceae; genus CAZHON01. Next base: position 166,725 of record CAZYQO010000004.1, on the reverse strand, counting down.
CCCTTCAGCGGCTCAGCCGCAGGCTCGAGCAGCGAGAGGAACTCAAGGACTTCCTTCTGCTTGAGCGTCGGGTCGACCTCTTTGACCACCTCGAAGTTGTCGCGCGACAAGCTGGCAAACACCGCGTCGTAGCGGTTCGCCCGCCGAGGGCCATCTTCCACTTCGATGAACACGGCATGCACCGTGCCCTGGTTCTTGTTGCGTACAAGGACTACACGGACATTCTGCATCTGCATCGGACTCTCCTACTGCGAAAAAAGGAACAGACAAAAAGGGAACAACAAGTAGCATTATGTATATTTATTTAAAAAAAGCAAGAATAGCGTCAATCGTTCTTGACGTCGTTTTCGCACGCCGTTACAGTCTCCCGGCTTTGATCTGCCCTCCCGATTTCCGGGACGGCGTACCCCAAAGATCCTATGGCACGTACCGCCACCATGCCCGACGACGATGTCGTCATTGAGGAAAAGACGCTCTATGAGCTCTGTGTCCTTATTCCGCATCCGCTCACCCAGAAGGAGGAGCAGACCGTGTGGAAAGAAATCGACAAGCTTCTCGAAGAAGCAGAAGCAAAGCTCCTTCTGAAAGACGTGTGGGGTCAGCGCGGTCTCGCCTACAAGATCGGCGGGTTCACCGAGGGCTCGTACACGATCTTCTATGTGCAGATCGATCCGTCCAAGGTGCGCGAGCTCGACAAGCAGCTGCGCATTCTGAAGAACGTGCTTCGCCACATGATCATCAAGCCGCCGAAGCACTATCAGATGGTGAAGTACGCCGACCTGTACAAGAAGTGGGAGGAGGAAGGCACCTTCCAGCGCCTCCGCCAGAGCCAGGAGAAGCAGGAGAAATTGGAGAAGCAGGCCTTGGAAAAGGCCAAGACCGCCGCAAAGAAGGTGGTTGCCCGTTCCTCGCGCAAGGCAGATGACGCAAGCGACAAGCCCAAGATGAGCGAAGCGGCGATCTCCAACGAGGTGAGCAAGCTGCTCTCCGATGATTCTCTCAACAACCTTTAATCTCCCCCTAGCCCTTACCCTCTCCCTATCATGGCACGCCCCCAGCAACAGCAGCGCAGCGACCCCCGCCTCAAGAAGTGTCCGTTCGACGCGCGCAACACGCTGTACATCGATTACAAGGACTACGTCACGCTCAAGCCGTTTGTGGATTACTTCGGCAACATCCGCGCCAAGTACTACACCGGCGTGTGCCTCAAGCATCAGAAGATGCTCAAGGAGGCCGTCGAGCGCGCCCGCTTCATGGGCATGCTCGCGTATCGAAAGTGAGAAACCTACGGTTTCTCCCTTTCGGGAACCCTCTTCCCTAAGAGGAGTTTCTCCAGCCGGGCAGAGCCCGGCTTCGAAACAATTCATTCAAAAGAAAATCCGCCCGAAAGGGCGGTTTTTTGTTATTTGAAAGCCGTTCCCATGTAATTGACATAATATAATATAATGTTATTATTATAAATAGACTTTGCGTAAAGCAGGTCTTTCTCATCATTGTGGTGGAGGCGAAATTGCTTCCCCACACAGTCATCTTTCTGTCGGAGAATTATCATGTCCTTGTTCCGCAGTCTGCTGTGTGTGGTTGTTGTGGCGGCCTCGTGCGAGGCGCGCGCGGAGGAACGGAAGCCGTGCTGCACTTCGCAGAGCGGTCTCCGCAACCCGGAATTGGCTCCGGTGCTCGTGTCGTTCGCCGTCCGGATTGCGTCGGCCTTTCCTAGTATGATGGGTGGGCCGATGCCGAAGGAGGATTTCCGCGAGCAGTACGAGTACACCCGCGCATACATTCTGGTTCTCGTCCGGCATGCGCCGGACACAGAGAAACGCGAAAAGTATACGAAGGCGCTCTTCTTGTTCGACCAATTTCAGGTCGAATACGAGCAGCTCATCCGGGATCCCGGCAGCGTATCACATCCGTGGTATATGCCGGCGGCATGGCCGCGTCTGTTACAACGGGCGTATGCCGCATGCCGGAGCGTATGCGATGTCGCGAGCTTAAAACCTCTCGATGTCGATAAGCGTCTTCCCGTCACGGCCGGCGAATCGCGCTTACTGACGATTGCCATGATCGCCATGACGCCGAGCGAGTATTACCCGCCCGATCAGCGCTGGGTAGTGCCCTTCGCTCATCTGGCAAGCCGCGTATTCCTGACGGCTTACATCGGCGCCCGATTGTCGTAGCGGTTCACGGCCGCATTTCCCTTCGTTTCTCCCCCGCAATGATGGCGCCGAGGTCTTCCAAGATCTCGGCGCTTTCATGAATCAAAACTCTGTGTGCTACAATTTTTCCATGTCTGGTCACTCCAAATGGCATAACATTCGGGTCAAAAAAACCGCCCAGGACGCCAAGCGCGGCAAGGTCTACACGCGCCATGCGCGTCTTATCGAAATTGTGGCACAACGCGGAGGTGATCCTTCCATGAACCCTGCCCTGCGCACGGCCATCGACAACGCGAAGGCGGACAGCGTGCCCAATGCCAACATCGAGCGTGCCATCAAAAAGGGGACGGGCGAGCTGAAGGGCGACAAGATGGAGGAGGTGACCTATGCCGCGATGGGGCCGGGCGGTGTGGCGTGCGTGATCGAGTGTCTGACGGACAACAAAAACCGCACGCTCGGGAATGTGAAGTTGGCGATCAACAAGGGCGGCGGGCATTTTGCCGAATCATCGTCGGTTCTGTGGATGTTTGAGCGTAAGGGTGTGGTGAGCGCCGAGAAGCATGAGCATGGGGGACAGAAGGCCGTGGAGGAAATGGAACTTGAGCTGATCGATTTCGGCGCACAGGACATCGAACAGGACGGCGATCACCTGTCGGTGACGACGGAGGCGGCCGATTGGCCGAAGATCCGCGACTTCCTGACACAAAATGGCTGGAAGGTGACGGAGGCGGGCTTGAAGTTTGTCGCCAAGCAGAAGACGGCGGTACCGGATCTGGAGACCGCAAAGAAGATCATGGATTTCCTGGAGAGGGTCGAAGAGGACGAAGACGTCAGCGAGGTGCACACCAATGCGGATTTGTCTTCTGAAGTGGCGGTGGGACTGCAAAATTGACTTTTTGATAATTATTGGTAAAGATAACAAGCTATGGCTGAAAGCCCCCAGCAGTCTTTAGAGGATGCTCATGTCAATCTGCTTCGAGGTATTGCGATGCCCAAAATTACGTTTCTCAACGAAACGGAGTACGCATACACCGTTGCATTTGATGGCGCGGAATATACGATTGGGAAAAGCGATGTCTGCGAGTTTGTCGTTCCGCATAACACACCATTGGGTAGCTCTACTCCAAGTCTCCAATTGCAAAATGCCGGATGCATTTTCATTGATCAGGCCACTCCAAAAGAATTTCATGAACTGTTGATTCTGCACGAACTGAGAGAAATGGAATATAAAATAGCCGGCTTCACAGATGCACATCAGCGAGCGATTCATGATGAGCTCCTTTACATTCTTCAATACTTTGACACGAAGAAACGCGAGCAGTATCTCGAATTTGCGAAAGCATACCGTGCCAAGATCAGCGGCGAAAAAACCGTCGCCAAAAAGGCAGTGCTTACGGCTGAGACAATCAGGAAGCATTCTCGTCTGAGCACCGAAGATACGGAGCTGCAGGTTGCGATTCACTCACGACTCGAGGCGGAGGGGTTTATGTATCAGTACGATACAGTCGGGTACCGTATTGCCGCTTTTAAAGCGGCCATTATCGATATTCTTAGGCCAAATTATTTGTATCGTTTTCATGGCGGCGCAACCCTGCCCGAGGATGAAGAAAAGGTATGGTTCCAACTTCGGCTGGATCTTCGCTCATTTGGTGAGGAAATCAGGCAGCAACTTGCAGGGATCGCCGGTGATCATGTGCTGCGCAAATCTTGGCAAAGCATTGATTTCCCAGAGAGTCAGTTAGATCAATACATTGGTTTGTATCGCAAAATGTATGAGGAATATGAGTGTCGCAAACGTGGTGCATCCGGAGATACGACTACTCGACCGTGAGCTCGAGCACCGCTTCGTTCGTGTTGCCTGCGTTGTCGAACGCCTTGGCCTTCAGCTCGTGTGTGCCGGGCGTTTCCTTGAGCGGGTAACTCAGTTCGTAGGGGGCATCGGGGCGGGTGGAGAGCAGTTTGTCGTCGAGGAAGAACTGCACATACTTGATGCCGCTGCCGTCATCGTCTGCGTCAGCTTTCAGCTCGATCTTTGCGCCGTTTTGTACCGATGTGGACGAGGAGGGGGCGAGCCATTCCACGCGGGGGTTTTCCGCATCGTCCTCGAAGCGGAAGGTGACGGAGGATTCGGCCTTGTTGTAGTACTCGTCGATCAGCGTGACGGAGAGCGTGTGGTTGGACGTGTCTTTCTTGATGGAGCGGGGGAGCGAGAGCTGTTCATCGAGCGTGGAGCCGCTGCCCCATTTGGCGATGACTTTGCCGTCGAGTGCCCAGGTGATTTCCCGCATGCTTGAGCCCGTTTTCACCTGCAGTTTCGGCTGGAAGGCAGGATAGGTGGCTGTGCCGTTTGCCTTGGGGAAGGTGATCGAGACAGTCGGCTTTTCCAGACGGCCGGGTGTCAGCGACGGGTCGCATTCCTTTGTGGGGGCAAGCGGCAACGGCAACAAGGAGCCGCTGTGGACGGTCGGATCGGCATCCCACTTCTTCTGCTGTTCCTGCGCCCATGCGGTGAGCCCCTGCTGCCAGCTTGGCCAGCGGGCTGCCGCGACCGATTGCGGCACGAAGAATGCGGACTGTTCCTGCGCATCCTCGGGACACAGCGGCGAAGAGAGCAGGCCGGTCACCTTGTCGACCGTCAGCATGGCACAGGCGGAATCCTGCTCGGTGGGGATCTGCTCTTCGAGGAAGATGTCGGCGGCGCGCTTGTCGACGGGAGTGCATTCGGACGGCAGGAGCCCCGACAGGGTGGAAACCTGCAGCTGTACGATGCCCGAGGGCTGCGTGAAGGCGGTCGGCACGTTCTTCAGTTGGCGATGGGCACGCGTCATGTATTCCTTCCACAGCGGAGCAGCCGCGCTCAGCGACTCGGCCTTTTCATACAGCGCTTCGCTGTTGGAGTTGCCCACCCACACGCCGGTCACCAGACCCGGGGTGTAGCCCATGGTCCAGAGGCTTTCGGGCAGGCGCTTGGTGCAGTCGCCGTTTTGCTGCTGTTCGAGGCACTTGTTGCTGGTGCCCGTCTTGGCGGCCGTCTGGTAGCCGGGCACGTTGAGCACCTGCTGCCAGAATTCATTGGGGCGTGCCGCGGTGTCGGAGAGGATCGAGGTGATTTCGTACGCGATGCGCGGGTCGATGACGGGCTGCGGGTTTTCCTCCGGCTTGGCCTCGTAGAGCACGGCGCCGTTCTGGTCGGTGATGCGCTTGAGCGCGATCGGCGCATGGGGCACGCCGCCGTCGGCGAGCGTGGCGTAGGCCGAGGTCATTTCAAGCAGCGGGGTTTCAGCTGAACCGATGGCGAGCGGGTAGCCATAGGAATAGTCGGCATTCTTCAGGCGGCGCTTGGTGCGCTCCTGCTCGGGCGTGGTGGCGCCCAGGCGTGAAGCCATGCTCAACACGTTGTCTTCGCCGCCGGCGAGGAAGAACGCCTTCATCGCGGGAATGTTGCGGGAACCGGCCAACGCTTTGCGCGCCGTGAGCAGTCCCCAGAAGTTGCCATCGAAGTTCTGCGGGCTTTGGCCGCCGAACGACGTGGGCACATCGGCGATCACCGTCGCGGGGCCGTACCCCTTTTCAAATGCGGCTGCATAGACAAACGGCTTGAAGCTCGAACCCGGCTGGCGCGCGGCACGCACCATGTCGACCTTGCCGTCGCGCTCTGTGTCGTTGTAGTTGCTGTTGCCCACATAGGCCAACACCTCCCCGGTCTTGGGATCGAGTGAGGCGAGGGCGATGTTGTGCGCGTTGAAGCGCTTGGCAAAGTCATCGCGGTAGAAGGTCACCACATCCTCAGCCGCCTTCTGCACGTTCCAGTCGAGGGTGGTTTCGATCCGTAGGCCGCCTTGTTCCAGCAGGTCGGTGTCGCTGCCGCTGGGCAGCAGCTGCTGCACCTGGTCGCGGATCCAGAGCACAAAGTGGGGAGCGCGGATGTTTTCGCGGGAGGGCGCAAAGGCCATCTTTTCCAGGCCGCTGAGGGCCTGCAGGCGGTCGGTGTCGGTGATGTATCCCAGATCCTGCATGTTCTTGAGCACCTGGTCGGTGCGGCCTCCCACATACACGGTGGTACTGCCCGTGCCGACCACGGCGCCCAGCAGCCCGATCTGCACATCATCCTCATTGATCTGCGATGCCTTGGTGATGCGGCCGCTCAGGATGTCTTTCTGCACCGCAGCATCGACTTGCGTGTGCACGTGCTTGCCGTAGGGGTTGTAGTAGCTGGGTGCCTGGGGCAAAGCCGCGAGCACCGAGGCCTGAGCCAGCGTGAGATCTTTGGCATGTACGGAGAAGTAGGTCTGGCTGGCCTGTTCCACGCCGTATGCATTGGAGCCGAACGGGATCCAGTTCAGATACATCGCGAGCAGATCATCTTTGCTGTAGCGGTGTTCTAGCTGGCAGCCGAGCACGAGCTCTTTTACTTTGCGCGTGACCAGGCTTTGGTGCTTGAGGTCGAGGGCGTTGCGCGCGAGCTGACGCGTGAGGGTGGAGGCGCCGCCGGATTTTCCGAAGAAGAGGAAGGCGCGGCCGATGGCCTGCATGTCGATGCAGCCGCGGTCGAAGAAGCGTTCGTCTTCGATCGCGACGATCGCGTGTTTCAGATTCTGGGGAATCTCCTCCTTCGGGATGAAGGTACGGTTCTCTTCGCTGTAGAGGCGGTAGAGCTCCACGCCGTTGCGGTCGACGATCACCGAGCTTTGCGAGGCAAGCAGTGCGCGCGGATCGGTGATGTCCGGGAGCGTGATCCAGACCCAGCCGAAATAGAGGACGCCCGCGGCGATCAATGCCCCTCCGGTGCGCCACATCGTGCGCTTCGGTCCCCACACACCCACCGTATGCACCCCCCTGCGCAGCCATCCACGCAGGCGTGCGACAATGCCCTGGCCAGAGCGCATTGGCTGGCGCGACTGAGGCCTTCTTCCGAGAATGGAGCGCGAGGAGAAACCGTTCATGAGAGGCGCAGTCTACGGGGTTTTACCGCCTCCCTGCAACGTGCGTTTGGCCTTAAAGTATGCTATACTTCTCTGATGGCACAGACCCTGCTTCAGGCGCTTCTCCTCGGCATCCATACGGCCTCGGCTCAGCAGCTGCAGGTCACGATCGGCACGGAAAGTTCGGTTCTGGAAATCATCACGGGTCTCAGCAGCCTGTTGATCGACGGCGTGGTACCCATTTTCGGTGCGGTGATGACCGTGGGCGGCATCATGATCGCCGGTGCGCACGGCAACGACAGCTGGGCGGAGCAGGGGAAGAAGACCGTGATGGGAGGAGTGGTCGGCTTTTGCGTGACGGTGGGGGCGTTTGGCATCCTGCGCATGATCATGGCCTTCATTTACTGTCCGGGCGCTTCGTTTTGTCAGTAACGCGCATCCGGAAAGACCGCAAAAATCATCGACTTCTTGCTCGCGACCGCCCCGATGCCGGGTAGAATATGACCGATGGATAATTCCTATTCCGCAGCCGACGACGTGCTGGAGCGCGCCGAGCAATTGAAGTTCCAAGGGCAGCACCAGGAAGCGATCGAGCTTTTGGAGAATCTTGTTCTGCAGGATCCTGAAAATGTGGAGGCACTGGAAGAGGTGGCCGACAACGAGTTGAGCCTGGAGCATTTTGAGCGTGCCGAAGTCGCGGCAAAGCGTGCGCTCGCCCTGGATGTAGGCAGCTACACCGCGCACTACATCCTTGGGTATGTGGAGAGCCAGCGCAATCACTGGCCCGTCGCGCTCATGCACCTGAAAGAGGCCAACCGCCTGAAGGCCAACAACCCCGAGATTCTTCGCTGCCTTGGATGGGCGCTGTTCCGCGGCGATCAGAAGCCGCAGGGCATCGTCACCCTGGAGCGTGCGCTCAACCTCGATCGTGAAAGCGTGTTCACCCTCTGCGATCTTGGCGTGGTGCACTTGGAAATGGGCAATCTTCGCAAGGCGCGCGCGCTGTTCCAGCGGGCACTCGACCTAGAGCCCGACAACCCCCGCGCACGCGAGTGTGTCGACGCCATCGAGCGGATGGAGGGCGGGCTGGACGCGTAGTGCTTCGCGCCGACACGGCGTATACTGCGACCCATGCACACGGCGGATTCGTGGCCGGCATGGAAGCGCGCCCTGCGATGGGGTATGCGTGATTTTCGCAAGGACGGCCTGCTGCGCCCGGCCTTTTTTCTTTCGACGGGTCTGCTGCTGCTCAGCGGGGGCGTGATGGCGGGGGTATTGAGCGTGTTGCAGCTGGAGACGCAACTTGCCACGCAGTCGACCGTCACCGTGGAATTGCAGGCATCGGCCGGCGATCAGAAGGTGCAGGATCTCTACGAGGCGGCCAAGGCACAATCGTTTTTGACGGGTGTGGAATACATCACAAAGGAGCAGGCGCTTACGCAGCAGCGCACCGCCCATCCCGAGCTGGCCGCCTTCCTCGACCGTTTTCAATTGCAAAACCCCTTCCCGAACCTGTTGGTAGTGCATCTGCGCTCGCCCGCGATGATCGTCCAGCTGCGCGCCTTTTTGCAGGATGCACGGTTCACCGGTGCCGTGGCGCCCGCCGCCGCAACAGCCTTGGCGACGCGGGAAGAGGAGTTGCGCAGCCTCTCGTCCACGCTCTCGGCGGTGCATGGGGTCGCGTTGTCCAGCGCTGTCATTGTGGTGCTGCTCCTCCTGTCGTTGGTGGTCGATCTCGCCTGGAGTAGGCTGCGCCACCGTGACGATGAGCGCCGCGCGGTGATGTTGATGGGCGGGGGGTGGGTGGAGCGTGACGGTGCTGCGGTTGTGCAGCTGACCCTGCTGCTTTGGTGTGCCGCCGGCGTGGCGGCGCTTCTGTTGCTCGGTGCATTATTCCTGCTTTGCAGCGTGACCGGCGGTGGGGTGCAAACATTCTTTGTCGGTCTGCAGAGCAGCACATTGGCGCTGCTGCCACCCCTCCTGCTTCTGACGGCGGTGTGCCTGCCCTGTGCGGCGTTGTTTGCCGCGGCGTGCACGCGTCCCCTTCGACGCGCGTCCCATGGGTAAGCACCGTTCCTGGGCGACGGATGCCGTGGTGCTGCGTTCCTTTGCCATTGGCGATGCGGATACGTTTTGCATTCTCTTTACCGAGGACAGCGGACGTCTTGCCGTGCGTGTGCGCGGAGCGCGCAAACCCGGGAGCCAGATGGGGTCGTCGTTCCAGCCGCTGTCGTGCATCCATGTCGATCTCGAACGCCATACGGCAGGCATCACGGCACGTTCCGTAAGCCTGCTTGTCAGCCCGCGTCCGACGGCGTTGGGGCTGTCGGTGCTGCAGGAGGCGGCGGAGCTGGTGTTGCGATTGACCGAAGATGAACATGAGCAGCCGGAGCTGTATGAGCACTGCCGGGCATTTTTTTCGCAGGATCGCCGCCCCGAGGAAATTGTGCCGTTCAACCTGAAACTGCTGTGGATCCTGGGGCTTCTCCCTCTGTCAGAGGAAGACCGGCGCTTTGCCGCACTCAGCGTTCCGTCGCGCAAGGCACTGGAAGAATGTCTTGGCGATGCACCCCCCGCACTGGCCGAGTCCGCATTGCGGCAATTGAAAGCGCTGCTCGCGTCGCTGCTTCCCGACCATCTTGCAAAGCCCCTCCATGTGCCGGCCATCCGCGCGGCATTGGAGCTGGCCGCGCTCCCCGTTTAAGCAGAGGGATCGAGTGCCGCGTCGCCTGCAGGCAGTACCGCTCCGGATCCCGCAGGATCGGCGCCGCCGATTTGGTAAAACAGCGGACGTGCCTGATAGATGGAGAGCACGGGCTCCACGGTGTGCCCCGTGCCCGTGGCGATGAAGCGGTACCATGCGGCATTCATGCCGGGGACGGCTTCGCCGACTTTCTTTTTTTCTCCCGGCGCGAGATCCGTGGTGTATTCCGTCTTGGGCGGAGGGGGGGAGCTGTGATTCCAGGTGAAGGGGCCGACCACCGTGGTCTGGCGCACGAACGGCGTGCCGTAGTACAGGAAATACGCGCGCGTTCCTTCGGTGAAGGTCTGCATGAGCAGCGCCCCGGGGCTGTCGTTTTTGAATTTCATGTCCGTGTTGGGCGGATAGATGGTCGCATCGGTTCCCTGGGGCGAGTAGTAGTGCACGGCGTAGCTGTGGTTGCGCCGCTGCGTGATCGGGAAGCCCGCCTCCCATACGCCGCGATAGGCCGTGGTGCTCACCTGGCACAGGCCGCCGCCGAAATCAGGAAGCGTTTTGTCCCCAAGGATCGTCAGTTCTTTGCGGTAGCCGGTGGAGGCGTCGACACGGCCAAGGGTTTCATCAAAGGAGAAGACGCTGTCTTTGGGGATGAGATGCCCGTTGAACTTGTTGAGACCCGTGCGCACGTTGTGTTTGCGGTTTTCCGTGGAGCCGCTGAAATCCGACTCTCCGATGGTGACGAATCCGGTAATGCCCTGGCTGCGCAGTTCGGCATCGTTCACGGTCACCGTTGGGGCAGGCTCCTCCACAACCAGCACAATGTCGCTGACGCCCATGGCGAGTGCCTGGGCGATGACATCGGCGCTCTTGCGGGTATCCACCGCACGGCCGGGCATGCCGACTCCGTCGAAGACCACTGCGCCACTCGCATTTCTACTGATGGTGACGGTGCCGGCTTCCCGTGCCAGGGAAGGGGCGATGTCCTTCTCGAGGGTGCGGGCAATCCGTGAGGGGTCAAATGACGGGGATGACACGCGTGTCATGCCTGCGGGGAGCGGGGGGACACGGTCGCCGTCCACGCGCAGCGCCTGAGGAGGCGAGATGGGGCGACCCTGCCACTGCCATGTTTCTCCGGGTGCCGCCCAACTGTCGACCGTCTTTGCCGACACGCTGAACAGGAAGTGGCGGTAGCGCAGGGTGAGCGGGGACGCGTGTGCCACATGCGGAACCAGCAGGACGATGCCGATGGCAAACAGACGCAGGCGCACGGGCGCATTGTGCGTGCTCGTCCCGCGCTTGTCACCTGTCAAAACAGACGCTGCGGGCGCGGGCGTTCGCGGTCGAGCGCTTCGTTCACCAGCTTGTCGGCGCGGTAGTTGTCCTCGCGGGGGACATGGGTGAACACCACATCGGGGAACTCGAGCGCGAGATCGTTGATCTCGTCCACGTACTGCTGCAGCATCGGCATCTTTACACGGTATTGGCCGTTGAGCTGCTTCACCACCAATTCGGAATCGAGGTGACAGATCAGGCGGTTGGGGTGGAGCTTCTTGGCCGCCTGCAGCCCCGCGATGAGCGCGCGGTATTCCGCGACGTTGTTGGTCTGCACGCCGATGGTCTCGCCGCGCTCTTCAATGACCTCGCCCTTCACGGGATCCTCGATGATGTAGGCGATGGCCGCCTGCCCAGGGTTGCCGCGCGAGCCGCCGTCGGAAAACAGATGCAGCGTCCCGCCGATGCTCTGGGGTTGGAGAGACTCTTCGCCGTCCGTCGTGCCTTCCAGCATGTGTATCACCGCGTCTTCCACAAATTTGTCGCGGTCTTTGGCGCGCGGAAAAAGCTCCTGGAGCCTGCGTTCGAGGGAAGCGGGAAGGTGGATCACGCGGGGAGTATACCTCTATTGTGCCGTGTTGCTCGAGGAGGATGGCGAGGGGGCTGCCGCTGCCGGTTTTTGACCCGTGCGGAGGAAGGTGAGCGTGGTCTGCAGCTGCACGTCTCCGCTGCCGGTCTGGGGCTGCTCCACCAAGATATCGGGATGCACGCCGTCCTTGCCAAGGTCACGGCCGCTGGGCAACAGCCAGTGGGCGATGGTCACACGCAGGCTGCTGCCTCCCGGCAGGTCGATGACTTCCTGCACGGTGCCCTTGCCGAAGCTTTTGACGCCGATGATCGTGGCGCGCTTGTTGTCCTGCAGGGCGCCTGCAGCAATCTCCGATGCGCTGGCGGAACCCGCATTGATGATCACGGCCATGGGCAGGTTGGGGAGTTCCGGCCGGCCGGACACATAGTGTTCCTGCGGTGCGCCTTCCCTGCGGGCGACAGTGACGACTTTGCCTTTCTGGAGGAAGAGCGACACCAGATCCACCGCTCCGTCGAGGTACCCGCCGCCGTTGTTGCGCAGGTCGATGATCAGTCCCTTCAGCGGCGCCTTTTTCAATTCGGCGAGACCCTGCTTCACCTCCGGCAACGTGTCATCGCCGAACTGGTTGATGGCCATGTAGCCGATGGCGCCGTCCGGGGATTCTTCCACGTGCCACTCCGCACTCGGAATATGGATGTTCTCGCGGGCGATGGTCAGGGTGCGGATGGCCGGTGTGCCGGGCGATGCCACGCCGAGCACCACGGTGGTGCCCTGGGCTCCGCGGATCTTGCCCACGACATCGGGGAGCGTCAGGCCGTCGGTCGGGGAGCCGTCGATCGTCAGGATGATGTCGCCCGCCTTCAGCCCCGCGCGTTCTGCCGGCGAACCGCGCAACGGCGTGACCACGACAATGCTGCCGTCACGGTCGGCCAGTTCGGCGCCGATGCCCTCAAGGTTGCCGCTGAGCGTCTGCTTGAAATCCTCGTTTTCCTTGGGTGTCATGAACAGCGTGTACGGGTCGCCCATGGAACCTGCCAACCCCTTTGCCGCACCGTAGAGCATGTCCTCTTTCTGGAGCTTGCTCGGATCGACGTAGTTTTTCAGCAGCAGCCGCCATGTGCTCCAAAGCAACGTGGGATCCACGTCTTTTTCGGGATCCTGCAGGGTCGATCCGCTCCCGCCACGGAACTGCATGCCCAAGGACTGTTCAAAGTCCCGCATGGCCTGTGCCTGCATACGCAGCCCCAGCTGCCACCCGAGTGCGAGGGTGAGAATGGGGACGACGACGATTGCCAATGTTCGAAATTGCTTCGCCATGGGGGTTGTCTCTGCGCCGCGAAGGCGGCACCATCCTCACTCTATGCCAGCGACTTCGCCCACGCCAGTTCCAGTCCTTAATGCGTCGATGCGCGTCAGTGATATCCTCGCGCTGCTGCCCGAGTGCGAACCGCTGCTGAAGGAATATGGGCTCTCGTGTGTGGGGTGCCAGATGAACAGCTTCGAAACACTGGCCGACGGGTGCAAGTCGCACGGATTTTTGAATGAGGATATCAACCAGCTGGTGGTGGAGCTCAATGAGATGATGGCCAGCCGCCCGCCCCGACCGCAGACGCTGACAGTAACCAAGGAGGCGGCGGAACATCTGCGCGAGATCATCCGTGAGCAAGGCAAGCAGCAGGCGGTATTGGAGGTGGGGCTGGATGAGCGCGGCGGATTTTCGATGGATGTACTCGATGAGCTGCCCGATGCGTCGCTCGTGTTTGTCCACCGCGAGGTGCCCGAGGTGCGGGTTGCCGCATCGGCGCTGACCCTCAGCCGTATCGGCGGTGCCACCATCGATTTTCGCGAAGGCAGATTCAAGCTGGATCTGCCCGAGGAAGCGCAAAAGAAAACATGTGCCTGCAAGGAAGGCGGCATCTGCGGGTGCGCCTGAGGTTACTTGCGGAACATTGCCTTCGCGGCTTCGACAATGTCTTCCATGGCGCAGCGTTGTTGCTGGAAGGCCAAGAGCCGCACCGCAAATGCGGTCGATTCCACAGTCACGTCGCGGCCATAGTGCATGCAGATGACTTCCACCCATTCCACTTCGTCTTCCTGGGTCACGCGACTGTTTGGTTTTTGCGCGATGGCACGCAGGCGGCCGACGGTCTGGGGCTCCAGGTTGGTCATGGTGGCAAGCAGTCTCTTGCGGCATGTCGATGCCAACGATGCAGTTTCGCTCATGGGATCGGTATCGGTGTCTGCCCATTGGCTGTTGGGCTCGAAGGGGTTGAGCAGGATCGGGAGCACATGCTCTACAAACTCGCCTACGTTTCGCGCGGAGAATTGCAGCAGCGAGCGTGCCGGCTTTTCTGCGGGGGGTGCGGATTCCCACGCGCGCTCCTGTGGGAGTGCATGACGGTGCGGGTTGTACATCTGCAACCACAGACGCACCTGCGGCACCGTGACATTGCATTCCTGATACAGAGCCTGCTGCGCCTCCTTGTTGCCTGCGAGCTGCAACACGCGATCGAGGATGTTCAAGCGGCTTTCGCGGGTGTGACCGTCGTTGATGACGCGCTCGAATTCCAACAGATCGTTCGCGGTGGGGTTCTGCGGTGCGACGTATGCAGGGGCTTTGGGGGGTGTAGCACTCATGACCGTCTCATCGACGAGGGACGGTGCCTTGTGCGCAGGGATGGAGACGGGGTGTTCCGTAGCCGGGGGTTGCACGTTGGGGTCAAATTGCGTGCGCCAGACGTAAATGGCGGAAGGCGACAGATCAATGCTCTTCAGGAATTCCGCACCAGCGCCACGGGTCGTCGCGAGCAGGGTGTGCACGCGCACAATCATCCATTTTGCAGTGTCATCAATCTGGCGGCGCTTGCCTTCCTCGAAAGCGGGAACATGCAGTGCTCTCAGCAGTTGCTCGCATTCGGCTCGTATGTTGCCGCTTACTTTTTGTAAAAATGCATACTGCGAAGGGGCGCCTTCGTCTTCCTCAACGGCAGCCGCAGTATCGGGTGGCAGCGGAGAAGCAGGCGGCTCATCTGTGGCGGGCTGTGCATCGGCGGCAGGACTCGTGTCGGTCACGGCTGAGCGCCAATAGGTGAGGTTGGCCGAGGCAATGCCAAAGTGTGCGAGGAATGCAGCCGATGCGCCGCGCACAGGCTTGAGGAGATCGCAAATCTGAAGAATGCCCGCCCTGGCCGTTTCATCGAATGTGCGGCGATGGCCGGCCACCTGCGTCGGGATATGGATGGAGTGTAAAATCTCCTGACAACGGGCGGCCAGATCGATGGGGACACCCGCGAGGCAGGGGTGAATCTCAGGGATATGGAGAGTGGGGGCGGTGGTGACAGGTTCTACAATGGGCGCTGCTTCTGGGGCTGTTGGAGGCTCAGGGGTGCCAGTATCCGTGGGTGCCGGTGCAGGTTCGATCTGCTCCTCTTGCCTCTCCAAAGGAGCGTCAAACTCGAGCGGTTGCAGGAATTCTTTCAGGTGCAGATGACCATGGTCATGGGTGAGCTGCACCAATGTGGCTCCGTAGCGGCTGACGAGGGAGATGATGCGTTGGCCGGTCTGCTCGTCGACCCCGGCTTCGTTCAGTGCGCCGTCGATTTCCTGCAACAGCGTCACCAGCGGCACCTCGATGGATGTCGGTTTCGGATACGATGTGGTGTCTGTTGTGATGGTCGATGCCGGGGGTTCGGGTTGCGGTTGTGTAGCTGCCGCTTCATGGGTGGCGGGTGCGGGGATGTCGGCTGCAGACTCACTGTTATCCGCATTCGCCTCAGGCTCGCGGACAAATTCCATGATGTAGTTCCATGGCAGCGTGGGGAAGGTGGCGCGGATTGCCGCGATGACATCGTCTTGCCCGTGTAATGCGCTCACCGTCCGCGCGTAACGCTTCACCGCGGGCTTGGGCAGCTTCACGATAGGGTTTCCCTTTGCGTAATTGGGGTGGTAGCGCAGCAGGTTTTCCCATGCGCCGGTTGCTTCGAGTGCAGCACGCGCCTCAGCCGGCAGTTGTGCCATGCAGTCGGGGATGGCAGGGGGTGCTTCCTCGGGGGGAAGGGGGGCGGGCGTGGGCGGAGCAACAACGATCACCGGCTTGGCAACCGACGCTGCGGTCGTCACAGGAGTGATGACGGGGTCGGGTGGAGGTGGAGGTGTGTTGGTGGGGCGACAGAAGCTTTCGGCAAATTCCCAAGGGAAGGAGGGCAGCTGTGCGCGGAGCAATGCACGTTCGTCTTGGGAGAGCTTGGCCAGTGCCCGTGCAAACATCTGTGCTACAGCGAGCGGGATGCGCACCGTGTTGCCTGCCACGCGGTATTTGAATTCGTGCTGCTGGATGTTTTGAAAGCACCCCGTTTCCTGTAGGGCAGAGAGAATGTTGTGAGGCAGAGCACCGATGCTCTCGGGGGCAGCAATGTGCGTAGAGCCATTGCTCGCTCCTTCGCCGGTGATGATCTGACGGATCTCCTGCAAACGCTTTTCTGGTATCGTGTGATGATCGAGTGCTCGCCACTGAAAATATGGGTACAACTTGCGCAGCTCTCCTTCCATGGCTCCATCCAAGCCCGCTTCCCTCAGTACGCGAGTGACACAGGCAAGCGTTTCGCGTTGCTCCGGGGTGACAGGGCGGCGCTGGCGCACGTGGGTCTTGGTGCTGAAGTAGGGGTCGAGTGCCTGTTCGAGCTTGAGTTGTGTGAGCAGGGCATCCACAAAACGGCGCGGTGATTGCGCAAGGTTGGCAAGCACGCTCGCGGCTTTTGTGCGTGTGATGTGCGCGGTCGACTCCACCGATTTTGCCGCCTCTACATGACGGATCGCGGCGATCTGTCGGATGACATGCGGGTCCTGTGCAACGGTGCGCAGGGCGTCTTCCGTCCAATGTTCCGGAGTCGTGCCGGCGTCCTGCCACGTTCGTACGGCGACAATGGCCTCTTCGGGTGTCGGGAAATGCCCATGCAGCATCTTTTTGCCCACTTGGCCGAGCAATGCGGTCAATGTTTCGGCTTCCCGTTGGGCGAAATCGATCGGCTTACTCATGATCCGGGAGATTCAACGCTGCGCGCGGATATTTGACAATGCTTTTCGATTGTCTCGTACTATTTACTTGCTCACAGCCTAAAAAAGGTCATGGTCACCATATTGGTGCCGGAATGCCCTATGAAAAAGGGCGTGTGCACGCCCTGTTTCGGTTGTTGCAGTTGAGGATTAGTACGCGAACAGTTCCTCGGGCTTGAAGAAGCGAGCCACCTCGGCTTCTGCGGCTTCGGGCGAGTCGGAGGCGTGTGCCACGTTCACCATCATGTCGACGCCCAGTTCGGCGCGGATCGTACCCGGGGCTGCCTTGCGGCTGTCGGTCACGCCGAGCATGTCGCGCATTTTGGCGACGATGTCGTCAGCTTCCAGCACCAGTCCAATGACCGGAGCGGAACGCATGAAGGTTTCCACGTCGGGGTAGAAGGGCTTGTCGGCAATGTGGGCGTAGTGGTCTTTCAGGATTTCGGGGCTCAGATGCATCATCTTGCAGCCACGGATGGTGAAGCCCGCCTCTTCAAAACGGTTGATCACTTTGCCGCAGATTTTCTTGGTGACGGCGTCGGGCTTGAGAAGGATGAGGGTGCGCTGCATGGGGATATGAGGAAAGTGGCGGCATGGTAGGGAAGCCAAGCCTGCCTGACAATCCTTTAGTTGGCTGAGGATGCCGACGAAGAGCTGCCCGCGGACGACTTGTTCTTCAGATCGAGCAGGAACTTGATCCTCGCCTGACGCATGCAGATGCGGAAGATCTCGGGCAGATCACCGGCGGAGCACTTGTCCTGACCCGGAAGCAGGCTGGGGGCGCCCGTGGCGTTCACGCGGGAGTCGGCCTTGGGCTGTTTCTTTTTCAGCTCTGCATAGAATGCCTTTTCCAGATCGTTCTGCTGCTTGCGATAGGCCTGCACCTGCTGACGGAGGTCATTCGAGTTGGCCTTTTGGGCGGTTTCCCATTCGGCAGAGGCGTTTTGCGGGTTGGCCTCGAGCCAGGCTTTGCGCTTCTGGTCGATGGAGCGCTCGAACTCATCCTTCTCGCGCTTCCAGCGCTTGATGGTGTCGGAGATGCACTTCTTGTCCGTCTCGCCCTTGCAGGAGCTGGCGGTCAACTGAGTTGCTCCTTCGTCGGCCAATGCGGGAGCCGCAGCGGCGAACAGGGAACCGGCGAGGAACAGAGAGGTGGCAAGACGCTTCATAAGCAGGGATGGAAGAGTGCCTTATTGTACCAATCTTGCAGGGAAGTCCAGGTTTCGGGCTTGAGAGACTCCCCGTAGAGTGTGGCAGATGCATCTGCTCTCCCGCGTACCCGCACACCGGCATCTCGCCGTAGCCATGGCCGGCGTGTTCCTTCTGACCTGTGCGGTGTATGTCCATGTGCTGACGGATGCGTTTGTACGCTGGGATGACGGCATGCTCATCTATGAAAATCCCGCCATTCGCGGCGTCACCCCATCGACGCTGCTGTGGGTCTTCACGCATTTTGATCCCGAGCTGTATATCCCGTTCACCTTCATCACCTATCAGATCAACTATCTGCTGGGCGGTGTGCATCCATTCGTCTATCACCTGACAAACCTCCTGTTGCATGCGCTCAACGCGGCACTGGTGGTGCGCGTGACACATCTGCTCTCCGGGAAAGTGCGCGTGGCCGTCCTCTGCGGATTGCTGTTTGCCGTGCATCCGCTTCATACGGAGGCCGTCGCATGGGCGAGCGGGCGCAAGGATGTGCTGTCCACGGCGTTCTTCCTGGGTGCATGGATCGCGTATCTGCGTTTTGAAGAGGGGGGAGCCGCACGCGCGTATCGTTCCAGCATCGCGCTGCACCTCGCTGGTTTGCTTTCCAAAGTGATGACGGCGACATTGCCCGCCGTTTTGCTGCTGCAGGCGGCGCTGGAGGATCCGAAGCGATTGGCGCAAAAGTGCAGGTCGTTGGCGCCGCATTTGTTGCTCTCGGCGGCATTGGTGGCGGTGGCGGTGGCGGGCAAGGAACAGCTCGTCGCGGCGACCACCACGTGGCAGAAGGTTCTGATGGCGTGCATGAGCACGGTGTTTTATGTGCGGCACCTGTTTTGGCCGACGAATTTTTCCCTGCTGTATCCCTATCTCGGCACCATCACCATCACGTCGCCGGATTTTTTCATCCCCCTTATCCTTGTTGTCCTGGTTCTAGCCCTGTCTCTCGTTGCCTGGCGCCGCTGGCCGCTGGTCTCGTTCTGCATTCTCGGCTTCATCGGCACGCTGGCGCCGACATTCATCAACTTCAGCAAGGGTGGCGATCTGGATGTGTACTTTGCTTCCGACCGCTACGCCTACATTCCGTCCATCTTTGTCTTCTTGCTCGTGGCAGTCGGGATCGATCGCGTGTGCGAGAGTTTGGAACGTCGGGGGCTCACCCATCGGCTCTTCGTGGCAGTGGCAGTGGTGCTGACGGTGGGGTTGTCGGTGCTCGCGGTGAAACAGTCGTTTGTCTGGCACAACACCCGCACGCTCTTTGCCCATGTGATCGCGGTCTATCCCGATGCATCCCATGTGGCGCACAACAACCTGGGCAACATGGAGCGCCTCGAGGGGAACCTTGATGCAGCGATCGTGGAACTGCAGAAAGCACTGGCCATCCGTCCCAATGCCAAGACCTGGAGCAACCTGGGGGCGGTGTACCGCAAGCAGGGCAAGATTGCCGAGGCGCGCGATGCCTATGCCAAGGCGCTGACGCTTGATCCAAAGAGCGCGTATGCCCACTTCGGCCTTGGTCTGGTGGAGGTGCAGGCCAACGATGCCGACGGTGCGCAGCGGGAATACGCACAGGCGATGGCGCTTGATCCGACCATCGAAGAAGTGCCGCTGAACTACGGCGCGTTGCTCGTGCAACAGGGCAAGGTGGAGGAGGGTGTCGCTCTGTATCGCAAGGCGCTGAGCATCAATCCATTCTTAACCCAGGGGCACTACAATCTTGGTGTGGCGCTGACCATGCTCGGGCAGACGGATGAGGCGGCCGATGCCCTGCGCGAAGCGATCAGTTTGCAGCCCACCCTAACGCCTGCGCGCATCAACCTGGGCGTGCTGCTCGCAAAACAGGGCGACCGCGACGGGGCGCTGAAGCAGTTCCAGGCGATCCTCCGTTACGATCCGCAGAATGCCACCGCCCAAAGCGCGGTCGTGCAGCTCAGCGTGCAGTGAACGGCGAGAGCATCCACTCCTTCAGCTGCTCTTCTTTGAGGTCTTTGCCGATGACCACGAGGCGCATCTTGTCGGCGGTGAGGAGTGTGTTTGCCACGGTGTTCACCTGGTCGCGCGTGACGGCATCGATGGCGGCGAAGTATTCCTTCAGGTCGCGCACGGCTGGGTAGAGCAGCTGCTGCTTGCCCAGGAAGTGCGCCTGCTCCTCGCTGTCTTCCAATGACAGCGTGATGCGGCCCTTCAGGTATTCCTTGGCATGGTGCAGCTCTTCTTCGTCCACACCGTCCTTGGCGCACAGCGCATATTCGGTGCTGATGGCGGTGATGGCTTCCTGCAGGCGGGACTGGTCGACGCCCGCACGTGTGGAGAGCGCCCCGGCATCGAGGTAGCTGTCGGTCTCGGTGGAGATGTAGTAGCAAAGCCCCCGTGCCTCGCGGATGCGCAGGAACATGCGGGAGCTCATGTTGCCGCCCAGAATGGCGGCCAGCAGTTTGTGGGCGAAGTGGTTGGCATCCAGCGCGCTTACGCCGGGGACACCGAGCACAAGATGCGCCTGTTCCGTGGCCTTGTTGCGGATGAAGACAGGCGTGCTGCCATAGGTCTCGAAGGAGAGGAATTCACGCTGCTTCTTGCCTTTGAGCCCGCCGAAATACTTGTCGGCCAGCATCTGCGCCTTGCTGTCGCTGATATTGCCCGAGAAAGTGACCACGGTGTTGTCGGGCGTGTAGAGGATGTCTTTGTGCTTCTGAAAATCCGCCTGCGTGACGCGGTTGATCACCTCCTCGGTGCCGATCGTGTCCCAGCCCAAGGGGTGGTTGCCGAACAACAGCTCCTCAAAGTCCCACCCCGCACGGTACATGGGGGTGTCTTGGTACATGCGCTCCTCTTCAATGATCACCCCGCGCTCGCGGTCGATCTCTTCGGGCGGGAATGTGGGTTGCAGGAGCATGTCCCCAAGAACATCGCAGGCCAACTCCACATGTTCCGCGGCCACTTTCACGTAGTAGCCCGCATATTCCTTGCCGGTGAATGCGTTGAACTCGCCGCCCACGCCGTCGATCGCGTGGCTCACGGCCTTGGTCGTCGGATAGCGCACGCCTCCCTTAAAGAACATGTGTTCCAGAAAGTGGCTGATGCCGCGCTCCTCGTTGCGCTCGTAGCGCGAACCCGCACCGCAGAACACCATGACGGTGACGGCGGCGGTGCTGGTCGACGGGATCGACAGAACAGGGAGTCCGGACGGGAGACGCGTGAGGGAGTACATGTCAGGCGGGGAGAAGGCCGAAGTTCAACAGCAACACGGCCAGAAGCAAAATGACGGCGGGGAGAAACGTGCCCCAGAGCAATCCCTTTGACGGGTTGTCCGGGTCAGTCACGCTGATGGTGACGCTGCTTACGCCGTAAAGCACGCCCGCAAGGAGCAGCGGCAGATCCATGATGCTCAGCCACCAAAGCGGGAACTCGCCCCACAGCTGATGTCGCAGCAGCAGATAGGCGACAAAGAAGCTGCCTGCCAGCGGGTAGAACAACCAGGCCGAGAGGGAATGGAGGAAGCGGAGCACGGGGAGAGGATAGGAGCTTTCATGCCCGGTGTCAGCAGCACGACAAAAAACCGTCAACAACACAGGCGTCTATGCAGACAGCCTATTTCGTCGACTTGGACTTATGCGGCTTGCGCTGCACAACTACGCGCTTGCGACCCTGGCTGCGGCGGCGATTGAGCACCTTGCGACCGTCGCGCGTTTTACTGCGCTTCAGGAACCCATGTTTGCGCATACGCTTGCGCCATCGGATCTTTGCTAACACAAAAAGAGGGGAATGTCGTTACAGCCGGGGAATCTTAAGGGTTTTAGGGCTCGAGTCAAGCACAGAACGGCGATCTTTGGCGCCGATCATCGATAGCGTACGGCCTGCTCATTTTGGCCATTGTGCCTGTTGCAGACCCTTGCAGCCAAAAACAGGTAGTCGCTGAGGCGATTGCCGTACCGCAGCGCCGGTTCGCTAAGGGGTTCGCTGTGCTTCAGCGCCACCATCCACCGCTCCGCCCGCCGGCAAACCGTGCGTGCGTGGTGCAGCAGGGCGCCCGCTTTTGAGCCGCCGGGGAGGATAAAATTCTGCAGTTCGGGAAGTTGCTGTTCCCAGAGCACAATCTGTTCCTCGAGCATGGCGATGTGCGCATCGGTGATGCGGGGAACCGCGATGGGCAGGGGGGCGGCAAGGTCGGCGCCCAGGGTGAAGAGTTCGTGCTGGATCCGTTCGATGCCGCTTTGCACGTCCTGCGGCAGATGACCCTCCGCCAGCACGACGCCGAGCAGGGCATTGAGCTCGTCAACGGTGCCGTAGGCGTGGATGCGGTCGTGAGATTTTGCGAGACGTGCGGTGCCGACAATGCCCGTACTGCCGTCGTCGCCGGTCTTGGTGACAATGCTCATTGCAACGGGGTGAGCGCACCGGCATGGAGCACGGCGGTGTGTGCCTGCTTCGCCTCTTCTTCGGTGAGTGTGCGGTCAGCAGCGCGGTAGACACAGCGCAGGGTGAGGCGATAGCCGTCTTCGCGGGGGTCTTGGTAGAGATCCTTCACCGTCACTTCTTCCAGCAGGGGGTGGGCGGAGGAGAGCTTGTGCAGCAGGGCGCCCACAGGCTCGCTGTGGCGGCGGGCAACGGTGCTGTCATAGGTCACGGCGGGGAAGGCGGCAGCGGCCTTGGTCTTCCTGGGTGATGCGGGCAGGCTGAGCAGCAGCGACCAGCTGATCAGCGCGGCCGCCGCGCGGTAGGGCAGATCAAATGTGGTGCGGACATCCGGATGGATTTCGCTGATGCGGCCGACGTCGACGATCGTGTCGCCGGCGGTGACCAGCACCGCAGCGGTGCGACCCGGGTGCATCCATGCGTGATCCGCGCTGCGCTCTTCCACATGCACGCGGTACCCTAGCGCGCAGATGGCACCGATCAGTGCATCTTTCAGCTGCAGGAAGGGGTCGTCCATCAGACCCGTCTTGCCGCGTGCGGCACGCAACATGCCCAGTTCCTGATATTCTTTGGTTTTGCCGAAGACCGTGCAGATGCGCATGGTGCACAGGTCGCTTTCCATGCCCATCAACGATCGTTTGGCGTGCTCCAGCAGCCCCGGCAATGTGCTGGGCTGCAGCAGGGAAAGGTCTTCGGAAAGGGGGTTTTGCACCCGGCGGCAGGCCGCGGGATCAATGCCGATCTGTGCAAGAAGCGATGGGCTGAGAAGCGAGAGCGGCAGGATTTCCTGGTAACCATCGCTGGCCAGACGCCTGCGTGTATGGGCTCCGCGGTGGTCACGCGGGGGGATGCTGACGGGTGCGGACGGCATCTGATCCGCGATGCGGTCGTAGCCGCGCAGGCGCGCGATTTCATCGATCAGTTCCTCTTCGGTGCGCAGATCCTTTGTTCTCCAGGGCGGAGGCGTGACGCTGCAGGATGTTTTGCCCGCCTTCACGCTGCAGCCGATGGCGGTGAGGGTCTTTTTGATCTCCGCTGCGGGGACATCGATGCCCAGCACCTGCGATGGGCGCTCGGTTGCGAGGGTGATCGCCTTCGGCGCGACGTCTTTGCCCGATTGGTGCAGGCTCGATGTGATGCGGCAGCCGGGAATAAGCTCGGTGAACAGCTGCAGTGCGCGGGCGAAGCCCCACTCCACGGCGACGGTCGGGATGCCCTTTTCGTAGATGGTCGAGGCATCGGTGCGGTGGCCGGTTGCGGTGATGGTTCGGCGGATGATGGACGGATCCACGGCTGCGGCATGAAGGTAAATCTTCCGGGTGGTTGCCTTTGTGCTGCTGCGCAAGCCACCCATGACACCCATCAAGTCGAAGATGCCGCGGTCGTCGCTGAGCACAAGCGCCCCTTCGGGCAGTTTGCGTTCAGCGTCATCCAGCGTCGTGATGGATTCGCCGGCCTTGGTCAGCCGGCAATGCATGTCGCCGTCGATCTCGTCGACGGCAAAACTGTGGAGCGGCATGCCCACGTCATGGGACACATAGTTGGTGATGTCGATGGGCAGCAAAAGCGGGCGGAATCCCGTGGCGATCAGTCTGCGTTTCATCCACTCCGGCGTTTCACCCGCTCCGTCGATTTCCAGCGTGCAACCGAGGTAGCGGGGCACTGCGGCTTTCGCGTCGAGCACGAGTTTGAGGGCGGGCGGATGTTTCGGGAACGCGGGCAACTTGTAGACGGGCGGAGCCTTTTTCCATTTTGCCAAACCGGCGGCCACACATTCGCGGGCAAAGCCCAGGTGCGAGAAGAGGTCGGGGCGGTTGGTGATGGCGGTGTTGTTCACATGATAAATCACATCGGTCTGGCCAAGGGCTTCCTTGAGCGGCGTGCCGGTCTTCAGCCCGGGCAGATCGCGGCTGAGGTTGAGGATCGGGCGATCGCCGTCTTCGGGCTTTGGCGCGAACATGTCCTGCAGATCAAGCTCTTCGCCGGCGCAGATCATGCCGTGGCTTTCCTCACCGCGGATGGTGGCGGGCGCGAGCGTCTGCATGCCCTCTCCGTGCCAACGCACCGTGGCGCCGACATGCGCAAAGGCCACCTGCATGCCCACCGCAAGATTGGTGCCGCCGCACACCACACGTTTCATGCCTCGGTCGGTCTGCACATCTGCGAGTTGCAACTTGCTGGCATTGGGGTGGGGGAGGATCGCCATGATCTCTCCCACACAACAATGGGCAAGTAGCATGCCCTGCTCCTCCACCTCCTCGACCTCGGCGACAGACAGTGTCAGGCGGCGCGCAATCTCATGGGGATCGCGTTCCGTCCAGGTGAGGAAATCCGACAGCCAGTCGTGGGAGATGCGCATGGGGGAAGCTTAGAGCTTTCGGCGGGGCTCTTCCAGCGCGTCTCTTTGCAGGGATTTTCGGGTTCCGCTACGATCGTCTGCGTTCCTTTCCTCCCCTCCCTATGGCGCTCTTCGGCAAGAAGGCCAAGAATTCCGGTTGTTCCGGCTGCACACTGACCAACGTGGTCAGCACGGTGCTCCTCTTTATCTCCGCTCTCGCTTCGGCGATCGGTGTGTACAAGGCACATGTCCTTGCGGCAGGCGCCACGTTCGGCACGAGCAACGGTTCGCTCTCGCTCATCGCGTTTGCCCTTTCGCTCACACTGCTCACCAAGAGCATGAAGGCGTGCTGCGGTTGCAGCTGCGACATGCCGTCGAAGAAGTAATACGAGTTTGTGTTGAAAAAGGACGTCGCCAAAGCGGCGTCCTTTTTGTTGTCATGGAAAACTGGCGGAGAGGGGGAGATTCGAACTCCCGAGACCCTTTCAGGTCTACACGCTTTCCAAGCGTGCGCACTAGGCCACTATGCGACCTCTCCGTGGAGCACGCAGTGTAGTGATTTCGGCTGTGTCAAACAACCTCCCGTTCTATTCGAACGGGAGGATATCTGCAATTTTCGGAATGGCTTTCCCAATCCGGGTAAGGCGCCCGTTGGCGACACGCAGGGTTTTGCCCACTGCATGGAGCGTCAGACGGATATCGAGAGAGGCGTCGTCGCAGCCAAGATCGTCGATCAGACTGCGGCGTTCTTTTTCGATGATCCATAACAATTGGCGCATTTGTCGTACACGTACACTGGGGCGTTTGTTGTGCCTGTCCCAGAAATACCATGCAACATATGCGGCGATCATCAGGGCGATGCCTATGCCTACGGCAACCAGCGCGATGGTGAGGTCGCTCATCGGTAGAGCTCCTTTGTGGTGAAATGAAAAAACTGCAGCACAACAATTCTTTCACGCTGCAAGAATCGGAGCAATGGGATATTTAGGCCTTCTTTCCTGCACTCATGCGCTTGCTCAAGGTGCGCAGGTAGGCGGCGGAGACCTTCATGCGCTTGAACTCGCCCGTTGCGGGGTCGAGCACCTTCTTCACCTGGATGTTGGCCTTCCACGTGCGGCGGGTATGCCTGTTGCTATGGCTTCGGGTGTTGCCGAAGGCCGTTCGCTTGCCGGTTTTGACGCATGTTCGAGGCATGTGGGCGGCAAGCCTAAGGAAGAAAAAGGCCTTGGTCAACTTAATTTTCCCCTTTTTAGGGCTGTGTGGTGCCTGTTTTGTCCTCTTGTCTGGTGCGTCGCCTACGCTTCTTCCACCCTTGCCCGAGCGGCAAGGGTGGAGCCCAAACGCGTGCGCCGCCATGCCCTCGCCCTCCCGATCCGATCGAGTGCCTGTTTTTGCTATTTTCAATCTGTATCACCCCGTCACCCCCGCTGGCGTCGCGCCCCGCCGAGGCTGTGAGTGTGGTTGTCTGGATATCCGATACTTTCAAAGCCTTGGAGGCCGTGCCGCACCCGAGGGGGTGAAGGGGCAAGTGGAGTGGGGGGCTGCGGCACTGGGTTTTCTTTTGCCCTTTCTTTGGGCACTAGCCAAAGAAAGGGCATGCGCAGCAAAACGAGTAGAGAAAGATTCGGGGCGACTGCCAGAAGAAAGAAGGTATCTTTCGATTCTATCCATGCGAAGATATGTGTTGTTCCTGATACACTCTTGGCGATGCCTTTTTTGAATCCTCTCTACATCATCGCCGTTCTCATTGCGATCGCCATTCACGAGTGCTCCCATGCCGTTGCGGCCTATTGGCTCGGCGACGATACGGCCAAGTGGGAGGGGAGAATGACGCTCAATCCGTTGTCCCATCTCGATCTGTTTGGGGCATTGCTCTTCCTCACCGTGGGGTTCGGTTGGGCGAAGCCGGTACCGGTGAATCCGGTGAACCTGAAGCATCCCAAGCGGGATATGGCGATCGTTGCCCTTGCAGGTCCGGTGAGCAATCTGCTGCTCGCATTTGCCTGCTATGCGGGTCTTCATCTGCTTGGCAGCAACCCCTCCTCCTTCGAGCAGATGACCGACGAACTGGTGCAGCCTTCCGTCGGTCAGGCGATGCTCACCATGCTGCTGACGGCGAGCTTGATGGTGAATCTGGGGTTGATGGCGTTCAACCTGCTTCCCGTGCCGCCGCTCGATGGCAGCAATATCCTCAGGATGTTCATCCCGTATCGTTTTGAATGGCAGTATGCCGAATGGATGCAGCGCGCACCGATGATTCTTCTCGGCGTGTTGCTGCTGGAGGCCTTCACCCATGTCCGCATCCTTTCGGGATTTGTCGGTGCGATCATCGGCGCCACAGTGACGGTGTTTCAGGCGATTCTCCCCATCTGACTTCCGTCATGCATGGCCGTTCCAGCGGGCAAAGATGCCCGTGGAAAGCAGGCGGCCGTCTTCCTGTGCGAGGCAGAGTTCACCGTGTTCGATTGCTCCCTTCTTCCCCGGCATGCAGTCTTCGAGAAGGTTTTTCAGGGCAATGGCCGAACAGGTGGTGGCGTAGCCGTTGATGAGCAGGAAATCGGCGTCGTCACTCAGCAGCGCGACGCAATTCTGTAATAGCCCCGGCAGATCCTTGGCAAACTTCCAGACCTTGCCGTCGGGCGAATGGCCAAAGACCGGCGGATCCATGAGGATGCCGTCGTATTTCTGCCCCCGCTTGATCTCACGCTGCACAAACTTCACCGCATCGTCGAGGATCCAGCGGATGGAATCTTCCGGCAGGTTGTTCTGCTGCTGGTTTTCCTTCGCCAGCCCGATGGATGGCTTACTGGCATCCACATGGGTCACTTTGTGTCCGAGCATGGTCAGCAGCACGCTTGCGGCTCCTGTGTAACCGAAAAGATTGAGGATTTTTCGCTCCTTTTTTCCTGCCACACATTTGGCCATCCACTCCCAGTTCGCCGCCTGCTCCGCGAAGATGCCCGTGTGCTTGAACGGTGTGAGCCGTGCACGCAACGACAGGGTCTTGCCGTCGGGCAGTGCGTAGCCAACCGGCCACCAACCGGGGATTTTTTGCAGCATGTTCCACTGCCCGTGCTCACCGCTTCCCTCGAAGATGGCATGCACCGCATTCCATTCCTCCTGGGGCAGGTGTCGCTTCCAGATGATCTGCGGATCGGGTCGGGCAAGGCGGTAGTGCCCCCACTGTTCGAGGCGATAGCCTTCGCCCGTGTCGAGCAGGCGGAAGTCTTGGAATGCCGAGAAGGTGCTCTCCAAAAATGTCATGCGTACAGACTACAGGAAAATGGAGCCGTTGACGGGGATTGAACCCGTGACCCCGTCCTTACCATGGACGTGCTCTACCACTGAGCTACAACGGCGTGTGGATACGTCGGGCACGGAGTCTACTTCCTCGTTTGCCGCTTTGCCACTGTTTTTCTTGATGTTTGACATGAGGTAAATACCATGTTTAATAGCGAAAGCTCTTTCACGGCGATCGAGCAGTTTTCTCCATGGAGGTGTGCCATGCATATGGCAAACAGACGGTCTGTGTTTACGACGGGGCAGGTGGCGTCTATCTGCTGTGTTGCGCCCAGAACGGTCAGTCGATGGGTCGACGATGGGCTTCTGCCGGGCAATCGTGTACCTGGTTCGCGGCATCGTCGGATCCCTCGCGAAGGGCTGACGCAGTTTGTGCGCAGGCATGCGATTCCCGTCGGTGATCAATTCGATGCGCCCCGGGTGCTGATGCTCACTAACGACGGCATGTATGCCGAGCCGTTGATGCAGCATCTTCCCGAGCAGGCGACGGTCGTGGCATCGGCGTTCGATGCGGGTTGTGCTCTCGTCGAGCACCACCCATACCTGGCGGTGATCGATTGCAGGCATGCGGATGCCGTCGCCGTTGCGATGCGACTTGCGCAGCTCGACTGCAAGCCGGCATTGATCATGGCCATTGATGCGACTGAGCGCATGCGCCTGGATTGTGACGAGCTGCTCGTGAGACCGCTCGATCCCGAGCTGCTCGTCCGACGCGTGGAAACGGTGTTGCGCGCTGCGTAGCACTGTAAAGGGCAGATCCGAAGCAATGGTCTTCGGAAGAGACCGAGCCCACATGTGGCTCGGTTTTTTTATGTATCGCCCACTGTTTCCGCCCATCCCTGCTGAGGTTCTTTGCGGTAGGCATGCAGAAGGTTTTTGAGCGCATGGAGCCCCAACAGGGCGCACTTGATCCTGCGCGTGGATACCGGGACACCGAGCAGCTCCTGCACGATTGAGGGTGTGAGCATGTCGATCTCGTGCACGGTTTTTCCCGTCAGTGCTTCGGCGAGCAGCGACATGGCTGCCTGGCTGATCGCACATCCAGCCCCCTCCCATCCAAGATCCGCGATCGTTTCTCCGTCGATGCGCACCGATATCGACACGGTATCGCCGCAGCTGAGATTGATTTCCTCATGCGCTGCACTGGGGTCGGTGACGGCGTGTTTACCCCGTGGGTGCTTGAAGTGGTCGAGGATGTTTTCTGCGTACAGATCCACGGGGGTGGGGTTAGGACAATGTGCGGATGCTTTGGGTGATGGCCTCGGGGAGGCGTTCGAGCTCGTCGCAGGTGTTGTAGAGCGACAGCGACAGACGCGTGGAAGCAGTGATGCCGAGCCGGCGGTGCAATGGCTGGGTGCAGTGGTGCCCGGCGCGGAGGCATACACCTTCTTGCCCAAGGATGCTTGTGAGGTCATGGGGGTGCACACCCTCTACCACAAAACTGATCACCCCCTCATTGTTGTGCGATCCGAGAATGCGCAGTCCCTCGACAGTGCTCAACGTGGCGATGGCCTTTTCATAGAGCATGCGCTCGTGCGCGCGGCGCTCGCTGAGCGGGAACTGCTCGAGCCAATCCATGGCGGCGGCGAGACCTACCGCTTGGGTGATGGGCGGTGTCCCTGCCTCGAACTTCAACGGCGCATCGTTGGTGGTGAAGCCTTCCAGTGTCACCTCTTCGATCATGTTTCCACCTCCCAGCAGCGGAGGCAGGTTCTTGAGCAAGGCGCGCTTGGCGTACAGCACGCCGATGCCCGTGGGGCCAAACAGTTTATGGCCGGAAAAGGCCAGATAATCGACATCGAGCGACTGCACGTCCACCGCGTCGTGGGCGATGAGCTGTGCGGCGTCGACCAACACCTGTGCGCCGCGCGCATGCGCTGCAGTGATGATGCGATGCAGATCGGGGCGAGTGCCGAGCACGTTGCTCATGCCGGTGATTGCCACTAGGCGTAGGTGCGGCGTGTCCAGCGCGCGTTGCAGCGATTCCTCGTTGAGCGAACCGTCGTCGTTGATATCCATCCATTGCAGGGTGACGCCCGTTCGCTCCTTCAGCTGCATCCACGGCACGATGTTGCTGTGGTGCTCGAGCATCGAAAGTGCGATCACGTCGCCCTTCTGCATGCCGCTGTCCATGCCGCGCGCGACGATGTTGATGGCTTCGGTACAGCTTTTGGTGAAGACGATTTCATCGGCATGCGCCGCACCCACAAACCGGCGCACCGTTTCGCGGGCGCCTTCGTAGGCATCGGTCGCCTCTTCAGCAAGCATGTGCATGCCGCGATGGACGTTTGCCCGGTGGCTGCGCTCGAAAGCGTCCATGGCTTCCAAGACAGGGGAGGGCATTTGGCTGGTGGCCGCAGAATCGAGATACAGCAGGGCGTGGCTGCCCACCTGGCGTGAGAGCTGGGGGAAGTCTGCCCGTGCCTGGAGGGGGGATTTGGCCATGAGCGGACATTTTACCCTTCTTATGGTCTTGTTGGTACACTGCCCGCATGACCGACCGCACGATCCGCAGCCTTTCGATTGCTTTTACCGTTGCCATCCTCCTGTGGGGGGCATGGAGCACCCTCGCCTATCTTGGTGTCCCCGTGCACGATGCCGTGCTTCTCAATCCCGAGGTGATGGCGGGCAAGCTTGCGCAGCTGTGTCCCACCAACGGGCTTCTGTGCCGCGGCACTTGGGCACTCCCCGCACTCGTCACCTACTTCTTCGTCCGTCTGTCGCTCATCGGGTGGTTCCTCTTTTGGGCGGCGGTTTTCTACGGGGCGTTTCTGCTGGTGCAGGCGATGCGTACCGGCGAGTGGAGGGTGCGAGGCGCACTTCGCCCTTTGCACATCGTGGTGCTGTTTTTGCTGACGCTCTGGCTGTTTTTTACGGTGGGCAGCAGGACATTCGGTACGGAGGGCAACCCCATGCGCATCCTCTATGAGCCGTTGCCGCAGGTGTACACCACGGCGACCCAAAAGGAACTCGATGTGCTGACGGAAAACCGTGACCGTCTGATGAAGATGGGTTGTCTCGACACCATCGGCCAGACGCCCCACGGGGCAGCGGTCTATCAGCTCCGCGGATTCTGTGTACAAGGCGCGTTCTTCACGCGCGTGCTGCCCCCGCTGGTTGCCGTGTCGGTGCTTGCCATCGAACTGTTGCTGCTCGGATCCTTCGCCCTCAGGTTCTTTCGACTGGAGATCGGGTCGCTCGGCGTGCGTGCCGCGCTGAGCATCGGTCTCGGCTCCGGATTGTGGATCGCGCTGCTGTGGCTTGTGGCACAGCTGCATCTGTATGTTGCCCCGATGGGGTGGGCGCTGCTCATCGCGGTGCCGGCGCTTTGCCGCAAGGAGCTCGTGTGGTGGTGGCGTGCGGCGAGGGAGGTCTCACTCGAGGTGGATGCGCCATGGTGGTCCGTGCGCACGTTGGTGCTGTGGTCACTCGTGGCCTTCCTGGCGGTCAATTTCCTGACAGTGGTGCGCCCTTTCCCGATCGGTTGGGATGACCTCGGCCGCTACATCAATCAGCCGCGCCTGCTGGTGAGCTACGGTCAGGCGATTCCCACCATGGGTACGTTCCAGTGGGAGTACCTCACTTCGCTCGGGTTCCTGCTGTTTGGCTACAACTCGCCGCTGGGCGCCACGGTCTCCATGGAGATCAACTGGTTGGCCGGCGTCTTTGCGGTGTTCTGTGTGTTTGTGATCGGGAGATTGGTGCTGGGTCGCGTGGGGGGAGTGCTCTCTGCACTGCTCTTCTATGTCACACCCGTGATCGGACATTTTTCGTTTGCGGACATGAAGCCGGACAACGCAGTGTTTGCGGTCGGCAGCCTCGCGCTGCTGGCCGCGTTGATCGGCCTGTATCCGGGCACCATGTACGACGAAGAGGATGAGCAGCAGCCTCCCGCCAGGGCGTGGTTTGTTCTCGCCGGAGTGCTCGCGGGCTTTGCTTTCGGCTTCAAGGCCACTGCCGTGATGGTGTGTATGGCGATCGGTGCGCTGTTGCTCAGGAAAGGCATGCAGCTATGGGGGTTCCTTGCAGCCTGCTTCTTTGCGTTTGCAGCATTCATCCTCCAAGGCAGCCTTGAGGTGTCGAAGTTGATGGGGCGCCTCTATCGCGATCCCTCGGCCTACACGCGCACCGAGGTGCTCGGGTTCCTTCTGGTGATTGGGGCTGCACTGTTGCTGATCGGCGCATGGAAGCACCGAGCCACGCTCAAGCCCACGGCGACGACTGTCGGCCTGTTCGTTCTGGGGTTCTTTGCTGCCACCCTCCCGTGGATTGTACTCAACGGTGCGAAGGCGGGTGAGCTGGGCGTGCGCTTCTCTCCGCCCAACGTATTCAGTGCGGCATTCGTGCTGTCCGATGCGCGACCCGTAAAGGATTACGGCCAGCCCATCCGCACCCTGCCCGAGGAATTGCAGGTGAACATCAACGATCCAGCCTGTGTGAGCACGGCCGGCAGCGAAGAGCTCGACCGTTACTGGGGTGATGACACCGGCTGGGGACACTATCTCCTGCTGCCGTGGAGGGCGGTGCTGAACCTCGATGCCATCGGGTATTACGTCACGCAGTTGCCGGGCTTCCTGCTGTTCCCGTTGCTCCTGCTTGTGCCCGCCTTCTGGATGGGCAGACAGCGCATGCTGCGCGCATTGTTTGCGGCGACCTCATTGCTGATCGTGGAGTGGGTGTTTTTGGCCAACGGCGTGCCGTGGTACGGCATCGGGATGTTCCTGGGCATCGTGATCGCGTTGGAGGCGATGGTGCGTTTCAGCCCCGGTCGCACGGCGTCCATTGCCGCATCCGTCGTCGTCCTGGTGTCGGTCTGTTGCGGCATCGAGTTCCGCCTGTGGCAGCTTGAACAGCAGCGCAGCCTGCTTGAGTATCCGATGGGCAAGGTGTCGGCTTCGGTGCTGCAGGAGCGCACCATCAGCCACTACGACGACGTGAAGGATATCGTCCTGGATCGCGCGCAGAAGTATCCCCAAAGCCCCTATGTGTATCGCATGGGCACGTTCATCCCGTACTTCATCCCGCGCAACCTCGAGCTGTTGCCGCTGGCCGACAACCAGCTCGACATCTTCAACTGCATTGATCAGGAGCGGAACCATGCTCTCACACTGCGTCGCCTGCAGGCGCTTGGGTTTAGCAGCATGATCTTTGATACGAACACCGCGACCATCGAAAAGGACACGCAGGGATCGCTGCATAAAAAAGTGAATGCACTTCTCAGTTTCCTCAACGATGCCACGCTCGGTCTGGACATCAACGTGAATGACTCCGAAGCGGGCATTGTCTACGTGTTGCTGCCGACCCCATGACCACCGTTGCCGTCATCCCCGCGTACAACGAGGGAACCCGCATCGCTGCGGTGGTGCGCGAGGCGGCCAAGTTCGTCGATCGCGTGGTTGTCGTGAACGACGGCTCCGCCGATGACACCGCGAAGCAGGCCACCGCCGCAGGTGCGTTGGTGGTTTCGCATCGCATCAACTGCGGCGCGGGCGCCGCCACCATGACGGGGTTGGAGGCCGCGAGGCGGCTGGGAGCCGACACTGCGATCACGCTCGATGCCGACGAGCAGCACGACCCGCGCGAGATCCCTGCGCTGCTCAAGCCCTTGCAGGAGGGGAAGGCGGACTTGGTTCTGCCCAACCGCTTTGCCGGCCGCAACCGTATCCCGCTGATCCGCCGCATCTTCAACGGCATCGGCAACATCGTCACCTTCGTGGCGACCGGTCGTTTTGTCAGCGACAGCCAGTGCGGGTTCAAGGCCTTCGGCGCCAAGGCTCTCCGCGAGGTTGATCTGCGCATGAGCGGTTTTGAGTTCTGCACCGAGATCGTCCGCGAGAGCGTGCAGCACCGCTGGAGGATCGTGGAGGTGCCGATCAAGGTTATCTATTCCGAGTATTCGTTGGCCAAGGGGCAGTCGTTTGCAAACGGAGTGCGCACGGCACTGAAAATTCTGCTACGTTCCTTCTTACGATGAGCATCACCCCCTATCAGATTGTCGTTCCCCTCGTGTCGGCCGTGGCCGTGGTCTATGCATGGAACCTTGTCACGCGTCAGAAAAAGACCGCCTGGGAGGGCATCCTTTGGACGCTGTTTTGGGGCGCCATCGCCGCCATCGCCCTCAAGCCGGGTCTGCTGTCCACGTTGAGCGCATTGGCCGGGTTCAAGAACCGTGAAAATGCCGTCTTCGTCACATCCATCGGCATCCTCTTTTTCATGGTCTTCTACATCGTCATTCGTCTGGAGGAAATGGAGCAGCGCCAGACCAGGATGCTCAGGGAGTTGGGTCTGAAGGATGCGGGCGTGGAGAAGCAAAAGTAACCAGACGGCCGGGTCTGGAGGTGGTATGATCGCCCGCTATGTCTTTTGGCCGTGCACTGCACAGTGCGTTTTGGTCGGCTGCCCCTGCGGCCCTCTTCCATCCCAAGGAAGGCGACACCACGATCGAGGGGTTGCGGCTAACGCACCGGCCGTCACTCGCGGAGCCCGACGAGGTCAAGTTTGCCGCCATGAGCGACGTGCGTTTTTACTGCAGACATCTGTACGCCAAACTCATGCCGTTTTTGCCCGAAGAGTTCACCGTCGTGGCGCCGCCCAACGGGCAGAACTGTTTCATGCACGCCCTGGATATCGACCCGTCACAGGCGCCGTTTGGCAGGCGCGAGTTCGACCGTGAGCTGCAGTGCCGCGGGTATCGCTGCATGCCGTTTGCCGGGAATCAGCCGCAGAAACAGGACATCATCGTGTATTCCGTTGAGGGGGTGATCGACAGCATCCGTGAGCACGCGGCGGTGTATGTGGGCAACGGCAGGGTGCAGTCGCGGTGGGGCAGCAACTCGCCGCTGCTGGAACATCCGTACCATCAGGTGGTGCCCACCTACTGGAACAGCGATCCGGCATTTCTCTCGTTGGAGCGCAAGCGCTGAAGATGGCGGTTTTTCACCGTAGGAAGCAGTGTCAGATGCCAGGACTTAGCCTATGATTGTCTCGTGCAGACCATCCTCCTCCTCTCACCGTACTGGAAGGAAGAACACCGCTGGATGGTGAGCTCCTACAAGATGGCAGAGCTGTGGCAGCGGATCGGTTTTCGCGTAGTGGTGGCGTGCATGGGCTCGAGCAACCGCATCGAGGAAGTGTCGCCCACGCTGACCGTGCATTATCGCAAGGATCTCTTTTTACCCGATCCGTGGAATTACGGCATCGCGTTTGGGTTTGCCGGGTATGCCGCACGACTGGCGAAGGAGCTGAAACCCGAGGTGATCGTGGTCAACAAGGTGCTCTTCTGGACCTCCTTTGCGCTGCTGCGTCTGCGTCTTGCCGGGCACAAGGTCGTGCTGCTGACCGATGCGCTGGTGGGCATGACCTGGTGGCCGCGCGGCTGGGTGCCGCGTATCGCCGCGGCGATCTATGCGTGGACGGGAGGATGGGCGATTCTCTGCGCGGCATCGAAGATCGTGTTCTTTCATCCTCAGCCTGCAGGGTTGTTGCGGCTGTTGTGCATCTCGGGCAAGTCGATGGTCATCCCCACGGGCATCGATGAAACGGTGTTCCCGGCTCCCGCGCGCGACCCCGGCCTGGTGACGGTGACATACGTCGGCCGTCTGGAATCGGTGAAGGGTGTGGACGATTTCCTCGCTGCCGCCGCACCGCTCAAGAACCGTTACCCTACGCTGCGCATCCAGGTGGTCGGCTGGTACAAGCCGGGTCATCCGCTCGTGGCGCAGTATCAGGATCGCGTGTCGTTTTTGGGTGCCCGCAGCGACATCCCCGTCGTGCTTTCCCAAACCGATGTGTTCGTGCTGCCCAGCTACAGCGAGGGCTTAAGCAATGCGTTAATGGAGGCGATGTCCGCGTCATGTGCCTGCATCGCCAGTGCGGTGGGAGGCAACCGGTACCTTCTGGCGGAAGATGCGGGGCTGCTGTTCCCGGCAGGGAATCGGCCTGCGTTGGCGGCAGCCATACAGTCACTGCTGGATGATGCCGGTCTGCGATCCCGACTGCAGCAGGCGGCGCGCCGGCGTATTGAGCAACACTTCTCGTGGAGTGCGGTGGGGGCACGGTACACTGCATTCTTCTCATCCTTCATTCGATGAAACCCCGCGTTGTCATCCTGTCGGCATTCGCCAGTCCCTTCCGCAGCGGGGCGGAGGCCTGTGCGGAGGAGGTGGCTCACGAGCTGCAGGATCGCTATGACATCGTGCTGGTGACCGCACGCCTGCGTCGTGATTTGCCGCGCTCCGCCGTGCTGCCGACAGGCGTGCCCATTCTGCGCGTGGGGTTCGGTTCTTCGATCGACAAGTGGCTCTTCCCCTTCCTTGCCCCGTTCGCCGTGCGCAAGCTGCGCCCGCGGATCGTCCATGCCATCCTCGAGTCGTATGCGGGACTGGCGATGGTGGGCTGTGCGTTCATCTGCCCCCGGCACAAGCGCATCCTGACCTGTCAGAGCACCAATACCAAGTTGCTGCTGCGCCTGCAGCATGCGATGGCCGATCAGGTGACGGCCATCAGCTCGGTGCTGGTGACGCGTGCGGAGGGGCTGGGTCGCCACGATGTGTCGAAAATCCCCAATGGCGTGTCGCTGGCCGTCATCGACAAATTGCGTGCCGGAGAAACGCGCGTCCACGGACGCATCCTGTTTGCCGGCCGTCTGGAGACGGTGAAGGGAGTGGATACGCTGCTGGATGCCTTTGCCCTTGTCGCACCGCATTTTCCTTCCGCGCATCTGCGTATTGTGGGAGACGGCTCGCAACGTGAAGCCCTACGCGCCCGCCACCCCATGCTTGTCGAAAGCGGACGCGTGACGTTTGTCGGCGCCTTGCCGCCGTATGGTGTCTATGAGGAGATGCTCCGTGCAGAGGTGTTCTGCGGTCTCTCCCGCAGCGAGGCGTTGGGCAACGTGTTCATTGAGGCGCAGGCCTGCGGTTGCGGGGTGATTGCCAGCAATGTCGGGGGCATCCCCGATGTGATTCTCGACGGCAAAACGGGGCTGCTTATCCAGCCCGATCACAAGCAGATCGCCGCCGCCGCTTTGGAGAAACTTCTGCAGGACACGGCGTTGCGCGAACGGCTCGCAGCGGCAGCCGAGTTGCATGCACGACAATATGACTGGGGCATCATCGCGGGGCGCTACGGCGTGGTCTACGAACAGCTCGCGCGGTTTTAACCCTTGCGGAACATCAGGCTCGTCCCCGGAGGGAATACCGTTGCCGGCAGCATGCGCAGCACGCACAGTGCGCAGTCTGCAAGGAAGGTGGGCAGTGGCCGTGTGCGAAGCAACATTTCGTGCTGTCTTGCGGGCAGACATCCATGCAGTTTGAGTACGGCTTTGAGTGACGCTGGAGTGAAGAGGTTGATGTGTTCGAGGGGTTGGGCGGGACCTTTGCACAGCAGTCGTTCCGGCGAGACGGCATGCCGCTCCACGGCCGAGGCATCGGGGACGCCGATGTGGATGTAGCCGCCGGGCTTCAGTTTGGCGAGCAGCATGCGCAGCGTGTCACCTGGGGTCGGCAGATGTTCCAACACCTGTTCGAGGTAGAGGAAGTCAAACTGCCCCTCGGGCAGCTGGTCGGGCAGCGACGCGCTGATGCCGTTGGCGCGTGCCCTCTCGATGCGTTCCTGCGAAAGTTCGACACCATGCACCTGAAAGCCGAATGCCTTGGCCATCTCGCACCACTCCCCCCAGCCCATGCCGAAGTCGAGCAGGCGGGTGTCCTGAGGATTGGGGAACAGCCGCAGCAGACGCGCGCAATGACGGGCGTACTGCAGACGCAGCGTGGCGGACTGCCGTTTTTTGCTGCTCTCGCCGCTGTTGATCCAGGTGCCGTACAGCTGTTCCATGCCGCGCTCGTCCAGGATCCATCGCTGCCACAGCAGGCCGCAGGCAACGCAACGTTCGATGCGATAGTCGCCGCCCGCCAACGCGGATTGTTCCACGCGGCCGCCGTAGTGTTTGACGAAAAATTCCTGCATGCGGCTGTCCGCAAACGGCAGGCCGATCACCGTCTTGGCCGGCTGCGCGCCGCAACAGGGACAGAGGGGGCGCTCGATCATCGTTGCTGTTTGGAACGGATCAGCGTGGCTGCCTGGTACAGACTTTCGAATGTGCCGGCGTCGATCCAGGGGTGCTGCAGCACCGTGGCTTCCAGTGCGTCTTGTTC
Source organism: uncultured Candidatus Peribacteria bacterium (assembly GCA_964649695.1). Lineage (GTDB taxonomy): Bacteria > Patescibacteriota > Gracilibacteria > Peribacterales > Peribacteraceae > CAZHON01. The sequence continues at coordinate 128,622 of CAZYQO010000004.1, read as the reverse complement.
AAGGTACCAGCGCGACAGATCGGTGATTTCCAGTTCCCCACGCGGCGAGGGCTTGAGGCTGTGGATGCCTGCAAAACACCTGTTGTCGTACACATAGCACCCCGTCACGGCGTAGTGGCTCTTGGGGTGCACGGGCTTTTCTTCGATCGAGACCACGCGCGTGCCGTCGATCTCCGCCACGCCGAACCGCTCGGGATCGGGCACCTCTTTCAGGAAGACGTGCGCGCCTTTGCTGAATCCGCGGATGACCGGCGACAGGTCGTCGCTGTAGATATTGTCGCCGAGAATGGCGCAGATGCTGTCGGTTCCCGCGAAGGATTCCGCGAGCCCCAGCGCCTGGGCGATGCCCCCGGGCTGCTGCTGCACAATGAACGTGAAGGTGCACCCGAAGCGTCCGTCGCTCGTCAGGAAGCTCGTGATCTGATCCATGTGTTCGGGGCCGGTGATCACGGCGATCTCCGTGATGCCCGCGGCGAGAAGCACGCTCAGCGGCTCCTGGATGAGCGGTCGGTCATAGACCGGCAGCAGGCTTTTGTTCGTGATCTCCGTCAGGGGACGAAGCCGGGATCCTGTGCCGCCGCAGATGAGGACGCCTTTCATAGGGTTCTAGCTTAGAGCCTGAAATAGGGCTCGGGAAGGCCTCCCCAGCTGCTATACTGCGGCCATGAATCTCCTGGTTACTGGCGGCGCGGGCTTCATCGGGTCGCACTATGTGCTGCGACATGTGGCGTCGCATCCGGGCGATGAAGTGGTGGTGCTCGACAAGCTGACCTATGCGGCGGATCGGTCTTTTTTGGATTCCGTCAAAGAGCAAATCACGTTTGTGGAGGGGGACATCGTGGACTTTGCGCTGCTGCTGGATCTCGTGGAGCGATACAAGATCGATGCGGTCATCAACTTTGCCGCCGAGAGCCATGTCGATCGCAGCATCCAGAATGCGGTGCCGTTCATCCACACCAATATTCTCGGCATCCACAGCCTCATCGAGCTCTGCAAGCGTCACCCCGCCCTGCAACTGTTGCACGTCTCGACTGACGAGGTGTACGGCGACCTGAAAGATGGTGAGGCGTCGAGCACCGCGGAGTCTCCGCTGCGCCCCAGTTCGCCCTATGCCGCGAGCAAGGCCGCGGGGGATCTGTTGCTGTTGGCCGCCCATCGCACCTTCGGCATCAGGGTGCGCATCACCCGCTGCACCAACAACTTCGGTCCGCACCAAGACCGCAGCAAGCTTCTGCCCGTGGTCATCACCCGTGCGCTGCATGACCAGAAGATTCCGTTGTACGGCAAAGGAGAGAACAAGCGCGACTGGCTGTATGTCACCGATCACACCGATGCGATCGAGCTGGTGCTCGAAAAAGGGGAGGACGGAAAGGTCTACTGCATCGGTGCCGACGATGAACGTCGGAACATCGAAGTGGTGAAAACGGTGCTGGCCATCCTCCAGAAACCCGACAGCCTAATTCAGTTTGTGCCCGACCGCCCGGGGCACGACTGGCGTTATGCACTCGACAGCGGCAATACCAAAAAGCTCGGCTGGGAGCCAAAAGTCAGCTTTACGGAGGGCGTTGCCCGCACCATCCAGTGGTACCGCAACCAGGCAGACGCGGAGGATCGGGAGGCGTAGAATCGGAGCCTCATGCGCATCCTTCTGGCCACAGGCATCTATCCTCCCGAAATCGGGGGTCCTGCGACGTATGTGAAGGAGCTGGCCGGTCGCCTGCAGGCGCGCGGTGCGCAGGTGACGGTTCTGGCCTATGGCGAGCAGCAGGATGAGGAAGGAAAATGGCCGGTGGTGCGCGTGTCGCGCAGAGGCGGCATGCTGCTTCGGTGGTGGCGCTACCGGAAGATGCTGCGTCTTCTGGGTCAGGATACCGACATCATCTATGCCTTCTCGGGCGTGAGTGTGGGCGTGCCTCTCATGCTCTCGCGTGTCAGGGGACCTCGACGTGTGCTGCGGCTCGGCGGTGATTTCGGTTGGGAGCGTGCAACGGACAGCGGCGATCGCTCCACACTCAGCGAGTGGTACACGCGTCCCACCTGGGTGCAGCGCCGCATGCACAGCGTGCTGAGGACATTCGACTACATCGTGTTTTCCACAGCGTTCCAGGCGGAGCTGTATGAGCGTTTCTACACGCATCTCCCCATCCACGGAGTCATTGAAAATGCGCTGCCCGGGACACAGCCCGTGCTCCATCGCCGCCACACCCCGTTCAAGTTGCTGTTTCTCGGCCGCTTTGTGGCGTTCAAAAACATCCCCGCACTCATCGACGCGATGACGTTGCTGCCCGACATGTCGTTGACCATCATCGGCGACGGCCCTCTGCAGCAGGATCTTCTGGTACAGATCGACGAGCTTACCCTGTCCGACCGTGTCACGGTGCTTCCTCCCGCGCAGGGGCAGGACAAGCAGACGGTGTTTTTGAGTCATGACCTGCTCGTGCTGCCTTCCATCACCGAAATCAGCCCCAATGCGGCTCTCGAGGCGCGTGGCACCGGCCTACCTGTTCTCCTGACGGAGGAAACGGGTCTCAGTCTGTCGCTGCGTCAGGGCATGATCATCGAGCAGCTGCGCACGCCCGAAGCGATCGCCCGTGCGATACAAGATGCCGCCGCCCAGTACGACATTGTGGCAGCCCGTGCCGCCGCCCCTTTGCCCGAGCGCCCGTGGGAGACGGTTGCCGATGAACACATGACACTTTTCCAGGGTCTCCTATGAATCTGCTGATGCTCTCCGGCGACCGCAGCCTTGCGGCAGGCAAGGCAGGGGCATTCCTGCAGACTTTGCAGGGGCTCAGTGCACATTTCGATCGCATCGACGTGCTCTGCCCATGTGTGGCGCGTGAAGAGCGGCATCCCGCACTTCCGGAGAACGTCTTTTTCCATCCGTCGCCGTGGTCGCTGTGGCGTCAGCCGTTATGGATCGCGCGCGAGGGAAAACGTCTCCATGCGGAACATCGCTATGGGGTGATGACTGCCCATGACTATCCGCCCTTCTATAACGGCATCGGTGCCTGGCTCCTCTCCAGGGAGATCGGGGTGCCGTATGCGTTGGAGGTGCACCATGTGGTGGGCTGGCCGAAGGCGGCAAACATCGGTGAATGGGTGGGGAGATTGCTCTCGCGTTTGTATCTGCCATGGGCTTCGCGCCGTGCGACCGCGGTGCGCGTCGTGAACCGCGATGTCACCGCATTGCTGCTGTCATGGGGTGTGGCCAAGCACAAACTGCGGGTGGTGCCGTCGTTCTATCTCGACACGCAGATGCTGCAGCAACGGACGGGAGCCCCCTCCGTCGACGCCGCATTCTGCGGAAGGCTGGTGGCCAACAAGGGACTCTTCGATTTTCTTGCCGCTGTTCGTCGCGAGCCCACCCTTTCGGCCGTGGTGATCGGCGATGGTCCCGCGCGCAAAAAGGCCGAGGCGTACTGTGCGTCCTGCGGCATGACCGAGCGTGTGCGCTTCCTTGGCTGGCTGCCGACGGCGCAGGATGTGGTGAACGCCATGTGCACCGCGAAGGTGTTGGTCATGTGTTCCAAGAGCGAGGGCGGCCCCCGCGTGGTGCTGGAGGCGATGGCCTGCGGTATCCCCGTGGTGGTGACCCCCGTCGGATTGATGCCCGAACTGATCACCGGAGAAAACGGCCTTCTGACGACGGGCACGCCCGCCGACATCGCCGCCAAAATCCGTACGATCACCATGGATCCCGCCCGTGCCGACGCCATTTCGTCTTTAGCCCGTGCCACGGTGCTGCCGCGTTTTGACCGCGCGGTCACCCTGCCCGCCTACGCGGAGTTCCTCCGTTCCCTCGCGCTATGAAGTTGCTGTTCATCACACAGAAGATCCACGGCCAGGACGCCTTCGGGGCGCTCTGGGCGGAGGAATTTGTGCGCCGCGGTTACGAGGTACACGTGGTGTGTCTGGAGGCGCGTGTGCAGGAAGGTATGCAGGCTCTCGGTCGCACGGAGCCGTTTGCATTCACAGTGCATTCACTCGGCAAGGAGAACGGGGCGGGGAAGATCCGTCAGATTCTCGCCTTTTGGAAGCTCATCGCGACACTGCGATACGACCGTGTGTTCATCCACATGGCTCCTGTGTGGGGGCTGCTCGGCGCATGGCTCTGGATCCCGGCACGCACTCCCGTCTACCTGTGGTACACGCATTACAAGATGCAGGCAGGCCTCTGGATGCTTGGGCACTATGCGCGCCGCATGTTCTGCGCCACTCCTCAAAGCCTGCCGCAGTATGACGCCTCACCGAAGAAGGTGGTGGTGGGGCATGGCATCGATCTGCGCTTCTGGCCACGCCGCGACAATGCCTGCACAGATCCCACGCGTCTGCTGACGGTGCACCGCTTGTCGCGAAGTAAGCGGGTGGAAATCAGTCTGCGTGCACTGCTGCTTCTGCCCGATTGCACGCTGGATATCTACGGCATTGAGGCTGAGCCCGACTATGTCGCCGAGCTCAAGACGCTGGTATCGCAGCTTGGGTTGTCTGCGCGCGTGACGTTCCATGGAACGATTCCCATGAAAGACCTTCCCGCTCTGTATGCCCGGCACCGTTTCATTCTGAACATGGCAACCGAAACCATCGACAAGACCATGTTGGAGTCGATGACCTGCGGGTGTATCCCTGTGGTCACCCCGCGCAATGCCGCCGCCATTGGTCTGCAGATGTGCCCCACAAGCGACACCCCCGAGGGTGTTGCGGCATTCATCCGCGAAGCGATTGCCGCGTCGCCTGTGACAGGGGAAGAGTTGTATGCGATCGTGCAGGAGCGCCACAGCCTGCCTTCGCTTGTTGCCAAGATGGATAGCTTCATTGCCGCCGCCCGATGACCAGAGGAGACACGCCCTGCACCGCGCTCACCTTCATACGCAACAGTATGCCGTCACTGCGGGCATGCCTCGACTCGTGCCTGTTTTGCCGTGAGCATGTGCTGCTGGACGGAGGATCCACGGACGGATCCGTGGAGCTGGGGACGGAGTACGGTTGCCGGGTCGTGCCCCAGGAGACGCGTTTTTTGAATGCCGAGGGACGCATCGTCGATTATGCCGGCATCACCAACCAGGGCATCGGAGAGGCGAAGGAAGAGTGGGTGATGATCACCGACAGCGACGAGCATCTGGATCGTGCGCTGATCGACGAAATGCAGCGCGTGATCCGCGAACATCGTGTGGGCGCCTACTACGTAAACCGTCGCTACACCTATCAGGGCAGGGAGGTGGAGTATGCCTCCGCCTACCCCAACTGGCAGATCCGCTTATGGCACCGCGATGCCATCGACGGGTTTGTGAAGGTGGTGCACGAGCGCCCCGCGCTGCGTCCCGGTGTGGTGCCCCAGGTGTTGCCGGGCATCCAGTTTGTGCCGCTTGATCCCATCCCCGATCTGCGCAGGAAGTACGAGCGCTACCTCGCACTGGAAATCAGTGCCGAGCAACGGCGCGGAGCCGGGCACTGGTGGTACATGGTGTGGCACAAAAGCGTGCGCATCGCCGGCAGGGTCGCGCGCATCTTCTGGAGCCGAATCCGCCATCCCCGCAGTCTCCATCTGCCTCTTGCCTACGAATGGCTCAACATCTGGTACGCGCTCCAGATCATGATCCGTACCAGCCCGTTTAGGCGCGGCCGGTAAAGAACCCGCGGATCGCGTCACTCACCGTGTCGATTTGTGCGATGGTGAGCTCCGGGAACATGGGAATCGAAAGGATCTGCCGCGCAAGGGTTTCGGCTGCCGGAAAATCACCGGTCTTGTAGCCGCAGCCCGCCATCGCCTTCTGCTGGTGGAGGGGGATGGGGTAATGGATGCCGGTCTGGATTTCCTTGGTGGCCAGGTACCCCTGCAGTTCGTCGCGGCGGTCGGTGCGGATCACCATGAGGTGATACACCCCCTCGCGGTCGGGCTTCTCCTCGATGAAGCGGATGTCACCCACGCCGGCCAGGCGCTCACGGTAGGCGGCTGCATGGCTGCGCCGCAGCGCGTTCCACTTGTCGAGATAGGGGAGCTTTACGCCGAGCACGGCGCCCTGGATGCCGTCGAGGCGCTCGTTCCAGCCGACGACTTCGTGGTGGTAGCGCTTCTCGCAGCCGTGGTCGCGGAGCATGCGCACCATGCGGTTGATGCCGTCATTGTTGGTCGTGATGCCCCCTCCATCGCCGTAGGCTCCCAGGTTCTTGCCGGGGTAGAAGCTGAATGCCGCGCTGTCGGCAAGGCTGCCGGCGCGCATTCCCTTGTAGGTGGCACCGTGCCCTTGGCAGGCATCTTCAATCACTGTCACTCCTGCTTCGCGCGCAAGCGTGGAGATTTCCTCCATATCACACGGCTGGCCGTACAGATGCACCGGGATGATCATCTTCGTCTTTGGCGTCATGGCCGCGCGGATCTTTTCCACGTCGATGAGGGCGCTGCTCTCTTCGCAGTCCACAAGCACGGGCGTGGCTCCTTCGAGCAGCACCGATTCCGCCGTGGCGAAGAAGGTGTTGGCCGGCAGGATCACTTCATCTCCCGGGCGGATTCCGTAGGCGCGCAGGAGCAGCTGCAGTGCCGCGGTGCCGGAGTTCAACGCGACCGAGTAGGTGGTGCCACAGTAGCGGGCAAACGCCTCTTCGAACGCGACAACCTTGGGACCCAGGATGAACTGGGCGTTGTCCAACACGGAATCGATTTGTGGTCGCAGCTCCTCTTTGAGCGAGCGGTACTGAGCCTGCAGGTCGACAAAGGGGACGGGGGTCATGGGCGGGAAACGGAATGGCCGTCGTGCATCGACCGGTCGGCAAGCTCCAGAATCTCGATGATCAGCTTGGAGTTGGTGGCAGGGGTGAGCGGCTGCTCTTCGCCGCGCACGCATTTGGCGAAGTGGCTGGCGAGCACCTTGAGCGGTTCGACGGTCTTGAGGCGGGGGATCAGCACATCGCCGCTGCGGTATACCGGCATGGCGAAGCTCTGCTCTTCCTTCGTCACCGTCACACCCTTGTCGTAGAGGCGCACCTTCTCGGACGGGTCGTTGTCGTTGTAGGTGATCATCTTCTCCGTGCCGCCGATCAGGGTCTGGCGGATCTTCACCGGTGACAGCCAGCTGACATGGATATGTGCACAGAAGCCGTCGGCGTATTCCAGGTGCAGATGCGCCATTTCCACCTGGTCGGTGTGGTGCTTCTGGCCGTAGGCCAGCACATGCTTCACATCGGACAGGGGTTTGCAGTGGTTGAGGATCGAGAGGTCATGGATGGCCAAATCCCACAGCACGTTGGTGTCGCGCTGAATGAGACCGAGGTTGATGCGCGTGGAATCGAAGTACAGGGGTTTGCCGATCGTACCCTGGGTCACATAGTCGCGGATCTGCCTGACGGCGTCTTCGTAGATGAAGGTATGGTCGACGAGCAGCTGCAGCTTCTTCTCCCGTGCGAGCTCTATCAGTTCGGCTGCCTGGGCGGAGCTCTGGGTCAGCGGCTTTTCGACGAGCACATGCTTGCCCGCAAGAAGCGCGGCTTTCACGAGGTCGAAGTGTGTCGAGAGCGGAGTGGCAATGGAGACCGCCTCGATGGCGGGGTTCCGGAAAATGTCCTCCACTTTCGTGGTGAACTCCGTTGCGGAATACATGGGACGGAACATGGCCAGGCGCTCCTCGCGCATGTCGCAGGCCGCGATGAGGCGCATATCCGGGCACTGCGCGAAGTTGCGCAGCATATTCGGGCCCCAATAGCCCAGTCCGATGACGGCGGTACCGACGGGTTGCATTGGGCTGCAGCCTAGCAGGGGGGCGGTTTCCCGCCCAGTCCCCCTCGTTCTTTTGGGGGGCTTTCTTTACACTCCTCCCATGAGGATCGGCTATATCGCAGCCCTCCGGCTCCCCAGTGAACGCGCCTATGGCCATCAGGTGGCCAGGGTCTGTGATGCATTGGTGGCAAACGGGCACCAGGTCACCATCCTCTGTCCTGATCGCGACAATCCGATTCGTGAGGATTTCTGGGAATACCACCGCGCCCGGCGTGAGATCGGCATGCACAAGCTTCCTGCCTTCGACGGGATCGCCTCGCCGTTCACCCCCGGCGTCATCGGGCTCAAGTTGCATACATGGAGCTTCATCCGCCTGCTGCGTCGAGAACTCACTGCAGACAGGTTTGATGTTCTGTACACCCGCACGCCGGCGTTGCTGTCAGCGCTGCTGCGTTCGGGTATTCCCACAGTGATGGAACTGCATACCTTGCCCAGGTTCGGACGCGGGGGATTTGCCGCGCTGCTTCGGCGCTGCAAGAAGGTTGTCTGTCTCACGACACCCATGAGAAATGAGTTGTTGCGATGGGGTGTCCCGGAGGAAGTGTTGTGCGTGGAGCCTGACGGTGTGGATCTTGCTCCTTTCGCCGCGCTTCCCGATGGCGGTGCCGCCCGCAGGCAGTGGGGTATCTCGGAAACGGATCAGGTGCTCGGCTATGCCGGCTCGCTCCATACCATGGGGCTTTCGAAGGGTGTGGAAGTGATCGTGGAGGCCGTGGCGCTGCTCCGTGCCGACTACCCCCATATCAAGGCGCTCATTGCCGGTGGCCCACAGTCATCGGTGGAGGCGTTGCATCGTCTTGCGGAAGAGAGAGGCGTGAGCGACGCCCTGGTCTTCCTGGGGGCGGTTCCTCATGCCACGGTACCTGCGGTCTATGCCGCATCGGATATTCTCGTCTACCCCGCACCCGCTTCCATGCATCCGTATTTTCAACGCGATACGTCGCCGCTCAAACTGTTGGAGTACATGGCGGTAGGCAAGCCCATCATTTGCGCCGATCTCCCGCCCGTGCATGATCTCCTGTCGGGTGACACAGCGGACTTCTTCAAGCCGGGCGATGCCCACAGTCTCGCGCTTGCGACCGCAGGAGTGCTCTCGCATCCGACCCATGCCGACCATGTTGCCAAGCGAGCCGCAATGCACGTCCAACACTTCCTGTGGACGGAGCGCATGGAGCGTATCCTCCCTCACACATGAAACTCCTCTCCGTCGTCTCCGCCCGGCCAAACTTCGTGAAGCTCGCGTCGGTCTACCACGCCCTCAAGGCCGCCGACTGGCCGCATGAACATGTGGTGGTGCATACCGGTCAGCATCATGATCCGCTGTTTTCCGACGTGTTCTTTGAGCAGCTGGGTGTGCCGCTGCCCGCCATCAATCTCGACATTCACGGCGGTACCAATGAGGAGCAGCAGCAGCGTGTGATGGAGGGGGTTGGAGGGGTGCTCCAGCGCGAGAGGCCAGATATCGTGCTGGTGTACGGGGATGTGAACGGGGCGGTGGCTTCCGCTCGCGCCGCAACCGCGCTGGGGATTCCGGTCGCCCACATTGAAGCAGGTCTTCGCTCCGGCGATCTTTCCATGCCGGAAGAGGTAAACCGTATCGCCATCGATTCGTTGGCCACACTGTTGTTTGTCACGGAGGAGTCGGGACTGAAGCATCTCCAGGAGGACGGCGCCAAAGGTACGGTGCATTTTGTCGGCAATACCATGATCGACACCCTCATCCGGATGCTGCCCTCCGTGCGGGCGTTGCCTCTGCCGGTGCCCGTGCCCCCGCGCTACGGCATCCTCACCCTGCATCGTCCCGGCAATGTCGATGATCCCTCCTCGCTCGCAAGGATCGTGGGGGTGCTCGAAAATCTCAGCGCCACCATGCCCCTCATTTTCCCCGTGCATCTGCGCACACGTGCAAAACTGAAAGATGCCGGTCTGGAGGAGCGGCTGACCAAGGCGGTGCAATGCATCGATCCGCAGCCGTATCTGTCGTTTCTGCGCCTTGTGCTCGATGCGCACTTTGTCCTGACAGACAGCGGCGGGATTCAGGAGGAGACCACCTATCTGCAGAAGAAGTGTTTTACCGCGCGTCCCAATACCGAGCGTCCCGTCACCTGCACCGTCGGTTCCAATGAGCTGGTGGATCTCGGCAATCCTGCGCACCTGGAAAAGATCCGTGCGTGGGCAGCCGCTCCGTCGGCTCCCGTGGGGCAGATTCCTCCGCTGTGGGACGGTCATGCAGGGGAGAGGATCACAGCGATCCTCCGGACATGGGGACATCGATGACGGTCTCGTGCGTCTTGGGCAGGGCATGCCTCAGGAGTTTGGCGTAGAGGATCACCGTGGCCGCCTGCTGGGTCAGGTAGTAGGCCAAGGTGGAAAGCAGCACGGCATTCAGTGACGAGGTGAGGGGCAGACATGCCACCAGAACCGCAATGCTCAATGCGAGTGCCAGCAGTGAGACAGCCGTCGACAGCCATGTGCGCCGCAGCAGCCGGAAGAGCGCCTGGTTCTGGCCGCTCATGGCCGGAAGAATGGAGATGAGGATGAGCCAGAGCGACGGCACGATCGCATCGCTGTAGGGCAGGCCGTAGAAAAAGAGCACGGCCGGCGGCAGGGCGACCAGGCAGGCAATGCTGATGAGCGTGTGCAGGAACAGCGTGTGCTTGAGCAGCTTCACCGCGCTTTGGCGCAGCAGCGTTTGTCCTCCGGCGGCGAGCGCGGGCAGTACCGTGTTGCTCATCTGCATGGCATGGTTGAGCAGCAGGGAGCGGGGCACCATGGCCAGCTGGAAGACGATGCGGGCAAGACCCACTACTGCGTCGGATGTCCACAGACGGAGGATCGAGAGCAGCCCGCTGGGGAACAGGTTGCTGACGTTCTTGTCGATGCCGATCCAGATGCCCTGCACGAAATACTCCCGCCAGCTTTTGCCGTCGAGATGCAGCATCTGCCCGAGGGATGGCAGCACATGGCTCCTGTGAAGGCCGCGATAGAGCACGATGAACACCGGCAGACTGAGCAGCTGCAGGGCGATCTTCGATTGGAACACGCTGGCCACCCCTCCCCCGTGCAGCAGCAGCGCGCTGGAAAGCAGCAGGTGGGCGACGGCGCTGCCCTGTTCCATGCCCACATACAGGCGCATCTCACGGACGGTTTGAAACAGGCTCTGGAACAGCCCCGAGATGGCGTTGAGCACCACGATCAGCGTGGCCAACCGTGCCAATACACCCAGTTCGGTGCTGCCGTACAAGTGTGCGCACAGCACCGGTGCATACCAGGCGACCGCCAGAAGTATGATGCCGGTCAGTGCACTCATGCTGATGTAGTACGCGGCCACGTGCCCCATGCCCTCGCGGCTTTTGCGGCCGTGCTGCTCTGCGAGAAATGTCGTGAGTGCCGAGGCTTGCCCGCCGTTGAACAGCGCACTTGCCGTGCCACTGAAGGCCAATGCGATGGCGTACTGTCCGTATCCCGACAGCCCGAGCAGACGCGCATACACAATCGAGCCGATCAGCGCCGTGGCGATATTGATGACCGCTCCCACCTGTAGCGTGAGGATGTCGCGAACCAGACGCATGGAGAGCAGCGAGCCGATGACGCGGGGCATGGTCATAGTGCTGCCACTCTACCACGCAGACGTAGACGCAGGAGGGTCAGGGCGCCTTTCCAAGCATCCTTGAAGCGGATCTTTTTGCCTTCTTCCAGGCTGCGGGGGTTGTAGCTTACGGCGATCTCGCGGATCTCCCATCTCCGGAGCAGGGGCATGGCGCACAGTTCGGCTTCCAGCTCGAAGCCCATCGCGGTGAGGGGAAGTGATTGCAGTGCGGGCGTGGCGAACAGTTTGTAGCAGGTGTAGCTGTCGGTGAGGCGGGCACCGTAGAGAATGTTCACCAGCAGGGTCATGGCCTTGTTGCCCATGAGGTAGCGCTTGTAGAGGTTGGGGTTGGGTTTCAAAAAGCGCGAACCGAAGATGACCGACCCGGGGTGTGTTTTTGCATCGTCGAGCAGCAGTGCGATTTCTTTCGGATCGTATTCCAGGTCGGCGTCCTGAATGACGGTGTATTGCCCTGTCGCGTGGGCGATGCCCATGCGCACCGCCGATCCCTTGCCTCCGTTGGGCTTGGTGAGCACCTGGTCGGTGGGGCGGGCATGCTGTCGCAGCAGCATCAATGAATCGTCTTTGGAGCCGTCGTCCACATAGATGTGTTCCGCATCCGGCCAGGTATCGCGCAGGCATTCCATGATGCGCGTGACGGTTGCTGCTTCGTTGTAGACGGGGACGATGATGGTGAGAAGCGGGCTCATGGGGCGAGGACGAAGGGGTGGATGGTAGAGGCGAGACCAAGGGCTGTCACGAGGCCGATCACGATCAGGGCGATGCTCAGGGATTGTGTTTTGTGCGAGGGATGGGTGGCGGCATGGATCGCCCAGAGCGGATAGACCGGGGTGATCACGCGGCCAATACTGGTGATTGCCGCCCAGATGAACGAGGGCATCAGCAGCATGACGCACAGGAAACCGAGGAGAGCCACCGCTTCCATGTCAGGAGCTTTCCGCGTTGCCCATACATGCCTGCCAATAAGTACCGTCGCCGGCACAACAAATCCAAGCAGAAGCACCGCCGAAGACAGCGCGGGGATCCCCTGACCAAGCTTTCCCGTGAGGAGCTCGGCGATCGCCCCAAAGGGAACCGTGTGCTTTGCGGCGCTCATGAGGAAGGGGATTTGGCCGAAGATGCCATAGATGAGGCTGTGCAGCCCAACCCATGCAAGCAACGGCAACAACGTCCACGGCAGTTCTTTCCAGCGGCGCTGCAGCAGCAGCCATCCGATGATGCCCACAAGCAGCAGGATGTTGATCTCACGGGCGAGCATGCCCAGTGCCAGAAGTAGCGCACCCGCCCAGTCCAGGCGGCCGACCGACCGCATCCGGAGCAGCGCTGCCGTCAGCACCAACAGGGTGAGCGGTTCGGCGAGGGAGAAATGCAGCCCGATGAGCGCCGCGGGTCCAAGCCCCAGCGTGAGTGCGGCGAGCGGCGCATGGGGCAAGGCGCGCATGCACAGCGCGACAACGGCGATGATGCTCAGGAGATTGATGGCGAGGAACACCCACGGCAGCGCATCGGCGTCGCCCAACGACACCGTTCCCGCGACCAGCGGCAGCAAAAATCGTTGATAGGCATACGAGCCGGGGAGGGTGTCGGCACCCAGCGTCGGCCATTGCGATCGGTCGGCGATCTGCGGCAGGGAACGGGCGATTTGGTAGTACTGCATGCCGTCATAGCCCGGCATCTGCAGCACCACAAATCCGGCAGGCACCGGGTGCGCCGTGGCCATGGCGTCGTCGAGATGGAACAGCGCCGTGGGGTTGCCGCCATAGGGCTTTAGTGTCACTGCCGCGATGCACAGCGCGGCCAGGGCAACCGCGATCACCGTTGCTGCCGGCGTGAGCACAAACGGGCGGCGCATTGTTCAGTTGAAGGTGTCGGTGCGATCCTTCACATCGGCAAACGCATCGTCGACGGTCGCCTTCCTGGCGACAAAGCACAGGTGGCGCCCGCATTGCGGGAAGAGCCACAGCAGGAAGCGGTGCAGCAGGGATCCCGGCTTGTGGGTCACGCCCATCGACTCGATGACAAACCCCTGCGTTTCCAGCAGCTGTTTGAGCATGGCCGGCGTGTAGAAGATCTTGTGCTGCGGTTGCAGGAGCACATCGCCCCGTTCTTTCAGGTCGGTAAACGCGCATTTCGCCTCGTGATAGGTCTGCACGCGGATGTCACCCATCGAATCCTCGCCGTAGCGCAGGTACCTGCCGACATGGACGATGTTGAACGCATTGGGGGTGTCGATGATCAGCAGTCCTCCCGGCTTCAGGATCCGTCGGCATTCACCGATCATGACGGCGGGTGTCCAGGTGTGCTCGATGATCTCGCCTGCATAGATGGCATCGAAGGTGTCGCTCTCAAACGGCGTATGATGAAGGTCGCCCACCACCTGTCCCGGCAGGTTCATTTTCTGGGTGAGCGCCTCGTTGCTGTCCAGCCCTGCATAGGTACCTCCGGCATCGGTCACATCTTTATACAGGAGGCGACAATTGCTTTCGCCGTCACCCAGGTTGCCCACATCCAACAGATGCAGCTTTTTGCCCGCAATGGCCTGCTGCACGAAATTGTGTCGGGTCTTGTAGATCTTGAAGGAAAAACGCATAGTGCGGGGATTTTAGCGGTCTCGGTTGCGGCGAGCGAGTGTTTCCCTTCGGCGCTAGAGCGTGCGGTAAACTTTGCCGGCTTCCGTGAACGGTGTTGCCGAGAAGAGCGATTTGAGATCGTAGAACACGCCTTTCGGTGAGAGCAGGTTGATGAAGGTGTCGGCAGAGAGCGCCGCAAACTGTCTGTGTGGAACCAAAAACAGGATGGCGTCGTAGGGGCCGTCTTCGAGTGCGCCGACGGTGTATCCCATGCGTTCCAATTCCTCCGGCTGCACTTCCGGATCACAAACGGACACTTTGCACTCTGCGGCCTGCAGGGTTTTGACCACGTCGATGACTTTGCTGTTTCTGGTATCGGGGATGTTCTCCTTGAAGGTCACGCCCAAAATCAGGATGCGTGACTGCGGCGGCGGTGTGGGCAATTCCTTCAGCACCTGTTTGGCGACATAGGGTCCCATGCTGTCATTGCGGCCGCGCCCGGCGGTGATCACGTCCGTGTCGATGCCGAGCATTTTTCCCTTTTCGACGAGATAGTAGGGATCCACGCCGATGCAGTGACCTCCCACCAATCCCGGCTGGAATTTGAGGAAGTTCCACTTGGTGCCTGCGGCAGCCAACACGTCTTTTGTGCGGATGCCCAGCGCATTGCAGAACACGGCAACCTCATTGATGTAGGCGATGTTCAAGTCACGCTGTGCGTTCTCGATGGCCTTGGCCATTTCGGCGACTTTGATGTTGGGCGCGCGGTGGATGCCCGCCGTGATGATCGACCCATAGAGCGCCACAAGCGCGTCGGTCGTTTGCTCATCCTGTCCGCCGACAACCTTCAGGATCTTGTCGACCGTGTGTTCCTTGTCTCCGGGGTTGATGCGCTCGGGGGAGTATCCCAGCCAGAAGTCGGTTCCGCACTTCAGGCCGGACTCGCGCTCCAGGATGGGGCCGCACAACTCCTCGGTCACGCCCGGATACACCGTCGACTCATACACGATGATCGCCCCTTTCTTCATGTGGGTGCCCACGGTGATCGATGCGCTTTCGACGGGGCTGAGGTCGGGTTTGTTGGCATCGTCCACGGGGGTCGGCACGGTCACGATCACCACATCCGCCTTCCCGATGACTGCCGGGTCATCGCTGTAGGTCATCGGCGCGCTGCTCAGCTGCTCCGTGGTCAGTTCATTGGTGCGATCCACGCCCTGCTGCAACTCGCCGATGCGGCGCTTGGAAATGTCATACCCATGTACGACATAGCCGCCCTTTGCGAACGCATGGGCGAGGGGAAGGCCGACATAGCCAAGGCCGACGATGCACAGGACGGGCTTCGTTTGCATGCCGCGGCAGTCTACCGTCTTTTGGCCTAAGAGGGGAATAAGGAACCCGAGTGGTTGCCCGGGGCATTCCTCTGCTACGCTGGCCTGCGATGGCATCCCCCTGGGAGAAACGGCGCGTACTGGTCACCGGAGGGACGGGGTTTATCGGCAGCTTCCTCGTGGAACGGCTGTTGGAAGAAGGTGCGGACGTGCGCGTTCCTGCGCGTGCCGACAATTACCGTGCGCTTTCCGACAAGCGCGGCAAAGTGGAATGGGTGAAGGGTGATCTGCGCGATTCTGAGTACTGCGAGCAGCTGCTCAAGGGTGTCGATGTGGTGTTCCACCTCGCATCCTGCCGCAGGAACGTGGAGTTTCACGAGAAGAAGTGCAGCGATGTGGCTACCGAGAATGTCCGCATGACCACCGCGCTGATCGACGGTCTCAAGGCGCAGGGCAAGGGTAATCACCCCGAGGTGTTCTTCGTGAGTACCGCCAACATCCCGCCCAATCTCGATGTCCTGGCGCTTGCCCAAAGTGAGCACACCAACGGCTACACCCTGGGGAAGGCATTGTGCGAGACCCTGTGGTTCCTTGCCGCGCGTCAGATGCAGTTTCCGCTCTACATGATCCGCCCCGTGGGCGTGTACGGTCCGCGCGACACCTTTGCCGACGACGGCAACGTGATCCCGTCGCTGTTCGTGCGCGCACGTGATGCGAAGGACGCGTTGTCCGTGTGGGGGAGCGGGGAGCAGGAGCGCGCATTTTTGTATGTCGAAGATTTTGTGGAAGCCCTGTTGCGTCTTCATGAGGCCAAGGCAACCGGTATCCAATACATCACGTCGGGCGATGTCGTCTCCGTCCGCGAGCTTGCCACCCTCATCCGTGACCTGGCCAACCCCGGGCTGCCCATCGTCTTTGACACCGACAAGCCGGAGGGTCTGCGCGTAATTCCGCTGCTGCCCGTGCATGCCACGCTCAAGGAGATGCGTTGGACGCAGATTGCCGAGGGTCTGCAGAAAACCTATGACGCCTGGCAGTCCGCACCCAAAAAATGAAACGCATTCTCCATCATCCCCTGGTGAAGAGTCATGGCCCGAAGGTGGCCAAGTTCATCGTGTCGGGTGTGTGTGGCGCCACCGTGGATCTGACATCGCAGTGGATATTGGTTGAACACGGGCAGATGTCGCCGTTTCTCGGGTTCGTGCTTTCTGCAAGTTTGGGAGCCGGTGTCGTGTTCTTTTTCAACAAGTGGATCACCTTTAAGAACCACGATCGGCATGTCGGTTCGCAGGCGGTGCGTTTCGCCGTTGTCTATGCGCCGGCCATCGGTCTCAATTTCCTCATGTCGTCGTTTTTCTACTCACTTGGCGTGCCCCATGAACTCGCCAAGGCGATCGCCATCGGGATCGGAGCGGTGATCAATTACGTTCTCAGCAGCACCTTCATCTTCAAAAAAAAGGTCGTGGCCTAGGTGTGGGCGAGGTACCACTCCACGGATTTCTCAATGCCCCGGTCAAACGGTGTTTTTGGTGAGAAGCCGAAGGCTTTCTGTGCCCTCGTGGTGTCGGCGATATAGCGGGAAATCTCGCCTGTGCGGATCTGCCCCATGGTGACGGTCGAAGTGCTGCGCAGGAGCTCCACCATGCGTTCTGCCAGATGCTGCAGCGTCGTCCCGTCGCCGTAGGCCAGGTTGTAGGTGGTGTTCTTCACCTGTTCGAATTGCAGGAGGATCTGCGTGACGCCCTCCACCGCATCGTCGATGTAGGTGAAGTCCAGGCACTTCTCGCCGAACACCGTCAGTGGTTCATTGTTCCTCGCCTTCTTGAAGAACAGCGGGACGACCCGCACGCTGTCGTCGTACATGCCGTAGACATTGCTGAAGCGCACGATGACATGGTCGATCTTGTAGCATCGCGTGTAGGCCTCCACGAACGCCTCGCCGGCAACCTTGCTGGCCGTGTAGGGGCTCTCACAGTTTTCCATGCGTGCGAGGTCTTCGGTGTATTTGTCACGCGCGGGGATGTTGCCGTAGGTCTCTCGAGAGGAGGCGAACACGACTTTCTTGATGCCGTGTTTCCGCGCGAACTCGAGCATGTGGAAGGTGTCGATCACGTTGTCCAGCGCACGGTCGGGGTTCTCCACCAATTCATACACGCGGGCGTTGGCTGCCAGATGCACGATGGCATCCACGTCATGTGCCACCTTGTCCCATTCCTCCGCCTTGCGCAGATCCGCCATGGCCGTGATGGCCTGCACGGACGGCTGCCATTTGTTGGGCACCCAGTCGGCTCCGTGCACGGTATGACCGTCCGCAAGCAGGCGCTCACAGAGGCGGGTGCCGATCGTGCCCGATGATCCGGTGACTAAGACGCGCATTACGGCTATTGTAGACACAGAACCCTATGTTGTCTCTAGTATTACCCACCTATAACGAGGCTGAGAATCTTGAGCCGCTCTTCCAAAAGCTGCAGACAGTGCTGGGTATGGGTGACGAGGTGATCGTGGTGGATGACGATTCCCCTGATCGCACTTGGGAAAAAGCACAAATGCTCACAGCCCGTTTCCCTTGGGTACGCGTG
The DNA here is from genome assembly GCA_964649695.1 of uncultured Candidatus Peribacteria bacterium. Lineage (GTDB taxonomy): Bacteria > Patescibacteriota > Gracilibacteria > Peribacterales > Peribacteraceae > CAZHON01. The sequence goes on along the minus strand of CAZYQO010000004.1, from coordinate 110,764 downwards.
CTCAGGCGTGTGGGGCGCCGCGGGTTGTCCTCGGCGGTTGTCGAAGGCTTTGCGATGGCAAAGGGGGATGTGCTTGCGGTGATGGATGCGGATTTGCAGCATGATCCTTCCGTCTTGCGTTTGCTGGCCGATGCAGCAGCCAAGACTCATGGCATTGCCATTGGTTCGCGCTATGTGGAAGGCGGCGGAGTGTCCAAGGAATGGGCGAGTTTCCGTAAGTTCCTCAGTAGATTCGCCACATTGCTCACATCGCTAGTCTGCTCAGTGCCGGCTCGAGATCCCATGAGCGGTTATTTTGCTGTTGATGCAGACGTGTACCGTGCTGTGGAGTCCCGTGTGCATGCAGATGGTTTTAAGGTTCTGCTGGAAATACTCGCTGCAGTACCCAGGACTACGCCTGTGACTGAACTCCCATTCCAATTTGGTGTGCGTCAGCACGGCCACAGCAAACTTACGTTCAAGGTGCAGCTGCAATTTGCCACACAGCTTTTGAGGCTTTGGTGGTGGCGCGTGACCGGCCGCTAGATACCGTAGTATTCCTTGTACCAGGCCACGAATTTCGGGATGCCGTCTTTGATCTGCGTCGTGGGCTGATAGCCCAGCTTCTCCTTGGCATGGTTGATTCCCGCCAGGCTGGCGACCACATCGCCCTTCTGCATCGGCAGAAAATCCTTCTTTCCTTCCTTGCTCAGCGCCTTTTCCAGGTGGCCGATGTAGTCCATCAGCTCCTCCTTGCGGCCGCAGCCGAGGTTGAAGATTTCCTCGGGGTAGTTTTTGTCCACAGAAGCGACGATGCCGCTGACGATGTCGTCCACATAGGTGAAGTCACGCTGCATCTTTCCTTCGCCAAATACCTGCATCGGCTTGCCCTTCACAATGGCGTCGGCAAACAGGAACAGCGCCATGTCCGGGCGCCCATAAGGGCCGTAGACCGTGAAGAAACGCAGACCCGTCACATGGATGCCGTAGAGCGAGTGATATACGTGCGCCATCAGTTCGTTGTCCTTTTTGTTCATGCCATAGAGCGACACCTGGTTGTCGGTGCGGTCGGTTTCTTCGGCCGGATACTTGCCGTTGCCTCCGTAGACGGAGCTGGAGCTGGCGTAGATCAGCCCGGGGATCTTCTGCTTGCGCACCTCATCGATGACATGGAAAAAGCCGCGGATGTTGATGTCGATGTACTCATCGGGGTGATCGAAGGCATAGCGCACGCCGGCGAGTGCGGCGAGGTGGATGACCCGATCGACGCCCTGCATCGCCTTGGCAAGCGCGGCTCGGTCGAGAATGTCTCCCCTGATGAAAGAAAATCCCTTTTTGCCTTCCAAAATCTTCAGGCGCGCCTCCTTGAGAGTGGGATCGTAGTATGCATTCATATTGTCGAATCCGACCACTTCGTCGCCCTTCTCCAAGAGCCTGGTTGCCGTGTGAAACCCGATGAATCCGGCTGCCCCGGTCAGAAGGATGCGCATGGGGGCATGCTACAGAACCTGCCGGATCTTGCGAAGGGCACTCCGTCCCACTACCATCCGCTTCCCTATGGGCATTTCACCCGACAATCCTCCATCCGGCAGTTTTAAAGGCAGAAAATTCCAGATGGATTACACGGAGCCCTTTGCCATTCCCACGGCCGCCGAACTGGATGCCCGGCGCGATTTGCAGCAGCGCAGAGAGCGGATGCGTCAACAGCTGGCACAACAGCAGCACACGACGCACGACACGATTGAGGATTTTTTGGGCGAGATCGGTGTTTTATAACGCAGTGCCGACGCCCTGATAGATGAAGCCCGCTTCCTTGGCGTCTTTCGGTGCGTAGACATTGCGACCATCGAAGAGCAGGTTGCCCTTCATGGTCTTTTTCAGGGTGGTCAGATCGATGCCGCGGAACTCATCCCACTCAGTCACGAGAACGGTGGCATCGGCGCCCGTTGCGGCTTCAAGCGGCGATGCGCAAAAGACGATTCCTTCGGGCAGCAGCGGCTTTGCTTTGTCCATCGCACACGGATCGAACACGCGCACGGTGTGTCCCTTATCCGCGAGCATGGTGATGTATTCCAGGCTGGGGGCTTCGCGCAGATCATCGGTTTTCGGTTTGAAGGAAAGCCCCCACACGGCAACAGTGGCGTTTGCGGGGAGCGCGGCGGTGATCTTCTGGAAAAAACGCTCGCGTGTGCGCAGGTTGGCTTCGTGCGTGGCTTCCACAATCGGGAGCCGCACGCCGAATTCCTGTGCAGTGGCCAGCCAAGCGCGCACGTCCTTGGGGAAACAGCTGCCGCCGTAGCCGATGCCGGCATGCAGGAAACGCGGACCGATGCGGTCATCGAGCCCGAGCCCTGCGGCGATCTCGCGTACATCGCCGCCCACAGCCTCGGCGAATTCCGCGGTCATATTGATGAAGCTGATCTTGGTGGCAAGGAAGGCGTTGGCCGCGTATTTCACGATCTCCGCGCTTTCGCGGCTCATGAACAGCAGCGGTTTGCCAATGCGTGTGATGGGGCGGTACAGCTCCTCCATCGCCTCCTGTGCCCAGACATTCGGAGCCTGCGGTGAGCCTGCGGCATCGTTGATGCCCACCACGATGCGGTCGGGCATCATCGTGTCGCTGACGGCCAGGCCTTCGCGGAGGAACTCGGGATTGCTGATCACGGCGACCCGGTGGGCAACGCCGCGTTCCTGAAGAATCGCATGCATGCGCTTTTCACATTCCTTGCCGGTGCCCACCGGCACGGTCGATTTGTTCACAAAGACGAGGTCGTGATCGACGTTGCGTGCCACGGTTTCCATCACCGAATACACCGCCCGCAGATCGGCGCGGTATCCCTCGCCCGGAGGTGTGGCCACGGCAGAGAAGACCACCTGCACCTGCGGCAGGGTATCGGGCAGGTTGGTGGTAAAGCTCAGTCGTTTGGCTGCGATGTTCTTTTGCAGCAACTCTTCCAGTCCCGGCTCGAAGATCGGCGATGTGCCTTCTTTGAGTTTGGCGACTTTGGCTTCGTCGATATCCACGCCGATCACCTCGTGCCCCAGTTCCGCGAAGCAGGCCGCAGAAACGAGCCCTACATAGCCGGTGCCGACCACTGCAATGCGCATGGACGGGGAGTATATCAGCAGGGGATAAAGATGAAATTAAAATGCATCTGACGAAGTCGGACTTTGCCGAAATGAGGCAACCCCTTAAGGGAAGGGTGATTCGCATGCGCGCGGGGTCCTCACAGCGAGATACAAAAAACCGCCCTTGCGGACGGTTTTTGTCTCGAAGTGAGGAGAAGACGCTTAGAGGTCGCAGGGGCGAACCGTCTTGCGGCCGTTCTCGTCGGCGCGCTTAGCTGCCTTCTTGAGCATGTCCTCAACAGCGGAGCTGAGGCCATCGACGAGATCGCCGGCGACCATCATGCCGTGCTTGTTGACGAGTTCCTTGACCTTGGAGGCCACAACGTAAGACATAGAACTGGAGGAAGGAAATAGAGTGGTGGCATTCTAGGGGCGAGAATCGACAATCCGCAAGGGGTTATGAAAATTTGCCCGAATGTTTCCGGGCAAGTTGCAATTGACGCCGTGTTTTTCAGAGCGTCCGCTGTAACGGTGTCGGATCAGGTTGTCAGTGTCCGGATTGCCTCTATTGGGCTTATTGCATGGGTGCAATAGCCTGCTGGGCGTCTTTCCACTCAATGTATCCTCGCTTCTGCAGACCGCCGATAAGGAGCACGAGTTCCAAGGCATTCATCGGCCGATCGGGAGAGATTTTGCCTGTGGCAAAACCGCGGGCATCCATGGCGTCCATCTTCACGCCGGTGTTGGAGAGTGCGCGGATCTCGGAGCCAAAGGGCATGTGCGCGTCGAAGTCGGTGTAGGGGACGGGTGCACCGCCGGCCGTGGAGAGACACAGCTTGGCCGCCATGGCGGCGAAGATCACGCCGCGCGTGTTGCCTTCGATGAGGAAGGGGACGGGGGCAGCCGCATGCTTTTTGCCGGTGACGCAGCCTTCAGGAGGGGCGATGGAATCGAGAACGGTCGTGATCATGTGAACCGGCACTTTGGTTTGTGCGAGCGCAGCCAGAGCTTGGTTGGGATTCTTGGGTGCGGCGCTCTTCATGGTTTGTTCGGGCAACGGGAAAGCTGCACGCGTCGCCGCATTGGCACCGCCGCCGGGATAGTGCTGCAGGGTGCAGGTGCTCGGTTCGCCGACACACAGCCAATCCTTTTCGGATACGCAGGTGGCGGAGCAGCCGTTGTCGTCGTCGGTGGTGTTGCCGTCGTCACAGCCTTCCTGGCCACGCACCAGGCCGTCGCCGCAAATGCCTGCGCATACCGTGGGTGTGGTGCCTGTGCAGGTAAATCCCTCTTCCACCGTGCAGGTCGCACTGCAGCCGTCGCCGTAGGCGCTGTTGCCGTCATCGCAGTTTTCCGCAGCCACCTTCACGCCGTCACCGCAACGGTTGCACGAACTCAGCAGTCCTCCGCTGCCGCTGCCGATACAGCTCCAGCTCGATTCGATCGTGCAGATGCTGCTGCAGCCGTCTCCGCTTGTGGCGTTGCTGTCGTCGCATTCCTCGGCGCCGACTTTTCTGCCGTCACCGCACACGGTGCACGCACTGGGTGCCGTGCCGCTGCAGACGTATCCCTCTTCCACCGTGCAGGTCGCGCTGCAGCCATCGCCGGCCGTGGTATCCCCGTCATCGCAGGCCTCGGTGCCGCCGACCGTTCCGTTGCCGCAGATGCTGCAGACGCTCGGTGTGGTGCCGGTGCAGCTGCCGCCGGATTGGATGGTGCAGCTTGCACTGCAGCCGTCGAGAGGGCTGCCGTTGGCGTGATTGCCGTCATCGCAGCCTTCGCTGCCTTCCTTCACTCCGTCTCCGCACACGGTTGCGTGGCAACTGCTCGGCGAGCCGCTGCACACGTAGCCAGTTTCCACCGTACACGTTGCGCTGCATCCGTCTCCCGCATCGTTGTCGCCGTCGTCGCATGCTTCGGCATCCACTTTTGTCCCGTCGCCGCAGTGGTTGCACACGCTCGGCGTGGTGCCTGTGCATGTCCAACCGGACTCCACCGTGCAGGTCGCGCTGCAGCCGTCGGTCGCCGTGTTGTTGCCGTCGTCGCATCCCTCGGCCGACACCTTGGTGCCGTTGCCGCAGGCATCACACACACTCGGCGTTGTGCCGGTACAGCTGTAGCCGCTTTCAATGGTGCAGGTCGCGCTGCAACCGTCAGCCGCAGCCACATTGCCGTCATCACAAGCCTCCGCGGACACCTTTGTTCCGTCGCCACACTGGTTGCACACACTGGGGTTGCCCGTGCAGGTCCAGCCGGCGGAAATCGTGCAGCTGGTGGTACAGCCGTCTGCCTCATCCACATCGGCGTCATCGCAGGCCTCGCCGTCGTTCACCGTTCCATCGCCACAGATGCCCACCGACGCCCGCAAAGATCCGTGTTGTGCGGCATGCAGCACCAACCAGGAGCCCGCTGCGAATGCAAAAAGCACGGCAATGGGCAGGAGAGTGTCGAGGAGTCGGTTTTGGTGTTTCACGTTATTATTATAGCGCAAATTGAGATTTTGTGCAATTTTTTAAAAGAAAGCCAAACAGCGGTTTGCCCACAAAAGGGTGACAGTATGACAGCTGCTCAGTACACTCTCGCGGCCACGGAGAGGTGGCCGAGTGGTTGAAGGCGCACGACTCGAAATCGTGTAGACCCGAAAGGGTCTCGAGGGTTCGAATCCCTCCCTCTCCGCCAGTTTTTAAAGAGTGGCGTCCTCAGGCAACTTTACATCTAACATTTCGGCAAATCGCTTCATTCGTTCTTCGACATCCTTTTTCGATAGTAAGCCCTCTCCATGTAACATGCGTGCGATCTCAAGAGCCTCGTAGGGCTCTTCTGCGTCGAGTTCAAACCCCATTTGTTGCACATATGTTTTTCGTCGTATGCACTCACCAGATTTCTTGTCTCCAAGTAGAACAATAATTTGTCCCAATTCGTCGGCATTCCCTTGATATCCTGGTGCCTGCTTTCGTGCGGCACGACGCAATGCCTTTGAAATACTCATTCTGGTAGGCTCTGCCAATTGGGCTATCTGCTTCTCAATGTGCGTCCATTCACTCATTTCACCACTCTCTAAAAGCACTTCCCAAGCCGATGCGACGCAATCCGCTAGTGCGGTTTCTTGCTCGCAGCCAGTGCTAGCATCTGGATTTTCCATAGCACTACACAGTAATCGCAGCCTTCTTATTGTCAATACTGCTACGTGCCTTCCTTGGCCTGTCGCTTGAGTTCTGCATCGATGAACGCCTGGATGTCGCCGTCGAGGACATCCTGGGTCTGCGAGGTTTCGTAGTCGGTGCGCAGGTCTTTGACCATCTGGTAGGGGTGCAGCACGTAGCTGCGGATCTGTTGACCGAAGTCTGCAGACTGTGTGGCACCACGAAGGTCTTTCTTCTGTTCAAGTTCTTCGAGCCGTTTCTTCTCCGCGAGCTTCGAACGCAGCATCGCCATCGCGCGCTCGCGGTTCTGGATCTGACTGCGCTCGGTCTGACAGCTGACCACGATGTTCGTGGGCATATGGGTGATGCGGATGGCGCTCTCGGTCTTGTTGACGTGTTGGCCGCCCGCTCCGCCGCTGCGGTAGGTGTCGATGCGCAGGTCTTTCTCTTCGATGGGGATCTCCCCGGCGTCCTTGATTTCGGGCAGCACCTCGACCAGGGAAAAGCTCGTTTGGCGCAGGTTTTTTGCATTGAACGGCGAAAGACGAACAAGGCGGTGCGTGCCCTTTTCACACTTGAGGTAGCCGTAGGCCGGGTCGCCCTCCACATAGATCGTCGCCGATTTCACACCCGCTTCCTGCCCGTCGGTTTTGTCGATGATGTCGGTTTTCCATCCCTGGCGTTCGCAGTAGCGCAGGTACATGCGCACCAAAAACCCCGCCCAGTCCTGCGCCTCGGTACCCCCGGCGCCGCCGCTGATGGTCACATAGGCGTTGCAGTGGTCAAACTCGCCGCCCAGATAGAGCATGGTCTCCAGCGTGCTCCACTGTTTCATCGCGCGGTCATATTCCTTCTGCAGATCGGGCAGATCGGCGGCATCGGCCTGACCGACAAGCTCGATCAGCCCGTCCACATCTGCTGCGAGGGATGCCACGGGCTCCCATTGCTTCTTCAGTCCGCGCAGCTCGGCAAACAGCTCATTGGCGCGCTTTTGATCATTCCAAATATCGGCAGCGGTGGTCTTTGTTTCGAGATCGGCGATTTTTGCCGGGACATCCCTGGCTTCAAAGAGAGTCCTTTCCCACGTGGATGGCGCTGCTGAGTTCCCGAAGATGGTGCAGAAGTTCTTCCATGGAGAGGAGGACTGCGACAAGTGTATCACAAAAAAGCCCTCCTCCCGCACGCAGGGGATCGGGGCGACGGAGTCATCGGCGGGCTCCGATCTTGGTCGGCCGCAACGACTGTTTCGTCTTGCGGCGTTTGCCTTTGCCCCGAGGCTTTCGGGGTGGCGGATGCATCGTCATCGCGTTCTCCTTCTTCTGTAAAAAGATGACTTTGTATTTATACAAAATAATACATATTTAGTCAATTTTCTCCGGAGGCATCACCACGGAATTTCCGCTATACTGTGAGGAAACCAAAAACCATGTCCGACCAGCTACTTCCATCGGCGACGGGAACCGAACCTGCGTTGGGTCTGGTGCACCGTGTGATGCCCGGCATCCTGCTGTTTGCCGGCTGTCTGATGGCGTTTGTCCTGGTGTCGCAGTGGATGCTGTTGCCGAAGGCGATGCAGATGCAGTTGCCCGGTGATGTGCTGTCCGCCGACCAAGTCCTCCCAAAGAAGCAGGAACTCCAGTCGATGCTTGCCGCATTGGATGCCAAGCGTAGGGAGGACATCTTGTATCGCGATACGCTGCACGCATTCATCCGCGAAGAGAGCGCTTCCCGTGCGGCGCTTCTGGGGCTGATTGCCCCTACGCGCAGCCTTGCGCAGGGGCATTCCTCCGAGGGCACGGCAGTGCAGATCGACACGGCGACCATCGACGGTCACGCCCGCACCCTTACCCTTGCGGGTACGGTATCCGGCAGGAACCCCGGGACGCTCACGGTGTTGGCGTCTTTTGCCGATGCGCTGTCGGGTTTGTCGGGAGTGGATCGCATCGATGCATCGCCGTTCACACGACAACAGTTGCCGGATGGCACGTTCTCGTCCCCGTTCTCCCTGGTTCTCCATGTCCACTAAGCTCTTTTCCCGCCGGCTGAAGACGGGCGTACTGCTGTGCGCCGCGCTCGGCTGTACCGTGGCTGCGGCGGCATCCGCCCGCGAGCAGGTGCGTCAGTTGCAGATGTTCCAGAGCTCGGTTTTGCCTGCGACCGCAGAGATTGCCGGCCTGCAGCGCCGCATCGCAGTCCTGTCAGATCAGGAGGAGGCGTCGGAAGCGCAGCGCATGGTCAGCGGAGGTATTTCCGAGGAACATCTCCGCGCATTCATGGTGCCGCTGTCGCTCTCGCGCGAACGGATTGTCGGCTTTGCGGAGGCCGTGGCCGATGCGCTGAAAAAGGAGGGGGTGTTAAAGGATGCGGCCGCCGTGACCATCGGCGATGCCGATGACACCCGTGTGGCATCCGGCGCAACCCTGCTCTTCACTCCCGTTTCGCTCACCCTGCATGTGCGCGATGACGCCGCCGTTGCTCCCGCGCTTGCCGCATTCGATACGGCCGGCGCACTGACGGTGATCGATGCGCTGTCACCGCAGGACATTGCATTGCTGCTCAGCCTCAGTGAACAGGAGAACCCCGCTTCGATCGTCAGTCTGGAACAGTTCTTCGACACCGACCTTCTGACCTACGCCCAACAGTCGCGTGCGATTGAGGATCAGTTGCTCAAGTCGTTCACGTCGCCTGCATTTGCCACCGCGTTGCAGGCCGCGCTGCAAGCGGAGCGCGTGCAATCGTTGCGTCGTTTGCTGGGCGGTCCTCTGGGCGAGCGGCTCAGTCACGATCAGCTTTGGCCGCCGCCGTTGCTGCTGCTGCAGGGGCTTTCCCAAAAGCGTCAGGCAGACGGCAGCGTGATCCTGACGGTGACATTTGATACCGCCACCCGCGGAGACACGCCGCTTGACCCTGCGGAAGGCCATCTCTAGACTCAAAGGAGCCTTTCCCCCGGTTTCCCGTTGCGCCAACGACATTCCTCGTCCCGAGGTCCACAGAAGATTGAAAAGCGTCCGCGTACCAACGAACAGATCACCGTGCCGGTGGTTTTGCTTGTTGCCGATGACGGCGCCGCCGAGCAGCTGCCGATCGCCGAGGCCATCGCACGTGCCAAGGCACAGGAGCAGGATCTCATTGAAGTGTCGCCCAAGGCCACCCCGCCGGTCGTGAAGATCGGCGATATCGGCCATTTCCTCTATGCGTTGCAGAAGAAAGAGCGCAAGCAGCGCGTGAACAGCAAGCAGGCCGAGGTGAAGATGCTCCGGTTCGGGTTCCGCACCGAGCAGCACGATATCGACCGTTTGGCCGAGCGCGCAAAGGAGTTCCTCGCCGACCGTGACCTGGTGAAGTTCGTGGTGCGTCTGCGCGGCCGTGAGAATACGAACAAGGATTTTGCGGCGCAGAAGCTGCGCGCATTGATCGAGCAGATGAGGGAATTTGCCGATGTGGAGCAGGAAGTGAAGCTCCAGGGCAACCAATTTATCGCCGTGATCCGTCCCAAGACCAAATAGGGCGCCCAAAGCGGGGGAGCGCTCTTCCTTGTTTTTGGCAAAATTCCCTTTGCACTCACCCCTGAATCTGTCTACACTCCCTCGTCCCAACCGATTTTCCCATGGGTAAACTCAAGAGTCACAGCGGCGCGAAGAAACGAGTCCGTCGCACGGGCAGCGGTAAGCTGGCTCTCAAGCGCAACTCGCGTAATCACCTGCTCCAGCAGAAGAACAAGCGTGCCAAGCGCCAGAATCGCACGATCCTGGTGCACAAGACCGATGAAAAGCGCTTCATGAAACTCGTCCCCAACCTGTAATCCTCCTCCCATGCGCGTCAAACGTGGTATCCATCGGCATCGCAGACACCGCAAGGTGCGCCGCCTGTCCAAGGGCTATCAGGGTGTCAAAAGCACGACCATCCGCAAGGCCAAGGAGGCGATCACCAAAGCGGGTCAACACGCCTACCGTGACCGCAAGAAGAAGAAGCGCACGTTCCGTCGTCTGTGGATCGTCCGTCTCAACGCCGCTCTCCGCGCCCGCGGCAGCAAGTACTCGATCCTGATCGCCAAGATGAAGGAGCACAACGTGACGATGGATCGTCAGGTGCTGTCCGAGCTCGCCATCCACGAGCCCAAGACCTTCGACGCGATCTGCAAGAAGATCGGTCTGTAAGCCGCTTCACGATCAACAGAAGCGCCTACGTTATTTCCTATGGGGTTTCCGATAGCCTTCCTATTTCTTAGGGGCGGCTTTCTTTGTTGTCTTGGCTTTTCTCTTCACTGCCGGGACACCGGCGCGCTCGACCGTGTGGGTGCGCAGTGAGCCGTACAGCAGCGTGAGGGTGATGGCGGAGAAGAGGGAGCCGACGCCGTCGAGGACGCTGCCGATGCCGTCCGTAAGGAGGGCACGCGAGGAGAACTCGTCGGGGGCGATCCAGTTGCCGGCAACCTGGTCCCACAAAATGGCGGGTCCAAGCGTGCAGACAAAGAGGAGGAGCAGGCGAGTGCACAGGAGTAGACGATGTCCCTTGAGCGCGGCTGCGGAACGGCGGAGGGCGGAACGGAAACTGTCGTCCTCACCCACGATCACCACGGCATAGAACACGGTGTGCAGGCCGTAGAAGGTGGCCGGGAGGAGCAGGAGGCCTGCGACGAGCGTGGTGATGCCCCACGGAGCCTCGTTCCATACCAGGAAGAACGATGCGAGGAGAGAGGGGAGCAACAGGATGCCGATGGTGCACAGACGCAGCAGTCCCGTGAAAAACAGGCGAGGCACATATTGTGCGGCATCGCGCATCAGGCCGATTACGGCGGTGCGCGTGCGGCCGGCGGGGTGACCGAGCAGCCTTTTGGCCGTCACGAGCACGCTGCCCGTTCCCCACAGCTGCAGGATGCTGGTGAGCAGGAGGATGAGGATCGATCCCAAGAACAGCGGCTGCTGCCATGTGGGCACGTCGCTCTGCAGCAACGGGCTTTCGATGGCGAGATACCGCTGGAGCAAGCGCTGCAGCAAAGCCGGGAGGATCAGCAGCAGCACCGTGATGCGGCGCAGCACGGGGTGTTTACCCTGAAATTCCAAGGCGCCGGCGAGCAACTGACGGATGCTCATGAGCGCTTCACGCGGTGGAAGCCCGAGGCGCCGACCACATCAAATTTCTTCTCCAGTTTCTGCAGGCCGTCGATGAGGATATTCATGCCGATCACGTCGCTGGCCATGTGACTGCACTGGATGAGGTTGAGGTTGTGCTTGCGACCCACTTCCACTTCCTTCTCCGTGAAGTGCATGCACAGGATGGTGCCTACGCCTGCCGCAGCCTGCTGCTCAAACATCTCTTCGGGGCCGTTGGTGCCGCCCGTAAAGCCGGTTGCGGCGATCTTGCCCGGGCGGGAGCTGCTGCTGCCGTTCACGATGATCGGCGGGTTTCCCTTCTTGGCGTAGAAGTCGTATTCGGGGATGTCGCGGATGGCGTTGATGATCTCGCCGAGATCGTCCCACTGCTTCTTGCAGATCATCTTCTCCATCAGACCCCAGACGAGGTTGTCGGTGATGGTGTGGGTGCAGAACGCAGGGAAGTCGAGGTGCGCGGCGGCTTGCTGCACGCGCAGGAGGTTATCGGCGTGGATGGCGCGCCAGATCTTCTCCATGCGGGGGCGATAGAGGTACTCCGACTGGTTGATCGGCACGCCTGCGGCGGCCGCAACATCACAGTTGAGGGTCATCACCTTATCCAGGTCTGCCAAGGCGCGGCCTTCGGGGTGGTGGATCATCAGGGCGTCGATCTTGTGGCCTTTTTCGCGCAGACGGTCGGCCAACAGCACCTCCGGGGTCTCGATATCGATGCCCACGAAGACCGTCTTCACCTCTTCCTCGCCGGTGCCGTTGATGATGCGGGAGTCGGCGTAGGGGTTCCACGTGCGCTCCTCATCGGCGTACTGCTTTTCCTTGCCCTCAAGCTTTTTCTGGCGGTCGGCTTCCTTCTTCAGCTGCTTCTCTAAGTACTTGCGGCCGCGGATGTCGGCCTCGATGCCGATGTCGACGGCGTGCTTGAACAGGGTTTTGAGCTTCATGGGTCAATGAGGAAAAAGACCCTGCAAGCCTAACGGCCATTGCCGCCGTGCTCAATGTGATTTTGTACCAAGCACCACTTTCGCATCGGCGATCACGATGCCGTCGCTGCGCACGATCGCCGGATTGCAGTCCAGTTCGGTGATCTGCGGGCACTCCGTCATCATCCGTGACACATTGAGGATCAGCTGAGCGAGCGCATCGATGTCCGCCTGCGGCTTGCCACGCATGCCCAGCAGGAGCTTCCAGCTTTTGAGGTCATCGAGCATGTCGTAGGCGTCGGCTTCGGTGATGGGCGCGAGGCGGAACGACGTGTCTTTGAAGAGCTCCGCATAGATGCCGCCAAGGCCGACCATCACCATGGGGCCGAAGGACGGATCACGGACGCCGCCCACGATGAATTCCTCTCCGGGTTCGAGCATTTCCTGGATCAGGACTCCTTCGATCTTTGCCTGCGGGGCGTTTTTCGCTGCGTTGGCCATGATATCGTCATATGCATGACCCACGTCATCCGCGGTCTTCAGGCCGATGCGAACGCCGCCCATATCGGTTTTGTGCAGGATGTCGGGGGAGCTGATCTTGGCGACTGCGCCGTGCGGCATGGTGGCCGCATGGGCAACGGCCTCGGCCTTGCTGCATGCGAGCAGTTGGCGGGGGAGCGGAAGCTGATAGGCGCCGAACAATGCGGCGGTGTCTGCCTCGGGGAGCAGGCCTTCCGTGGCCGGAAACATGCGCTGTGCGTCGATGGGTTTCGTGTTGGCCTTGTGAATACCTGGGGCAAGCGGCTGGAGCATGTGCAGTGCGCGCACTGCACGTTCCGGAGTGGCGAATGTAGGGATGCCGGCAGCTCGCAGTTTCATGTGTGATTCGTGCACTACATCGCCTCCCATGAAGCAGGTTGTGACAGGAATAAGCCTACTGTGACGCGTGACGCGGATGACCGCATCGGCGATCTCCGAGCATGGCGTCATAATTTGGGGGGATAGAAGCACAGCAATGCCGTCGATGCTGGGGTCATCCCTGCAGACGGCAAGCGCAGCCTCGTAGCGGTCGGTCTTTGCATCACCGATGATGTCGATGGGGTTCTTGATGCTTGCGTTGTCCGGCAGGGCTTCTCGGAGGAGCTCGCACCCCTGTGCGCTTGGCATGGGGAGCTGCAAGCCCACCCTGGAAGCGGCATCAGTAGCCAAAATGCCCAAACCGCCGGCGTTGGTGACGATGGCGATCCGTTTGGAGAGCAAAGGGGGTTGGCAGCTGAGCACGGTGATGTAGTCGATGAATTCCTCCATGTTTTGTGCGAGACGCACTCCCGCCTGGCGGCAGATGCCCTCGAGCCCTCTGTCGCCGCTTGCAAGCGCACCGGTGTGGGACTGGGCGGCACGGCGTCCCTGTTCGGTCGTGCCCGCGCGGATCAGCACGATTGGTTTTTTTGCCGAAATACGCGCCGCTTCACGCAGAAATTCCGATCCGCGCTCCAGACTTTCGAGGTACAGGGCGATGACCGCCGTTTCAGGGTCTTCTTCGCACATTTTCAGGTATTCAATTTCCGAAAGGACGGTCTTATTTCCAATGCTGAGTACGACTGAAAAGCCAAAGCCCAGATGGGGGCTTTGATCCATGATCGCCACCGCCGTGGAGCCGGACTGGCTGATCAGTGCGACATTGCCGACAGGCGGCACGTATTTTGCGAAGGATGCATTGAGTCCGACCGATGGACGCAGGATGCCCAAACAGTTGGGGCCAACGATGTTGAGCTCATGTTCTTTTGCGATGCGTACGATTTCCTGCTCAAGCCGTGCTCCATCTTCCTTTCCGGTCTCCTTGAACCCCGCCGTGATGATCACGATGTTTTTTGTGCCCACCTCTGCGCACTCCCGCAGGATCTGCGGCACGCCGGCGGCAGGAATGGCGATGACCGCCATGTCCGGCGCCTGGGGCAGCGCCTTCATATTCGGGAATGCGGGGCAGCCAAGAATGGTGGTTGCCTTCGGGTTAATGGCAAACACGCGGCCTTTGTATCCCTGAATCAGAAGATTACTGAGGATGTCATGCCCAACCTTGCCCTGTGTGGTGCTGGCACCGACGACGGCGATGGAGCGGGGGGAGAACATAACCATTAACGCAAATAAGGTGCTAGATCTTGCGCGAGAATTGCATTAAATATTTTTTGTGAGTTTGTTGATAGATGTTTGTCATCAACAAAGTCTTTTTCAGAAATTCTAGGATCATTTGAATAATCGAGATATGGGATGCCTTGCTCTTGCAGAAAAGATTGCATCTTGTCCATGAAGGCTATTTGGATATCATCTTGTTTTTTTCCATCACGCTGCTTTACACGAACAAAAATAAGTTGAGTTCCTCCCTTTTTTGCCACATTGACTATGAGGGGGATGAATGAGTTTTCGAAGGTTTGTTCTTCCTTTTTCAACTTCACTACCGAAGAGATGGGCAAACGGTTTGGTGCCACATCTTTCAAGGTATCATTCATTGTTTTGTTGGCAGTTTTTGTTTTTTTTGTTGTCAAAGCGATTTCCCAGTCTCGTATTTGTTCATACAAAACACGTCGCAATTGGTCATTTGTTCTGACCATAGAAAATGTTCTCGAAAGCCAATCGCTAAGAGGACTGGTAACCTTTGATATCTTCGCCATTTTTTCTAATTCAGGCTCGCGCTCTTCGGCGATAGGATCCTTCGCGTATTTAACGAGAAACACATTAGGATTTACTACATATTCCGGCAGTACAGGGACAATAATTGTATTTGGTCTAGGGTTTAAATGAAGCACAATATTTTTTATTGCTAAATACCACCAGCCAGCAGGCACGCCGCCTCCATGAATTTCAACAACACTTCTTTGTAATTCGGCGCTTAGTATAGTTGGATTTAAAAATAAAATTGACTGAGAATTTCCAACTATAACAATTTCATGCGGTTTGTCATTTAAAATCTCACGCTGTTTCTCAATAAAATTGAAATGTGCATTTAACCGGACAACTAATGCGTTGATTGTAAGACCTACAACAATGATCGAGGCTAAGTATACAAAAATAGTTACCATGCCCCCAGATACCCTTAGAGGGGCGGATCCCGTGCCAGATTGTGACGAATTCACATTTTGCGTTTCTGGTGTTTCAGAAGGCGTATCGGAGCCTGTTGGAAGGTGAAAATTAGTTTTTGATGGCAGCTCCACTTGCTTCGCTGTGAGATTTTCGATCGGTGGTGATGTTGGTGTTTCCATTAGAAATTAACATAAATGAAATCAACAACGTTTGCCTCTCCTAAAATAACGATGCACATCACAATAGTTGCCCTAAGCGGAGCCTTGAGCCATATGTATTTGTCAGGTAAGCGTTCTGCGATTATTAAGCCCAGCCATGGCAGTATGTACACTAGATACATAGACAGAAAAACCCAAGTGACTAAAAATTCACCTTGCGTGAGATGCCAATCAAATTTGAGTATAATTTTAATAAGCCAAGCGAGATCGCTACAGCGGAATATGATCCAGCCTATTAATGTCCAAATTAACATTAATATTGTTGCTATTGCGGTGCCTAAGCCGGTTACTGGTTTCCAGTGACCTCCGATGCCGATTGTCAGATATGCGGAGATAAGCATTCCATGATAAAGACCCCAAGCAAAATAATTTGAAGTCGGGCCGTGCCAGAGGCCGCTTAAACACATGGTAATCATAAGTGCCCAGCATATCTCAGTGATTGCATGGCTACGTGATCCCCCGAGGGGGATGTAAATATATTCACGAAACCAGCGAGAGAGCGATATGTGCCAGCGCCCCCAAAAATCAGATGGCGAGACTGCTAGATATGGAGAATTAAAATTCTCCATTAGATTGATTCCCAACAGGCGCGCACTTCCTCTTGCTATGTCTGTATATCCAGAAAAATCAGCGTAAATTTGAATCATAAAACCCACGCCGCCAACCAAGAGCAAGGGTATGGATGGATCTTTGAGAAAAAAGATTTGATCAACATAAATTTTAATATTTTCTGCAATAACTAATTTTTTCAAGAATCCTGCAAGTAGCAACGAAAAAGATTGCAAAAAACTTCCTACATCGAATGTTCGTGATGCGTTGGCTTGAGCGAGGAATGCATTTGCTTTTTCGAAGGGGCCCGCAATTAACTTGGGGAAGAAGGCTAGGAACAGCGCAATATTCAAAAAAGATTGCCTTTTTACTTCGTTACGATAAGCATCAACAGTGATGCCAACAGCCTGCAATGTATAAAATGACATGCCGATCGGCAGAACAATTTGCAGGCTTTCCTTTGATAATTTCCAGCCAACAGATTTGGTTGTCGCTAGGATATCTGTGATCCAAAAATTCCAATATTTACAGATGGCCAACATTCCAATGTTCAAAATCACACACACCACAACCGCGATGAGCTCTTTTTCTTCCTCCTTTCTATTCCACAGCCAATGCAGGCAGATATAGGTGACGATCGTGCTGCTGGCCAGCAGGAGGCAATACCATGGCGTCAGCCAACCGTAGAACACGTAACTTGCTACAAGCAAAAGGACGTTCTGGGCAACCCTGTTGCGCACAGCCCAGTACAGCGCAACGACAATTGCGAGAAAATACAGGTAGGTAAAGCTCGTGAAAGCCATCTCCTTATTATAGCAGAATAAGACAGTCTTAACCAGATGCTGCGTTCAGCGAAAACATCGCTAGAATGGGCGCGTGGCTCAGTCCCTGCACATCATCTACGCCTCCACGAGCGGTCACACCGAGTTTGTGGTTCAGACGCTCGTTGATCACCTCGCCGCAAAAGCCCCGCACCTGAACGTGGAGGTGCAGCGCGCGGAGGCGGCCAAGCCCGAGGATCTGCAGCGCGGGGATGTGTTGCTGTTTGCCAGTGGCAGCTGGAATACCGGCGGCATTGAAGGCCAAATGAACCCGTACATGCATCGCTTTCTTCATGATCAGTGTGGCGCCGTGCAGCTGGGTGGCAAAAAGGTGCTGATCATCGCCCTTGGCGACGAACGTTATCGCTATCTGTGCAACAGTGGCCATCATCTCCGTCAGTTTGTGATGAATCATGGAGGCGAACAGCTCGGCCACATGCTCAAAGTCGTCAACGAACCCTACGGCCAGGAGGCTCTGGTGCAGGCCTGGGGCGACGAGATCCTTCCTCTCCTCGCATGAGTCGCGCGTCCATCAAAGTCACCGGCTCGCAGGGACAGGGGGTGAACTCCGTCGGAGAACTGTTGGCCAAGGGGCTCAAGCGGGCGGGCTACTGTGTGTTCGGCTATCGCGAGTACATGTCGCTCATCAAGGGTGGGCACAGCAGTTACCAACTCGATGTCAGCGACCAAAAGATCGGCAGCACAGAGCAGCACGTCGATGTGCTGGTGTGTTTCAATCATCACGGTCTGGAGTTGAATCTCCGTGAACTGAAACCGGGCGGCGTGGTGCTGCATCAGTCGCCCGATTGGGAATTTTCCAAGGACGATCAGGCGTTTTTGGATGCGCAGAAGATCACCGTGATCGAGCTGCCCGTGCAGGCGATGCTGCATGAGCTTCACGCCAAACCGATTCTGGGGAACATGCTCATTACCGCGACGGTGTGGGCGTTGCTTGGGCGTCAGGCGGATGAATTGAAGGGATTGGCCAAGGAACAATTTGCCAAAAAGCCCGATCTTCTGGAAATCAACTATACGTGTGTGGATCGCGGATTTGCTTTCAAACAGGAGCGTGCAAAAGAAGCTGCCGTGACGTTGCCCAAGGCCGATGCGGCGTGGAGCAAGGATCTGCTGCTTACGGGTACCGAGGCGATGGGGTTGGGCGTGGTGCATGCGGGCGTGCGCCTCTATGCCGGGTATCCGATGACGCCGAGCAGTCCGCTTCTGTCGTACATCGCAGAGATCCAAAACGAGACCGGCATGGTGATCAAGCAGGCCGAAGACGAGATCACCGCAGCACAGATGGTGAGCGGAGCCATGCACATGGGCTGTCGCGCCTTGACCGCCACAAGCGGCGGCGGGTTCGACCTCATGAGTGAGACGCTGTCGCTCAACGGCATCATCGAAAATCCCACGGTGTTCGTGCTTGCCCAGCGCCCGGGTCCCGCGACGGGTCTGCCCACATGGACGGCACAGGGTGATCTGTTGATGGCGATACATACCGCGCATGGGGAATTCCCGCGTTGCGTGTTGTCTGTGAGTGACAGCGCCGACGCATTTACCCTCATGCCGATCGCCTTCAACATTGCGGAAACATTCCAGATCTCCGTGATCGTATTGACCGACAAGCAGATCGCCGAGGCGATCTACACGCAGAAGCCCTATGACCTGAAGAAGGCGACGATGGAGCGGGGGATCGTGACCGATCCGAAGGAGTTGAAGGCACTGACGAGCATGGATCGCTTCCGTACTACCGACCCCGATGGCGTTTCCCCGCGATGGCTGCCGGGTTCCGTTGCGGCCACCTACAATGCGCAGGGCGACGAGCACAGCCCGGATGGTGCGGTCAACGAGGGCGCGGACAATGCGAAGGCACAGATGGACAAGCGCATGCGCAAAATGGATGCGCTCAAGGCATCGTTGCCGGAGCCGGTGCTGATCGGTTCCTCGAAAGCCAAGACCGTGTTCGTGGGTTGGGGGAGCACCAAATCGGTGATGGAGGATGCGCTGGCATCCAAGGAATTGTCGGGCAAAGCGGCCTATCTGCATTACTCCTACCTTTGGCCGCTGAAGACGGACACGATCGAACAGTTGGCGAAAAGCGGCAAAAAACTGGTGCTGGTCGAAGGCAACCATCAGGGGCAGCTGGGCACGTTGATCCGTCAGGAGTGCGGCCTCTCGATCACCGACAAGATTCTGAAGTATGACGGCCGTCCTTTTTTCTATGACGAGCTGTGCACGCTGCTTTCCTCCCATGTTTCATGAGCATTCCTCTCGATAAAGGATCGGCTCCCGTGATGCAGGATTACCACTGCGCGACCCGCTGCTCGTGGTGCGACGGTTGCGGGGATTACGGGATCTGGACGGCGGTGAAGCGCGCGCTCGTGGAAAGCGGCATTCCGCCACACGGTGTGATGCTCTGCTACGACGTGGGGTGCCATGGCAACACCAGTGACAAGCTGTTGGGTTATCGTTTCCATGGCCTGCACGGCCGCGTGCTGCCGTTTGCCGCAGGCGCAAAGTTGGCCAATCCGTCGATGCCCGTGATGGCCTTCGGCGGCGACGGCGCCAGTTTTTCGGAGGGCATCGGCCATTTGGTGCACAGCATTCGCAGCAACTATCCGATCGTGTTTGTGCTTCACAACAACGCCAACTACGGGCTGACGACCGGCCAGGCATCGAGCCTGACGTGGCAGGAGCAAAAGATGAACTCGTCGCCCAACGGGATCCCCGAGCACACCCTCAACTCGATGGATTTTGTCTTCAGCCTCGAACCCACCTTCGTCGGCCGCGCGTTCTCGGGGAACATCCCGCAGATGGTGCGTGTGCTCAAGGCGGCACTGCAGCACAACGGCTTCGCCTTCGTCGACATGCTCCAGGCCTGTCCCACCTATAACCACTTCGCCACCCACGACTATCTGATGGAGCGGTGCAAGGATGTGGATGGCATCGGCTATGACCCGAAGGATTTTGCACTCGCACGGCAGACGGCAACCGATGTGTCGGAGCACATCGCCTGCGGGGTGCTATACCAGAATGAGGACATTCCCAGTTTCTACGACCGCCTTGAACCGCGAAAAGGCAAAAAGACCAATGCCGTGCAGGAAGTGGCCATAACGGACGTTTCTGGACTGATGAAAAAGTTCATTTGACCCTCGGGTGGAAATTCGTACACTGCCGCAATCGTATGAGTTACAACTCCTCCCATTTAGGCGTGTTCGAAGGCGATGTGGATATGCTCGATGAGCATCTGCAACTTGTCTCCGACGGACAACATCCCGTGCTGGTGGAGCGCCTCCGCTCGTTGACGGAGCGCCTGTCGCCCCTGCTCGATATGCAGAAGGAGAACGGCACGGTGAATCATCGCCTGTTGGGACTGATGGATCGTGCGCGTTCCTTTGTGGAGACCGAGGTGCAGCCGCTTGTCCTCGCCTGATCAGGCTCGCAAACGTGTGAAGAATTTTGCGGTCATTTTGGGGAGCTCGCGCAACATGCAGCTCCATGCCGACCTGCGGATGGCCGGATCCTCGGAACGCGTCAGTCGCACGAGAATCCTCAGGCGATCGAACATGCCGCGTCCCGCGCGCTGATGCGCCGCACTGGCGCCGCCGCCATGCACCAAAAACGTGCCTGCATTGTCCGCGACGAACGCAATGTCGGTCTGCTGCAGCATGCGTACCCAACCCTGCACATCAAGACATTGCACCATGTGCGTATCCCACGGGCAGGCGGCGAGGATGGATGCCCGGATGACCACAAAACTGGGTTCCCCGATCAGGTTGGGGTGCAGACCTTGTTTCAGCCAACGCAGCAAAAAGCCTTTTCCTTCGGCATATTCCTGCGCAAAGACGTGGTAGCGCTCGCGCTCGATCGCCTGGTATTGATGGGCAAGGGGATGCAGCGGCTCCATCTCATAGTGATGGGCGAGCGCGATGAGGCCGGCGGACGGGTGCCGTTCCATTGCGATGCAGGCAAGCGAGAGGTAGTGCGGTTGCCAGGCATCATCCTGGAACAGATAGGCGACAGCGACCGGCAGCGCGGGCAAGGCGGCAAACGCCGCATTCCAGTTGCCGCCGATTCCCCGGCGCCGCTCCGATCGTACAAATGTGACGCGGGGGTCACGGAGGTAGGATTCTACGATGGAGTGTACGTCCTCCTTTGAGCCGTCATCGTGGATCAGGAGTGTCCAATCGTCCACGGTCTGCGCGAGCACGCCATCGATGGCCTTCCGCAGCAGCTGAGGATCGGGTTCATACGTGGGCAGAAGGATGGCGACTTTTGGGGCAGGCATGGCCTATACTTATCCTACATGCGCATCGACATCCTCACACTCTTCCCGGCAATGTTCAGTGGCCCCCTCTCCGAAAGCATCCTCAAGCGTGCGCAGGAGGAGAAGATCCTCGATGTCCGGTTCCATGACCTGCGGCAGTTCGGCAAAGGCAAATACAAGCAGGTGGACGACCGTCCCTATGGAGGGGGAGCGGGCATGCTGATGATGTGCGAACCGGTGGTAGACGCGATCGAAGCGATCCGTGCATCGGGCACGGGCAAGAGCCATGCGATCTACTTTTCTCCCGTCGGTAAACGTCTGACTCAGACGATGGTCGAGCGCATCGCGAAAAAACACCAGTGGCTTATCCTGCTGTGCGGGCACTATGAAGGGATCGATCAGCGCATCATCGATGGCGGATGGATCGATGAAGTGATGAGCATCGGCGACTTTGTGCTCACCGGCGGGGAGTTGCCTGCCATGGTGCTGATCGATGCTGTGGCGCGCCATATTCCCGGAGTGCTTGGCAAAGACGAATCCGCCGCAGAGGAAAGTTTTTCGAAGGCGCTTGATCGGAAAAAGGAATATCCGCACTACACCCGTCCCGAAGAATTCCGCGGGCTTCGGGTGCCTGATGTGCTGGTCAGCGGAGACCACAAAAAGATCGCTGCGTGGCGCGCTTCCCGCACCCACTGATATGGCGATCGACACGCTTCGCAACCGGCTGCAGCAGGAAGGCACGGTCACGTTCACTGCGCACGTGAAACCCGGCGCTCCGCTCAGTGTGGTGACCGGAACCCTCGCCGACGGCACCCTGAAGATTGCCCTGCATGCGCCCGCAGAAGACGGCAAAGCCAACCGCGAACTTATGCGGTTTCTGGCGGACGAATTGCAGACGGAAATGCGTCACGTCGACATCCTGTCCGGTGCCGCAACGCGACGGAAGCTCATCCGCGTTACGCGCCCATAACGCTGTCGATCCATCCACGCAGGTCGATCCACTCGGGCAGACCCGCGCGTTTTTCACCGTCCAGGAAGGCGGTGGGGACAAGGGTGACATGCAGCGAGTCGGCGACACTAGCGTGCAGCGATGCCATGGAGGCTGTGGCTGGGTCGGCCGCGCAGCTGCGCATGGCCTGCAGGTCAAAGGCGGAGGACGTGCCGCTTGCCGATGCGCCGAGTGCCGTCGGGTTTTGCATGATGACCGGGAGTGCGGCAAGACCCTTGTGCTGCTTGGCGGCGCAGATCAGCTGAGCAGTGGCCGTGGCAGTCTGGGGGTAGCGCTCAAACGGCACGAAGGCGATATGGATCTTGATCGCGCCTGCCTTCACGGCATGTGCGGTCAGCGACGGCAGGAGATCGGCGACATATTGCTGTGAGTACGAGCTGCCCGGTGTGACAAAGAGCAGCAGCGTGTGGGGTGCGTTGAAGGAGCCGATCTCGAGCAGTCCGGTGGGCAGCAGCCGCTCCTCGACGAGTGCACCGCTGAGCGTTGCCGCGGGTTTTTGATCCTGGTTCAGCGCTTCTCCCTGTACAGCCTGTTCGTCGAATGGCGATGCTTCGGGGAATTGAGCCGCCGTGGGGACGCAGGCAGAAAGAAGGAGAGCCAAGGAGACGAGGCAGGTGCGATGCATCGGTGTCATTCTAGGGGGAGGGAAGCGCGCCTGTCGACTGCTATGCTCTGGGCATGCAGCGTGTCCGTCTTCTGTCCGTACCCATCGACCCCGTCATCAGCACCGACGCCGTGGCGCGCATCAAACAGATGCTTGATCTGCCGGGGCAGTTCCATGTGGCCACTCCCAATGCCGAGATGCTGGTGGCCGCCGCCCGCGACGCGTCGTTTCGGCAGCTGCTCAACCGCACCGCACTCAATCTGCCCGATTCCGTCGGCCTCCTCTATGCCGCCCGATGGACGCGTCAGCGGCTCCCCCAACGCGTGACGGGTGTCGATACCGTTTCCCGCCTCTGCCTTTCCCTTCCATCCGAACATACCGTCTTTTTGCTGGGAGCCGCTCCCGGCGTTGCCGGGCGGGCGGCGGCCGAGCTGCAGGCGCACAATCCGCGATTGCAGATCGTCGGGACGTTTGCCGGGAGCCCGCGTGAGGAAGACGCATCGGCGATCATTGCCCTTATCAATCGCGCGGCACCCCATGTGCTGCTGGTGGCGTACGGCGCCCCAGCGCAGGATCAGTGGATCGATCGTCATCTCAACGATTTGCCCTCAGTCAAGGTTGCCATGGGTGTGGGCGGCACCTTCGATTTCCTTGCAGGCACGGCAAAGCGCGCTCCCCGCTGGATGCGTGCGGTCGGTCTGGAATGGCTGTGGAGACTCCTGCTGCAGCCGTGGCGCCTGCCGCGGATCATTCATGCAGTTGTTCTGTTTCCGCTGCTGGTGCTCCGCCATGGGCAGGAGCTTCGTGGAGTGTCTCCTTCGAACTGACATACCACTGCTGCGGTCCGCGTTTGAGTTTAATCAGCATGGAGCCGTGCTTGGTCTGCGCTAGGTAGTCACGTTCTGTGGGCTGCTCACGCAGGAGCGTGGAGTCCATGATGTCGTCTTCCGGCAGCAGGAGATACAGGGCGACATCCGGCTTGTCGGTCAGCGCCGCCTGGAAATTGCGTGCCGCGCGGCCAAGTCCGGCCGCCGCACTCACGATCACCGCACTGGCAAACACGGCCCACAAGACGGTCTTGAGAAAGCGATGACGCGGGAGGTGGTGGATGTTGATCTTCATGTCGCCTTCAAGTATACCGCAAATGCACGTTTTGCGCCAGTTCTTGCTTTGCCCGAACTGACGGTCATCCTCCTCATCCTTCCATGGGTACTCTCGTCCTGATCCGCCACGGCCTGTCGCAATGGAATCTGGAAAACCGGTTCACCGGCTGGACGGATATCCCGCTTGCCCCCCGCGGGGCGGACGATGCCACCAAGACGCCATCCGTCTTGTCGGACATCCGCTTCGACATGGCGTTCACCTCGCGTCTGATGCGTGCGCAAAACACGCTTGCCGCCGTGCTGAAGGGGCTTGGTCAGGAGAGTGTTCCCGTAACATGTGACAGCGCGCTCAACGAGCGTCACTACGGTGATCTGCAGGGGCTCAACAAGGCGGAGATGATCAAGAAATTCGGCGAGGAGCAGGTGCACCTGTGGCGTCGCAGCTTTGCCACGCGCCCTCCCAACGGCGAGAGCATTGCCGATTGTGTGCAGCGTGTGCTGCCCTTCTTCCATCAGTACATCCTGCCCCATGTGGCGGCCGGCAAGAATGTGCTGGTTGCCGCACACGGCAACAGTCTGCGTCCGATCTTCCGGGAGCTTGATCATCTGGATGACGACACCACGGCCACGCTTGAAGTGCTGCTGGCCACTCCCTACATCTACCGCTTTGACGGGGAAAAGATGCTCGACAAGACGCTGCGACCCGTCAAAGGCATCGTCATTCGGGTTGAGCCGACGGGGGAACAGGTGGTACAGGAGTAAGAGGGAAGAAATCGGCATCGGCTTTCGCACGTTCGCTGTCGGTCGTGAATGTTGCCGCAATCTGATCGCGCACCTGCCGGCAGCTTTCGCAGACCGCAAAATGCGCGCGGTATGTTTCGCGTGCTCCGGGTTCCCGAAACACCGACTCAGCCTTGCCGATTGCGGCGTAGGGCAGCACGAGGGCTTCGGAGCAACAAGTCAGAGGGTTGGGCATAGGGGGCACAGTGTGTACCTCGGCCAAAGGGCGAGGCAAGGGGTGTCGACGTCAGATTTCTGCGCTATGCTCCGCCCGTGAACGAGATCACCTTCCGCTCCGGCGTGTCCCTCGAAGTCATTGGCGCGCTGCCTGAGCGCCACATTCATTTGGTGATGATCGCGACCAAGCCAGACATCATCAAGCAAGTGCCGCTGTATCGCGAGCTCAAGAAACGCGGGCATCAGGTGTTGCTCGGGCATACCGGCCAGCACTACAGCGAGAACCTGAGCGGCGGCATGTTGGCAGAATTTGGCGTGGAGCCCGATTTCAACCTGAATGTGCGAGGCGAGATGCACGAGATCATGAGCCAGATCATCGGCCGCCTTGGTTGGGTGATGGCCGAACTGAAGAAAGCGGGGAAGATCGTGATTCCCTATGTGCACGGCGACACCACCACCGCTTTGGCCGGCGCCAATGCGGGGTATTGCAACGGGTTTGCCGCCGTTCATGTGGAGGCAGGCATTCGTACGCTGACGCCCAAGTATGCGACATTCAAAAATGGCGCAACATGGCTTGAAATCGATGGGAAAGGCTCCGTGGATGCTGCAGCCTGGCATGCGTTTTTACAGAACCCCGATCATTGGGAGCGGGGCAGTCAGGAGCCGTATCCCGAGCAGTTCTGCACTCGCGGTGCAGAGACGGCGACAGGCATTCATCTGGCTCCGGTCGAACTCGACCGTTCATTCATGCGCAGCGAAGGTTTTGCAGACGACCGAATTGTGGTCGTGGGCAACTCCGTGGTCGATGCCACGGCAGAAGCCATGACAGACATCAAGAACTCGACAGTGTTTGACCGGTATCCCATGTTGGCCGGAGGCAATTTTGTGCGCTTCTGCATTCATCGCCGAGAAAACTGCAATTCCAAGGTGCGTTTCCTCGCGATTATCGGCGCCATGCGCCAGTTGTTGGAGGAGGGGAAGACGGTGCTTCTCATTTCGCTCTTCCAAACGGAAGCCGCCATTGACCGTTTTGGTCTGCGCGAGGAAATCGCCGCATGGCAGAAGCGGTATCCGAACTTCCTCTACAGTCCCGTGTGGCCGGAGTACCGCGACGTGATCGCCGCCATGAGCAAGGCGGCCGTGTGTGCCACTGACAGTGGCTCCATGCAGGAGGAGATGAATGCGATGGGGATTCCCTGTGTCACCCTGCGTTTTGGCAGCGACCGCAGCGAGTCGGCCATGTGCGGCGGTAACCTGATCGCTCCGCCGGTGCGCAGCGATGTGATCCATGCGCTCATTACCTATGCCTGGGGCAACAAGGAGATGGCAAAGGCTCCCAAGATCTATGGAGAGAACGTGAGTGCCAAGTGCATCGATGCGGTTGAGGCGATTCTCAAAAAAGGCGAAGTGTTCAGGTCGGAAGAGGAGCGGTTGGGGGTGAGATAACAGAAGACACTTTTTTCTTCGTACTTTCCCCAAAGAGGGAATTTTCTTCTTTCCTCCTACTCTTCTCGTGCCCTTTCTTTGGCTAGAGCCCAAAGAAAGGGCGAAAGAAAACCCAGTGCCGCAACTCCCCACTCCGCTTGCCCCTTCACCCCCTCGGGTGCGGCACAGCCCTCCCACGCAAAGCAAATGGCAAGCTGCTGCCAGTCACTCTCGTACCCTCGGCGACCTTTTGCGCCATTTTGGGTGGTCGCCAAAAGTGGCAAATGAAACCAGCAGAGGAAAGGCCTATGCTAGCTGTATGTCTCTCCAAAAAGCGCGGGAATCACTGGCCTTGCTCTTGTTGGCTCTCCTTCCGTTCCACGCATTCTTGGTAACGGTTGGAACGAAGCTGATTGCCGGAGCGGGGCATGCGCCGCTGGGCTGGCTGGCACTGTGGAAGGAGGCTCTGCTCGGTGTCATCCTGCTGCTTGCCGTGTGTGACAGGCGGGTGTGGAGGGGATGGAAACATGCGGATGCGATTGATGCATGCATCGCGATCTTGTCGGGCATCGCCGTCATGCTCGGCCTTCGAGAGCATGCACTGCTCACTTCGCCGTTCTTCTATGGCCTGCGCTACGACCTCGTGTTGCCGCTCTCGTTTGTCGTCCTGCGCAGGGCGGAGTGGAGCACGACGTTTGTGCCGCGCGCACTGCAGGTGTTGCTGTGGTCGGCGCTGACCGTGGCAGTTGCCGGCTTTGTCATGCTGGCACTGCCGATGTCTGTGCTGCAGATGCTTGGCTATAGCGACCTGCATTCCCTCTATGTCAGCGGGGGAGCGCTGGCTCCGTTCCAGCAGATCGGGGAAACGGGCATCCGCCGCATGCAGTCGGTCATGAGCGGTCCCAATCAATTGGGGCTTTGGCTGCTGCTGCCGCTGGCCATCGCCATGCTCCGTAGGCAGTGGGTGTTCGCCATGCCCATTGCGCTGGCCATCGTACTGACCTTCTCACGTGCGGCGTGGCTGGCTGCGGGCGTGGTTGCCGCATGCATTGTATGGAAGGAAGTGCGTCCTTCCCGGCGCACACGTGTGCTGGGGGTCGGGGCATTGGTGTGCACGTTGTGCCTCACGGGGATCCTCGCCGTCGCGCCCACGGTCATCACACGGGTCACCTCCAGCAAGAACCATATCGAGCGGCCGCTTGCCGCTCTGCGTGCCATCGCTATGTATCCGCTTGGGCAGGGGTTGGGCACTGCGGGGCCAGCCACCAACCACGGGCGCGACACCTGTATCGATCTTCCGTCGGGTTCCGATGTGTCGTGGGCAAAAGAACACCCTGACCTGTGTGTGTTTCTCAATGGCAGGCAAGTGCAGCCTGCCGATGCATGCCTTTGTCCTTTCCTGCCTGAGAACTGGTATCTGCAAATCGGTGTCGAGCTTGGGGTCGTCGGCCTTCTGGTCTATCTGGCGTTGTGCGGCCTGCTGTTGCGACGCATTCTCCGGGGCGCCGTGCTCTTGGGCTTTATGGGTGTGTGTATCGCCGGGCTGTTTTTGCACAGCTTCGAGGATTTTGGTGTGGCGGCCACACTGTGGCTGCTGCTTGCGGTGACTAGTCGAGTTTCAGCTCAAAATCGTCGTCTGTAGCCTTTGGCTTAGCATCCGTTTGGTCAAGCAATGCCTGATCAAAGGTCATCTCCGTTGTATCCTCATGCTTGGCTGCGCCGTTGGTCGACGGAGCGACGGCGTGTGTCGGGTGTGAACGGACGATGGCAAGCGCCTGTGCGTGGCAATTGGCACAGCGGTCGGCGATGCGCTTGGTGGCGGCATGTTGCTCCTGCGACAACGACTCCACCGTTCTGCGTGCCGTGGATTTGGCCTCCGCATAGAAGCGTTGTACATCGGCCAGTGCCGCGGCGATGTCCTGTGTTTTCAGCCCGATGCGTTCGCCGATTTCTCCCAGTCGCACACGTGCCGCGCGCAACAGGGTGGAGTCCACCTCTTCTCCCCGCATGGCCTTTGCCAACATGTCTTCACACAGCGTAACTAGGGCGTCGCCTGTCAGCGCCTCGCAGAGCTTCTTGGCTTCACTGAACCGCAGAGTCTTCATGTCGACATCGACGATGGCTTGGAGGTGTTCCATGTCGCTATTTCATGCCCTTTCCTTTTTGATGTCAAACCATTGCGGAGGCCTTCCCACAGCCACTACACTCCCCACATGGAGGCTCCGTTGCACCAAAGAAGCATCGTCATTCTCGACTTCGGGGGTCAATATGCCCATCTCATCGCCCGTCGCGTACGCGAATGCGGTGCGTTTTCTGTGATCCTTCCGCCGGAAACTCCGGCCACCGATCTGCGGGCAGCGGCCGGTGTCATCCTCTCCGGCGGCCCGCAGAGTGTGTATGACGCGGGCAGTCCACAGGCGGATCCGGCGTTGCTTTCGCTGGGTATCCCGGTGTTGGGCATCTGCTATGGCCACCAGTGGTTGGCACATGCGCTGGGCGGCAAGGTGACCCCGGGCAAGACCAAGGAATACGGTCACACACGCATCCGCTCGCTCAACGGCGGCGGGGCATTGCTTGCGGGTCTGCCGGCGGAGCTGACGGTATGGATGAGCCACGGCGATGAGGTGACCACGTTGCCCGAGGGGTTCTCGACCGTTGCGACATCCGACTCGTGCCAATGTGCGGCGATGGCCAACGAACAGAAGAAGATCTTCGGCGTGCAGTTTCACCTGGAGGTGGCGCACACCCAGCATGGCACCGACATGCTCAAGCGATTTGTCGATCTGTGTGATCCGGCTCCGTGGTCGGTACACGGCTTTGCCGAGAAGATCGGGCTGGAGGTGCTCAAGGAAGTGGGTGACAAGAAGGTCTTCATGATGGTGAGCGGCGGTGTGGATTCATCGGTCGCCTTCACGCTCCTCAACAAGGTGCTGGGCGCCGACCGCGTGACCGGTTTGCTGGTGGAGACCGGCATGATGCGCAAAAGCGAGGCGGGCAACATCGTCGATGCACTGCGCAAGCTGGGGGTCAAAAACCTCTTCGTGGAAGACGCGAGCGACGAGTTCTTTGCCGAGCTGAGCGGTGTCACGGAACCGGAGGCCAAGCGCAAAGTGATCGGTGATACGTTCCTGCAGGTGCAGAAGCGTGTGAGTGAGGAGATGGGTCTGCGTATGCAGGATGGTTGGATGCTGGGGCAGGGGACGATCTACCCCGATACCATCGAGACTGGCGGCACCAAGCATGCCGATCAGATCAAGACCCACCACAACCGTGTCGAGGCCGTGCAGAAACTCATCGAAGCGGGGCTGGTGATCGAGCCGCTCAAGGAGCTCTACAAAGACGAAGTGCGCCGCCTTGGCGAGGAGCTGGGTCTGCCCCACGAGTTGGTGTGGCGCCATCCGTTCCCGGGGCCGGGGCTTGGTGTCCGCATTCTCTGTTCGAAGGATGAAGGGGTGTCCGAGTCCCAGAACCTCCCCGGCGTGGATATCGCCCATGTGCAGCTGCCCATCCAGTCGGTCGGCGTGCAGGGTGACGGCCGCACCTATCGCCACGCGGTGGCAATCTTTGCCGCGGATCCCTGCACCATCACCGATGAACACCAGCGTCTGGCCACGGAGATCCCCAACAAGCACCACGGCATCAACCGCGTTCTGCTGTGCACATCGCAAAGCGAACCCCTGACGCTGCACCGTTCCAAGGCAACCATCACCCGCGCACGGGCCGACCTGCTGCGCGAGGCCGATGCCATCGTGCACGACGAGCAGGTGGCTGCCGGTCTGTATGAAAAAATCTGGCAGTTCCCGGTGGTGTTGCTGCCGGTGGGCAAGGCGCCCGGCGGACAGTCGATTGTGCTGCGCCCGGTCGAAAGCCAGGAGGCCATGACGGCCAACGCCTTTATCCTGCCGCCAGCGGTGCTGAAAAAAATCACCGAGCGCATCATGAAACTTCCCGGTATCGATGCCGTGTTTGCCGATTTGACGCATAAACCGCCGGCAACGATCGAGTGGGAATAGCAAAATGGGCAGAGGTCTCCGAGGAGACATGCCCGATTTTTTTGAAGAAAGAAGCTTGTATCTTACTGCTTTTTCCTTCTTCCCATCACCACAATGGATGAGATGGTTTCCAGTTCGCCGGCCAGTCGCTCAAAATCGGCGAGGATCATCGCACGCGGATCACCGGCAACGCCATCACCGCTTGCTGATCGCAGGAGGTAGACGCCGTCGGCAAGCTGCAATGGGATCCGGGATTCTCCGTGCAGCGCTCGCAGCACGTAGTCCCGTCCGTTGACCGCCGTGAAGCCGAGCGCATTTAGCACGGTAGCAGCGATGCCTTCTTGTTCGCGGAGCAGGCCGAGAAGCAGATGCTCGGAGCCGACGTAATGGTGATTGAGCTCGCGTGACGATTCCATCGCGTACTCGATGACCTTCTTCGCGCGCGGCGTTAGCGGCAATCTGCCTGCCGCGATAGCGCCGCCACCTTGCTGCACCAGCATCCTGATGTCTCCCCGGATGCGTTCCGGTCGGATATCGGCGATTTCCAATGCCTTCAGCGCAATTGTGACATGCGAGCTGCTTATGAGGCCCAGCAGGATGTGCTCGGTTCCGATGTACTCGTGACCAAGTTCCCGTGCGGCATTGTTCGCCGCTGTCATCGCGCTTTGTGCATGATCTGTGAATCGCTCGTACATGACGATCTCCTCAAAAAACCGATTAGGGGAAAGGACGACTATCGTTATTTAGTATCATTTCTTATAAATAGTCAATTATAGCGCGTTTCAAGCTGTAACTCAGCGGTGTTTTAGGCGTTCCTCTATACTGTAACCCTCATGCCCCCTCACGAATCCGCCCTCACCGAGCACCAGATCCAGTCCCTTATTAAGAAGGCGCAGGAGGGCGATACGGCTGCGTTTGAGCAGCTGTACGAAAACTTCTTCACGCCGGTCTACAAGTTCTGTGCGTTCCGCCTGCCAAAAGA
Organism: uncultured Candidatus Peribacteria bacterium; assembly: GCA_964649695.1. Classification (GTDB taxonomy): domain Bacteria; phylum Patescibacteriota; class Gracilibacteria; order Peribacterales; family Peribacteraceae; genus CAZHON01. The sequence continues at coordinate 79,537 of CAZYQO010000004.1, read as the reverse complement.
GGTTGCCGAGGATGTGACGGCCGACGCCTTTGTGAAGGTGTGGGAAAATCTGAGCCACTACAAGCCGCATCCGAAGATTCCGTTCGGGGCATGGTTGTTTCGCATTGTCCGCAACCAGGTGATCGATGTGTATCGCAACGAGCCGGTGATGGATGAGATGCCCGAACAGGTCGAAGACCAGGATCACTTCAACCGTGCCGATACCCCCCTGCACCGCAAGCAGCTGCTGCAGTCCGTGCGCGGGGCGATGGAACAGATGCCCGACCGCTATCGCGATGTGCTGCTTCTGACCTATGTATCGGAGCTCCCTACCCACGAAATCGCCCGTGTGCTCAAGATGACTGAGGGAGGGGTGCGAATCCTGCGTTTTAGGGCTTTAAAGAAGCTCGAAACCATTCTTCCGCCCGATTTGGGGCGAACCTTGTAACAACCCCCCTCATTTCCCGTTTTTCCTGTTGTACATGCGCATAGAAAAGCTCTTCCAGGCCGTCGGCAAAGAATTGGAGCCCTCATCGGGTGCCAAAGAGCGCGTCCGCATGATGCTGCGCAGGCAGATGAGCAGCGAGAGTGTGTTGCGGGCGGCAGCCAGGCAAGTGGAGCCCACCGCACAAACCAAGCAACAGATCTGGGCGCGTGTGGAGCGGTCGTTCCGTCAGCCTGCCGCCGATCTTCTCAGCAGGATTGGAGAGTGGCTCCATCCTACCCATGCGCAGGCGCTGGCTGTTCGCCGGGCGATGCTTCATCGCATCCACGAACCCGCCACGGGTTGGCTGCGTTTTCCGGCGATGCGTTTTGCGGCGTCACTTGCGGTGTTCGCGCTGCTTGTACGCATGAGTCCGTTGCTCTTCCTGGCGCCGCACAGCAGCGCGGAATCCGTCGCCCTGCTCCTGCCCACGCGCGGCTCCGTAGAGCTGTCATTGGGAGGGTTATGGCAGAAGGTAACGGAGGATGTGGTATTGCAGGAAGGCCGTGAAATGCGCACCGATGACGGCGAGGCCACCATCGTGCTGCACGACGACGGCAACGTGCGCCTTGATGGCAACACCCATGTGATCATCCGCGACATTGCCGACCGTCCCGATCAGCCCTCGGTTCTCGGTCCGTCGTTGACGCTGTTGCAGGGTCGTATCTGGGTGCAGGGGCTTGTGCCTCAGCATCTGCGCGGCATCATCATCGCCACGCCGCAGGGTGATGTTACCGTGAACGAAGGCAGCGTCTCCGTCACGGTCGATCACACCGGCACGGTTCTGGTCGCCGCATGGGATCGCCACGCAACCGTGGAACATGACGGCCAGGAGTCCACGCTGGTCTCCGGCGAATATGCCCACCTGACGGATGCTTCCGCCTACCTCGTGCAGGATTCCTCCAATGAGGCCGCCCGCTTGGACTGGGTGAAGCAGAACCTCGACCGTGATGCCGTGCACCGACGCGAAATCGCCCAGCTCCAGCAGGAGCGCCGCGTGGCCGATGCGGGCATTTTGCCTACGTCACCGCTCTATCCGGTCAAACGCATTGCCGAGCAGATGGATCTGCTCATGACCTTTGATGGCACCGAGAAGGCACGCAAACAGTTGGAGTTCGCCTCGACCCGTCTCGACGAGGCGACCGCCATGATCGCGCAGGATGACGCATCCGATGTCACAGCATCACTCAAGGAATACCAGCTTGCCCTTATGCAGGTGGCGACGGGTTCCGGTGCCGATCCCTTGGTGCAGCAATTGGTGCAGGACGAGGTGAGCCAGAGTGTGGCTGGCATCGCCGCAGTCACCCCCAACGACAGCACCTATCTGATCAAGAAGGCCGTGCTCGAGGCGAGCGCCGCGCTGCCCGATACCGTCATTCAGAAGACCGATGTGGAAGGCACGATCCTGGTGGATACCCTCGATGCCCTGCAGGCCGCAGCCCAGAGCGGCGACATTGCCGAAGTGCACAAGGCCTTCAGCGATCTCAAGCCCTATCTCAAGAGCATCAAAGAGGGCAAAAGCGAATTGCCGGAAGGCACCCGCAAAGAGGCGCTGGCGTTGCTCGAGCAGTTTGCAACAACGGTGAACGACCGCGATCAGGTGAGCGGCGATGTTGATGATCTGCTGCTCAAAGATACGGCGCAGTACTTGCCGGTAGTGGAGACGCGTCCCACGCCGTTGACCGAGGAGGAAATCGCCGGAATCGTCGATCAGATGAAGCAGCGCATTTACAGCTACAAGCTCACACGTTCCCGCTGGAACCAGCTGCATGCCGAGTTCCGCAGCATCCAAAACCATCCCGATCGCGGCAGCATCCTCCGCGCGCTGTATCACGCGTTGCCGGAGAACGGTCTCGCCCCCTACGTGCGCACGGAAATCCAAAAGGCGCGTGAACAACAGGGGCAATAGCGATTTGGCGTGACGCCCCGAAGAGGGGGTTGACCGCTGCGCGACTCCTGAGCACACTGCCCCGGCATGTACGACATTACGGATCTCAAGCCCGGCCGCGCCATCTCCATGAACGGGGAGCCCTTCATCGTGGTGTCCTCGGTGTTCGGTCGCAAGAGCCAGAGCAAGGCCAACATGCAGTGCAAACTGAAGAACCTCAAGACCGGCGCCGTGATCGCCCACAACTTCCAGGGCAGCGAAAAGATCGAGCCGGCCGATGTGGGCTACCGCAAGGTGCAGTATCTCTACAACGACGGGACGATGTACACGTTCATGGATCTGCAGAGCTATGACCAGTTCTTTCTGGACAGCGAGACGGTGGGTGATGCGGCCAACTTCCTTGTCGACGGCTGCGAGCTGGATGCGCTGGTCTATGAAGAGAAGCCCATCGGCATCAAGCTGAAGGCAACGGTGGATCTGAAGGTGGTGGAAACGACCCCCGGCGTGAAGGGTGACACCGCCACGGGCGGCACCAAGCATGCCAAGCTCGAAAGCGGCCTGCAGGTGAACGTTCCCCTGTTCATCAACGAGGGGGAAATGGTGCGCGTGAACACGGAAACGGGGGAGTATATGGCAAGGGCTTGACGCTGTAGGGACATGACGGTTGCCCCTTAGGCCACTTTTTTCATTACCATCTCATTCACCTTGCCGGGGTTCGCCTGCCCCTTGGTTTGTTTCATGACGTAGCCGACGATGGCTCCCAGTGCGGCCTGTTTGCCGGCCTTGTAGTCCTCCAGCGCCTTGGGGTTTTTGGCGATGGCCTCGTCCACAAACTTCTCAATCGCAGAGTCGTCGCTGATCTGCTGCAACCCCTCTTCGCCAATGATGGTCGAGGCATTTTTGCCCGTCGCGACCATTTTTTCGAGGACGCTCTTGCCGGTGTTGCCCGAGATGGCGCCGCTTTCAATGGCGTTCACCAGCTCAAGCATCGCCTCTTTGGACGGCGCATCGTTGACCGTTTTGTTGGCGGCGTGCAGGAAGCCGATGAGCTGGGAGAGCACCAGACCCGAGGCTTTGCGCGCGTCTTTCGTCTTCTCATGCACGGCATCAAACAGTGCGCGGAGCACGGGTTCATCCAGAAGCTGCATGGCCTGCGCGTCTTCCAGGCCGATGCTCACATACTGCTGGCGCAGCGCACGGGGGAGCATGGGGAGCGTGGCCTTGGCCGCGGCGATCACATCGGGCTCAAAATGCAGCGGGGGAATGTCCGGTTCGGGGAAGTAGCGGTAGTCCTGGGCGTCTTCCTTCTCGCGCAGCAGGCGGGTCTGTTCCTTATCGTCCTGCCAGCCCACGGTGATGTTGGTCTTCAGCGGGCCGCCCGTTTCTTCCCAGGTGTCGCGCAGGCGCTTTTCCTCATACTGCAGGGCTTTTTCGAGCGCCTTGAAGGAGTTGAGGTTCTTGATTTCGCTGCGGGGGTTCAGCTTCTCCGTCCCCACCTCACGCAGGGAAATGGAGGCATCAAAACGCATCTCGCCCTTGAACATGTCGCAGGTGGATGCATCGGCGGCGATGAGGATGCGTCGCAGTTCCTGGGCGAAGGCCACGGCCTCCTCTGCGTTGCGGATATCGGGCTCGGTCACGATCTCCATGAGGGGTGTGCCGGCACGGTTGTAGTCACACAGCGTCTTTGTGCCGCGGTGGGTCAATTTTCCTGCGTCGTTTTCCAGGTGCAGTCGCGTGATGCGGCAGGTTTTTTCGCCCGTCTTCTTGCCGCCGGTATCGAGGATGTCGAAGGTCACGGCTCCTTTCAATGCGAGCGGGAAGTCGTATTGCGAGATCTGGAACCCCGACGGGAGATCGGGATAAAAGTAGTGCTTACGGTCGAAGTGGCTGTCGGCCTGCACGGTGCAACCCAGCGAGAGGGAAGCGAGCACCGCCTTTTGCACGGCCGTGGCATTGGGTACCGGCAGCGTGCCGGGGTGCCCCATACAGATCGGGCATACGGTCGTATTGGGTTCCTTGCCGTAGGCGTCATTGTCGCAGCTACAGAACATCTTCGTCTTCGTGGCGATCTGCGCATGCACTTCGAGGCCAATAATCGCTTCCAATTGCATGCACGGAGCCTAACGGCAGAAAACCGCTTATGCAATCGCTTGACGGTGAATACAAAAAGAATACAGTCAGTTCCAATGCGACTGGATCTCTCGCCACAAGCGGAGCATGCAGAACGCCGACCCACAGAGGAGCCGACGGGAAAACAGGCTGTGGAGGATATTGCCGTTGTCATTCACAATCGTCTGTTCGATCAGCGCGGTCGACCGCGCGTGCAGCTGGAATCACTGCCCGATGATGAGCTGTGGCTCGACTATCGCCTGACCCATGAGGAGCCGTTTTTTACGGCACTCGAACATCAATACGAGCGCGAGCTGTCGTCGTACCTCAGCCGTTTCACGGGCAACCGTACGGCCGCTGAGGATGTGTTTCAGGACACATTTGCACAGGTCTATCGCAAGGCCGATACGTTCGAGCAAGGGCGCAAATTCCGCCCATGGCTCTATACCATCGCAACCAATCAGGCGATCGATTTCGGCCGCAAACAGAAGCGTCACCACATGGTGAGCTTGGATCATCGCTCGGTGGAAACAGGAGAAGATGTGGATGATGCAGGCACGCTTGCGCATCTGCTGACTTCCCGCGAAGCCGCTCCCGATGACCATATGCAGCTTGAGGAGCGCAAGCGATGGCTTTGTGCAGAGCTCAATCGCCTGGTCGCAGAGCAGCGCACGGCGGTGGAGCTGGTTGTGTTTCAGGGGAAGAAATACCGTGAAGCCGCCGAGATTTGTCATGTGCCGACGGGCACGATCAAATCGCGTCTGCATAACGCCCTGCTTAGCCTTACAGGGGCGGCGCAAAGGCTGTCCGACAAAAAAAGCATCTCGTGACTACGAGGGATAATCGACGATCAACACCCCCTCGAGGTGATCGTATTCGTGCTGCACCACGCGAGCATCAATGGCGCTGAGTTTGCGTTCCTGCTGCTTGCCTTTGGTATCGAGAAATTTCACCACAATCCCGACAGGGCGGCGGACATCTTTCCAAAGCCCGGGCAGGCTGAGGCAGCCCTCTTCCGCGATGTCCGTTTCTTCGCTGCGCCAGGTGATGACCGGGTTGATCAGTTCCACGAACTTGCCGCCGAGTTTGCAGATACACAGCCGCAGCGACTGGTTGATCTGCGGTGCGGCAAGACCCAGGCCGTCGACTGCCTTGGTGGTTTCGACCATGTCTTTCAGCAGCTTGACGATGTCTTTGGTCACCTTTGATACCTCCTTCGTCTTTGTGCGGAGGACGGGCGTGTCGGCACCGGTGATGATGGGGAGGATGGCCACGGGGCTAGTATAGCCTACCGCGAGGCCGCAGGCTGGTGCAGTGCCGCCCGGCGCTTAAGCTCATCGAGGGACTGAATATTGCCCTTTTCCAGCATTTTCAAGAGCACCTGCGCGGTCAGGATGACATCGGGCAGGGCGCGGTGACGGTCGGTGGGCAACGGGAAGTTGAACCGTTGCGCCAGGGTGTCGAGATTGTGGCGGAAGGCCTCGGGGAAGAGCGATTGGGACAGGCGCATGGTGCACAGACAGGGCGGTAGCTCGATATAGCCCCAGCAAAATTCCTTCTCGCATTCGAGGAACCCCATATCGAAACTGGCGTTATGGGCGACAAGGATGGAGCCTTGGGCAAATTCCAGAAACTGCGGCAGCACCTCCATGATCGTCGGTGCACCTGCAACCTTGGTTTCGTCGATGCCGTGCACCTGTCGCGATTCCCAAGGGATGTCGCGCTCCGGATTCACGTACGTGGAGAACGTTTTTTCGGACATGATCTGCCCGCCTTCGATGCGTACGGCGGCGATCTCGATGATCCTGTGGCCGCGGCGCGGGTCGAGCCCCGTGGTTTCGGTGTCGAACACGGTGAGCGACTGGTTGATCGGCATGAGGCAGTGATCCTACCAAGCCACCCACGCAAAGCGAGTGGAATTTGGTAGACTTTCGGCATGCATCGCAAGGGGGCTCCCACCATGGCTTCTGTGCTGAAAAAACTGGGCGCACTCTATGCGCCGCCCAAGACATTTCTGGACTACCGTACACCCCTTGATCTGCTGGTGGCGGTGATCCTGTCGGCACAGTGCACCGATGCCCGCGTGAATTTGGTTACCAAAACAATCCTGTATCCCAAATACAGGACGGCGCAGGATTATGTGTCGGTGCCCCGTCTGGAACTGGAAAAGGATGTGCACAGTTGCGGCACCTACCGCATGAAGGCCAAACACATCCAGGAGACGTGTCAGATGTTGATCGATCGCCATGCCGGAGCGGTGCCCAAAACCATGGAAGAATTGACGGCTCTCAAGGGGGTGGGTCGGAAGACAGCCAATGTCATCCTGTCTGCGGCGTACGGTATCAACGTAGGTATTGCCGTCGATACCCATGTGCAACGTGTGGCGCAGCGGCTGGGGCTGTCGACCCACAGTGACCCGGAAAAAATCGAAATGGATCTTGTGGCGCAGGCTCCGCAAAAGCAGTGGAGGGAAGTCACCACTTTGCTGATCAGTCACGGGCGCGCGATATGCATGGCACGCTCACGGATGTGCGGAGCTTGTGTGTTCAAAGCGGTGTGCCCGTCGTCGCTCGCCCGTCATCGTCCTGATCTGGCTACAAAGCCAGATGCAAGGCGCAGAAAAACGCGGGCATAGCAACAGTTTTGGGCTGTTTCCAAGCGGCGCTCTGCTACACTGACGTGCGCCCATGCGCCCCCATCCAGCCCGCATCGTCGGCGCACTCTGTGCGTTGTCGGTTGTTGCGGCGGTGTCGTTTGCCGTGCATCGGGGCGTGGCATTGCGCGGTGCGGTGACCGGTTGTGGCAACGGCGTGAAGGAAGGGGCGGAACAATGCGACGATGGCAACACCGCTAATGGTGACGGCTGCAACAGCAGCTGTGCTGTAGAAGCGGGGTGGTCTTGCAGCCAGCCCACGCCTCCTGCTGCGCCCACGCCCAACTGCAGCGACGGCATCGATAATGATGGAGACGGAAAAATCGACGGCCTCAGGACAGTGGGTACGACGGTTGTGCAGAGCTACCGCTCTGCCCAAGAGATCGCCAATGCGATCAATTCCAAGGGATACAGCGTCGCTGTCAACGAATTGGGCTGTGGATATGCGTTTCAGCCGGCCAATGTGCCGGTCGGCAAAGACGGGTTGTGTATCGGCATGGGATACGACGGAGGGATCAATGAAACCTGCCTCTATTCTGCGTGCGGAGCGGGAGGAACGCCAAAGGTCGACGCCAACGTGTATTGGAGCGGATCCCTGTTCATCCGTGAGGATTGCGGCAGCTTCTATACCAAGAACAATTCCACCTGGCACAACTATCTCGCTGCCGTCGACTGTGTCACGAAGCCGGCATGTTCAAACGGCAAGGATGACGACGGGGACGGCTATATCGACTACCCGGGTGATACGGGCTGCGCCAATTCGCTGGACAGCAGTGAAGCGCCACATGATCTGCAGTGCGACAGCGGCACCGTCGAAAATCCACCCGCTCCCGTTTCGCAGGCATCCATCTGCACCAATCTTTGTGGCAATGGTGCGGCCGATGGCGGGGAACAGTGCGATGACGGCAACAAGATTGCGGGTGACGGGTGTTCGTCATCCTGCACGACCGAGACGGGCTTCAGTTGTGTGGGAACCACCTGCACCGCCGTGTGCGGCGACGGCCAAAAGAAGGGAGTCGAAACCTGCGATGACAGCAACCTCAACGACGGGGATGGCTGCAGCTCCGCCTGTTCGGTGGAGCCGGGATTTGCCTGCCAGTCGAACAACAAGTGCGCCGCCATCTGCGGCAACAGCAGGATCAATGGCACGGAAACGTGTGATGACGGCAACACCACAAGCGGTGACGGCTGCTCATCCACCTGCGCATTGGAGGCGGGGTACGCGTGCACCGGCGAGTCCAATGCGTTTCGCACCGTCCAAAACACCCAGATGTTTTCATGCACGCTCGACGGCAACGGTAACTGTCACTATCCGAATGTGCACCATGTCGAGTGTCCTTCCGGTTTCAAGCCGATCAGCGGCAGTTGCTCCATCCAGTCGCCGGGGACAACAAAGACGGGCGATGCGCCAACGACGAGCGGGTGGGACTGCAGGTACGGCGAATATGGGTTGAAGCCCGGAGCCGTGCGGTCGGTGACGAGTACCGCCGAGGTGACATGCATGAAAGAAGATCCGTCTTGGGGGAGTGTGCAGACGGTGCAGGATTCCAAGACCCTTACGATCGCCATCGATGCCGGCAGGAACGGCTTTACGACACCCCATGTCGTCACATGCCCTTCGGGTACCACGGTGGTCGGAGGTTCGTGCTCCATCGGCGGATGGGATGCCACGAAGGTCGGGGAGATTGCGCAGAACAATGGCTACTCGTGCGGATACGCCGTCACGGCGATGCCCCCCAACACCACATACCCCGTACAGAGTACTGTTACGGCATTTTGCCTTTCCAATACGAGTCGCCTGACGGTGTCGCAGGTCACCAACAGTCAGATCCAAAGTCTGCTGATCAATTCCTTTGGTGCGGCGATGTCGCAGCCAGTCTCCGCAAGCTGTGCGGCGGGGTCGTTTCTGCTTGGAGGGTCATGCTCGACGGGCGGATGGCATACGACGAAGCCCGTTGATCGCAGCAACGGAGATTCCTGGATGTGCCAAATTGCGGAGTTCAACTACCCAGCCTACGCGGGGCAGTCATTCCAATTGGGCAACACACCACAGGCTGCCTGCGTGCGAGCCGCAGCGACCTGTGGCCCGGTATGCGGAGATGGTCTGAAAAAAGGCAGCGAAGCCTGCGACGACGGCAACACCGTGGCGGGGGACGGCTGTTCGCCGACCTGCACCACCGAGTCGGGATTTTCCTGCCAAGGCTCCACGTGTGCCGCGGTCTGCGGCGACGGTCTGAAGAACGGTGCGGAAGCCTGTGATGATGCAAACAAGACCAATGGCGACGGCTGCAGTTCAACCTGCACGGTGGAGGCCGGCTTTGTGTGTGCGGTGCAGGGGCAACCGTGCACAGGGATCTGCGGCGACGGACAGAAGAAGGGTGCGGAAACTTGCGATGACGGCAATACAACCCCCAATGATGGTTGCAGTGCGGTGTGTGCGGCGGAGCTGGGATGGACATGCGCCAATACCGTCTGCACACCCAAGTGCGGAGACGGACTACGAAAAGGGGATGAACAGTGTGATGACACGAACACCGCATCCGGAGACGGTTGCAGCAGCACCTGCAAAGAAGAAAGCGGGTGGAGCTGCGGCAGCACTTCCTGCGTGCGCCTGGGGCAAAGCAGTTCTTCGGTGGCGACGGTCTTCAGCGTTGCGTCACAGACCCCCGTCTCCTCGTCGGTGCCGGTGGTGTTCCAGACATCGGTGTCCAGCAAAAAGAGCAGTGCTGCGGCCTCGCAGGCGACGACGAGCTCCTGCGGCAACGCATTCAAAGACGCATCCGAAGCCTGCGACGACGGCAACCTGAAGGCAGGGGACGGCTGTGATGCCACCTGCCATCTCGAACCAGGCTGGCTCTGCGCGGGCACACCCTCTCAATGTCTCCGTCTTCCCACAGCCTCTGTGTCCTCCGTGCCGCCCGTAGCACTGTCGAGCGTCGCTCCGCCTGTGCAACAGTCATCGGTCTTCACCGTGCCGCCCCAGGCGTCATCCGCCCCTGCGGTATCGAGCGTCCAACAGGTGAAGCCCGCCGCCCCCGTACAGCCCGTGATCACGCCGCCGCCCCAGGCAAGCAGTGTGATGGTTGCTGCCGTCAGCAGTTCATCGCCCTCCGTGCAGTCTTCGATTGCCGATTTCCCGCTTGCCTGGCAGCTGCCCGTCGCATCATCCCAGTCGTCCGTGCTGACACTGCAGATCAATCTGCCGTCGTCGGCCTCTTCTGTCGCCATACAGGCATTGCCTCCGCTTCAGGCTTGGCGCCCTACATGCGGCAACGGCCGCATCGAGATTGGTGAAGAGTGCGATGGTGGCAACGGTTGTGATGCCGGCTGTCACCGCCTTGTCCTGGCCGCCTCTTCGAGCGCCCAGACCCTTGCGGCCAACATCGTCACACAGCCCATTGTGCAGCAACAGCAGCCCCTCCAGGTGGCACAGGCAGTGCCCCAGTACCAATATGTCTACCCAGTGCAGTACCAGTACCCCGCCACTGCAGCCTCCGGCCCCGGGTCGTTGGCCATCATGGCTGCGGGAGCCGCCGCTGGCATGGGCATCGTGCGTCGCAGGAGGCGCTGAACCGTGCTACACTTTCGGCGGATGTTCTCCCTCTACCTTGTCCTCTTCGTGTCGGGGCTGCTGACGATTCTGCTCCCATGCATTTTGCCGTTGGTGCCGATTGCCGTGGGCGCAAGCCTTACCGATCGCCACCCGTTGCGACCGCTTGTTGTGGCGTTGGGCATGGTGGTGGGCTTTGCCGGCAGCGCAATTCTTTTGCAGTTGCTGTTGGCCAATGCGCCGACAGCTGCCAATGCCGTCCGCTACGCGACCGAATACGTCCTCTTATTGTTTGGTTTGGGATTTGTGTCCGAACGGCGCAGTGTCCATCGTGCTGGTGCCATCATCGGTGCGGTGTTTTTCCTGCGGTTGGGATGGGTGGGCGTGCTTGTCGCCGCCGCATGTGGGGTCGTGCTGATGGAGGTGGGTGGCCGCATTGCCGCCCGTCTGCAGCGCATCGGCGGGGAGGTGCAGGGTGGTGCGCAGACTGCGTTCGGGCGCAATTCCCTGGTCACCGCGTTTTTGCTTGGCCTCACGATGGGGTTGATTTGGGTTCCGTGTGCAGGTCCCGCACTGGCTTTTGCCCTGTCATTGGTACGCAACGCGCCGGTAGGACAGGCTGTGGCCGCACTTACGATCTATGCAGTCGGCGCCGCTGTGCCCCTGCTGCTCATCGGGTACGGCGGACGCTATGTCTTGGAGCGCGCGCGGTTTCTTACCCGGTTTTCCGGGAAGGTGAAACATGTGGCAGGTGTCATTTTCCTGCTGACTGCCGTAGCCCTCCATTATAATGCGCTGACGCAGCTGCAAGCCTGCCTGGGTACGGGTTCGTTTGCTTCACAAATCGAAGACCGTCTCTTCCGTGCGGTCAGCGGGTCGTCCGCTTCCGGCGCCGAGCTCAAACCGATGCCTCCTTCCCCCGCGATCATGGGTCTTCCCGTTCTTCCCAAGCTTTCACGCGCTCCCATGTTTGCAGGTCTTGGCCCCTGGCATAACTCCGAGCCGTTGAGCATGGATCAATTGCGCGGCAAGGTGGTGCTCGTCGATTTTTGGACGTACAGCTGCATCAACTGCATCCGCACGCTGCCCTATATCCAGGGCTATGCGCAGAAATTCAAGGATGACAAGTTCGTGATCATCGGCGTGCATACGCCGGAGTTCGTGTTTGAACGTGACGAGAAGAATGTGGAGATGGCCATCAAAAAATACGGCCTGACCTATCCCGTCGCACAGGACAACGACTTCGGCACCTGGAACGCCTTTTCCAACCACTACTGGCCGGCCAAGTATCTGATCGATGTGGACGGATACATCCGTTATGAGCATTTTGGCGAAGGGGGTTACGACGAAACGGACAAGGCGATCCAAAGCCTGCTGGCGGAAGCGGGAGAGGCGCCCAAGGGCAGTGTCACAGAGTCTCCGGCCACTCCCCGCCGTGCCACGAGTGCCGAGACCTATCTGCACTCGCGCAGTTGGCCGGCATTTGGCAACGGCACAGGCAGCCCCACCGCTGCGGTGCAGACCTATGCTGCGCCTGACTCCATGGAGCTGCATCGGTACTACCTCGATGGCCGGTGGCAGCTGGTCGATGATGAGCGGCAGGTGCTGCGGTCGGACAACGGGGAGATTCGCATGCGTTGGCTCGGCGGCGAGATCAACCTGGTGATGGGCTTGGAAGACGGCACAACGTCCGCGACGGGTGAGGTGTGGATCGACGGCAAGAAGGTGAAGACCATCACCGTCACCAGCCACGATTTGTACAACCTGTTTACCGGTGAGTATGGCGAGCACGAGCTGGTGCTCAAGCTCGTCGGAAAGGGGGTTTCGGGCTATGCATTCACCTTCGGGGCAGGGCGCTAGTGGGTTGAAAAAACATCGAAAAAGGGGATAATGCCCGTGTCTTGTTTCACAGCATCAGGAGGGCTTATGAAGGCCATTCAATCGGTGTTCCGCTTCCTTCGGGATCTCCTTGTCCCCGAACCCGTGGTTCTGGAATCGTACTTCGATCCCGATACGCATTCCGAAAGGCTTCGTCCGAAGCAAGACCGCCCCTCTCGCTGAGAGGGGCATCTTTTTGCGACAAAAATCGGCGCAGGTCTGCTACGATCGATTCCTCATGCAACAGTATCTCGATCTTCTCCGGCATGTCCGCGACCATGGCGTGGAGCGTTCCGACCGCACCGGCACGGGCACCCGTTCGGTATTCGGCTATCAGATGCGGTTTGATTTGAACGCGGGATTCCCGCTTCTGACCACCAAGAAGCTTGCGACCAGGGCGATCATTCACGAATTGATCTGGTTTTTGAAGGGCTCCACGAACATCAAGTATCTTGTCGATCACGATGTGAAGATCTGGAACGAGTGGCCGTTCCAGAAGTATCTGATCGCCAATAATCTTGCCGACACCTTCCCCATGTATTCCGAGGAATGGACGGCACAAATGGGGAAGTATGTGGAGCAGATCAAGAACGATGCTGCTTTCGCGGAACAGTGGGGCGATCTTGGTCCGGTCTATGGCAAGCAGTGGCGCCGCTGGGAGGGGGCGGACGGCAAGATGCACGATCAGATCGTGCAGGTGCTCGAAAGCCTGAAAAAGAATCCCGATGGGCGTCGCCATATCGTCTGTGCATGGAACCCCGGGGAGATCAGTTCCATGGCGTTGCCGCCCTGCCACTGCCTCTTCCAATTCTATGTAGCCGAGGGGAAGCTCAGCTGCCAGCTGTATCAGCGCAGTGCCGATATCTTCTTGGGTGTGCCATTCAACATCGCGTCCTACAGCCTTCTGACGCACATGATGGCGCAGGTACTGGGCTACGGGGTGGGGGATTTCGTACACACGCTTGGCGATGCACATCTGTATCTCAACCATCTGGAGCAGACGAATGAACAGCTTTCCCGAGAGCCCAAATCCCTTCCGACACTCAAGTTGAATCCGGCGGTAAGCGATCTCTTTGCCTTTACCTATGAAGACATCGTCATCGAGGGCTACGATCCGCACCCCCCAATTAAGGCTCCTATAGCGGTATGACAGCGCTGTAGGGAAACCTGCGGTTTCCCCTCCGCGAATCACCCCTTCCCTCAAAGGAGTTCCTCCAGCCAGGCAGAGCCTGGCTTTGGAACATTTTTTTCATGGTAGGATGGGCTGCAATGATTCTTTCGTTGATCGCCGCTGCGTCGGACAATGATGTGATCGGCAAGAACAACTGGCTCCCGTGGGATCTGCCCGATGAGTTGCAGTATTTCCGCAGCACGACACAGGGCAAGCCCGTCATCATGGGGCGCAAAACATACGACGCGGTCGGGCGACCCCTGCCCAAGCGCCATAATATCGTGGTATCGCGCGATGCCTCCAAGACCATCGAGGGGTGCGACGTAGTGGCCGGTGTCGCCGATGCGATTGCCCTCGCACAGGCGGACGGGGCGGAGGAGGTGTTTGTGATCGGCGGTGCACAGATCTATCGCGAGGCAATCCCTTTGGCCGACAGGTTCTATCTGACGCGCGTGCATACGACGATCATGGACGGAGACACCATGTTGCCCGAGGTGGATTGGTCGCAATGGGAAAAAGTCTCCGCTACGGAACATGCGGCGGATGACCGCCATGCACATGCATTCACCATGGAGGTCTGGGAGCGCATCTCTAAGCCTTCTTAAGCCAGCGCACACCCCAGTACACGAAGGGTGTTTCCGCGATGGACATCGCGCATTTCACCAGCCAGTACGGGATGATGAGTGAGGTGAGAAATGCAATATTCGATGCGATCGGATCGTGCAGATTCCAAAATGCGAATGCCATGAACACGACGGTATCCAGGAACTGTGCGGCGAAGTTGCTGACGTTGTTGCGCAGCCACAGCGCCTTCGCGCCAAGGAGCGCCCTCATGCGCACGAAAATGAACAGATCGGTAAATTCGGCGATCGCAAACGCTGCCAGGCTGGCAAAGGACATGCGCATCGATTGCAGGAAAACGGCGTCGTAATGTGGCTCCATGTCGGCAAAACGGGGTGATGCCGGCAGCCATGTGGCCAGTGCGGCATAGGCAAAGGTGAGTGCCACCATGAGCAGGCCGGCGCGAATGACGCTGCGCGTGCGCTCTTTGCCGTACACTTCCGTGATGACATCGTTGATCGTGAACACGAGGGGCACGGTCAGAATTGCCACGCTCATATTGAACCGAATCCACCCGAAATCGGCGAGGGGGACGGTCTTGGCTCCCAGCAGTTCCGAGGTGACAATGCAGAAGATATACAGCGAGACCAAAAGGTCGAATTTATCTATTTTAAGCATGCGGAAAGCCTAGCGGAGCCAAAATAAAAAATCACCATGACTTGCTTGCAAACGCAAAAACCGGGGGGATGATGAGGGTGTGGAGACGCTGGAGACCGACGCCCGGGAGATCATCCAAGACGCACTGCACAACGCAGACGGACAGCGGACGATTGATGCTGCCCGCGGCATTGAGGAGCGTGCCAAGGCGTTGAAGCGACTGCAGGACGACATGCGTTCGCAGTTCGGCACCGCGTTTGCACAGCCGCATTTGGACGCAGTGCAGCAGACGCTCGAAAACACCGCCGATGATTTGCGCAGCCTCGATGGAGTGAGGGTCGAGGCGCTGGAGGCGGGTGTCGCCGGGCAGGCAATGGTGGGGCAGGAGGGAACCGCGGTGGTGGATGTCCAAAAGGCGTTGCAGGCCGATGGCAGCCTTGACATGACTTTTGCCAAAGGCGTCCAGCAGCACGAGCTGCGTCACCAGCAACAGGTGATGGCTTCCACTGATATCCTCGAGACCGATGCCATGCTCTACGCCGAAAGCCGGGTGCCGGGGAGCATCAAGCATGTGTCTGACGAATACAAAGAGATCGTGCGGCGCACGCTGGCTCGCTACGACGCCGGCGAAGTCGCAGACATCGCCATGGGTCGCAAAAAGGAGGACTACGTCACTGCAGCCTAGGGGCTATTTCCAGCGTCGCACGCCTTTCGTCGTTACCGCCTGTCGCACGCGTGCGGTGCGCTTGGTGGTCTGGATGCGGGTGATGGGCGTGGATGCTTTGACGGTGGTGACAAATTGAAGTTTGTCGAGCGAGGGTTTCAGGCTTGCGAGCGGCAGTGCACCGACGAATGTCGTAATCGCGCCGTTCTGGTCGATCAGGAAGCTCGTGGGTGTGCCGTTTACGCCGGCAGCGGCAGCACCGGCCATATCGGCGTCGATCTTCTTTTGAATGGCAGCATCGGCGATGCAGCTCTTGTAGCTCGCCTCCGAAAGACCCTGGGCGATCGCCGCATCCTTGATGGCGATGGTGGAGAGCTGATCGAGGCTGAACATGTCGTCCATGAAGAGCCAGTACTTGTCCTGTCCCGCTTCACGCGCCACACATTCGGCTGCCTTGGCGGCCGGGAGGGCAAACGGATGGAAGGACAGCGGGAAATTGCGGTAGACGATGCGCAGGTCGGGGTACTGCGAACGCACATCGTTCAACGTGGCATGGAAACGCTTGCAGAAGGGGCACTGGAAGTCGCTGTAGACCACCATAGTGGGGTTGCCGTCGCCACCTCCCCGGATGTGGTCATTGGTGCTGTCGACCGACGGGACGGCCGGAGCGGCTGCGGCAAAACACACTGCCGGAACAAGCAGTAAGGATGACAGCGCGAGGCGAAGACGCATGGAGAGGGGGGAGGATTGCCTCCGAGTCTACCAGATGCGTCTTACGCCTGCGGCGGTTTCTTCCAGAGGAAGAGTTCCATGCGCTCGGCGAGCGGGGAACGGGCGACCATGCGTGCAAAGAAGCGTGTCAGCACGAGGCCGGTGAAGAGCGAGATCAGCACACCCATGCTCAGCGTGACGGCAAAGCCGCGCACGATCGACGTACCGATGATAAACAGGATCGCACAGGTGATCAGCGTGGAAATGTTGCTGTCGCGGATGCTCGGCCAGGCGCGCTCGAACCCGAGCTCCACCGCCTGCTTTAGGCCGCGTCCCTTGCGCAGTTCTTCCTTGATGCGCTCGAAGATGAGCACGTTGGCATCGACCGCAAGACCGATACTCAGGATCATGCCTGCGATACCGGCAAGCGTGAGCACGATGTACTGCCCGGTGATCAGGAAGAGCGGCAACTTGAGCAATGCAAGGAAAATGAGGGCATAGGCCAACAGCGACATGCTGCCCAGCACACCCAGGAGGCGGTAGACCACAATGAGGAACAGCATGAGCACGATGGCACCCACCACGCCGGCGTGCAGCGAGGTGCGCAGCGACTCTGCGCCCAGCGTGGGCTCCACGGTGTGTTGACCGGAGAGATAGATCGGAGCGGGAATGGCGCCCGTATTGAGATCCTGTGCCAATTGCTGCGCCTCAGCGAAGGTCTGGCTGCCGGTGATCACGGCCGTGCCGCCCGAGATTTCGGCCTGCACGGTGGGCGAAGAAACCATTTCGCCGCCGACGAAAATGGCGATGCGCTTGCCGATGTTCGCCTTGGTCAGCTGTTGGAAGAGCTTGCCGCCTTCGCTGTCGAAGATGATCTGCACGATCGGCAGGTTCGTGGTGGTGTCGGTGGTCACGCTGGCGGAGCGGAAGTGCTTGCCGTCGAGTGCCGTGTCTTTCCAGCCCACGGGCTGCAGCGAGAAGAACAGGAAGCGCACCTTGATGGCGTCTTCGTTCTGCTTCACCTCGCCGTTTTGCAGGCGGGTGACCATGGCTGTTGCCTTGGAGGCTGCGTCGGCACCCGTCACGGTCAGGACATCGTAGGAGGCCTGGTCAGCGGAGGTGAACGGCGCGCGGTCGCTGCGGATGATATGGAACCCGAAGGCCGTTTCCACGACACCGCTGATGCCGCCCTTGGGCAGTGCGAAGGCCGCATCGGCAAACGGACCGACGAGGGTGTTTTTCGTGATCATGCCCAGCTTGCCGCCGCTCTTCTTGGACTCGGCGTCGGACTCCTTGGTGGCAAGCGTGGTGAAGTCGGCACCGCCGTCGATCTGCTTTTTCAGAGCCTCGGCCTGTGCCTTGGCCTGCTCGCGCGTGCGGGTGACCGTGGGGGCTGCGCCGCTGGCACCCTTGTAGGCAACCAGGATGTGGCTGGCCTCCATTTCCTCCTGACCCGGCGTGATGTTGCGCAAAAACAGCAGTTGAGCGGATCCGTCTTTCAACGAAACGCTCTTCAGCGCCCCGGGTTGCATGTCTTTCAAGGCCGCCTGCACTTCTGCCGGCAGGGTGGAGACATCGACATTCTGCTTGGTGGCAGCGGTCATACCGGGGCCTTCCTTGCTCAGGATGCCAAAGGCGACGGAAGCCTCGGAAATGACGCGCCCCGTCTGCGTTTTGGGTTCCAGCAGCTCCGCAAGGAAGATGCCGGGCACCTGCACCTCGGTCGGAGCGCCGTTCTGGCCCGTGGTCTGCTGCACAATGGCACCCTCGAAACGACGCACCTGATTGAGCGGGCCTTGCCACAGCGATTCAAGCCCCTTGGGCAGGGTGCTCTTCATGAACCATTGGCCGGGCTGATAGCCCACGCCGAGTTCAGAGCCCATGTCCTGGCCAAGCTTTTCGAGCGTGCTCTGTTTTGAGGTCAGCTTCTGCTGCGCAACGTCCGCTTTGGCGCGCACCTGGGCGATGTAATCCTTGCTGGCGTCCTTTTGCTCCTCCTTGAATTCCAATTGGATGGTCTTGCCGACCGTGGCGATGCACTTCTGCACGTCGACCACGCCGGGGCATTCCACCAAGAGGTGCTTTTCATCGCCCACATAGGACGGGGTGATGGTCGCTTCGCTCACGCCGAGGCTGTTGATGCGGCGCTCGAGCACCTGGCGGATGGCTTCCACGAGGTTCTGGCGCTGCTGGTCGAGAATCTGCAATTCCAGCTGCAGGGTGCGCACGTCGTTCTCCTTGTTATCCTTCTGTGCCTGGGCGATCTCTTTGTTGAGATTGGCCTTCTGCGCCTCGATCTCCGATTCGGAAATGCGGAAGTCCAACTGTGTGCCGCCAGCGAGATCCAGTCCGAGCTTGAAGTCGGCCGACCCCAGCACGCCGGGGAGCGACTGACGCAGCGACTGCGGAAGGGCGAAGATCACCACCAGGATGGCGATGACAGCGATGACAGCCTGACGTGCAGGACTTTTTTGAGAGGGGCTCATTGTGAAACGGGGGAGAAGGTGATGTAACGGCCGACATTCACGTCGTCGCTAAAGGTGGAGGCCAACGCATGGTTTGGGACATCGCCGATGACGATCTTTTCCTTCAGGGCGCCTTTTTCGACCTGCAGCAGGCTGACCAGCTGCCCGCGGACAAACAGGCCGATGACCTTGCCGGCATTGTCGGTGTACAGCTTCTCCATCTTCACGCGACCCGCCTCGGTGAACAGCAGGTTCACGCGTGCCTTGCCGTTGGCCTGGTCTTCCACGGTCGTCCAGGCGATATCCATCTGGGTGAAACCGGTCTTTTTGAATGCCCCCTGTTTCTCGGTGACGATATCCGCCCCCTTCGAACTGTCGATTTTCAGCATCATTTGCAGGTCAAACGGCTTTTGAAGGTCTTCGACCACGGCGGTGAGCGCCTCGGGCGTTTCACTGCTGACGGTCAGGAGCGCCCCTGTTCCCTGTTGTGTGACGTCATGGCTGACCAGGCGGTCTCCCATGCTTTGGAGGCGCCGGTCGACGATGCGCGCGCTTGCGGCAAGCAGCTCGCCGCGGTGGCTGCTGTCGGTATCGGCGATGGTCAATCGGAGGGTCTGCGTGGCAGCGCCAACCTGGGTGCAGGCGGCAAGCAGAACACCCAGAAGAAGGAGGGGGCGTCGCATAGCCCGCAGAGTGTAGGGGAGCCACGCAGGAGGCGCAATCCGCCTATTTGCCTTAAGAAGACCGTTTCAGAACGGTATGGCTGCGCACCATCTGGCGGCTCAAGTCCAGCCCCGAAAGTGCACAGGCGTCATCGACGATGCATTCCCGCAAAACCGTGTCCTCAATGGTGCAGTTGCTGAAGATCACCGTATCGCGCAGCTCCCCGCCACGGATGGTGCATCCGGGTCCCACCACCACACTGCCCTCGGTGCGGACGTTTTCCAGTGAGGAAGAGGGGTCGATCAGCGGCTTGTCGCCCACCAGCAACCGGGTTGCCTCGAGGTACGCCTCGAAGCTGCCGATGTCGAACCAGGGATCGTGGAAGGTAAAGCAGCGCACGTGCACGCCCCGGCGCAGGAATTCCTCGAACACGCCGCCGATGTTGTCGGGCTTCCTTTGGGCGTATTCCGTCAGAACCTCCAGATGGGTGCGGGGGACGAAGAAGCAGCCGGTGCTGACCAGCGTGGAGCGCGGATCCGTCGGCTTTTCCTCGAAGGAGAGCACCTGTTTGGTGGGCACATCGATCGTGACCACACCCAGGTGCGATGCACGCAGCTTGTCGCCGATATCAAACGCCGCGATGGTGGGGCAGCCCGTTTTCGTCTCTTCCAAAAACAGCTCGAAAGGAAACCCAAAGTAGTTGTCGCCGGTTAGCACCAGGACATCGTCGGTGATGTTGCCTTTTTGGATCCATTGGGCGGTGGCACCCAGGGCGCCCAGTTTGTCATCGTCGCTTTTGGTCTCTTCGATCAAAATCTCCATTTGCGGCCTCTTGATGGTGCTTTTCCAGTGCAAAAATGCCTCTTCAAACGGGGCATTCGTGCTGATGGTGATCGGCAGATGCGCGGGCAGCGCCTCGATCATGTGTGT
The DNA here is from genome assembly GCA_964649695.1 of uncultured Candidatus Peribacteria bacterium. Taxonomy (GTDB): domain Bacteria; phylum Patescibacteriota; class Gracilibacteria; order Peribacterales; family Peribacteraceae; genus CAZHON01. Next base: position 59,171 of record CAZYQO010000004.1, on the reverse strand, counting down.
CAGGAGCGGTTTGCCTGCAAGCGGCAACAGCGGCTTGGCGCGATGCTCCGTCAACGGCCACAGACGCGTGGCATAGCCGCCGGCGAGGATGAACACATGCATGGGTGGAGTTTATCGGAAGAACCATGCCCACTTCGAGGGCGTCGGATCGGCAACGGTGACGGGGTGCCCCTCCAGCATGTCCACGCGTTCCTCGCCCTCCAGGATCCCCAGCACCGACGGGAGCAGCAGATACGTGATGCCGCGGGTGCGACACAACGAGGCGAAGTTGAGGGAGTGCTCCAGGTCGCTGCACTGGATCAGGTGGGTGATCCGCTCGGCCTTCAAAACTTCTTCCAGTTTGTGCAGCCTGCCGCGCACGGGGACGCCGCCGATGTGTTGGTCTTTGCCTGCGTGGCTGTCGAGAACGGCGACGGGGCAGAGGGGGTTTTGGCTTTGTTGCAAGGCGGCGATCAGGCGGCCGGCTTCGCGGGTGGCGCCGATGATCAGTGTGGGGAACACCGCAGGAGAACGGCGCAGCGCCGAGCGGAGCACCGGCTGCATCAGCAGGTGCCACAACCATGTGCCCACTGCGGCAAAGCAGAACGCGGTGACCAGCAGCAGGCGACTGAAGAAGAGTCCAAAGAGGAAGTAGTAGGTCAGGGCAAAGAGCGCCGTGCCCACAATAGTCGCATACACGATCATACCCAGTGCACGCAGGGTGTATTGGTTGCGGGTCAGCCCGAAGGTGCGCGAGGCGACGAGCGTGCCCAGCCATACGGGGGTCACCAATGCGGCGACGAGCAGGTAGGGCAGAAGGGGGAAGTCGGAACTGAGAATGAACCCCACGCGCAGGAAGTAGGCGAGGGCAAATGCGCCGAGCCATACGGCGGCATCGCCGATCATCCAAAAGACTGTCCAAAACCAACGTCTCATGACGCGAAGCTTAGAGGGTTTTGTTCAGTTGTTCCACGCCAGACTCGCCGTCCAGGTGAAGTCGAGCTTGGTGATGTCCCATGGGCGCTTGCCCTGCCATACATAGGGGCTTGTGGCGGCTGCGGGATCCTGCGGAAACAGGTAGGTCTCGATCCACCAGACTTTGGCGGCGATGGCCTGGTTGTTTTGGGCGAGTGCCTTGAGCGCGTCGCGGTGCAGCACGTAGGCGGCCACCGTTTCGGCAAGATCTTCGAACGGATCCCACTGTGCATAGCCGGATACGAAATCGGCAGCCTGGCTGTCCGCACGGCGGGTCTTCGCGTCCGACCACGAGATGCTGTAGAAACTCACACTCGGATCGTCACTCCAGATGGCGTCGCTGCCGTCCACAAACGGGCTCGCCCCGCTTTGCGGTGTTCCCTGCAGACAACCCAGATCCATGACATGGCCGAACTCATGCACCAGCAGTGCACGGAATTCGTCGTCGGGCACGTTGCCGCTGACAATCAGCGTGCTCTTGCCGGCAAGGCCGCGCTGGCTCGGATTGTCGTAGCGCACAAAGAAGCTCTGCAGCGTGTTTTGGCACTTGGCGGGGAGGATGCGCATCACTTCTTCCGCCATCTGCCGGTGTTTGAGCTGGATGTCGGGCTGGTCAAACACGGCGCGCACCGTTGGGGATGCGGGCTTGGCGGGGGTGGCGGTGGAGACCTGGGCCAAGAGGACATTGCGTGCGCGTCGCGTGCGTGCGGCAACAGCCAGTTTCCTGCTCAGGGGAGAGGCGAAATGGGCGTCGATCTCCTGTTTGTCGCTTGCTGAGAAACGCTGTTCGGGTACACTCTGCCGTACCGTAGGAGCTATGCCTACGGCGCCAAGGAGGAGCAGGAACCCGAGGATGAGGCGTGGCGTTCTGTGCATGGCTTGGCAAAAGGGGATATTTATAGCATAATTATACTTTCATGTCAACCCTTCCAGAACCAGCGTCTTCGGGTGTTTCGCCCGGAAAAACCTATACGGTGGCCATTGAAAAGGTCACCCATGGGGGCAGCGGCCTTGCCCATATCGATGGCCTCCCGATTTTCGTGCCGGATGCCATTCCCGGGCAGGAATTGGCCATTACGATCATCAAGAAAAAAGACCGCTTTGCCGAAGGCCGCGTGGACAAGGTGCTGCGCAAGGCCAAGGATGAAATCCCGGCGCGTTGCAGCCACTTCCATGACTGTGGCGGCTGCCAGTGGCAGAACCTGCCCTATGACAAACAGCTCACCTACAAGGAGGACATCGTGCGCGAGACGCTCGAACATCTCACTCCCGTGGAAGAAGCCACCCGCAAGCAGCTGCCCGGGCGCGTGTTGAAAATCATGCCCAGCCCGCAGGTGTATCACTACAGAAACAAACTGGAGATGAGCTTTGGTTATGCCGCGATGCGCACCGAAGAGCGTGCGGGGAAGCGCATCTACTTCGATGAAAATCCGACCATCGGGTTTCACCAGCCCAATCAGTGGTCGACGGTGCTGCCGATCATGGAGTGTCATCTGTATGACGAGCAGATCGGTTCGTTGCTCATGGATGTGCGTCGGTTCATGGAGAGTTCACGCCTGCCGGTCTACAACCCCAAGACCCACAAGGGCATGCTGAGGAACCTGCTTTTGCGTCGGGGCGTGCATACGGGGGAGCATATGATCGCCTTCATGGTGAACGGCAAAAAGAAGGAGCTCGAGCCGCTGTTCCAGCATTTTCTGCGATTCGGTGGTCGCCCGGGGTTGGCGTCGCTTCAGGTGATCGAAAGCACCGGGCTCAATGACAAGCCCGAGAACCCCGCGTGCCACGTGCTGGTCGGCAAGCCCACCATTGCCGAGCGCCTCTTTGATCTGAGCTTCGACATCTCGCCGTTCTCGTTCTTCCAGACCAACACGCTTGGTGCGGAGAAGCTGTATCAGGCCATCTCCGCCGCCGCCGATCTCAACCAGCGCGACACCGTGCTTGATGCCTACTGCGGCATGGGCACCATCGGCCAGTACCTTTCCCGTTTTTGCCAAAAGGTGGTGGGAATCGAGAGTCATCCCACGGCCATTGAGGACGCGTTGGCCTCTGCGGCAAAAAACCGCATCGGCAATATCAGCTTCTATCGCGGCCGCAGTGAGCAGATTCTCCAAGACCAGCTCAAGCCGGGCGGGAAGTACGTCTTCGATGTGATTGTCGTCGATCCGCCGCGCGCAGGCCTGCACCCCGATGCCAAAGATGCGGTGCTCCTCCATAAGCCCCGCACCGTGGTCTATGTCAGTTGCAACACGGCCACGTTTGCCCGTGATCTGGGCTCCTTCCTGGAGCAGGGGTACGAGCTGCGATCAGTCCAACCCGTCGACATGTTCCCGCATACTGCCCACATCGAAACGGTCAGTGTTCTTCAGAGGAAATAATCATGCAGAAGGTTGTGCTGCTTTCCATCGGCAGCGTGAAGGAGCCATGGGCGAAGGAGGCGTGTGCCAAGTATCTCGGCAGGCTTCGCGATATCAAGCTTGACCTGCGCGAGCTGCCTGCAAGCAAGGAAAAAGATCCTCTCAAGCAGGCTACCGAGGAGTCGCAGCGCCTGATGGATGTGGCATCCAAGCTCGACGGGTTTGTCATTGCCCTTGATGAACGCGGCAAGGAGGCGACATCACAGGATTTTGCCAAGCGCCTGCAACAGGCTGCCGATCACGGACAGACCATTATCCTTCTGTTGGGCGGCGCCTACGGTTTATCGCACGATGTGCGCGCGTCGGCGGATTTGGTGCTGAAGCTTTCGGACATGACTTTCCCTCATGAGCTGTGTCGCGTGGTGCTCCTCGAGCAGCTGTACCGTGCACAGGAAATCAATCGCGGGACGGGGTATCACCACTGACCTGCAACGTAACCGCACGGAAGAGACCGTCGATATGGTCGCGCACCCGCATACCGAGCGATTGGATGGGGGAGTGCATGCGCAGGGTTTTTGATACGGGAAGTCCATGGCGATCGAGCAGATCGATGACTTCCTTTCGGATCGGTTTGCGCGCCGGGCACCCCGGTGCCCCGCGCACGGCGATGACATCGCGCAGCGCATTGCTGATGCCGGCCTTTGCCTGGGGGTCGGCCACCGCAGCGATGTCGCCGGTGAGATCGGCGATGAACAGGTCATTTTGCACGAGGGAGAGACCGGTGCCGTCGGTGGCGGAAATGATCTGTCCTGCGCGTGCCGCATCGATGCCTTTGCCCTGCCCCGAGGGGTGGTGATGTAGCATGGCAAGACAGACAAGCGTGTTGATGCCGACGCGGATGCCGCTGACAATCATCCCACTGGGGATCTCTCCCCGGTCGATGGGGGCTCCCGCTTCGTCGGCAGTACGCAGCCATTGCAGCAGCTGAGGATCCTGGCGCAGTGCTTCGTAGCGCTGTTCAAAGGGTGTTTTCCAATACGGCTCGAGTGCGGGCATCAACTGCACGGTCGATTGCATCATCGCGTCGTTGATCTGCCCTGCGATGATGCCGCTTTGCTCGTCGATCGTGTGGTAGATGTCGTCGGCAGCGGCGCCGTTGCGCATGTGGATCTGCAGGTCACCAAAGATGAACGGGTGCTCGCCGCGCTCCACACGCCCAAGGTGGAAGAGGGTTGCCACCTGGGTCACAGGCACCATCGCGCGAAAAAAAGCCGTCTCGGCGCCCGCCGGTTCCAGCAGGTTTTCCCTGTAGGTACGGATGTCCTCCATATTGTTAAAATAACATTATTTATTAAATAGTCAAAATGTGATGCAGCTCTTCTGCAGGGCATTTCCCATTGTCTGCATCTTGGCAGCGATGCACACTGCGCAACCATGCTTTCGCCGAAGGAACAACTGGCTACGCTCAAGACTCTGCCACGCAAAGGCTGGGTGCGTCGTGGTGTTTGCAGCCCCGAAACTGTGGCAGAACACACGGTCGAATGTGTCATGATCGCTCACGCCATCGCAGAGAGGTTGGGTGTCGACCGCCGTCGCGTATGTGACATTCTGAAAGTGCATGACTGGGGCGAGAGCGATCCACGGGTGGGGGATATCACGCCGCATGATGGTATCTCGCGCGAGGAGAAGCAGGAGCTTGAATATGCGGCGATGCGACGGCTCACAGGGCGCATGCGCAATGGCGATGCAGTGATGGCACTGTGGCTGGAATTTGAAGAACAGCGGACGGCCGAGGCGTTGGTTGCCAGACAGATCGACAAGTTCCAGATGGCACTGCAAGCCATGCGGTACCACGAGGAGCAGGGGTTGGATCCGCGGGAATTCCTGCAGGATGCGTCGTCTTCGATTGTTCATCCGCTGCTTTCGGATTTCATTGCCCGTTTCCAGGCCGCACTATTGCCCTGATAGGGGGCTTCGCTATACTCCAGCCCCGCTTTGGCGGTGTTCTTTCGAGTCTTCCATCGGAGCCGTGGCCTCATCGTCTAGCGGCTAGGACACTTGGTTCTCATCCAGGAAACCGGGGTTCGATTCCCCGTGAGGCTGCCAGTTTTTACCAGAGATAGATGTTGCTGCTTTGCAGCAGTATCTTTTTTCTTTTGCGTGCAGATATTTACATAAATAAAAAAATGTTTAATAATATATTTTGATGGAACGCTCCTCTTCTGAGTCGGCGATCGGTGCCAGTCTTCGTGACCTGCTCCCGGATCAGGATTTTCGCCTGCATCTGGGTATTGGCCGCGGATCGGTGCGTGATTTTTTTGCCCATACGGCGCAACACGACCATCTGATGAAGCAGCGCGCTGCACTCCTTCACGAGCTGCCCTCGCGTCATGCGGGGCTGCTGCCGGAAGGGGAGGAGGTGCTGGATGAAGCGATTGCCATGGCGCACGCATACGGGGCGATCGAGGACTCGGCAGTCGCCGCCTTCAACGATGTCCAAATTCCGCATGAACGATTGATGCTTTTGGGTACGACATGGGAACCCGATTACATCCTTCTGCGGCGCGATGCCCAGAACGATCTGCGGTTGGTGGGCGGCTGTTTGTGCTTCCCCTCGCACTGGAGCCTGGAAGAAAAAATGGGTCGCACCATGGAGGAGATTCATGAAGTGGTGCCTGCGCTCAACGGCCAGATCGGCGGATCGATCAACCAGTTTTTGTCGCACATGAAACCCGGGGTGGCTTGGCTTCGCTCGAACTGGGGCATCAGCGCGTCTTCCGAACTCAACCAACACACCGCTCTGCCGCACCCGCCCGTCACTTCTCTGCAGTCCGCAGATGAACTGTCGTTCCGTATCGAGGATCAGGCATTGGTGCGTCTGCCCAAGACCGACGCGGTGCTCTTTGGCATCCGTTTGCGCGTGCTGCCGCTGTCGGCGCTTGCCGCTCATCCGGAGCATGCAGCCGGTCTCCATCGCGCGCTTTCCACCATGAGCGCACCGATGGCTGCGTACAAAGGCATTGAGACAGCGCGGCAACACCTGCTTGGGTTGTTGCAGGGGACAGACCGCTGACGCTTTCCCGTGAAGCAGAATTTCATGTGTGGGGCTACAGTGTGGCCGTGACCCACTACGTCTACCTTGCACGGTGCTCCGACGGCTCGCTGTATACCGGAACCTGTGTCGATTTGCGGCAACGTGAGGAAACCCACAACAGCGGCAAGGGTGCCAAATACACGCGGTCACGATTGCCGGTGGCGATGGTGTACCACGAGGAATTCGCCACGCTTTCGGATGCGCGAAAACGCGAAGCCGCCATCAAACGGTGGAGGAAGATTGCCAAGGAGGCGCTGATCACTTCGACGCGGCGTCCAGCGAAGCGCCGTCGGCCTGCTCGCGCTCGTCGGTCGTGAGCACACGCATCATCGCGTCATGGGCGTTGCGCACCACCAGACCCTCGTTGCCGGTGTTGTATGCCCTGATCACTTCGTAGGCATTGCGGGCGACATCGTCGAGCTCGTGGGGGTTGCTTTGCATGATCGCCGCGGTGTGGTGTTGCAGCAGATGCCGCCAGACCTGCTGCTCCATCACGCTGTCCTGTGCACACAGCAGCATGACAAATGTCCGCTTGTAGAGCGCGTCCACGTCGTTTGGGTTCGCGGCAAGGCGCGTGTCGTAGTCGGCAACTTTGGACAACAGAAAGTCGCGGTACGCACCGTTGAGGGTGATGACGCGTGTGGCGGTCGGGATCACGGGTGTGTGATCCGCTTCGTCCAGGCGGCCGACGAACGTGTCTTCTCCTTCGATGCTCATACTATGAATATACTATAAAAATCAAATAATTCAACTTCGGGCTATTGTTCACTTACTCGACCCACAACAGAAGACTCTTGAGGTATTCCGTTTCGGGGTGGAACAGATTGACCGGGTGATCGACCGCCTGGCGGTGGCGGCTGAGAATTTTCACGCTGCGTTTTGCCTGGTGTGCCGCGTGGAACACGACCGATTGGAACAGCGACGGATCCATCTGGTAGCTGCAGGAGCAGGTGAGCAACAGGCCGCCCGGTGGCAGCATTTCCAGCGCCAAGCGGTTGAGATCGGTGTAGGCCTTTTTTGCCTGTTCGATGTCGGTGCTGCGTTTGGCGAATGCGGGCGGATCGAGAATGATGAAGTCGTAGGCGCGCGGGCGCGGTGCACGGCGCAGGTAGGTGAAGGCGTCTTCGGGGTAGGTGTTGCAGGCACCTTCATCCAGGCCGTTGATCTGCACATGTTCACGCACGCGGTCGAGCGCGAGACCGTCGTAGTCCACGGCGTCGGCAGCGATGGCACCCCCTTTGAGCGCGGAGACGGTGAAGCCGCCGACGTAGCTGCAGATATCCAGCACCGTGCGGCCGTTTGAGAGCGAGCGCACGAGCGAACGCATTTCCCGCTGATCCAAAAACAGCCCCGTTTTCTGGCTGCCTTCCAGGCCGATCTTGTAGCGCAGGCCGCGCTCCGTCACGGTGATCACCTCATCGCCCTTGCCGCGCAGCCAACCTTCGACCGGCTCCAACCCCTCCTTTTTTCGTGAGGCCGCAGTGGATTTTTCGAATACCGCGGAGCAGCCCGTCAGTTCGACAAGCACATCGGTGATCCATTCACGCAGACGATCCATTCCCAGTGTCGTCAGCTGCACCGCCAGCACATCGCCGTACCGGTCGACCACCAGTCCGGGGATCGCGTCACCCTCGGCGTTGATCAGGCGGACGGCATCGGTGTCATCCGCGGCAATCATTCGCGAGCGCATGGCGATGGCTTTGGCCATGGTGTCGCGCAGCTGCTCTTTGGGGTCACGCTGTTCGAAGGCGATGGCACGGCCGCAGATGAACGCGGCAGCGTTCCAGTGGGCATAGCAGAGAAAGCTGTTGTCGCTTCCGCGGATCTCCACAATCTCGCCGTTGGCTCCCGTGGGGAAGCTGGCCACTGCGCTGCGGAAGATCGCGTGGTGGCGATTTTTCAGGTGGATGTCGCTGCCGGGATGGAGGGTGGCAATGGGGTAGCCCATGGATGCCCGACAATAACACAGTACACTGCCCTTGTGCTTGCCAATATCGTCCTCGGGTTGCTGTGTGTCTTCGTTGCCGTGCTTGCGGTGACATTGCTTCAGCACCTGTTCCTCACCGTTCCATTCATCCCCACGCCGCAGGCGGTGGTGCATGCAATGGTCGATGCCGCCGCATTGCAGGGCCACGAAACGGTCTATGACCTCGGCGCCGGGGATGCGCGGTTGCTGATCACGGCGAAGCGCCGGTACCCCGGCATTCGTGCGAGGGGCTGCGAACTGGTCTGGCTGGTGTGGGTGTTGGGAAAACTCCGCATCGCGTTTGCGGGGCAGGCGGTCACCCTGACGCGGGAAAGTGTGTATGCCATGGATGTGGCCGATGCAGACGTCGTGTTTCTCTACCTGTTCCCATCGATGATGGGAAAGCTGGCCGAGCGTTTTGACCGGCGACTTCGGCCGGGCACAGTCGTCCTGTCGCACGCGTTCCGGTTTCCCGGCCGCACGGAGGAGCGGGTGGTGCTGGTCGGGGCAAAGAAGCTGTATATCTATCGTTGGTAACCGAATGGCGCCATGCGGGCATATGGCTGAAAGTGCGGTTTTCTGCTAGAATAAAGGGAAACACCCATATCCATGTTCCATCTGGTTTCCCTCCTCTGGGATGTCGTGCGCCATCATCGCTGGCGGGTTCTTTCGGGGCTCGGACTCAGTGTGCTGATGGCAGTCACCCTGCGGACCGGGGTCGATTCGCTGAACGCATCTCTGACGCGCCAGTACACCAAGACGAGTGTGCAACAGGAACATCAGTCGGCGCGCGACGTTGCCCGCATGCGCCGCCGCGAACGGATCCAAAAACGCATGCGCTCCGCACTCCTCCGTGCATCCGCAGGCCAGGAATTTCCGCCGTTTCTCCATGCCGTTCTGCCTGTCGACAAGGTTCCGGACTGGGGGTCGATGCGCGAGCCTTCGCAGTGGAACCGCTCCTACGGCGAGATGACCGCAGGCGATTTTGTTCCGGTGCCTTTGTATGACATCCATGCACTGACCATGCCCATGGCCACGCTCATCAGTCCGCTGACGCCCGCAACCGTTCCGTTGATCACCGCAAAACTTCTCTATTCCACGCGCTTTTTGGGCACCTATGACATCGACAGTGCCGAATATGCGGGAACCCATGCCGGTGTCGATTTAAAATTGGCACTGGGTACGCCCGTCGGCGCCATCGGCGGGGGGAAGGTTGTGAAGGTGCAGCAAGACAGGCATCTGGGGCTGATGGTGATGATCGAGCATCATCTTCCCGATGGCACGACGCTGTTTTCCATCTATGGCCATCTTGGTTCCGTGTCGGCCACGGTGGGACAGGCGGTCTTGCCGGGGGATATCGTCGGTACGGTCGGCCTGACCGGCGAGAGCACGGGCGCCCATCTGCATCTCCAGCTTGATCGGGGCGAGAGCGGCGAAAACCACACACCGTACATCGTGGAACATCCTCTGACGCCATCCGAGGCGGATCGTGTGCTGCTCAACCCGATCAGTTTCATCAGCAGCCATCAGAGCAGGGAAGTGGCCAACGGCAACTCGCTCTAGGCAATCGGCGGCATGCGCCGTAGGCTACGGCCATGACCACCCTGCAGGCACTTCTTCTTGGAAGTATCGAAGGCATTACCGAGTTTCTGCCCATTTCCTCGACGGGGCATCTGATCCTGGCGTCAAAACTGTTGCATGTGGAGCAGACGGAATTTCTCAAAACATTTGAGGTGGCCATCCAGTTGGGCGCCATCCTTGCGGCGCTGCTGCTCTACTGGCGGCGGCTGTTTTTCTCCTGGCAGACCTTTCTGCGCGTGTCCGTCGCGTTCATTCCCACGGCGGTCATCGGGTTGCTGCTGCATGGGTTCATCAAGCGGGTCTTGCTCGGCAACGACATCGTCGTGGTGTTTGCCCTTGCCGGGGGAGGCATTGCGCTCATTCTGTTTGAGCAGTGGTACAAACCCAGGCAGCACAGTCACTCGCATATCGCCCAATTGCCGCTGCCGTCTGCGGCGCTTGTGGGTTGCGGCCAGTCGTTGGCATTGCTTCCGGGCATTTCGCGCGCGGCGGCGACCATCGTCTCGGGGTTGCTGCTGGGCATGGATCGCAAGACCGTTGTGGAGTTCTCCTTCCTGCTGGCCATTCCCACCATGGCTGCGGCGACCGGGTTGGATCTGCTGAGCTCCACGACCGGGTTCTCGCCCGATGAATGGATCACGCTGGCGACGGGTTTCCTTGCGGCCTTTGTGGTCGCGCTGCTGGCGATCCGGTGGCTTCTGCATTTCATTGCGCATCATTCCTTCACGCCGTTCGGCGTGTATCGCATCGTTGCGGCTCTGCTCTACGCCGCGGTGATGCTACGCTAGCAGCGGTTTTTCCTTACCCATCGCATCATGGCCGACGCCAGCACCCACAAGTATTACCCCCACCTGTCCGAGGTGGTGAAGCGCAACATCCGCACATTGCTGGAGGTGCGTCGTCAGCTGGAACGGAAGAAGAGCATGCAGGATCGCGTCGCGGACGGCATCACCGCGTTTTCCGGTAGCATGCTGTTTTGCTATCTCCATCTGTTGTGGTTCGGTGTCTGGGTGGTGTGGAACACGGGTCTGATCGGCCTGGCGCCGTTCGATCCCTATCCCTTCGGCTTCCTGACGATGATCGTGTCGCTCGAGGCCATCTTCCTTTCGACATTCGTGCTCATCAGTCAAAACCGTATGTCGCAAATGGCCGACCAACGTGCAGATCTCGATCTGCATGTGAACCTGCTTGCGGAGTACGAAGTCACCAAGCTCCTGAAAATTGTGGATGCCATGGCCAAGCATGCGCATGTGCCCATCCATGATCCGGAAATGAAGGATCTCGAAGCGCAGGTGGCTCCCGAAGAACTGCTGCAGGAGCTGGAGCGTGAGCACGAGCGTTTGCAGCGCTAGAGCCCCGGGATCTCAATGGGTAACGGCAATTGTGGGCTGTGTTCCGCCTCCGTTGCCGCGGAGGAAGACGAAGACATGCTGCTTTTGGAGGAGGCATGACACGCATCGGCCGTTTCGCCGCTGCCGCTGCCGCATGAGGAGCTGCTGCTGGACGAGGCGTTGTCTACGGCAGGGGTGATGCCCGCAGGGGCGATTTGCATTTTCATCATGCGCAGATCGGATGCGTCTTCCGCCGGCGCGATTTCCATTGCCGGGGTGGCCTGCTGCAGGAGGGGCACGGGCGCCGAAACTGCGTCGTTGGCGGTTTGTTGGGGCTGACCATGCTCCTGTTTGTCGTGCTCCCGCTTTTCTTCATGACGATCATTGTCTTTGTGCTCGTCGGTCGCCGTGACCGGCGCAAGCAGCTGCACCGCCACGGTGGGTACGGCGGCTGCGGATTCAATGCGCGAAAGGATGCGCTGCTCGGGCGGTTCGGTTCCCTCGGTACCGTCGAAGATTTTGCGCTGTGCGATGGTGCCGATGGACTCGCGTAATATGCTGCGTGCGACCGTCGCCTGTCGGGGGCTGATCATGCGCAGATGGCGTTCTACATCGGCGGCGGCACTGCTGGCCGCCTGTTCCATGGCCACCCATCGGGTGTCGTCCACATGCGGTTGTTTTGCCAGCTGCTCAAGCTCCTGTGTCCTGCGTTGCAATGCATGGACAGCCCACATGGCTTGCCCATCATTGCCGACATACAGCTGCGAGGCGATGACCTCATTCACATGGATTTTTACGGCATACAGCGGATCACCGGGCAAACTGCCTTCGGCCGCGTAGGCCACAGATCCCAAAGAGACCACGGCCAGCACAGCGGTTGCCGTGACCGGTTGCATGATGTGTTTCACCAGCCAGATCATCCGATCCATCATGCTCTCCAGCGGCGGATTGGCGGCCATAAACCGCCGTAGCGCCGCTTTGCCGTCGTGCAGTTCCTGCGCCGTCAGGTGCGTGGGAGGGGAAGATGCCGCCATGTGCTCTGTAGAACGCTCGGCAGCCGCAGGTCTTACCTGTTGCATGAAGGATTGCAGCTGTTTCTTCCCTTCTGCCAATTCGGCGGGCGAGAGGCCTTCCTTTCGCAAAGCGCCGAAGGCGGTATCGAAGGAAGTGCTCATGCGGCGTGGAGATGGGTTTTGAGCTTTTTGGTGGCGCGATGGAGGCGCACGGAAACGACATTGGCGGTCACACCGAGCATTTCCCCGATATCGTGCGGAGGCAGTCCGTCGACATAGCGCATGACCAACACATCACGCGATTGCTGATCGAGGTGTTCAAGGGCTTCAAGAATCTGGCCTCCCTGCACTGCTCCCTGGATGGTCTCTTCTCCGCCGTCGGCAGCGGGGTCGAACCCCTCTTCCTGCAGCTCATCGAGCGACGTTTCGGGGCGGCGCTTGAGGCGACGGATCTCGTCGATGACGAGGTTGCCTGCAATGCGATACAGAAACGCCTGCACGTGTTCGATGTCTTTGCCCTTTGCCAAATGCTCCCATGCCTTGCAGAAGGTGTCCTGCATCAGTTCGCGGGCTCGCTCGCGGTTGCCCAGGCGGAAATAGCAGTGTCGGAAAATGGCATCGGCGTAGCGGTCGTACGCATCCGACAGCCCTGCCTCGGGTTGGTCACTGGAGGTGATCATGCGGACAGAGTACCAGAATGGCCGTTAATAGGCCTTGGCGTACAGCGCCATCTCCGTTGCGTCGGCACCCGAGACGGGATCTTTCTTGCCGTGTGCAAGGCTGCTGTCGCCCAGCAGACGGATGGATGCCTTGTACTTCTCTTGCACCTTCATGGCCGTTTCTTTGGTGCCGTCCCACGGTGCCCATACCAGGCCGCCGTTGCCTTCGATGACCGTTGCCAGCTCCTCGACGGTCGACGCGTGATGGGTATGGCTCTTCAAAAATTCCTCCGCCTGGCTGAGCAGCGTGTCCTGCACCGACTGGAGAAGCACACGGATCGACAGTTCGTTGGTCTGGGAGAGGGGGACTGCCGATTTCTCGCCGGTGTCGCGTCTTGCGATCGTCACCTGCTGTTTTTCGAGATCCTTGGGACCCAGCTCGATGCGCAGCGGCACACCCTTTACCTCCCATTCGTTGAACTTGAAGCCGGGGGACTTTTCATCGCGGTCATCCACCTTGCAGCGGATGTCTGCCACAGCCATCATCTTTCGAAGCTCATCGGCCTTGGCGAGGACGGCCTTTTTCTCATCGTCGGTTTTGTAGATCGGGATGATGACGACTTGGATCGGGGCGATGGCCGGGGGAATGCGCAGACCCTTCTCGTCGCCGTGTACCACGATCAAGGTGCCGATGATGCGGGTGGACAGCCCCCAGCTGGTCATCCAAGGGCGCTGGCGCGTTCCGGTGGCATCGAGGAAGCCCACGTCATAGGCTTCGGAAAAGCCCTGGCCAAGGTTATGCGAGGTGCCTGCCTGGATGGCCTTGCCGTCGCGGGCAAGCGCCTCGGTGGTCAGCGTATACAGCGCGCCGGCGAACTTCTCGTGCTCGGGTTTTTTGCCGGTCAGCACGGGGATGGCCAGCATGTCGCGGTCGAAGTCGCTGTACATCTGTAACGCCTGGTTCACCATCGTGTCGGCCTCCTCCTTGGTGGCGTGCATGGTGTGGCCTTCCTGCCATAAAAACTCGAGTGTGCGGAGGAATGGCCGTGTGCGCATTTCCCAGCGCACCACGTTTGCCCATTGGTTGATCTTCATGGGCAGGTCGCGGTGGCTTTGCACCCATTTGGCAAAGGTGGAGTAGATGATCGTCTCGCTGGTGGGGCGTACATACAGCTTTTCCGTCAGCTCCTTGCCGCCACCATGGGTGACCACGGCGCACTCGGGGGCAAAGCCTTCGATGTGATCCTTCTCCTTTTGCAAAATCGACTCGGGGATGAACAGCGGGAAGTACACGTTGGACACGCCGAGCTCCTTGATGCGTGCGTTGAGGTCGCTTTGAATGGCTTCCCACAGGGCATAGCCATAGGGCTTGAAGATGATGCAGCCGCGCACCTCCGCGTGTTCGGCCAGGTCGGCCTGGGCAATCACATCAAGGTACCACTGGGGGAAATCGGTCTTTTGGTCGGCGATCTTTGCCATGCGGGAATCCTAGCGAGAGAATCGCGAAATCCCAATAGTCTTTACCACGAGGAATAGGGAATCGTCGCGAAGGCGATCTTTGCTTGCCAGAGCGATTCCTTTGCAGGGAAGGGGGTACTGGGGGAATGAGCCTGTCTCGAGTTTGTCGAGAGGTCGTAGGTTTCCCGCAGAATCACGAAAGCCAGATGCCGATCTGGGTGACCATCGCGCCAAAGGCGATGCCGGCGACGACCTCGGCAAAGGAATGCCCCAGTTGCTCTGTCAGATGGCGCCAATGCTGCAGACGGTTGAGGATCTGTGCCTGCTGCCCCAGGGCGCGACGGGCGCTCATGGCGTCGTACCACACGATGGCGGCGAAGACGAAGGCGATGGAGAACTCGACCGATTCGGCGCCCATCTTGCGGTTCACCAGGATGAGCAGGGAGGTGACAAATGCCGAGTGGCTGCTGGGCATGCCGCCGGGGTGGAACAGACGGTCTTCCCATTGTCCCGTCCGGATCCGATGCACGAAAAATTTTGCGAACTCCGTCAGGAAGAGCACGACGATCGGGATCAGAAAGAGATACACGCGCAGCAGATCCATGGATCCATCTTAGCGCACTCCGCCCGTATTCATGGCGTTGACGAATTGCAGGGTGATGGATTGGCGTTTGTCCGGCGTATCCACATCCGCCACGGCGATGGTGTGTTCCAGCTGCTCTTGTTGTGCGGCGTGTAGGGCGGTGATCATCGCGTGGAAGTCGGCTGTGGAGACGGCGAAGGATTTGGTGCCCCACACGACGGGCACTTCAAACACGACGATATCGCCTTTACGGCGGATGCTGCGAATGAGTGACAGAGGGTTTTGCACCGTGCCGCTGCCGTCATGAACCATGAATTGCCGCTCACCCACAAACACCACCCGTTCCTGTGTTTTGGAAAATTCCCCGCCATGACCGAAACGGAACGTGGTGCGTCCGATACCGATGGGTTTGGGTGTTTCGAGCAGGTTGATATCGGTGATCGCTTCGTCGTCAAAGGGGAAGACCGTCGGATGTTTGCTCGCCAGTGTGCGCAGGGCTTCGACATGGGCGATCTGTTCTTCGTCCCGCCTACTCATGCTCCCGCTGGTGACCACTGTCGCCACGGCTGCCAGGGTCTGCAAAGCACTGCGCAAAAACCCGCGCCGGTCTGTGACCGCGGAGGAAGAAAAAAGAGGAGAGGGGGTTGGGTCGTCGGTGCTTCCTTCCTGGTGGTCGGAGAACCGCATGACTTCATGCTACGCCCATGGTCAAGGGCGCAGGCGCCGTCTGGCGGTCATTTTAGATGCTCGGTGACGGTGCGGGCGCAGGGGCGGGTGCGGGAGCCGGAGCGGGTGCCGCAGGGGGCGCGCTCGGTGCAGGCGCCGGTGTCGCAGCCAACCCGGCGAGCGTCTGTGTCAGCACAGGATCTTCGCCAAGCGTGCGGGCATTCTGGGTGATCTCGCTGAGGTGATACTCGGTCTTGCCTGCAGTCAGGCTGCCGACCATGTATTTGGCGTACTCGCGGAACGTGTACTGCGCGCGTGCGCGTACAGGCACCCTTGCTTCATACAGCGACTGCAGTTCGGTGGCGGCCTTCTTGTCTTCGGGCGTATCGATGACCAGCTTTTTGCCCGCCTCCTTGCAGGCGCCATACAGCACCGAGGTCGGCAGCTTCGACAGGCGTTCAAATATGCCTGCCAGCATGGAGTTTTCGCCGTCCATCCCCTTGAAGATCGAGGCCAGTTTTTGCAGAAGAGGGGAGCCGGCGGATTTTGCGTGCTCCACAATGTCATGAAAGGTTTTGACGACAAGATTGATGAGGCCGATGGCCTTTTCCTTTGTTCCTTTGCCCCCGTTTGTGATGAATTCCTTCGCTCCGGCAAAGAGACCCTTTGCGCTTCCGCTGATCTTGTCGACCAATTCAAATGCCTGGTGACCCGGCGTGTTGTCGTCGGGTGCGGCGGCGGGTGCATCGACCGCTTCGATGGAACGGATCAGCTCATTGATTTTCTGATTTTCAAGATCCGTGTCGGTCAGTTCCTTGTCTTCGTGCACGGATTCCGTGCTTTCTTCCTGCAAAAATCGCAGCAGCTCCGCGCGCTGTTCCTTTGAGAGATTTTTTGCTTCCTCCACCATCCGGTCACGCTGCTCGGCAAGTTCCAAGAGCGCCGTGGTATCGAGCTCGTTGGGCTTGTTCTGTTGGATCGCATCAACAACGTTGCGTACGACGTCCGGAGACATAGGTGGGATGGGTATGTGTGTGCACTTATTATACGCTAAAACGCGTTTTTTCGCAATTCTCTGGCGTCCTTGCAGACAGTGCTATGCTGAGACCATGCGCATCCTCCACTTTGAAAAAGGCCTGCACTACAGCGACAAGGAATTGGTGACCATGGCGCGGAAGATCGGGAAGCTTGCGACCTATTGCCGCAGGCTGAAAAACGAGGACTCGTTTATCCGCGTGGAAGCCGAGAGGCGCGAAACCAAGAAGGAGCAAGACAGCGTCAAGGTGATGCTCGAAGTGTCTCTGCCCCACAAGGTGCTGCGTGCGGAATCACGCCGCCAACAGGTGATCGAGGCGCTCGATCGTTGCGTCGAAAAGCTTGAACCCCAATTGATGCGGTACAAGGAAACGAAGCTCGACCGTGGGCAGCGCCGTGACGGGGTACGGGCAAAGAAGGTGCTGCGAAACGAAGAGTAAGCGGGGCTTACTTCTTCTCCTCTTTCTTGGCGGCTGGGGCTGCTCCTTCGGCAGCGGGCGCACCGGCTGCAGGTGCGGCGCCATCGGCTGCGGGTGCGGCGGCAACCACTTCCTCTTCCTTGCGCGGCTCCTGGACGGTGGCGACCACAAGCTCGAGGTCGTCGAGCACGGTGACACCGGCCGGCACCTTCACATCCTTGATGGTGATGGCCGAGTGCATTTCTGCAAGCGACTCAAGCGATACAGGCAGGTTGTGGGGCAGATCTTTCGGCAGACAGCGGATGTTGAGGTGGGAGATCGGCGTGACGAGGATGCCGCCTTCCTTCACAGCGAGCGATTCGCCCTCGAAGTGCAGGGCAACTTCTGTTTCCACCTCCTTGTTCATGTCCACGGCGTAGAAATCGACGTGGGAAAATGCACCGGTCACGGGATCAAAGGCCATCTGGTGGAACAGTACGGGAACAGTCTTGCCGTCGACATCGAGATTCACGAGCGTGCTTTCTCCGGCCTTCACATAGGCCTGGCGCAGATCAACGTGGCTGCACTGGAGCTGGGCGTTGTCGGCGTTGCCGTAGACCACACAGGGTACGGTACCTGCACGGCGCAGCTGCTTGGCAGTGCTCTTTTGGTCGCGCGCGGTGGCTTTGAGGGTGACTTTGTCCATACGGAGCACGGAGGGTAAGGCAAAGAATGCAGGCGGTCAACCTCTCCTGATGGCCGGAATCGCCACCCCCCACCACTTCCTGAAGTAGCGCAGTGCGCTCTGTATATGGATACGACCCACTTTGCTCGTTAAAAGCTGCCAAATGCCTCCTTCGCTCAATCGACGCTTGCGGTCGGCGGCAGTGACGGTGGGGAGATAGACGACGCGTTTTCCGGCCTCCCAACAGCGTCTGCACAGATCCATGTCCTCAAAAAACAGGAAAAACCGCGGATCAAACCCGCCCAATGTTTCATACCAGTCACGACGCATCAGCAGGCAGGCACCCACCACCCAATCCACATCCTGTGCCTGCGTCATGTCGACGGGCATGCGGACGTAGCGTTCCACCAAAGACGGAAGGATCCTGCCCAACGCAGTGCGCTTGGCGATGACATCAAGCACATGGGGGAATGCCCGGCTCGAATCCCGCACCGTACCGTCTTCGTGCACAAGCTTGGGGGCGATGATGCCGATGCCGCTGTCGCTTTCGAGCAATGCCAGCATGGTACGCAGACCGTTTGGCTCGAGGATATTGTCCGGGTTGATGATCAGGATGGCATCCCCGTCGGCAAAGCGCAGCGCGGCGTCATTGCCCTGGCCGTAGCCGAGATTGTGGGAATGTTCGACAATGCGCACGCGCGGTTCGCTATGAAAGGTGTTTCTGAGCCACTGGATGGATTCATTGTCCGAGTGGTTGTCGATCAGCAGGATACGGAGATCTTCGGCCGGGACGGTTTGTTGCAACAGCGCCTGTACGCAGGCGCAGGCGACGCGGGGGGAGCGGTAGTTGAGGACAAGTGCTGTGACCTTCATTGTCCAAAGATTACCGTCATTGAAGCGTTATCAAAACGGCAATCTGGTGCCGAAAACCTTTTATTATACTCCTCTGTCAATCCCCTCTAAATGCCCTAGAGCCTTGACCTGACTCATTTCTCGTCTAATCGTTTGCATGCTTTCAAATTCATGTTTTTGTACGCGTTCCCAGTTTGGAAGCATCGGTCTGTTACATCACCGTGTTTCCCTCAATGGAGAGAGGATTTCTATGAATACGTTGAAAAAGTTTGCCTCAGAACGTCCTATTGAATTGTTGGCGGGAATCATTGCGCTTCTGTGCATTGCCATCCCCAACGACGCCGTACGCGGGTTTGGATTATGGATTGCCTGTCTCGCGGTGCTGAGCTTGGTCGAAGAGCCCCTCGTCATCCTGCTGGTTGCTTGCATCGTCGGAGTGGGCTTCGTCATTGCGTCGCCGTTCATCTACGGACCGACGATTGCGAGGACGGTCGTCCGCTCGGCGGCATTCCGCTATGTGTTCCATGGCACGCGCGCCGTCGCCAACGGCACCACGTCATGGTACCTCAGCGCATGGAAGCTTTTTGTCCTTTCGGAGCTGGTGTTCTGGCTCTGTGTGCTCGTCTACTGGCGTCGACAAAAACGACAGGTCAGCTTGGAGACGTAGTCCAACACGAGGGAAATGCGGAGACAGATCTCCCCGGTGTCAGCTTGCTGACACCGGATTTCCCCGTAAGGATTTTTTCGGCGTTCTTTGCTGACAGAGAACGTCTTTTTCCTTTTCCTGACAACAAAAAATCTGTTTCACGTTTTGTGTGTGGTCGGCTCCCTGCTGTGGGGAAACATCGCGTTGCCTATGGTGATGGTGTTCATGCACATGGTGTGTATGAGCGTGTTCTTTGTCACCCGTTTGGAGAATCGTTCGATGGTTATTGCATCCCGTTTTTCAACACTGCGTGGTGTTGAAGCGATCCAGCGATTGGCGCTGGGCTTCGTGCGAGCGAAGCTTTCGGATCCTGCCGGAAATTTCCGATGGTCGCGTCAGCGCGTCCGTCAGGCAATTCGCGGCTACAAGGCGTATCTCGAGCAGCGTTTGCTGCATCCCGATGCGCCCGAAAACCCGCTCTTGGATGTGGATGAGGTGTGGCACTTGCACATCCTTCACACCAAGCGCTATCGCCGCGATTGCCGTCGCATCTTTGGTTACTTCCTGCATCACGTTCCCGGTGTGCTGCCCAAGCGTGCCGGCGAAGCAACATGCAGCAGCGATGCGCCTTCGCGCCTTGCTACCTGCAGCAGCGACAGCCGTTTGCAGTTGGTTGCCACGTGCAGCAGCGACACGACGCCGACGCATGCGACGTGCCGCTAGCCCTGCTACACCGCAGAACCGCACCGGCGATTCCCTTGGTGACATCACCCGCTCCCCATTTGTACGGGGAGCCGGTATGTTTCTTCTTCTTCCATGCATATTCGTACACAGCGCTGCCTGCTTCGGCCGGTGACATTGCCCGATGCGGCGGTATTGCACGATGCATTGGGGCAGGAAGGGTTTGTTAAAGGCATGCTGCATAAGCGGCATATCCACGGTCTTACGGATGCGCAGGCGTATACCCAAAATATGGTGGATGGCTGGTCGACGGGAACGTCCTATTTTTTCAGTGTCGTGCTGCCCGATGATGACCGGTGCATCGGTAGGATAGGGGTGAGCCGCAAGCCAGATGGCGAATGGCACATGGCCTATTGGATCCATCCTTTGTGGCAGGGGAAGGGGTACGCGTCGGAATGCATGCAGCCTGCTCTTGAGGCGGCGTTTGCGCTGACAAAGGCCGATGCCATTGTTGCGCAGTGTCACGAATGGAACCTGCCCAGCAGGCACCTGCTCGAAACACAGATGTCTTGTATCCATAAAGGAGGAGAGTTGTGGACATTCACCGTCGGTCGCCCGGGATAAAAAAAGACGGCCTTCGGGCCGTCTTTTTCGTGTGATGCGTTGATTGCTTAGGAGAACAGCGAGGCGAGAGCGAGCGTGAGCGTGCTGAACAGCTTGATGAGCACGTGGAGGCTCGGACCGGCCGTGTCCTTGAACGGATCGCCGACGGTGTCGCCGGTGACGGCAGCCTGGTGCGCGGGGCTCTTCTTGCCGCCGTGGTAGCCCGTTTCAATGAGCTTCTTGGCGTTGTCCCATGCGCCACCTGCGTTGTTGAGGTAGCAGGCCATGAGGATGCCGACGATCGTGGCAACCATAAGCAGGCCTGCCACAGCTTCGGCGCCGAGGGTTACACCCACGAGGATCGGTGCCACGACGGCAACGATGCCCGGGAGCACCATCTCGTGCAGGGCGCTCTTGGTGGCGATGTCGACCGCTGCTGCGTAGTCGGGCTCCTCGGAACCTTCCATGATGCCCTTCTTCTCGCGGAACTGCTTGCGCACTTCCTCCACGATCACGCCTGCGGCGCGGCCGACGGCGCGGATCGTCAATGACGTGAAGAAGAACACGACCATGGCGCCGAAGAAGGCGCCCACGAACACCGTCACCTTCGAAAGATCAACCGAGGTGATGCCCTTTTCCGTCAGGTAGGCGGAGAAGAGGAGGAACGAAGCGAGGGCGGCGGAACCCACGGCGTAGCCCTTCGTCAGAGCCTTCGTCGTGTTGCCCGTCGCGTCGAGCTGGTCGGTGACATTGCGCACATGCTCCGGAGCACCGGACATCTCCACGATGCCGCCGGCGTTGTCGGTGATCGGTCCGAACATGTCCATCGAGAGCACATAGCCCACGGTCGAGAGCATGCCCATGGTGGCCACGGCCGTGCCGTAGAGGCCACCCTGTGCCAGACCCGTCTGTTCGCCGCACCAGTACGAAACCAACAGAGCCGCACACACGGCGAGCACGGAGAGGCCGGTCGATTCCATACCGATGGCCGTACCGGCAATGATGTTCGTCGCATGACCCGTGGTCGACGCGTCGGCGATGCTGCGCACGGGGCGGTGGGCACCGGTGTAGTAATCGGTCAGGTAGACGAAGGCCACGCTGGTGGCGATGCCGGCGAGACCGGCGAAGAAGAACCACAGTTCGGAGTTGCCCGGACCCTGGAGCATGCGCGTGCAGGCGACGTAGAGGCCGACGATCATGATGAGCGTGACCACCCAGTAGCCGCGGATCATGGCTTTCATCGGGTTCTCATGGGGCTTGGCCTTCACGCAGTACACGCCGACGACCGTGGCGAAAATGCCAACGACGCCAAGTACGAGCGGGAAGAGGATGCCCTGGAGGCCGAAGACGGACGAGAGAGCCACACCCAGCACCATGGCGCCGATGTTCTCTGCAGAGAGGGATTCAAAGAGGTCTGCGCCGCGTCCTGCACAGTCACCCACGTTGTCGCCCACGAGGTCGGCGATCACGGCGGGGTTGCGGGGGTCATCCTCGGGGATGCCCGCTTCGATCTTGCCCACGAGGTCGGCTCCCACATCGGCAGCTTTGGTATAGATGCCTCCACCCAGCTGGGCGAAGAGCGCAACGAAGCTTGCACCGAAGGCGTAGCCCACGATCATGCCCGGGATCTCGCTCGGGGAGAGGTCAAAGGCGATGCGGTAGAAGAGGTACAGTGCGCTGATGCCCAGCGTCGAGAGAGCGGCAATCACCAATGCGCTGACCGTGCCGCCGCGCAGTGCGGTGCGCAGGGCTGCGTTCATTCCTTCGCTGGCGGCATGCGCCACCTTCAGGTTGGTCGTGGTGGCGACCACCATGCTCACCACGCCGGCCAGGCCGGAGAGGAAGCTGCCCACAAGGAAGGCAATGCCCACCTGCAGACCGTACGTCCAGCTGCCGTCGGCCGAGCCGAGGCGGTAGCCGAAGATGATCAGTGCGGCGACGATGACCGCCATGACGGTGATCGTGCGGTACTGGCGCTTAAGGAAGCTGCGTGCACCCAGAGAGATGGCTTTGGCCACCTTCTGCATCGCGGGGGTGCCGGTGCCGGCGTGCTTCACTTCAGCCCAGAATACGAGGCTGTAGAGCAGACCGAGCAGCGCCACGGCGGGCGTGATGATCTCGATCAGAGAGAGTTGAACCATAGAGAATGGGGAAAGACAGATGCGGGGAAAATACCGAAGCAGGGTATTGAAAGGAGGCGGATGAGTCAAAAGCGGCAAAAGCGCCGAACAATCGGGAAAAACGCGGTATACTCGTGTTCGTGTCCAAGCCCGCAGCCAATCCCGCCCTTGCCGCCCTCCGGAAGCGCGTCGCCAAAATGCCCTCTTCGCCGGGGGTGTATCGCTGGATGAATGCCGACGGGGATGTCCTGTATGTCGGCAAGGCCAAGGATCTGCGCGCCCGTCTGCGCAATTACGTGGCACCTGATGCCGGCAATCAGGGCGCATGGAAGGAGGCGTTGATGCGCGTGGCCAGCGATGTGGAGGTTACGGTGGTGCGCAGCGATCTGGAGGCATTCGTGCTCGAGACCAATCTCATCAAGCAGTTTCGCCCGAAGTACAACGTGTTGATGAAGGACGACAAGAACTTCGTCTATGTGCGCATCACCGCCGACGCCTACCCGCGCATCGAAGTGCTGCGCCGGATGAATGACGACGACGCCACATACATCGGTCCCAAGACGAGTCAGTATCAGGTGGAGCGCACCCTGGAGATGCTTCGGACGCTCTATCCGTTCCGCACCTGCAAGATGTCGATCGTGCCAAAGGAGGGGGCGACGGGCATCCCTTTAGATGTCGTCTTGAAAAACAAAGACCGCCCCACGCCGTGCCTCGATCACCACATCGGACAGTGCGTTGCGCCCTGCACGGGCGCCGTTTCGCCCGAGGAGTACCGGGCTCAGTGCATCGATCCCGTGATCCGGTTCCTGCGCGGTGATCAGAAGGGAGTGACGGAAAAACTGGCGGCGAAGATGAAGGAGCTCGCGGCCAACAGGAAGTTTGAAACGGCGGCGAAGCTGCGCGACACGCTTTCCTATATGCAGGATCTCGCCGAAAAGCAGTCGGTCAGCGACACCTCCCGCGAAGATGCCGACGTCGTGGGTGTGGCGATCCTCTCCAACCGTGCGCAGGCGGTGATCCTTCGTGAGCGCGACGGGAAAATCATCGATGATGTGTCGCTTGAGCTCAGCTGCAGTGCCGAGCAGCCGGGCGATGTGTTGGGGCAGATCCTCCCGCAATTTTTCGAGAGCACGACGGATTACCCGCGCCTGTTGGTGCTGCCCGAAACGTTCGAAGGCATCGAGGCGTTCGCCGAGTGGCTCCAGGACAAGGCCGGCAGGAAGGTGGAGATCCGGGTGCCAGAACGCGGCAAGCAGTCGACCGTTCTGAAACTGGCGATGCACAATGCCTCCGAGCGCGCCAAGCAGCGGGAGGCAAAATGGGAAGCTGAGCACCGCATGGTGGAAGGGGCGCTGGAGGAGCTGCAGCAGATTCTTGATCTTCCCAACAAACCCCATCGCATCGAGGGCTACGACATCTCCCACCTCGGCGGTACGGAAACGGTGGGGAGCATGTCCGTGGTGATCGATGGCAAACCCGCGAACCGCGAGTATCGCCACTTCACCATTCGGGGGCTCAAGACGGGCGAGGTCGACGACTACCGGAGTATCCGGGAAGTGCTGCGCAGGAGGCTAAGGTACATCGTGGAAGATCTGAAAAAAGATGAGGGGGAGTGGAATGCGCGCGGCATCACCTTCGGCTTGCCGCGCAAACATGAACAGGTGCAGATCGATGCGCTGCTGCCCGAGCACGCCGCGCTGCTTCGCGCGTTGTCCAAGGACGATGCGGCAGCCTTTCATAGCCTTGTCGCCCGCAGGGACAAGGATGTGGTGGGCGTGGGGGTGTGGCGCACCTATCCCAAGAACGTCGTCGTCCTTTCGCACCCCGCTCTGATCGAGGAGATGCGGGGCACCGGTCTGCATCGTCTCTTGCTGCGCAAGATCATCCGGTCGGTCAAGAAGGGGAAAATCTACATGACCATGAGTGCATCTCTGGAGCAGGAGTTTGCCGCGATGGGGTTCCAATACCTCCAATCCGTACCGCCTTTTGTGCAGGAGACATTGGATCATCTGAACGGCCAAGCGAGTGATGGTGAGTTCATTGCGATGCTCTACGATGTGAGTAAAAACAAACCCGATCCCTCGTTGCTTCACACGCCCGACCTGCTGATGATCGACGGCGGCAAAGGACAGCTGGGGTTCGCCGTGGATGTGCTGAAGGAATACGGCCTGCAGATTCCGGTGATCGGGTTGGCGAAACGCGAAGAGGAAATCTTCGTGCCGGGCAATCCGGTTCCGCTCCACTTCGCAAAAGAAAGCCAGGGGCGCTATCTGCTGATGCGCCTGCGTGACGAAGCCCATCGGTTTGCCAACAGGCTGCGCGAAATGAAGGCCAAAAACACGCTGCTTGGGCAGTGATCAGTACGGGCGGGGAGCGGGGAGTACGGCGACTTCGCCCCGCAGCAACGCTTCGATCGCCTTGCGGCGCATCGAGGTGCTGTTTTTCATCTCCGGTGTCATCTCCCCGTACGACAGGTTCGCGCGGTTGATCTCGTCGCCGATCGATTCGGGGATGAAGATGGGGTCGAAGCCGAACCCGTTTTTTCCATGCGGGTACGCGATGGTGCCGTGGTCTTCTCCCGTGACGACGTGCACATGTCGGCCGTCCTCGCTGGCATAGGCGATGGAGGCCGCAGCGATGGCGCGACGGCTCCACTCATCGCGTTCGACATGGAGTGCGATGCCCCCGATGCCGAGCGCCTGCTCAAAATGTTTGATGAGCGCTCCCGGCAGTTCACGCAGGGTCGACGCCCGCAGGTCGGGTTGCTGACGTCGCTGCTTTTCGTTGAAGCCGTTGATGTGAAGACCCAAGTCTTCCACAAGCACCGGGCGTCCGAACTTGTGATAGGCACAGACGGCCTTCATCGCCGCCACTGCGCGCGTGCTCACATGTTGGATCTCCTCCAGTTCATTGTCGCTTCCCAGCTCCACAATCTCCATGGGCACGCCCAGTTCGCGGAAGATCGCCTCGTGTTCCGAGGCTTTTCCTTTGTTGGTCGTGGCGAAGGTGTGGGGGAATGTCTCCATGGAAGTGATGTACTGTGCTTTTGAATCACGGCACTGTCAATTCGCCTTCCGCCGCAAAGCGGAGAAGTATCGGTAAGATCAGCGCACTTGTTTCCGTCCTCAATCTCATGAAAAAACTCTCCCTCCTCATCGGCACGATCGGCGGTGCGCTCGCCGGCTATGTGTTCAGCAAGTCCGAACTCCGTGATGAACTTTCCCATGCCAAGGATGCCGAGTCGGCAGCCAAAATCCTGGGCAAGCACCTTTCCAAAGACGGCAAGAAACTGGGCACCGAGGTGATGGCATTCGTCGACAGCCCCGAAGTGCAGACCAATCTGAAGAAGGCGAAGGTCTTTGCCGAAAAACAGTTCACGAAGGCCAAGAAAGAAGTGGGTGCCTTGGTCATGAAGGGTGAAAAAGCGGCAAAAAAGACCGCCAAGAAAGTGGTGAAAAAGGCAAAGAAAATGGCGTAAAGACGCAAATTGACAAGGAAGCTATTGTAGTTCACAATAGCTTCCTTTCTTTGTACCTGCATGAAGACTCTCTTCCGCCCAGACGATCATCCCGAGCTGACGTACAACGATGTCTTCATCGTGCCGAACAATCCGATCGAGAACGAGCTGGAATCGCGTTTGTCCGAGGCGGAGTACGACGATCTGATGACGGCATTTGTACAGTACAAACAGGTCGCCAAGCAGAGCCGCAAGGCTTGGAAGAAGTTTGGGCGCACATCTGCTCAGGCACAGCCGTTGCAGGAGAAAACGCTGGAGGCCGCGCGCGTGTTTGAGGTGAAGGTGCTGGCCTATGCGAAGCGTTTTCCGGAATTCACCGAGACATTTTCGCGCGATGCCGTGGATATCACGCCGGCAGACGGCTTCGGCAACACACCCATCGTTGTGTCGAACATGAATGCCGTTACGGGCTTCCGCATGGCGGAAATCGCCTCGCGCATGGGTGGTTCCGCCGCCATCCCCCAGGACAAAGAAGACGGAGAAATGGAATCGATCATCCGCCGCATGAAAGAGGCACACCCCGTCTACGACACTCCCGTCACCGCCCGCCCGGAGATGAAGGTGTTCGAGCTGCATCAGTATCTCAACAAGCGTGATTTCGACACCGCAGTGGTGCTGAATGACCGTGGGCAACTTGTGGGTCTCATCGGTGAAGATGATGTGAAAAACGAGAATCCCGACGCACCGATCCGTTCCTTCATCCGTACGCAGGATTTTGTCACGGGTCACGAGGGCATCACCCCGATGGAGGCGATTGCAAAAATGGAGCAGAGTTCGAAGCATTTCCTGCCGATCGTTCGTGCCGTGGACGGTGTGGTGGTCGGTGCATGGACGCGCGAAAAGGCCGCGTATCAGCTGCGCTACAAACCCCACACGGATGCCGATGGCAGGCTCGCGGTGTTGGCGACGGTCGGTGCGGTGAACAAGGATCCCGTGGGTCGCGCCAAGAAGCTCATCGAATGGGGTGCCGACGGCATTGTGCTCGACACGGCGCACTTTGATCAGGGGGTGCTGACCTATATGAACCTTGAGGCGGTGTGCCGTGCGATCGACGAAATTCAGTCGTCGTCCGGCCGCAAGATTTTCGTTGCCGCGGGCAACGTCATCAGTCCCGATGCGGCTCGTCGGATCTTTGCCGCCGGTGCGGATGCTGCCAAGGTGGGCGTGGGGCCGGGTGCGATGTGCGAGACGCGCATGGAGGCCGGCGTGGGTCGCCCCCAGTTCACGGCCGTGCGCAAGACCGTCGATGTGGCCAGCGACATGGGCAAACACATCTGGGCGGATGGCGGCATCAAGTATCCCCGCGATGTGGCGCTTGCCCTTGCCGGGGGCGCAAGCCAGGTGATGGTGGGCAGTTTGCTCACCCCTTCGATCGAAAGCCCCGCCGATTATCAGCTCGATGAATCGGGCAAGAAGTACAAAGTGAATTACGGCATGGCTTCCCGCAAGGCGGCCACCGCCCGCCGGAAGGCGATGGCCATGGAGGCACTCGACGTGTTCCGCAAATATGTGGGGCAGCGCTCCGAGGGCACCAGCCATTCCCGTGTGTATCCCCGCGAAGGCCGCGAATCCGCCGCCGACATCATCCATAACATCATGGACGGCGTGACCTCCGCGGTGCGCTACGTCAACGGTCGGAACCTTGAAGATCTGCATCGCAATGCCGTCATCGGCCTGCAGTCGGGCAGCGGCTATGCCGAGGGCATGTCGCACAAGGAATTGAAGTAGTGAGCCCGCACCCGTCCTGCTACCCTTCCGCCATGCAAACGCTTCTTCCGCTAAAAGTCGAAAACCCCCGCTTCCTCGAGCTGTTTCAGATCGAAGGCGAGCACGAGGGTCCCGTTCGTCGGTTCGTGTTTTCCACGGCCGAAACCCGCGACATCGTGAACCGCCCGGAGGTGAAGGGGATGGAGTACACCGAGAAGCTGGAAGAGGGGGTGATGCATCTGCTGCAGGGGTTTTTGCCGCATCATTTCGATGATGTGAAGGAAGAGGAGGCCAATGTGTTGGTGTTTCTCCGCGGCGGCATGAACTTCGGTTTGCGCAATGCGCTGCATCGCGCCTATGGCTGGAACCTGCACAACAGCTCCTACATGAGCAGCCAACGCGCCAAAGATGCCGAGGGTCGTTGGTACATCAAGGAAGACAGCTATCGAAAGCTTACTGTGGCCAAAAATAGCGTGGTCTTCTGCGGCGATGTGGTGGCGACGGGTGTCACCCTCGAGCATGGTCTCGCCGAATTTACCAAGGCCGTGAAGGAGCGCGGGGGCTCGATCCGCTATTTCATCTTCTTCACCATCGGCTGCCACAAGGCGGAGAAGATCATCAACGAATACTGCGAGATCTGGAAAAAGGAGTTTCCCGAGTTTCAGGGGGCGGACATCTTCTACGTCGAGGGCAAGTTCCACCTCGCCGATTCCAAGACGCCCACGACTATCAAACTGCAGGGCACCGATCTGCTGCGCCGCGACAGCATCCTCCCGCCCGCCTTCATCAAGAGCCAGAACGAAAGCCTGGCCGCTGCCTTCGAGCGTTGCACCATCTACGATGCGGGTTCCCGTGCCTACGACATCGCGGAGTATGACGGTGACGTGCACGAGTATTGGGAGCAGGTGCTGGAGCTGGCCAAAAAGGGGATGACCGCCGAACAGTACCTCGCCGAGCGCTACCCGGAGGCGTCAGACAGCCTGAAGGACACGGCAAAGCAGACGGATTTGGTGCGTTTCTGCGAGGAAAGAATGAAGCTGTTTGCCTAGGCCTTCGTGACAAACTCGTAGCAGGGCTCGTAAAAGTCGGCCTTGATCCGCTTCTGTGCGATGAATTTGTTGAGCAGGTTGTCGAGCGCATCGAGGATGCGGGGTTCGCCGTGGATCTTGAACTTTCCGTGTTGCTTGATCTGTTCAATCCCTGCGGCGGTGATGCTGCCGTGCACCAGTCCCTTGCACAGCATTCTGAGCTGCGCCGTGAGCTTGCCGATGGGTTGGTTGCCGTGAAGCTCCAGCGCCTCCATGTTCGCGTGCGAAGGGATAAAGGGAGCCTGGAATTCGGCGGGTATCACCAGGCTGCGGTTCCACTCATGCGCATCTTCGTTGTAGTCGCGTGCCAGGTCGATGTCGCTGCGCTGTTGATCCACATATTCGGCGACTCCCTTGGGCGAATTGATGATGGTTTTGTACTGACTCAGTGCTTTGTCGCCCAGCACCGTTCCGACAAATTCATTGATGTCGTTGGCAAACTGCGTGGTCTCGGCCGTCACGACGATCGGCCAGGACTGATCTGCGTTTTGCTCGTCCATCTTGATGCCCAGCTGGATCAATAGCTCCTCGAACGTGCCTACACCGCCGGGCACAAACACGATGCCATGCATCTTGCGGGCAAAGGCCTCCAGACGCATTTCGATGTCCTGCAGAATGACCAGATCCGTGACCCACACGTTGGGCGGTTCGACGGCGATGATTTCCGGAGCGGTAAAGCCCATCTGACGGGAGTTGGGAATCAACTGCTGGTGGAATCCCTTCTGATTGCCGCGCAGGGTGCCGCGCATGGTGCCCGGTCCGCCGCCACTGATGCCTTCCCAGCCGCGCAGTCCGAACTCTTCGCCCACAAGCTTGCAGTACTTGTACTCGGCACTGCCCACCGTGTGTCCCCCTTGGAACACCACCTGGTAGGCGTTGCGCAGCTGGTGCTGCAGGCGGATTTCGTGGCGGTCGAGGAGGCCGGCATCGGCAACCATTTTCTCCACAAGCTCGCTGCGTGCATCGGAGCGGAATGCCCCGTCGAAATGCCGTGCCTGATAGGCAAGGTCGCGCACGGCCGCGGCGGCATGTTTCTTGCGCAGCGGGATGATTTCACCTTCAAGAAATGCATTGGCTGGTGCGTTGTGCACATCGAGCCGGATGCTCTGTTTCTCCTTCACGACATCCGTCTTAAAATCCGGATACTGGCTCTTAAGATCGTGTGCCTGGTTCATGGCATCTTCGGCGCCAAGAATGCCCAGCAAACAGTCGTCGAGACGTTCACGAATGATCGGCGAAATGCCGTTGCCCTTGTCGGTGAGGATACGGATTTCCTCGGGGCGGAGGCGGCTGAGCGGTGCTCCTTCAAACGTGATCGATGCTTTGGAGAGGAGCCCTGGCATATGGCGAACTACTATACGCTTTCGTCAATTTCTGACAAGGGTTTTCCGCCGGATGTTTGACTCCATCTTCTCCTTCGGTACGATGCTCTCGGGCTTCCCCGTTCTGCCCAGTTTCTGTAATGGTTCCACCCAAGAGTTCACGGGCTTCCTCGGGTTCGCGCAAGCGGACAGGGAAGGCAGCCCGCTACATTATCGTGACCGGAGGAGTCAGTTCGAGCTTGGGAAAGGGGATTGCTGCGGCATCAATTGGCGCCATTTTGAAGGCCGCCGGTCTCAAGATTTTCGTGCAGAAGCTCGACCCGTATCTCAATGTGGATCCGGGCACCATGAGCCCGTTCCAGCACGGCGAAGTGTTTGTGACGGATGACGGCGCCGAGACCGATCTCGACTTGGGTCATTACGAGCGCTTCATCGACGAGCCGATGAACCGCCATTCCACGGTCACTACCGGGCAGATCTATCAGGATGTGCTCAACCGTGAGCGTCGTGGCGACTTCCTCGGCGGCACGATTCAGGTGGTGCCCCACATCACCGATGCGATCAAAAAGCGCATGCGCGAGGCGGCGAAGGCGAGCGAGGCGGACATTCTGCTGGTGGAGATCGGCGGCACCGTAGGCGACATCGAAGGCGAGCCCTACCTCGAGGCGGTGCGCCAGCTGCGCAGTGAACTGGGTTCCGAGCGCCTCTTCCACGTGCACCTCACATTGCTGCCCTACCTGGCGGCCAGCAAAGAACTGAAGACCAAGCCCACGCAGCACTCGGTGCGCGAGCTGCGCAGAAACGGCCTGCACCCCGACATGATCCTGTGCCGAGCCGATCAGGATATCCCCGATGTGCTTCTCGAAAAGATTTCCAAGTTCTGCGATGTGGAGCTTCCCGCGGTGATCCCTGCGCCGACCGTGCGGTCGATCTACGATGTGCCGCTCAACTTCAACCGCTACGGCATCGCCCAGATCATCGGCAAGAAGTTCGGTCTGCGCCTGAAGCCCGATATGCGCGAGTGGGAGCGCGGCCGCGACCGCCACATGAAGGCCAACACGAACATCCGTGTCGCGCTTGTGGGCAAGTACAACGATCTCGAAGATGCCTACTTGAGCGTGGCCGAGGCCATCAAATCGGCCGCGGTGTTCTGCGGCCGGAAGGCAGAGATGGTGTGGGTCGACAGCGAATTGCTCGAAAAAAAGATCGCATCTGCCTGGGAGTTGCTCAAGAGTTGCGAGGCGATCGTGGTGCCCGGCGGCTTCGGCAAGCGCGGCATCGAAGGGAAGATCGCCGCGGCGCGCTACGCCCGCGAGCACAAGGTTCCCTATCTGGGGCTGTGTCTCGGCGCGCAGCTGCTGACGATTGAGTTTGCCCGCCATGTGCTGAAGGACAACACGCTCACCAGCCAGGAGTTCGATGAGGAGGGCAAACTGTCGCATGACAAATATGTGGTGCACTTCCTCCCCGGCCAGTCCCATGGCCGCGAGAAGGGCGGCACGCTGCGTCTCGGCGCCTATCAGTGCAGCCTGGTTCCCGGTTCCAAGGCGCGCGCCCTCTATGGCACGTCGGTCATCAGCGAGCGTCATCGTCATCGCTATGAGTTCAACCAGGCGTTCAAAAAGCCTCTCGAAGAGGGTGGGTTGCTCTTCTCTGGCATCTGGAAGGACACGGGACTGATGGAGATTGTGGAGCTCAAGGATCATCCGTTCATGATGGGCAGCCAGTTCCATCCGGAGTTCCAAAGCCGCCCACATCGCCCGCATCCGCTGTTTTTGGGGCTTTTAAAGGCTGCAACGAAATAGTGTAAGAAAACATATTGACTCCTTGGAAAAGGTGCCTAGAATCCGCGCACACGTTTGCGAAGTTTCGTTCTTTGACGTGAAAGGAGGCACTGTGGAACTTGAGTCCCTGGCCTTCGTTGTTGCCCTCGCGCACACCATGATTGGGGCTTTACCGCCCCACAGCAGAGATGCCATCTTGAACGACCCCGTTCGGCATCCGGTTGCACCCTCGGTGTTTGCGTCGTCGGCCAACGATTGTGCCACACGACAGGTTCTCGGCGTCTCGAAGGCGTTGCTGGGTTGGGAAAAGGACCCATAACCAGCTCCGTCTGCGAGGTGTTGAGAGCGCGATCTCTTCTCCTTAGGCGGGCTTCGGCCCGCCGCAACATAGCGCAAGTCGGCTACCGCCGGCTTGCGCTTCTTTTTTGTCCCGTGCACAAAGGGGATGGTCTTGTGTAGACTCTGGTGCGTGAACCTCTCCCAAAAGATCCTCGGTGTCGAATTCCAAAACCCGACCGTTCTGGCTTCGGGCATTTTGGGTGTGACGGCGTCAAGCTGGAAGTTCGTTGCCCAAAACGGTGCGGGGGCAATCACCACCAAGTCCCTGTGGCTCAAGCCGCACAAGGGGCACCCCAACCCCACCATCATCTCGACCGATCACTGGACGCTCAACGCCGTGGGCACGCCCGATGCCGGCCCCGCAAAGGCCAGGGAGGAAATCGCCTCGTTTGATGAGGGAGGCCGCCCCGTTCCGCTGATTGCCAACGTCATTGCCGGTCTGGTGGAGGACTATGCCGACATCGTGGCGGAGATCCTGCCGCTGAAGCCCGATTTCTTTGAGATCAACATCAGCTGCCCGAACATTGAAGACGAGTTCGGCCGCCCGTTTGCCTGCAGCGCGCCCGATGCCGCCGCCGTGACCAAGGCGGTAAAGAAGGTGTCGAAGGATGTGCCGGTGTTCATCAAGCTTTCGCCGAACGTGGAGAACATCGCGACGATCGCGCGCGCGTGCGCCGAGGCCGGAGCCGATGGGCTCACGCTCATCAATACGGTGGGTCCCGGTGTGGCGATCGATCTGCGCAGCCGCATGCCGATTTTGGCCAACTACACCGGCGGTCTGTCCGGCCGCGCCATCAAGCCCATCGCGGTGCGTTGTATCGCCGATTGCTATGCGGCGACTGAGGGCAAGCTGCCGATCATCGGGACAGGTGGTGTTTCGACCGGCGAAGATGCGGTGGAGATGATGTTGGCAGGCGCATCGCTTGTGGGCGTGGGCACGGCTGTGTGGGAGCGGGGAGTGGATGTGTTTGCCAAGATCTGCGGGGAAATGCAGATGTTCTGCACGAACGAAGGCGTATGGAACGTGCAGGATCTTGTCGGAGGAATGCACCAGGAGCTTAAGAAGCGACGCACCCCCTACACCGCCTGATATGTCTTCCATCCCCCTGCAAAGCAATCTGCCGCGCACGTACCGCATCACCAAGGTGGTGCAAAACACCCCCGATGTGCGCACCTACACCTTCGACGGTTCCCTGGGTGCCAAGCCCGGGCAGTGCGTAATGGTCTGGCTGCCGGGCGTGGATGAGGTGCCGCTTTCCGTGGCTTATGACGACGGTGCAAACATCCATCTCACCTTCTTTGCGGTGGGGGATATGACCATCGAGTTGGCCAAGTGCAACGTGGGTGATCTTGTGGGGTTGCGTGGCCCGTTTGGCACCAGCTACCAGTGGAAGCCCGGGCAGCACATCGTGCTCTGCGCCGGTGGCTACGGTGCCGCCCCGATGTATTTCGTGGCAAAGGAAACTGTGGGGCAGGGCTGCACGCTCGAGGTGATCGTGGGCGCCCGCAGCAAAGAGCATTTGTTGTTTGTCGAAGAACTCGGTGCACTGCCGCATGTCTCCATGCATATCGCCACCAACGACGGTTCGGTCGGTTACAAGGGGTTCAACGTCGACATCCTCGACAAGCTGTTGTCGCAGTGCCCGCGCGACAGCCACGATGCGAAGAAGAGCAAGTGCAACCCGGTCGACCAGGTGTTCACCTGCGGTCCGGAGCCGATGCTCAAACGGGTGAGTGAGATCTGTGCGACGTACGACGTGCCCGCCCAGCTTTCGGTCGCGCGCTACATGAAGTGTGGCTACGGCCTGTGCGGCAACTGCACGGTTGATCCGTTGGGCATCCGCACCTGTGTGGAGGGTCCCGTGCTCAGCAACGATGTGTACCAAAAGGTGACGGAATTCGGAAAGTACGTCCGTGACGATTTGGGTCAAAAACACGAATACGGTCAAAAATAGTGCATTTTGTGATATTATCACTCGTCAAGCTTAAGTGATAGACAGGGAACCGATGTGTCGGTACTATGAGCCGTACTTACTTCTTACCCCTTCATATTATGATCGGTGGTGGATGTGGCTGCGGCAAGTAATTGCTCTCAGTCCAAAACCTAACTGAAGGGGCGGCAGCGAGCCGCCTTTTTCAGTTCTGGCGAAACGGAGTGAAGCCGAACTGCTGTGGCGTAGTCGCAGACGAAGCCGGGCTTCCTACACCGAGAAGCTTACCCAGAACCATGCATGTTTCTTGGGTGCCGTTTTGCGCACTCGCACTTTGACCGGCCGTTCGTCACGGGTTTTCGACCAGGCGTGGTAACCAAGCCCGACGACAATGAGTACCAACCCGAGCAAAAAGTTCCAGCCGGCGAATACGGTGAGCTGGTCATGCACCGCCTGCACCGGAGCCTGCAGATGTTCCACGGCGCCCCGTGCGATGGCCGATCCCTGCAGTGCCGTCATACTCAAATCTCCTTCCAAGGTAAGAATCACTCCTGTGTGAATGGCGATGGCTGGGAAGTGTTTCATGTGTATTTGACAATTTGCATAAATATTGTATCAAATTGCTTTAGTCTTGTCCATGATTTTTTGGCATACTGCCGCCGCGTTCTTTCGCGGCCTCATCGTCTAACGGTTAGGACACAGGATTTTCATTCCTGTAATCGGAGTTCGATTCTCCGTGAGGCTGCCACTTTGCACGACTTCCACAGGAAGCCTTATTGCATGGAGCATCCGGCTATCAGTAGTGCGGTTGCAGACAGGGCGAAATGCCGAATGGGCATGGGCGCCGGTTCACGCTGTACCTCCTGTTTAATGCCGATGGCGAGTTTGGAAAATGAATAGAATGCCTCCACGATGTTTCGTAGCGTCACATGAAGCATTGCACGCAGATTGGGGTTGTGGAGAAGCGCAAAGGTGACATTGGCGAATGTGCGCGGTGTCGCTAGGCAGGCAGCTGGGAGAAAAGCCCGCTCTTCGGATGTGGACACCACAGGGATGCCCAACGCCATTGCCTGCAACAGATGTTCATCCGTGCCGTATCTGTTTGCATGAAGCAGGAGCACAGCCGTTCGCATAATTGTCCGTGCACTGCGATCGTCCAGAAACACGATGTCTATACGTTCCTCTAGGCCGATGGCATGAATCTTCTGCTTCAATGCATGCACATATGCGCTGTCGGCTTCCACAAAAGATGTGCCAATAATGGTCAGCCGATAATATCGCGGCAATTGCGAAAAACATTGCACGATGAGTTCTATGCGCTCGGCGGGCAGCAATTTGCCTTTGGCGATCACCAGCGTTGGATCTTTTCTCCTTTCCGTCGGAGCCCAAAATGTCGTATCGATTCCGTAATGGAATGCGCCTGTGCCCACCTGGGGTTGGGAGAGTGATGAGCGAAGCATTCCCCCAAGCTTCCATCGTTTGGGATAAGCAAGCCACAGATACAGCGGCTTGCGTAGCAACAACCAGAGAAAGCCGAACATTGCCATCCATACGCTGCTGCGTTCTAAGAGAATGGCATCGTAGGAGCCGCGTAGGGCACGTGCATGCCACCAGCAACGCATTGAGCCTCCCCATGCATCCGCCCCCCGAACATACTGCATCTGCACGTTTGCATGTGAAGAGTGTTCGAGGGGATTTCCGGTCAGCACGATGACATTTCTTGAAACGCGAGCGAATTCCTTAATCCAACGCTGTCTGGCGGTGTGCCGCGGCAGGTTTTCCCTTCGGTCATGAGTGATGATGAGCAAGCGCATATTCGCATGTGCGTTACAGATGTTGTACTACACACGTGTTTAGCATGCATCCTTTTTATGCTCTTTCGTCCCGTTTTCTTCTGCAGTCAACTTTGAAGCCATATGTCCGAGGTAAGCTAATGTTTGTGGTATTTGTAATTTTTATAAAAATGTTGTATAATACTTATAAACATCCATCCCCACATCCCTCATGTCCCGACGCATTCTCATTGCCGATGACGATCTGCTGTTTTCGAAGCTTTTGCAGTACACCTTGGAACAGGCAGGGATCGATTGGCTTGTGGAAACCGTGACGACGGGCAGGCAGGCACTTGAGGCGATGGATCGCGGCACGCCCGATCTGATGTTGCTCGACCTCAAGATGCCCGATGGCGACGGATTCAGCGTGCTCCAGGAGCGTCGTGCCAAGCAGCAAAGTTTCCCCGTGTTGGTGGTGACCCATATGGTTGCACCTGAACATGAAAAGCAGTGTCAGGAGCTCGGTGCCACCTCGTTCATCCGCAAGACACAGATGCGTATGCCCGATCTCGTGGTGACGATGCAGCGGACGCTCAGTGTGGCGTAGCCGCGCGCAGCATGTCGCGCGCATGGGCGTGCCTGCAGCAGCGAGCCAGTATGGCCGCTTTTTGCGGTGAGCGGCCGAAGCGCAGCATGATCGTATCCCCGTCGTGCAGCACCGTATCGGGCGGGCGCACGCGTCCGTTGATGAGTGCCTCACGCAGCCGGATCGCGCGCTGGGCTGCGACATGACAGGCGAAGTCCATGACCGTGGCGGGCTTCTGCAGATACCAGGCCGTTCCGCGGTCATCGAACACCAGCACCTGTTCGTCGTTGAAGTAGTGGCGAAGCGCATCGGAAAATTCCTCGGGCGTGCGGCTTTCCATACGCAGTGCGGCAAGGTTGCGAAACAGGTTGGCACGTGTGGCCGCAGCATCGAGCGTGTATTGCTGCGATTTGTAGATGCCGTGGCCGGGCGTGCCGAATTCGCACTCATGATCCATATTTTCGGAACGGATCTGCACCTCGATGGGAAACTCGCTGACCCCCGGAAGGGGGAATACCACGGTATGGATCGAGCGATAGCCGTTTTCCTTCGGCGCGCCGATGTAGTCTTTCAGCTTGCCCGGCATGGGGCGCAATGTGCTGTGCACCACGCCGAGTGTGCGGTAACAGTCATCGACCGACTGCACCACGATCCGCAGCGCCAGGCGGTCGGTCAGCTCGGCCAGGCGCCGATCTTTGATGATCATCTTGCGGTAGCTGGAATACAGGCCTTTGCGACGGGCGGTAATGGCGTGTTTGATGCCCGCGGAGGAAAGGGCGTCGCTCAGGTGTTTGGTGCCGTGACGCAGGCAGGCGTCGTCGCTGCTGCGCAGTCGTGCAAGCTCTCCGCTTAGGCTGCGGTAGGCGGAGGGATGGAGTGTGCGGAAGCAGTGTTCCTCCATGCGGTGGCGCCAGGCATGCATCGAGAGTCGGCCGGCGATTGATGTGTACATGTGGAGTGTTTCACGGGCGATTTCCCTGCGTAGCCGCGGACTGAAACGGTCGAGATGCTCGACGTCGGTGCAGCGATGCGCCATGCGCAGCAGGGTGACGCGCGGATCGGCAACGAATTCCTGCAGGACGGTATCCAGGTCTCGCGTCTGCTCGTCGATATGCAGACGGCGCATGCGGTGCATGCGTCGCACGAGTTTGCGCTCGTCTTCCGTAAGGGGCGATTGCCGCAGAAGCGCATGCCCGGTCGGATCGACGAGGATGTCATGCAGAATGGCCACCCGCAGCAGCGAGCAGTCATCGGATGCTTCGCGCAGGGTCGCCGCCACTTCGAGACCGTGCCGGGCATAGTCATCCCCCGTGCGGCGTTTGAGATGGGACAGGTGCTCCACGCCAAAGCGTGCCGCTTCCGTCAGCCGCTTCTGCTCCTTGTGCGGCAGTCCTGCGCACAGTCGCCTCAGAAGCTGGGTGTGTCGCTGCATCCGCCGCCAGTATAGCTGCAGGCGCGTTTTGGCGCTTGTGTGCCTTCCACAGCAGCCAGATCACGCATCCATACCACAGGGAAAGGAAGAGCATGCTGCCCTGCAGCCCGG
Organism: uncultured Candidatus Peribacteria bacterium; assembly: GCA_964649695.1. GTDB lineage: Bacteria > Patescibacteriota > Gracilibacteria > Peribacterales > Peribacteraceae > CAZHON01. The sequence goes on along the minus strand of CAZYQO010000004.1, from coordinate 20,900 downwards.
CAACGATGCCGACAGGCGCCATGGCACCCAGGTGCCCGATGAGCAGAATGGCCTTGAGCATCAGCCAGCCGGGCGCCGCACACAGCAGCCCGAGCGGCATCCACAGCAGGCTGCCGATTAATGCGAGTGCACCGGACAACATCGAAAGTGGCAGCAGGGGGGCGATGAGGATGTTGAGCAGCGGGGAGTGCAGTGGCAGCGTGCCGAAGGTGTAGGCCGCCCACGGAGCGGCGGTCAGCTGCGCGGCGATGGTGGTGGTGAGTGCCTCACGAATGCCCAGTGTCTGCGGCAGTTTTTCCATCCAGGGCTTCAGCAACGGCGTGCATTCGCACAGGCCGATCACCGCAAAAAAAGACAGCTGGAAACCGGCGTCATCGCGCAGCTGCAGGGGGTTCCACAGCACCATGAGTGCCGCCGTCCAGCCGATCATCAGCCTGGTCTGGCTGATGCGACCCAGGTGCAGCGCCAAAAGGTTAAGGATGCCCATGAAGCAGGCACGCACCGCCGATGAGCTGGCTCCCGTAAACAGGGTGAATGCCGTGACCCCGATTGCGGATGGCAGCAGACGCCACTGTCGCGGGACAAAAAAGAGCGCCTGATCCAACAGGAGCAGCACGAGGGTGATGTTGAACCCCGAAATGGCGAGAATGTGGGTCAGTCCCGTCCGCCGCATGTCATTGAGCACCTGCGTGGGCAGCGTGCTGCGTTCGCCTGTCAACAGCCCCGCCATGAATGCGGCTTCCGGTTCGGGGAACAGGCGCGTTAGCCGTTCATTCACGCGGTCACGGAACAGGAGCAGAGGCGTGGCCTCTGGCAGGGGTGGGGCATCGGTGCCCAACATGGCGACCCGCAGGCCGAGTATGCATGCGGCGATTGCCGCACTCAGGATCATCTCCCGTTGCCCAAACAGGCCACACTGCCGCCCCGCCCAGAACGTTGCGCCCATGGCGATGACCGTGGTCACAGGGGAGTACCCCATGCACAGCAGCCAGAAATCGGCGGTCAGGATGCCGATGATAATGCCCCAGGCGACGTGAGACGGTTGCACCTACGCATCGTGCTGCTTGCTTGCCTTGGCAAGCGAGATCCACTCGTGCACGGTGAGGGTTTCGGGGCGGCGTTCGGGGTCAATGGAAGCCACGCGGAACCATTCTGCCGTCTGGTGGAACTTCCCAAGCGTACGTCGCAGCATCTTCCGTCTGCCGGTGAACGCCGTGGACGCAAGACGCAGCACGGCATCCAGGGTGTCCTTGTCGGCAAGCGGCGCGGCGTGGGTTTGGATGTGGATGACTGCGGATTCCACCTTGGGCGGCGGCAGAAAGGCGCCCGGCGGCACATGCTTGATCATCTTCGGCACCCCGAACAGTTCGACCATCAAGGTGAGCAGTCCGCGCTCGTAGCCGCAGATTTTTTCCGCCACTTCCTTTTGGATCAGGATGGTGATGCTCTCGGGCATCCTCTTGCTGCGCAGGTAGGCGTGTTTCAGCAGCTGGCTGGTGATGTGATAGGGGATGTTCGCCACGATCTTGTACGGTTCCGTGGGAAAGTCGGTTTTCAGTGCATTGGCGCGCACCAGTGTGAGACGGTGCGAACGCAGGGCATCGAGTCCCACGTAGTCTTCCAACAGCGGCAGGAAGCGGCTGTCGACCTCGATGGCGGTCACATGGTGCACCAGCCCGAGCAGGTGACGCGTGAGCACGCCGATGCCCGCGCCGATCTCGACCACGTCATCACTCCGCTGAAGATGCGCCGCATCGGTCATTGCGCGCAGCACGCTTTCTTCGACCAGGAAGTGCTGGCCGAAATCCTTGCTGAGGCGCACGCCGTTGCGCTTGAGCAGGCCGTTGACGTCGTTCATCAGAGACACGGGGTGAGGATGAAGGGTTCTGTCGATCCCGTAAAGCCCTGTAAGACCGGGTTGTGCCTGCCGTCTGATACACTGTACTTCCCAACCTCTCGTTATGCGCCGTATCGTCTTCTCCGCCGTTGTGCTGACTCTCTGTGCCATTGCCACACTCGGCATGCGCCCATGGGTGGCGAATGCCGCATCGCCTATGCAGCCCGTTTCCACGCAGGCACGTGCCATGTTGCTGGCAACGGTTTCGCGTCTTGAGGCGCGCCTCCATGATCGCGGCATCACCTGTCCGGCGAACGAGCAGCGCGAGGTGATTCCCTGTGCGGTACTCAACCGTCTGCGCAACCGCGTGGATGTGCTGATCGGTGCGACATCTTCTGCGAGTTCCTCCTCTTCGCGCTCGTCGGCCTCCTCCCATACATCGGTGTCCTCATCGAGCAGTTCGCTGCGTGCGCTCGACCCCATGACGGACACTGAGCTGCAGACCTCCACCGTCCAGCTGCTTGGCGAGACCACGCAGATTGCTGCGAGCGTGGAGATCTTTATCAGTGAGGAGCCGGTGGATGTGACGGACGTGCTGCTGGATGTCAGCGGTGTGGCGGATGCGATCGACAGCTTCCTCGTGTACGACGACGATCGCCGTCTCTTGGGTCGTGCCACGCTTCAAAGCGGACAGTACCGTCTGCATCTTGCTCCGCAGACCCTTATCGTCCCGCAAAAGACTTCGCGCTCGTTCTATGTGCGCGCACAGCTGGCTCCCTATGACCGCCTGAAGACCAGCGGACACATCTTCGAGGTGAATACGGTGACCGTGAAGGGCAACGGCGTGTGGAGCAGCGACCAATACATCAAGCCGGTGACCGATGTGTTCCCGACCATCGAAACCGCGCGTGCCACGTTTACGGCCATGACCAATACCAGCCCCGTGAGCGGTTTCCTGCACGACGGCACCAGCACCGCATTGATCGATCTGCTCCTTAAAGGCCGCCAGACTGACAGCGCCGCACAGTTGCGGGTGACCGATCTCACGTTCACGGTCGCCAGCCGCGATGTGTCGTTGACCAATCTTTCGCTGACCACGCCCGGAACCGGTGTGCAGACATCCTGCAGCCAGGCGGGCACGACCATCACGTGTGCGGGTCTGTCGGCAGCACTCGGTACGGTGCAGAACGAACGTACGCTCGAGTTGCGCGGGGATGTCACGGTTGCTCCCGGCGCGGTCAATCCGTTCCTGCAGGTGATCCTGCAATCCAGCGGCGACCCGCTCCACGCCGGCGACATCACCTGGACCGACGGCTCCACCGTCTTCGAATGGGTGCCGTTTGCAACCCCGGTCGCGCGCGGCACGCTGCTGAGCCAGTGATCAGTCGATGACCGACAGCGGCGCGATGGAGAGCGCCAAATTCTTCCTGTTGCCGGAGTCGAACACGACTTCGGCAATGTCACCGCGCCGCGCCTTGATGATGCCGGCACCGAAGGTGGGGTGGCGTACGCGCGCCCCCACGGCAAACCGGCTTTCATCCATGGAGCCGCCCATATCCTGGTTGAATTCAATCTCCACCTCGTCCTGCTTGAAGGGCTCGATCGCCCTGCCGCTGCGGCGGGACGGTTGCACAGCGCCTCCTGCCGCCCAGGCAAAGGCGCTGAGCACGTCGTTGCTCCTGCGCTCCGTGACGGCGGCCGGGAGATCCTCGAGGAAGCGGCTCATGTTGTTCACCTTCCGTTCTCCCCACAGCATGCGGGAGCGGGCGAACAGCAGCATCAGGTGGCGTCGCGCACGGGTCATGCCCACATAGAGCAGGCGGCGCTCCTCTTCGAGCTGTGCCTGGTCGAAGCTGCTTTGGCTGGATGGGAACACCCCCTCCTCGTTGCCGGGCACATAGACCGCTTCGAACTCGAGGCCTTTGCACAGGTGCAGGGTCATGAGCGTGAGCGCGTCTTTGCCTTCCTCCAGCTTGTCCACCTCCGAGACGAGTGCCACTTCTTCGAGGAATGATGTCAGCGATGTGTGCGCGTCGAGGTGGTCGTACTTGTGCATGACCGACAGCAGTTCCTCCACGTTGCCCCAGCGCTCCTCGCCTTCTTCGGTATTGTCCCGCAGCCACTGTTCCATTTTGACCGCTTCGAGCAGCTTGGGGGTTAGTTCGCTGACGCGGTCGACCTTGGCGGTATCCGTAAACCGCTCGATCAGACGCGTGAATTCCCCGATGCGGTTGCGTACTCCGCCGTCGAGCGCCTCGATGTCGTCTGCGCGCTTCAATGCATCCCAGAGCCCCAACTTCTGCTCCTTGGCAAAGAGCTGGATCTTGCTCAGTGTGGTCTCGCCGATCTTCCTGCCCGGCACATTGATGATTCGCAGAAGGCTGACGGTGTCGTTGGGGTTGGTCAGCACGTGCAGGTAGCCCAGCACATCCTTCACTTCCCTGCGTGCGTAAAAGCGCACGCCTCCGAGGATGCGATAGGGGACGCCGCCACGCAGGCAGGCCTCTTCGAACATGCGTGACTGGGCGTGCGTGCGGTACAGGATGGCCTGCTCCTTGAGGGGCACTCCTTCCTGCAGCAGCTGTTGCACCCGGCGGATGACCATTTCCCCCTCTTCGCGCTCGTCGGCCACTTCCTGCACCACTACGGGAGGGCCTTCCTTGTGCTCGGTCCACATGTGTTTCTCCGGCCTGTTGGGGTTCACCGAGATCACGGCATCGGCGGCGGTCAGTACCGGCTGCATGGAGCGGTAGTTCTGCTCCAGTTTGATCTGCCGGGCTCCGGGGTATTCCTTCTGGAACTCGAGGATGTTGCGGATATCCGCACCGCGGAAGGCATAGATCGACTGGTCGGGGTCGCCGATCACGCAGAGGTTGTGGCTTTTGGCTGCCAGCTGGGAGATCAGCAGGTACTGCGCGTGGTTCGTGTCCTGGTACTCATCGATGTGCAGGAACTTCCAGGTGTTCTGGTAACGCTGCAGCACATCGGGGCATTCGTTGAAGAGCCGCACGGTCTCGGTGATCAGATCGTCGAAGTCGAGGGCGTTGTGCTTCTTCATCGCCGTTGCGTAGTGTTTGTAGGCGCGCACGATCATCTGGGTGCGGGCTGTGGTGGCGTGAATCTCGGCTTCGCCCGGGCCGATCGCCTCGCATTTGAAGCGGCCGATCGCGCTGAGCACCGCGCGTGCCTTAAGTTCTTCTTCGGGAATCTGCAGCTCCTTCATCGTCATCTTCATCAGTCGTTCCTGGTCGTCCTGATCATAGATCGTAAACCCCTTGTCCCGCCCCAGCCGCTCGATATCACGTCGCAGAATGCGCACACAGATGCTGTGGAATGTGCCCATGGTAGGCAGCTTGCCGGCGCCTTCCATCCAAGGCTGGCGGTCTGCGTCCTCCACCAGGTGCAGCAGGTTCTTGATGCGTGCCTCCATTTCCTTGGCCGCCTTGTTGGTGAAGGTGACGGCGAGGATCTGCCATGGCGGCACGCCGTTTTCGATCAGGTAGGCGATGCGGTGGGTGAGAGCCCTCGTTTTGCCGCTGCCTGCTCCCGCCAAAATAAGCACGGGTCCTTCCAAGGTGGTCACGGCTTCGCGCTGTTCCGGGTTCAACGGGCCGAGAATGAGATCCTGAGTCGCGGTGGACACGGAGGGATTCTAGGGAAGAGTTTGTGAAACTCGAGGAAGCTGGCTTGTCATGCCTCCACTTCGGCGGCTTTCTTGGTTCCGACAGGCAGCACACGCTCGACGGTGGCTTTGGCGACAATGGCAGGGGTCAGCTCGTCAGCGGTGGCGCGCATGTCGTCGAGTTTTTCGAGGGGCTTTTCGAGCTGATTGCTGCGCGTGGTGACCATGTCGGTGTAGGCGTTCTGCACCGATTGCAGACGGTCGCCCACGGTCTTCATGGAATCCTTGAACTTCACCCACTGTGTCTTGAATGCCGACAGATAGTTGAGCATCTCGCGGCTCTTGCTTTCAAACGTGAAGTTGTCGATGGATTGGCGCACCACCGAGAGGATGGCGTAGAGCGTGAGCGGGGAGCAGAGGATGGTCTTGGCCTGCATCGCTTCATCGATAAGCGTTTTGTCGGTCTCCTGCAGGAAGGTGTAGATCTGCTCGTTGGGGATAAACAGCAGCATGTAATCCACGGTGTTCTCCTCGGGGTTGATGTAGTCGCGCGTGCGCACTTCCTTGATGCGGTTTCGGATGTCCTTCAGGAATTCCTTTTTGTATTCCTCCCGCTCCTTGTCGGTCTTCGCATCGACAAACTGCTGGTAGTTGTTGAACGGGAATTTTACGTCCATGTTCAGCTTCAGCTGCTGGGGCAGCATGAAGGTGAAATCCGGCTTGGTGCCTGCGGAGTCGATCTTCTGCTGCTTGGTGTAGTTCACGCCTTCCAGCAGACCCGACAGGCGCAGCACATCCTCGGCCATGCGTTCGCCCCATTGCCCGCGGCTGCTGTTGCTGGACAGTGCGTTTTTCAGGTTGCCAGCCGTCTGGTTCAGCTCGGTGATGACCTTGGCGGCATCGGTCAGGCGGGTTTCCACCTTCGTGTTCTGCTTGCCTACCTCCTGCATCATCGACTCCACCTTGTTCAGGCCTTCATTCATGACTTTCAGGTTCGCATCGATCAGCTGTTTTTTCGTATCAAGCTCCTTACTGTTGAGTTTTACCTGCTGCGCGAGCTGTTTTTCGGCCACCGTCACCAGCTGTTCCATGCTCTGGTTCAGCACCTTGGCAGATAGCTGCTCGAAGACCTTTTCCGACTGCTCCTTGGAGCGCCTGAAGAAGAACGCGCTGGCCGCGGCGCCGAGAATGAATCCGATCAGGATGCCCAGGAGGAGAGAAGAGGTCATGGGTGGAAGGGTACAGGAAGAGGAACCGCGAAGGGGAGAAGGATAGGCCAGAGCATACCCCCATGGGTGGACGCCCGTCCACTTGCCAAGCAGACTTCACTGAGTACAATTCCTGCGTCCTCGCTACCTTCTGCGGCAATCGCACAGGTGGCAAGGCGCAAATTCTTTTTTTGCGTCCCTCCCCTCACTTTTTATGGCTCTCAAGCGCCAAAGCAAGACGAAGCTCATCAAGAAGCACCAGCTGCACAAGGAAGACACGGGCTCGCCCCAGGTGCAGGTTGCCCTGCTGACCAAGAAGATCGAGAAGCTCACGGGTCACCTCCAGGAGCACAAGAAGGATCACTCCGCCCGCCGCGGACTGCTCGGCATGGTGGCTTCCCGCCGCAAGCACCTCAACTATCTGCGCATGAACAAGCCCGAGCAGTACCAGGAAGTGCTCGAGGCGCATGGCCTGAAGAAATAGTCTTTTGTGTAGCACTCAAGGGCGTCTCCCGTTATACTGGAGGCGTCCTTTTCGTTTCGTCTCCTGGATTTACGTGCGACCGCCCATGCGTGGGTTGTCACCTGTGAATCCACCGGGATACCGAGGCTAAAGGGCATTCCTTACCTCCTTCCCTTCATCGTATGAAGAAAGAATACTCCCTTGAGCTGGGCAACCAGACCCTCAAGGTCTCAACCGGCGAAATTGGCCGTCAGGCCAACGCCACCGTTCTCGCACAGATGGGAGACACCGTCTGTATGGGCAACATCACTGTTTCCGCCAAGCCCCGCGAGGGCGTGGATTTCCTGCCGCTCCAGCTGGTGTATCAGGAGAAGTACTACGCCGGCGGCAAGATCTGCGGCGGACGCTTCCGCAAGCGCGAGGGTCGCCCGTCCGATGACTTCGTGCTCCTTGCACGCGTGATCGACCGCGGACTCCGACCGATGTTCCCCAAGTACCTGCGCAACGACATCCAGGTCTTCTGCACGCCGCTGAGCTACGACTTCGAGCATGAGCACGATGTCATCTCGGCCAATGCAGCTTCCCTGGCCGTTGCCATCTCCGATTGTCCCGCCGACGGCCCCCTGGGTTCCGTCCGCGTGGGTCTGATCGGCGGAGAGCTGGTCTTGAACCCCACCCGCGAGGCACGCGAAAAAAGCGACCTCGACATGTTCCTCACCGCCTCGCTCGAGCGCGTGGTGATGATCGAAGCCGGCGCCAACCAGGTGCCCGAGGAGGAGATCCTGCGCGCCATCGAGTTCGGCAAGAAGTGGGCGCAGAAGATCGCCAAGTTCTTCCTCGATATCCAAAAAGAGATCGGCAAGCCGAAGTTCGAGCTGTCCGCTCCGTTTGAACACAAGGAGGGATACGAGCTGCTCAAGGCTTGGGCTGTGCCTACCATTTCCAAGGCCATCAAGGACGATATGGCCAAGAAGGATCGCCGCATGGTGTTCAACAAACTGATGGAAGACGCCAAGGCCAAGCTGGAGGAGAAGTATGGCTCCGCCGAAGACAACGAGGAGCTGACCAAGCTCTATGCCAATGCATCGGGCTTTGTGGACAAGATCATCAAGAACGAAATGCGCCGCCTGATCCTTGAAGAGGGCATCCGTATGAGCAGCCGCAAGATCGATCAGATCCGCCCGCTTTCTGCGACGGTGGATATCCTGCCCAAGCGCGTACACGGTTCCGCACTGTTCCAGCGCGGCGAAACGCAGGGCATGACGACCTGCACGCTCGGCTCGCCGGGCGACAAGCAGCTGGTCGAAGGCATGGAAGGGGAGCATGAGCTTCGCTACATGCACCACTACAACTTCCCGCCGTTCTCGGTGGGAGAGACCTCGAACCGCCTCATGACGGGCAACCGCGAGATCGGCCACGGCAACCTTGCCCAGCGCGGCTTGGAACCGGTGCTGCCTTCGGTCGATACCTTCCCCTATACCATCCGCACGGTCACCGAGATCCTCGAGTCCAACGGCTCGTCCTCCATGGCGGCCACCTGCGGTTCTACCCTCGCCCTTATGGCGGCGGGTGTGCCGATTAGCGCTCCGGTCTCCGGCATTGCGCTTGGTCTCGTGAGTGACGAGGAGAAGGGCAAGTACGTCATTCTCTCCGATCTTCAGGATGAGGAGGACTTCGGCGGCGACATGGACTTCAAGCTCACCGGAACGGCCAAGGGTGTCACGGCCATCCAGATGGATATCAAGATCAAGGGTCTGCCCGACGAAGTGTTTGCCGAGGCGCTTAACCGCTCCAAGACCGGCCGCGCCCAGATCCTCGAAGTGATGCTCAAGGCGATCGCCGTTCCACGTGCCGAGCTGTCGCCCTACGCACCGCGCATCGAGACGATCACCATCAACCCCGAAGACATCCGCCTGGTCATCGGCAAGGGTGGCGAGACCATCCAGAAGATCACCGGCGAGCTGGGTGTCGAGATCGACATCGACGACAGCGGCTTGGTGTTTGTCACGGCGCTCAACGGCGACGCGATGGCCAAGGCCAAGGAATGGATCATGGGTATCGTCTCCAAGCCCGAAGTGGGCATGGTCTACGACTGCAAAGTCGTCCGCATCATCGACGGTGTGGGCGCCATCGTGGAATTCCTCAAGGGCAAAGACGCCATGATTCACATTTCCGAGCTCCAGTGGACGCGCACCGAGAAGGTGGAAGATGTCCTGAAGGTCGGCGACGAGATCAAAGCCAAGTGCATCGAGTTCGATGCCATGGAAGGCAAGACCCGCATGTCCCTGAAAATGATGACCGCTCCCCCCGAGGGCTTTGTGCCTCCCAGCAGGCCGAGCTTCGGTGGCCCGAGGCCGGGTGGCCACGGCGGCGGCCGCGGCGGTTTCCGCCGTTAAGACGCAATCTTCGACGGGTGCGCATCCATACGGATGTGCATCCGTTTTGCGATGTTGATGATTTCCTCAAACACATCCATGCCGTGGTGCGAAAGTTGTGACCAGCGGGGGGTCACGTCATGGATGCTCCTGATGAGCTCGCGCAGCTCCTCGGTGCTCTGGCTGTGACTGAGCCAGTCGATGTTGTGCTCGGTGAGCATGGTCAGCATCTGTTCCAATCGGCGCACGGTGCGTTGTACGGCCTCGATAAGAAGGCGTTCGCGACGCGGCTCGATGGCATAGAGCTTGCCCTCGTAGAAGCTGAGGATTTCCTGAATCAGGGTCTGTGCCTGCAGGTAGGCGATCGAGAGGTTTTCGTAGGACTGCGGCGTCAGATTGCCGCGCTCTTCCACCTCTTCCATGATCATATCCAGATCGGTGCGTACAAGGTGCAAACCCGCACGCGTGCTTTTGAAGATCTCCTCATAGGCCAGGCGGTGCATCTCGGCGATGGCCTGTTCCTGGCGGTAACTCACGAGCTTGGTGACCACGAGCGCAAGGAGGAAGTAGCCCGATACACCCTGGATTGCCACGATCAGACGGGCGAACCCGACCGGGGTGATGTCACCGTAGCCGATGGTGGTCATGGTGATGACCGAGAAGTAGATGCTGTCGAGCAGCTGTGTAAACGGTGTACCGCTGCGGTTCATCAACAACCCCTGGTGTTGGGTGAAATGCGTGAGGACGAAGTAGAGGCCGCCGCAGCCCACGGCGATGCCCACCCAGCTCCACAGCAGGGAAGCGGCGGACGCGTTGGTCAGCCGTTCCAGAAACGTTTTGATGCGTTGGTTGTTGGTCATATCTGTTCTCTATTATTATACAACAAAATAATGATTTTGGGAATATGTCTATTGTACCGTCTTGCACCTCCAAATGCCCAATCCCTCCACCTGTACGGGTCGTGTAAAAAACAGCAGGGCGTTAGGGTTTCGTCTGATGTCCCACCAGGGCGGAGCCTACATCCAGGAGGGGATCGACCACGGCGATATCGACGGCATCAAACGCGCCTTTGACCACATTGCCTGCGGCGCGCAGAGGATGCAGCGTGAGCAGATTGCCGATGGCGCTGACGGTGTTTTGGCCAAGTGAGCGGATGTCCCTGCCCGTATACATGCCAAACCCCTCGCGCAGCTCCGGCGAGGTGGTGCCGCTGAGCGTGCCGACGACGGCATTGGGAAATTTCGTGATGGCCACGGCGGGCGCCATGATCACCGAACCGGCAGCTTCAAGCCCGCCGTCCGTCCGCAGATGATGCGTGCGGAGGTCATCGACGAATGTCTCCATGTCGTTCTTCCGGATGAGCCGATGCTCAGCAGCGTGATTGACCATCAGGAAGCCATGTTCGTCCTGTCGTGCCGCAGTGTCAAAGAAATTGTGCTTTTTCCTTGCATTCTGTTTTCCTATCCGTAAAATCGCGCGGTCTTGCCTCAAGGCTCGATATCGTTCTTTCCACTATTTGACAACTGCCGCCCCATTTCGGGGTGGCTTTTGTTATGTCTGAGAGGAACCTACGACGGTTCCTCTCAGTACTCACCTCCCTGCAGCGGTGCGTTCAGCTGCGGGGCCCACGAGACCCGCATCTTCACGCGGTTTCTTTACGATGGGCATCTGGAAGGCATGCGCTGAAACCTCTAAGCTTCCCCCGTGCTCGACAAAGCCTATGACCCAAAGGCCACCGAAGACCGCATCTATAAGATGTGGGAGGAGAGCGGGGCGTTCATCGCCGATGCCAAGAGTGCGAAAGAGCCATTCACCATTTCCATGCCGCCGCCCAACGCCACGGGGCAGCTGCATCTTGGTCATGCCGTGATGCTGGCGCTTGAGGATATTTTCACGCGCTTCGCCCGCATGCAGGGGAAAGAGGTGCTATGGCTGCCAGGCACCGACCACGCGGCCATCGCCACCGAGAGCGTGGTGATCAAGAAAATCCAGAAGGAGGAGAAGACCGCGAACCCCCGCACCAAGTACGGTCGCGAGGGGCTGGTGGCGAAGATTGCAGAGTTTGTGGAGCAAAGCCGCGGCACGATCCGCGGGCAGGTGCGCAAGATGGGCAGCAGCTGCGACTGGAGCAGGGAGCGCTACACCATGGATCCGATCCTTAACCGCTGCGTCAACGAGGTGTTTAAGAAGATGTACGACGACGGCCTGATTTACCGGGGCGAGCGCGTGGTGAACTGGGATGTTGCCCTGCAAACGACGCTCGCTGATGACGAAATTGAGTATAAAGACACGGAAGCGACGCTCTATACCATCGAGTATCTGTCCAAAGAGCAGACTGGCGGCGTGCCCGTCTGTGTTTCCACCAGCCGCCCGGAGACCAAGCTGGGAGATAACGGTCTTGTCGTGCATCCGGAGGACAAGCGATATCAGCATCTCATCGGTAAGACCTTCGAGGTCGCCTGGCCGCGCGGGCAGAAGATCCAGGTGACGGTGATTGCCGACCACACAGTCGACGCCGCGTTTGGCACGGGTGTGCTTGGCCTTACGCCGTTTCACAGCAAGATCGACTTTGAGATCTGGCAACGGCACAAGCAGGAGATTGCCGCCGCGCCCACGGTGGTGATCGGTGAAGACGGGAAGATGACATCCGCTATCGCAGGTTACAGCGGGCTTTCTGTTGAAGAGGCGCGTGCCGCGTTCGTCGAGGATCTCCGCACCGAGGGTCGCATTGCCAAGGAAGAAAAATACATGCAGCCGCTCTCGATTTCCTACCGTTCGGGAAAGCCCATCGAGCCGCTGCCGAAGCTGCAGTGGTTCATCGATGTGAATAAAAAAGTAGTCCAATGGAAAGGGCAGCAGATGAGCCTGAAAGAGGTGTTGCTCGATGTGGTGAGGACGAAGGACATCACCATCGTTCCCGATCACTTTGAGAAGACCTATTTCCAGTGGATCGAGAACCTCCAAGACTGGTGCATCAGCCGCCAAATCTGGTGGGGGCATCGTGTGCCGGTTTGGTACAAGGATGGCGAGACACACTGTGCCGTGTTCGCGCCGGGGGTCGGTTTCGAGCAGGACACCGACACGCTGGATACCTGGTTCAGCGCCGCATTGTGGACCTGGAGCACCCTGATTGATCCGGCATTGGCCGACAAGCGCGAGCTGTCGCTTAAGGATCTACTGGAGCAAAGCCCCGATTTCCAAAAATTCCATCCGACAAGCGTGATGGAGACGGGCTACGACATCCTGTTTTTCTGGGTGGCGCGCATGATCCTCATGACGACCTACGCCACGGGGCAAATTCCCTTTAAGACGGTGTACCTGCATGGTCTCATTCGCACCCGCGATGGCAAGAAGATGAGCAAGAGTCACCCCGAAACGGTCATTGATCCGCTCGACATGATCGCCCAGTACGGAGCTGACGCCCTGCGCCTCTCCATGATCGTTGGTCAAAGTCCTGGGGCAGATTCTCGGCTCTACGAAGAGAAAATCGCAGGGTACCGAAACTTCGTGAACAAGCTGTGGAATGCATCGCGTTTCGTGCTGATGCAGTGCGAAGCGGCAGGTATCGATCCGCAGTCGATCGACACATTGCCCGAAAAGCAGGAGCTGTCACTCGCGGATCGCGCGATCCTTTCCCGCGAGCAGACGATCATTGAAAAGGTGACATCCGCCCTGCAGGACTATCGCCTCAGCGAGGTGGGGGAGACCCTCTACAGCTATGTGTGGGACGATTATTGCGATTGGTACCTGGAGCTGAGCAAGGGCAACGCCAATGTTGCCGTGCTGGTGCACACATTACGCAAAATCCTGGTGTTGTTGCATCCCTACTGTCCGTTTGTGACGGAAGAGCTCTGGGGTGCGCTCAAGCCCAAGGGTGCCGACATGCTGGTGAAGAAGGAGTGGCCTTTGTCGAAGCCCGATTGCAGGGATGCCGACGCAGAAGCCGGATTTCAGACGCTCATCGGTGTGGTGCAGGCCATCCGCAAGCTTCGCACCGACAACGCCGTTGAGCCCGGCAAGCAGGTGCCGGTGGTCGTGTGCAGCGACCAGCATGGCTCATTGCTCCAATCACAGGCGGAGCATATCAAGCGCATGGGCAAACTCAGCGACCTGTCGATTGCATCGACCGCGCAGAAGCCTGCCGATGCGGCTGCGGCTTTCTTGGACGGTATCGAGGTGTATCTGCCGCTTGCCGGCCTCGTGGATAAGGATAAGGAAAAGGCCACTCTGACCAAGGAACAAGAAAGCCTGCAGAAGTTTGCCGCAGGCATCGAAGCCAAGCTGGGCAACGAGCAGTTCGTGAGTAAGGCGCCGGCCAAACTGATCGACGAGCAGAAGGCAAAACTGGCCGAAACCAAGGACAAACTCGCGAAGATCGGGGAGCGGTTGGCACAACTGTAAATTCACTCTTGCAAATGCAAATTAGTTGCAATAATGTTTGCGATGTTCCATGTCTGCCGCCCCCGCCCTCTCCCTTGAGCATGTCTTCGTGTCCTATGGCGCACAGTGTGTGTTGCACGATGTGAATCTGTCGTGCGATCAGGGGGATATCCTGTTGCTCGTGGGACCCAATGGAGGCGGCAAAACCACGGTTTTGCGTGTGATTGCCGGTTTGCAGCCCTGCGACAAAGGTGAGGTAAAGGTGTTCGGCATGTCACCCAGGGAATTCGCCAAAACACATGGCATTGGCTATGTGCCCCAGCGCATTTCGGCCATTGAAGCGGGCATCCCCGCAAGCGTGCAGGACATTTTGGACAGTGCATGCTCGCTCCACTGTGCCGGCGGTGCCGAGCACACGGCGCACCAGAACCAGATCGTGGCCGATCTGCAATTGCAGGAACTGCTCCATCGTCCGCTCAGTGCGCTGTCGGGAGGGGAGCGGCAAAAGGTGTTCATTGCCCGCGCGTTCCTGTCAGGTGCAAAGCTGCTGCTGCTCGATGAGCCTACGACCGGTGTGGATCAGGCTTCACAAGAAGGGCTGCAGGCTGTGCTCTCGATTCTTAAGGCCAAGGGGGTGACTATTGTGCTGGTGTCCCACGATCCCACCGCTTTCTCCGGCCTGGCAACCAAGGCGTTTTGCATCGACCGTACGGCCGAGCCCGAGGATGCCGCCCATCATCCGTCCCATATCCCCCACAGCCATGCTCACTCCTGAGCTCGCCCCATTGGCCGCCTCGCTCCTGGTGGGTGTCTGTGCACCGCTGGTCGGCGTGTTCGTGGTCAGTCGGCGGCAGGCCTTTTTGGCCGATGCGTTGGCGCACGTGTCGCTTGCGGGTATCGCGCTGGCCACCATCCTGCATGTCGCACCGCTGCCCGTGACCCTTGTGGTCGTAGCCGCGGTGGCGCTGCTGCTTGAGGAGATGTCGCTGCGTCGCGTGCGTCTTGCACAGGAGGCCTTGTTGGCGATGGCGCTGTCGGGTGCCTTGGCGTTGGCCAATGTCTTGCTGGCATCGCGCGATGTGGATCCTGAAGAGTTGGAATCGCTGCTGTTTGGCAGCCTGCATGGGGTGACCTGGCCGGATGCCGCCATGTTGGCGGTCAGCTGCGGCGTGGTGACTGCGTTGTTGCTGACACTGCGCGCGCGCTTCTTCCTGCTCACGCTCGACCGCGATATCGCCAGCACCAGCGGTCTGCCTGTGGGGCTCTACAGTCGCATCCTCTCTGTGGTCGTGGCCTGCATGGTGGTGCTGATCGCGCGCACCATCGGTGTGCTGCTGTGCGGTGCGCTTCTGGTGATCCCGGCGCTGACGGCACGCTTGCTTGCGCGCCATTTCCACCAGGCGCTGTGGATGGCGGTGCTGACCGGTGAACTTGCGGTGTGTATGGGCTACGGCCTGGGACTCTGGATGGGGCTGCCTCAAGAAAGCCTCATGGTGCTTGCCGCCATTGTGTTGTTTGCGATCGCAGTGGTCTTTGGGAAGAATCGCTAAGGGTTTCTATGTCTGTCCGTTCCCTCCTTGTCGGCCTCGCACTGTGTCTCGTTTCGATGCCGGTATCGGCTGCAGTGACTGCGCCACAGAGGGACATGTTTGCCACCGCAGTAGTGCAGCAGATCGTCAGTGAAGAGGATGACACCTTTGAGGGGATTACCCGCACCGTGCAGCATCTGGTGCTGCGTATGGAATCTGGGCCGTATGCAGGGCAGACCTTTGCGGTCGAAAACGGGGTGTTGGAGGGGAGATCGGACATGGCTGCGCAACGGGGGAGTCGTGTTGTCGTGGAGATCGTCGAACGGTCGGACGGCACCCTTGAAGCACAGATGCGCGAGCCCTATCGCATTCCCGGCCTGCTGTGGCTCACAGGTGGCTTTGTCCTGTTGGCTGTAGTGCTCGGTGGCTGGACGGGCATCCTCTCCATTGCAGGCCTCGCGGTAAGCGTGGGTGTGCTGGTGCTGTTTGTTATCCCGCGCATTGTTGCAGGCAGTGATCCGCTGGTGACAAGCATGATCGGCTGCATCCTGATTGCTGTGTGTTCCCTGTATATCGCCCACGGCATCAAACGACGCACATCGGTTGCGTTGCTGGCAACAATCGTCACGCTCATTCTTGCGCTCTTCCTTGCATTCCTGTTCGTGCATGTGGCGTCGTTGTTCGGCATGGGCTCCGAAGAATCGCTCTATCTCCAAATGGGTCAGCTGCAGAGCGTGAACCTTCGCGGGCTTTTGCTGGGAGGCATGCTGCTGGGAGCGCTTGGTGTCCTCGATGACATCACGACTGCCCAGTGCGCGGTGGTCGATGAAGTGAGTAAGGCCAACCCTTTGCTTACCTCTGCGCAACTGCGCGAAGCAGGCGCCTCTGTGGGGCGTGAGCACATTGCCTCACTCATCAATACGCTTGCTTTGGCCTACGCAGGTGCCTCTTTGCCGTTGCTGCTCCTCCTGGATGTGAACAGCGACTTTCCGCTCTGGGTTACGCTCAATGGCGAATTCCTTGTCGAAGAGATCGTTCGTACACTTGTGGGAAGTATGGCTCTGCTGTTGGCAGTGCCCATTTCCACATGGTTGGCCTCGCTTTTGCTGCGTGCCGCTCCAGGGTCACATCCTGTGCCGTTGTCCGGCCACATGCACGGGCATCATCATTGATACATCGTCATCCATCTCCATGATGGGCATGGCCAACGTGGGGCGCTCCTCTTCGGCGGTGTTGAGCGCGGCTGCCCGCGTGATGGTCTCACGTCCGAATTTTCCACGGACGTTGTCCAGAGCCTTCTGCAGCTGGGTGTCTTTCTCATCTTTTTCCACGGGATCAAACAGTGAGATCTGCCTGGCATGATGGGGGACAAGGCCGCTGAGCCCCAGCCCCGCCTGACTGAAGCGCGTTGCCCGCGACGATAGTTCCGTGAAGCAGCGGTGCATCGCATCGAGGAATCCCTCTTCCTCCGCACAGGGTTGGGCAAGGCGCACGGTGAGCCCATGGCCGTGCAGGTCGGCATCACGCAGCCAGATGCTTACGTGTGTGGCCGCCAGGTGCCATTTGCGCATCTTCAAGACCGTGCGGCTGAGGTGGTGCAGCAGGTGCCCCCAGAGCAGCGCACGGTCGTTGGTTCGTGGGAAGCTGCGGCAGCGCGAAATCGATTTCGGCGGTGCTGTCTCGTTGCACACGGGGTTCATCACGTCGCCCAGCAGCTCGCGTTGCATGTCCGTTCCCGATTTTCCGAAGAGCCGCTGTACCAAGGCGGGGTTCGCCGCCGCCATGTCCTCCGCAGTGTTCCACCCCTGTGCGCGTGCAGGGATGCAGCGCCGTCGACCCATGCCACAGATGGCTTCGAGCGGCCTGGTGCGGAGGAATTCTCGTATCTTTGAGGGGTGGACGACCGTCACGCCGGCCGGCTTTCTGGTTTCTCCGGCGAGCTTGGAAAGCAGTTTGGTTGCAGAAATACCCACAGAAACGCTTAATCCGACCGTACGGAGGACAGTCTGCTGCAGCGTGCGCCCAAAGGCTTCCAGATCGGCCGGGACGCCGCCAATGCAGCTGCGAAGATCGAGGTACCACTCATCAATCGACATCTGCTCGATCACCGGGCACACCTTCTGCAGTGCCGCTTCGATCTGCTCGGAGGCCAGCGCGGTTTCCCGGAAGTCACTGGGCATCTCCGCCGCGCCGGGGCAGAGCCTTCTGGCCTCGCGCAGATGCATGCCGGTCTTCACGCCCTTTGCCTTGGCTTCGTAGCTGGCTGCGATGATGAAGGTGCCGCCCATGCCAAGGGCAAAGAGCGGCTTGCCGCGCAGGCGTGGGTGCAGCCGTTGAAGAACCGACGCAAAGAATGCGTCTGCATCGACGTGGCAGATCATGCGATGGGGAGAGAGGCGGTCAGTACTTGCGGATCACGCCCACCACCACGCCGGCCACTTGCAGTTCTTCCAGCGCGTGGAGGTCGGGGTAGGCCGGGTTCTCCGCCTGGAGGTAGTATTTCCCTTTCTGGTGTTTTAGCCTTTTAAGCGTGAATTCTCCATCCAAAACGCCGACGACGATTTCCTCCGGACGGGGATGACGGCCTTTTTCCACCACCACAAGATCACCTTCCATGATGCCGGCATTGATCATGCTGTCGCCCTTCACGCGCAGCAGAAAGGTGGCCGCACGGTCACGCACAAGGTAGTCCTCCACCGTCACGCGCTCTTCCGCCTGTTCTTCCGCCGCTGCGGCAAAGCCTGCAGCGATGGGGCCGAAGAGGGGAAGAATCATGGGGGCGTGCTGTTCTTCATCCTGGATATCCATGATCTTGATGCGGCCTTTGGGATCCTTGGTGATGTGCCCCTCGCGCACGAGCGCCGTGACCACTTTGGCGATGGCATTTTTGCTGCTCACGCCAAACGCGACCGCGAGGTCGGAGAGGGATGGCGAGTAGCCGCGCTTGTGCTGGAACTCGCGCACAAAGTTGAGCATCGTTCGCTGGTGGGCGGTCAGAGTCATGGGATGGTGAGAAGCAACGTCCCTCATCATAGGTGGACGAAGGTACACTTGTCAACTTCTCGCTCCGCTCGAACTGACAGGTTCGGATTTTGCAGTCTGTTCTCTTGTCTCTTCGAGCCAAGCGAGAAGTGAATCTTTTTACTCTATGACATCCAGATCCTTCTGCGCATCCATCTCCAGGAAGGCGATCGTCCACACTGTCATCTTGAAGGCGTAGAGATAGGTGAAAAAGTAGCTGGCAACAACCAGCAGCAGCACGCCGACCGAGACGGCGATGATGGTGCTGATCGAGGTGGGGAGGAAAAGCGCCAGGAACACGCCGAAGGCCACCATAAGCCCCGGCAGGATAATGACGAGTGCGGCGTTGATGAGGATGCGGATGGAAATGACCAGCAGCAGCATCACCAGGAACATCACATGCTGCATGTTGCACAGCAGGAGTTTAATGGAGCGCGCCATGCCGGCGAAGACGCTCATTTTTTTGATCACGATACACTGGGGCGTGAAACACACGAAGAACCGCAGCACGTTGCTGAGCAGGAAGAAAAAGAGCAGGAAGCCGCAAAACAGCGTGCGCATGGGGTTGTCCGTGTAGCGCAGCACCAGGGACATGGCGCTGACCACTGTGGTCCAGCTGGCAAGGAAGATGAAGCCGTGCAGCACGAACAGCGGGAAGAAGTTGTAGATCGCCAGCACCAATCCGCCGCGCACGGGCTCGTGACGGTGTGCCTTGGCGGCAAGGCCGATCACTGCCCCGCGGCAGAGATGGGGGAGGAAGAACTCGAGGATGAACAGGATGCAGAAGCTGACAAACAGGGCGGAAAACAGCCACCCGGGCAGGCCGCCGTAGAGGGTCTGGCCGATTTCAAAGAATCCGATGATTTCGCCGCGGTGCACGTAGGTGATAAAGAAGGTCGCCTGACACGCGATCAGCACGATATCGAGCGATGTCTGGAGGAAGGATTCGACAAATGACCACCGCCGCA
Organism: uncultured Candidatus Peribacteria bacterium; assembly: GCA_964649695.1. Lineage (GTDB taxonomy): Bacteria > Patescibacteriota > Gracilibacteria > Peribacterales > Peribacteraceae > CAZHON01. Next base: position 1,497 of record CAZYQO010000004.1, on the reverse strand, counting down.
GCGAACGATGCTGCAGAGTGAGTGCCCAGGCACGGGCGATGATATCGCGGGGGGTCACGGGCGGGAGGGCTGGAGAAGATCCTGGAGGGGACGGTACTCAAAGTCCTTTCCAAGCAGGATCAGGATACTCCCCGAGTTGGTATCGGGAAGGATCTCCAGCGCGTCGTCGGTGCCGGCGGGAATGCCCAGCAGTTTGGCGAGTTCCTCGCCGCGCTTCTGGTCGGATTTCGGCAGGATGATGCGTGTGGCGGGCAGGCCGTCGGGGAAGGCGTCTTTCGGGGCGTTCTTGGCGCCCAGCAGATCCATGCCGTACCGGATCAATTCTGCGCCGATCTTCTGTGCGCTGCCCGAGGGGGCGGACACATTGCGGATATCCACCTTTACCGGCGGCAGGTACAGGCTGCGGTGATGCATGAGCATGTCGGCAAACGAGGCGATCTGTTTCCAGGTGACGGGGTTCGGGGGGATCGACACAGGCAGCAGCACCGATGCGCCGCCGAAATCCTCGCGCGGCGGGGGATACAGGAAACCGCCCGCTTCGGGGTAGCCGCCGTAGAGGCCGTTTGAGAGATTGAGCTGCATGCTGGTGAGGCGCGTGCGGTCGAGTGCACGTCCTGCGCTTGCGAGACCGGCCATTTCGCCGAAGGTCATGGTGGTCTGCACGTGCTTGTCGGCGATATCGAGCAGCTTGAGCAGCTCGGTCGGATGGCTGAGGATGCCCTGGGATTTCAGCGCCTCTCCCATGGCCGAAATGATCTGCTGCTGGCGGCCGCTGCGGCCGAAATCGCTGGTGGAGTGGCGGCTGCGGGCATATTTCAGCGCGGTCTTGCCATCCAGCAGGTGCGGGCCTTTGGTGATCATGAAGGTCTCATAGCCTCCGTTCTCTCCGCTGGGATACTCGGGATCCACGAGCGTTTCGGGCACATCCACGGTGATGCCGCCTATCGCATCCACGGCATCGACAAATCCCGTGAAGTCGACCTTCACCACATGATGGATCTGCACATCGAGCAGCGTGCCGATGATCGATGCCGCCTCTTTCATGGCTTGGGTGTCGGCATCGGCTTCCGAGAGGCCTTGCTTGCGTATGAGCATTGCCTTGCGGTCGCGGTAGAGCTCGTTGATGCGTCCCGGAGGCACGCCTTCGACGTTATAGAGGTACAGATCGCGGGGGATCGACAGCAGCACGGCACTCTTGGTGTCGTCCGCGTCGATGCTGGCGAGCATGATGGTATCGGTCAGATCCACGCCGTCGTGGTCGCTGTCACCCTGCCCCATCAGCAGGATGTTGGTGTAGCCCGATGCGTCCTTGGGCAGCGGCGATGCCGTCATCGAGAGCATCGATTGGGCGCTGATGAGGTGCAGCGCGATGAGCACACGCACGATGATCACGAGCAGTGCGGCACTGCCCAGGATCGTGAGCAGCACCAATGCGATGCGCTTGAGCAGCAACGTGCGCGCCGCATGCGCCTGCTCTTCCTTGTGCATTTCCATGCC
>CAZYQO010000003.1:0-179374 GCA_964649695.1 uncultured Candidatus Peribacteria bacterium | reverse complement strand
GCGGCGACCTTTTGCGCCACTTTTGGGTGGTCGCCAAAAGTGGCAAAGGATTCTGCGAAGCATTTCACTATTTCCACAACACCACCATCTTCTTCTCTCCTGTTTGGATCTCCTCTTTCACTCCTGTCCAATCGTGTGTGGCGTTGAGTAGCACGGAGAAGTCGTAGCGGTAATTCTGGCCGCGTTTGGTGCCCGGGTCGTGGGTGATTGCCGTGTTACCGTCGTACCCTACGATGACGAGCATGTGATAGAAGGGGCCTTCGCCACTGAAGTAGGGGTTGCCGATCAGTCGCCCCGCAACCGGCAGGATGATGGGGTAGCCCTGGGACAGGAGTTCTTTGATATGTGCCTCTGTCACTTCGGTTTCCACGCGTCCATCAAGATGGTAGTAGCTGCGGGCGACATTCAGCAGCTGGCTCGTGTTTACATCTGCTCCATATCCGTGGTCGGTCATCCAGGCGACGAGAGCCCGCAGTTCGTCTTCCGCTTCCTGTGAGGAGATCGTTTTTTTCTTCTCCAAAAAGCGCTGAACCATGATGAGGGAGGCTTCCTCGCATGTTTCCTCATGAACGGCGTCCCAGTTGGCAAACGGGGATTGGGTCATGAATGGCACAGCGATGGAGAGAGAGCCCTTCGGTACAGCGGATGCACTGCGTCCGGAGGATGGCCATGATTCGGTGGAAACGGACGAAGATGTCCCTGCTTTCGCAGGTGGCTGGTCAATCACCACATCCGTGGATCGGCACCCTGCGAGCAGCAAGATAAAGGCCAGCGGTGGGAGAATTTTTCGCTTCATGACCATAGGACGCTATACTACGTCATGTCTTTCCACCCTGCCCCATGAAACTGTTTCTGGATACCGCCAACACAGAGCGCGTTGCCGAAATCGCGTCATGGGGGGTGCTGGATGGTGTCACGACCAATCCCAGCCTGGTGGCGAAGGAAGGTAAGGAGTTCAAGCCGACGATACTCGAGATGTGCAAGCATGTGCCCTGCGTGAGTGCGCAGGTCACGGCAACGCAGAGCGATGACATGGTGAAGCAGGGTCTGGAATATGCCGGGTGGCACAAGAATGTGGTGGTGAAGGTTCCGATGACCGTGGAGGGGCTCAAGACATTGAAGATCCTTTCGGCCAAGAAGATCAAAACGAACACCACACTTGTGTTTTCCGTCGAGCAGGCACTCCTTGCGGCCAAATGCGGTGCCACCATGGTCAGCCCGTTTGTCGGGCGTCTTGATGACAAGGGTGAGGACGGCATGAAGCTGATCGAAGAAATGGTGCAGGCATTCCGCAACTACAACATCCAGACGGAAGTGCTCGTGGCATCCGTCCGCAGTGTCGCCCACGTGCACCGTGCGGCACTCATCGGCGCCCAGATCGCCACGATGCCCTACAGCATCATGCAGGAATTGCCCAAGCACCCGCTGACCGATGCGGGCATCGCCAAGTTTCTGGCGGATTGGGAAAGTGTGAAGAAGTAATCGCTTCTGGCGGAGCCCGCAGACATTGCTACACTTGGTTCCATGCAACTCGGTGTGATTGGTCTGGGCACCATGGGCGCGAATCTGGCACGCAATGCCGCGCACTGTGGCGTGGAAGTGAGTGTCTTCAACCGTACCCAGGAAAAGACGGATGCCTTTATGCGTGATCATGGCGGCGAAGGTGTGTTTGTGGCGTGCAAAAGCCACAAAGAGCTTGTCGATTCCCTTCAAAAACCGCGTGCCATTCTGTTGATGGTCAAGGCCGGCGACGCGGTGGACACGCTGATTGAGGATTTGCTGAGCTTGGTGGATCCCGGAGACATGCTGATCGACGCGGGCAACAGTCACTTTGCGGATACCGACCGGCGTGACAAGCACTGCAGTGAAAAGGGTGTGCTCTTTGTAGGTATGGGTGTGAGCGGCGGTGAGGAAGGCGCGCTGAAGGGGCCGAGCATGATGCCTGCGGGCGACCGTGGCGCGGTGGACAGTCTGATGCCCATGTTGCTCTCCATGGCTGCGGACGACGGTGACGGTGGCAAGTGTGTGGCAAACATCGGCACGGGCGGAAGCGGCCACTTTGTAAAAATGGTGCACAATGGCATCGAATATGCCGTCATGCAGGTGTTGGCCGAGTGTTATCACCTCTGGAAGGCTGCCGGCCTTTCCCATGCGCAGATGCATGAGGAAGTTGCAGCATGGAACAGCGATCCGTTCCTCACGTCGTTTTTGCTCGATATCACCGAAAAGATTTTTGCCTTAAGCGATCCTGAAACGGGCAAGGACATGCTTGATGTTATCTTGGATCAAAGCGGCCAGAAGGGGACGGGCAAATGGACGGTGCAGACGGCGCTGGATCTCGGTGTCGCCGTGCCCATGATTGCCGTGGCCGTCGATGCCCGCATCGCTTCCGCTGCAAAGGAATTCCGTGTGCAGCGCAGCAAGGAGGCTCCTGTTGCATTGTTGCAGGAGCGCCTCGATGGAGCGTCGCTGCTCCCCATGGTGCGCGATGCATATTTGCTGGGAGTGTTGAGTGCATATAGCGAGGGGTTCTTGCTCCTTTCCGTTGCATCCAAGGAATGCGCGTGGAATCTGCAGCTCTCTGAGATCGCCCGCATTTGGCGGGGGGGCTGCATCATCCGCAGCGGCATGCTGCCCGCCTATCAGGCCATGTTTGGCGGAGACAAGAAGGCACAGACGGATTTGCGCAGCCGCTTCGCGGGCAACACCCAAAAGCATCTGCGTGAGTGTGTCGCACTGGGTGTGTCTTCGGGCATACCCGTCCCTGCGCTGGCCGCGGCATTGTCGTCCTACGACAGCTATCGCAGCGCATGGCTGCCCCAGAATCTGACCAACGCGCAGCGTGATTTCTTTGGAGCGCACGGGTTTGCCCGAGTCGACAAGGCCGGGGAGTTTCATCTTCCCCACCAGGCATGATTTTTTGCCCTTTGCCAGGTACGCCGCTCGTAACACAGGGATTCGGTCAAAACCCGGAGATCTACGCGCAGTACGGCGATGCCGGTCACAATGGCATCGACTTCGGTGTGCCCGAGGGGACGCCGGTCTATGCCCCGCACGACGGCATCGTGACGCTGAAGGATCACGGCACAAAGGATTACGGCCTGTATGTGGTGATCACCGACGGGCGACGGCACAGCACATTGGCGCACCTGTCGCAGGTGCAGGTGGTTGACGGCCAGAAAATCAGCCAGGGTGACGTGGTGGGCAAAAGCGGCAAGTCGGGTGATGCAACCGGTCCGCATCTCCATTGGACATTCAAGCTTTTGAAAAACGGCGTGGCCGAATTCAAAACGAACGGGTTTCAGGGCGCGGTGGATCCGTCCGAGCTGACGCGTCTATGGCTCGATCAGAACCTGCTTCAGCACGCGCAATACACCGACGAGGCGAAAGTCGTGCAGACACTCGCACTTGATGCCACCCAGCGTCTACGCCGCGCTTGATTCCTTTGCGAGCAACGCGGCTCCCAGCATGCCAGCGCCCTTCAGTTCGCTGATGGCAATGTCGGGCAGCGGGGTTCCGGGCAGCACCCACTGTTCCAGCTCCTTGAGGATGTGCGGCACATGCCCCTTCAATGCCTTGCCCGCGCTTCCGCCGATCACGATGATGTCGGGGTCGATGCTGTAGATCAGGTTGGTGCACAGCCATGCAGCTTCGCGATACACAAGCGGATGCAAAAACGAGCACACATCTCCCTGCAGATAGTCTTCGGGCTTTTTTGCCGCGCTGCAGCGTTTTTTCCAGGCGCTGCCGGAGAGAAACTGCTCCACTTCGCCGCGTTTGTCCGCGGTCTCAAACGGGGGGTTGCCGGGCATGAGCAACGTGTGCCCGAATTCTCCCGCCGCACCATGGCTGCCTGAAAAGATTTTTCCGTCGATCACGATGCCGCCTCCCACTCCCGTGCCAAACGCGATCGCCGCGACGACATGTTTGCCTTTTCCCGCACCGTGCATCGCTTCGGCATAGGCCAGCCCCTGATTGTCGTTATTGACCGACACATGCAGTGTCGTGCGCTTCCTCAGGGTTTCCAGAAGCGGAAAATCGGTGCTGTCCGGGATGTTGGGGGCGATGCGCAGCACGCCGTCGCGTGACAGCGGTCCCGGCACGCCGACGCCCACCGCAACGGTGTCTTCTTTCTGCAGTTGCTCCATGACACCCACCACGTCTTCGAGCACGGCGGGAAACCCCCGTTTTGCCTGGGTGGGAATGCGGATTTCCTCAAGAATCTGCCAATTGTCGCTGTCATAACGCACAGCTGCGATTTTGGTTCCGCCGACGTCTATACCCAGGATGCTCGACACGGACGGCAGTATACCGACACATACTGCCTTTTTCCTACTCCGTGGTATGCTTGGCGCACTGGGGACGTAGCTCAATTGGGAGAGCGCTGCCGTCGAAGCATGTTGTCCTGAGTATACGCAGGACGAGATTCATCAAAACATGCCACACAGCAGAGGTTGTGGGTTCAAGTCCTGTCGTCTCCACTTGGTGCCTCGGCACCAGCCGGGTAGTGAGCAGTCACTACCCTTTTTTTGACGGCGGAGCGGGGATGACGACCGGCATGCCATCGCCGTTGAGGTTGGTCGCATACACACGGGAGGTGTTGTAGGCGAGGCCGATGCCCTCTTCTGCAAAGCGGTCGAGAATGGCGGCGGCGATCTTGGAGGTGATCGTGCGGTGCTGCCCAACGGGTGCGTAGAAACGCAGCATGAACAGCACGCCGCTGCCGGCAAGATCCATGTATACGGACGGACCGCCCACCATCTCGGCCAGGTAGAACTGCTGCATGCGCATCCGTTCCTGCTGCCGCGCGGGCTCGGTGTATTTTCCGGTGATCTCCTCGAGGATCTCGGCAAGGATCTTCTTGGCGTGCTTGTAATCCGATTCGAAAGTCACGGTGATTTCCGTTTCGAGACGCAGAAAGTCCGAGCTGGTGTTGTAGTTCAGCACGGCCTGGCTCAGCGTGAGCATGTTCGGGATGGCTACGGTCTTTCCCGTGCGGCCGATGTCGCGGCCGTTGGATGTCGCCACTTCGAGCATGGTGGTGCGCAGCGGGCTCACATCGATCACATCGCCGGTCCACTGTCCCACGGTGATGCGGTCACCGATGCTGTAGCGTCGGCTCTGCAAAATGATGATCCAGCTGAGCATGTCCTTCACCACGTCCTGCAGCGCAACGGCGAGCGCGGCGCCGATGATGGCGAAGGAGGTCAGGATTCCCGGCTGATCCGCGGACAGACGCGCGATGACGGTGACGACGAGCAGCACATACACGCACGCGGCAAACAGCTTTGAAAACCGGTAGCGCTTCACCTGATCGCTGATCACCATGGGCAGCAACCTCAAACGAGCGAAACGCTCAAAGGCGACGACGAGCAGCACGATGAGCAGGTATTCCAACACGCCGATGATCGCGCCGAACTGGGCGTAACGTTCGTCATTTTTGAGCTTGCTCAGTCGCTCTTCCTGCGTCGGCAGTACTGCTTCGATGGCGGCGGACTGCTCCTGGAGAACCGCAACCTTTGCCTTCAGTTCGGCATGCGTCTGGGTCAGACGCGTGCTGCTGCCCGTGCCGAACCAGGGGTTGTCGCTGTACACGTTCCGTTCCTCCTGGTTAAGCAGATCGATGTCGACGTTGGCCTCCCGCAGCTTTTCCTGCAGCGTCTGCACCAGGGTCTGCTGACGTTCCAATGCGCTTCGCGTGGTGAGGGTGGAGCCGGTCAGCGCCGTCGACTGCTCGATCAGCTGCTCCATGTCGTCGTCGAAAATCTTGCGCGTCGCAATCCTTTCCTTGGCGATCGCGTTGTCATAGTACGACGGTGTCTTGCTTTTCTCCTGCTGGACAAACAGCGACTCAAGACGGTTCGTGGATTGGGAGATCAATTGCTCGGTGTTGATTGCGGCCATTCCTTCGGAGGCCTGGAACAGCATTGTTGCCGCAAGAACGGCAAGGAGGAGTCGCTTGTGCATGCCGCCACCGTACAATGCCCCAGGCGCGTCCTCAAGGGAGTTGCTACACTTTCCGCATGGCCGACGGCATCCGCACTCGCAACCGTTTTGATCCCGATTCCACGGAGATCTTTCCGTTGAGTCGCACCAAACTGCAGCTGTTTTTGGATTGCCCCAGGTGTTTCTATCTCGATCGCCGCCTGGGGATCAACCGACCCGACGGCCCCCCGTTTACCCTGAATGTGGCTGTCGATGCGTTGCTGAAGCGGGAGTTCGATGAATACCGTGCCAAGAGCGAGCCGCATCCCATCATGGAAAAATTCGGCGTCGAGGCCGTGCCGTTCAATGATCCGCGGATGGATGCCTGGCGCGACAACCGCAGGGGGGTGCGTGTGCCCTACCGCAACGTTCTTGATGTCTTCGGCGCCGTGGATGATGTGTGGGTGACGGACAAGGGTGCGTTGATTGTCGTCGACTACAAGGCCACCGGCGTGGACAAACCGGCGACGCTGGATGACGAGTGGAAAGCCAACTACAAGCGCCAGATGGAGGTGTATCAGTGGTTGCTTCGGGGGGTCGGCGAAACGGTGGAGCCGCTCGGGTATTTTCTCTATGCGAGCGCGCAGAAGTCTCACAGTGCCTTGGATGCCGTGCTGAAATTCACCATGACGCTGTTGCCCTATGAAGGGAATGACGATTGGGTGAACCCCGCACTCGATGCCGTGATCGATTGCCTGCAGGCGGATGCCGCCCCGCCGCCGACCAACAACTGTGAATGGTGCGCATACCGACGGGCGGCCAATGCGGTGACTGATCAACGGTAAAGCCCGTCGATCGGCCGGGGCGTTGTCGCCGCAATCCGTTGGGATCCCTTACGCGTGACCCGATAGACTGCCGCATTCTTTTTGGTGCTGATCACGGAGAAGCGGTTGTCATGCACGACAAGCGCACAGTTGTTGTCGACCGCGATGCCGGTGCCTGCGGTGTGTGCCATCATGTTTTGAAAATGCGTTTTGCGCTTGATCCCCAAGGTTGCGCTGTCGTAGTGCGGGCAGTGGATGCCTTTGATCAGGCCAAGGCCTTTTACTTTGATGTAGCTCCACCGTTTGGGGTTGTAGAACGAGAGCGAGTCGCTGTGTCCCGCCTCAAACCAACAGATGGATCCCGCACTGACACCGCACAGCACGGTACCTTTTTTGTGCGCTAGCTTCAGCAGCCTGTCGATGCCCAGACGTCGCCATCGACGCATCATCTTCAGGGTGTTGCCGCCACCCACATAGATGATGTCGGCGTGTTCGATTTTTCTTCGGATTTCTTCGTGCGGCGGTTTTCCCGTTGCAACGAGCAGGGTGTCGAATGTGCATCCCAGAAATTTGCCGTAGTACATCTCCATCGCCTCCATATACGTTGGCGCGTCATCGCTCGCTGTGGGAATGAAGAGTACGCGCGGGTGTTTCTTGCCGCTGAGCCGAATGATCGCGCGGTCGATCGCCAGCGTTTCCTTTTTGAGGATCGATCCTCCGCCAATGGCGACAATGGTTCCCATGCAAAAAGCGTAGCAGAAACCAAATACTCGCTCCGCCCGAACAGACAAAGCAAAGGAATGTTCTGGAGCGGAGCTTTGCTTCGCGAAAGAACCCTTTTGCAGGGAAGGGGGGTAATGGCGGAAGCCGTCGTAGGTTCCTTAGAAGCTGGCGGAGAGGGAGGGATTCGAACCCTCGAAACGGTTTTACCCGTTTACCACATTAGCAGTGTGGTGCTTTCGGCCACTCAGCCACCTCTCCAGAGGCGCGCGCAGTATAGGGGAGTAAGCGCGAAGGGAAAACGTCTATTTATACCGCAAATGCTCCATTTAACTATGTCAGAGGCCGTCTTGTTTCGGAGTGTCCACTTGCTGCAATACATTTTTCAAAGGGTCGTACTTCCACGTTTCTTGAGGATCGACGCCCGGTGTGCCACCGTAGAACGGAGTGACGAATGAATGATCTTTATTCATCCATACCTCTGCCCCCGTTAATCTCTGCGTATCGGAACATGTTGTGCCGATGCAGAAAGGAATAGGATGCGGGTCGATCTTATTGTTGACGATGCGAAGAACTGTCAGGTCATCGTTTTCACAGGTTGCGAACTGTCGATAAGAATAGAAGCGCATGCTGGGGTCATCACTGAGTTGCATCGGCTCAAGTTGTTTATCGTGTCTTGTGTCCTCATCGAAACTCAAATGTGCTTTCCATCCCGTTTGGTTGCCGTGATCGAAATCGAACAAGATGTAATCTCCCTCCCAATGTTTCTTTCCTGGTTTTGGTGATATGCAGCTGATGTCCTGGCCGGTGACCGTCTCGACTTCGTTGTCAGAAGCGAATTCGGGAACGAAATCCTGCGATTTCAGATCGAACCGTACGTACGGAACGCCTTGGTTTCCAGCGAGAAGGCGATAGACCATTTCTGCCATTTCCCCTCGTGTCACCTTATGATCGCTTGAGCTGACCGTTGTCGGAATCGCGCCGTAGGCTGAAAGGTAATGGAGATATGGCGCATACCACTTCAGCCAATCGCCGACGTCGCCGTCTCCCGTTGTCGGAAAGACGTTGGCCATAATTTTTGAGGCTTCGGCGATGTTGACTGGATTTTGTGGCCGGAAAGTTTTGTCCGGATAGCCTTGGATCACGCCATACAATCCAAAACAGAGATATGGAGCGTACCAGGCACCGCTATCAACGTCTGTGAAGTTCCCTTGAAGGACAGCTGAGATATTCTCGGGGGTTTTGCAAAAGTTAATGGGGTCATCAGCCTTGTACATCCCGCTGCTGTTCAAGATGATTTTCAGAAATTCCGCGCGATTCACCAGAGCATCCGGGCGGTAGGTTCCGTCGTCATATCCGCTGACGATCCCATGCTCTTTGACGAACGCAATCGCTGCTGCGTTCGGAGAATCGGCACTCACATCGGAGAACGTCTGTGCAGCTGCAGAAAAAGGAGCTGCAAGGAGAAAGAGTGTGACGATAGAACGTGTAGTCATGTGTTCAGTGTATCAGAGTCCAAGCCACGAGATATCGGCTCCCTTCTCTCCTTCCGGAATCTCCAACCCGTTGACCGTGGCAACTTCGAGCACGTTTCCGTTGCCTTCAAAGGTCTTCTTGACGATCTTCAGCGTGGATTCGCTTACCAGGATGCAGCCCATGCTGCGGTAGCGGTTGCCCTCGGCGAGCATCTGGTCAAACGACTTGTGACCGTGGATGCCGTAGGCAGTGTTCTCTCCGTCACGCGTAAGGCGAAGGAACAGGCCGGTGGGGCCGAACGTCACATGGTCCCCCTTGATGTCGCTGCTTTTGACCACCCACTGTGCGATGGGGGTGGCTGCATTGTAGGTGCGGCCGATATAGGTGACCGTCCGGCGCTGGCCGGTAAGCACGGGAAAGGTCGTGTAGTAGCCGTTTTCATGCACCAGATAGCCTTGGTTTGCCTTCACATCAACGATCAGTCGATCCTCCACGGCAGGCTGCCAGGTATCGATGGGTACCTCGGGCGTGGCCGGGGTGGTGACTGCCAAGGACAACCCGAAGAGGGTGGAGAGGACAGTAATCAAAGTAAAACATTCTACTGATCAGTCAATGTTCGTCAACGGTCTGGAATGACCCAAAATGACAATCCGGGCGGTTTTCAACTTTTTCAGATGGATGGAAGGGGACACTGCGATCAACTTTTGTATGCAGGAATGGAGGGCAGGTTTTCCGCAAGCCTTCCTCATTTGCGTGAGGATGGGCTCCACGTACACTGCGCAAAGATGCGTGACGAACGACGTCACATTCCGGTCCTTGAAACGACGGTTCTCGAGCTCCTTCAGCCTGAGCCGGGCGACTCCGTACTTGATGTCACACTGGGTCTTGCCGGCCATGCAAAGCGCTTTCTGGAGGCTACCGATCCTGATGGACAGCTGTATGCAGTCGATGCGGATGGGGACAACCTGACGGCAGCCGCGTTGCTGTTGCAGCCCTTCCAAGACCGTGTGCACACGTACCATGCCAACTTCGGAGACGTGGCGCAGCTCGGCATCCCGCCGGTCGATCTTGTCTTTGCCGACCTGGGGGTCAGCTCGCCGCACTTCGATGATCCGGAGAGGGGAATGAGCTTTCGCGCAGAAGGTCCGCTCGATCTGCGGTATGACCGCTCATCAGGCAAGCCGGTGTCCGCCTTGCTTCAGGACGTGGACGAGCATGATCTGGTCTTTGTCCTGCGATCCTATGGCGAGGTGCACGATGTCCGTCGCCTGATAGCCGCGATTCGGGCACATCCCCCTGCAACGACGCAGCAGATGGTCAAACATGTGGAGGATGCCTATGGGTGGAAGGCACCCAAGCTTCTGCCCCAGATCTTTCAGGCGTTGCGTATCTGGGTGAATGATGAGATGGGCACCCTGCAGCGATTGCTCGACGCGTTGCCCACGCTGGTGAAGCCCGGCGGCAAGGCCGCCATCATCAGTTATCACTCCCTCGAAGACCGTCTCGTGAAACATGCATTCAAAGACCTTGCCACTTCTCTGCGTGATGAACTGACCGGCAAGGTGACAGTGGAAGCAAAATGGAGCATTCTGACCCCGAAGGGTGTCGTACCGTCCGACGAAGAAATAGCCCAAAACCCCCGCGCCCGCAGCGCCCGCCTGCGCATCATCCAACACCTCCCGTTGTGAATCCTCCGTTCCATTCCTCACCCACAGGCCTTGTCGCCCGCCGCTCCACCTTGGAGCAGATGGTGCAGCAAAGCACGGCTCTGCTCATGGTGAGCATCGGTTCGCTGATTTTGCTGTTGGCGTTGCTTATTCTCTTCCATGAAAATGCCACGGCGACGGAGGGTTACAAGCTGCGTTCGCTCGAGCATCAGCGTTCGGCGTTGTTGTTGGAACAGGAGGTGGTGAACATGCAGGTTGCCCAGCAGCAGGCGATTGAGACATTGCAAAAAGATGACCGTATCGCGTCCATGCCGCAACTGCGAAATGCCGGATACATCCAAGACGATCAGTCTGTCGCCTACAGGCCGGTTGTCGATTAGGCGATGGTTCTGACCTGCACGGTTGCGACGGTGCTTTCGCCGCTCTTGGTGTCGGAGACGATCACGATTTTGTCGTTCTGCCCCAACAGACCCTTGCTTCTCGCCGCCTCTATGGCGGCCAGCACGGTGTTTTCGGGCTGGTCGTCGTTGAATGTCAGGACATGCGGGATCACACCGTAGCGCAGCAGCAGTTCGCGCTGCACAGAAGGCGACGGCGTGAAGGCGATGATTGGCACATGCGGGCGGAACTTGCTGACATGACGCGCGGTGAGGCCGCTTTTGGTGAGCACAACGATGGCTTCGGCATCGACGGTCTGCGCCATGAGCACCGCCGCACGGCTGCGGGCTTCGACGTTTTTGGTGTCACAGGGGATGGCGTCAAGGCTCACCGGGGGCAGGTGTTTTTCCGTTTCGGCCAATACGCGGCTCATGGCATCGAGTGCGCCCTGGGGGTGTTTGCCTTTGGCCGTTTCACCCGAAAGCATGGTGGCATCGGTACGGCTGGTGGCGGCATAGGCCACATCGGTCACCTCGGCACGTGTGGGCATGGGGTTGATGATCATGCTTTCGAGCATGTGCGTGGCCACGATGACCGGCTTGCCGCTCATCCAACAGTGTCTCACGATCTTGTCCTGCACCGCAGGAACCCGCTCGAAGGGGATTTCCGCACCAAGGTCGCCTCGCGCCACCATGATGCCGTCACTGGCGGCGATGAGGGATTCGATGTTTTCGACCGCCTGCTTCGTTTCGATCTTCGAGATGATCTGCATGGAACTGTTGCGCTTCTGCAGGAAGTCGCGCACCTCGGCCACTTCGTTGGCACGGCGGATGAAGGACAGGGCGAGGAAATCCACGTTGTATTCCACACCCAGTGCCAGATCGCTCCAGTCGCGGTCGGTGAGGGAGGGCATGCTGATATCCACGCCGGGCAGGTTCACATGGCGTCGGGAGCCGACATTGCCGTCGTCCTGCGCCTGCGCCACGACGATCGTGCCGTCGTTGCTGACGGGCTTGAACGTCATTTCTCCGTTGTCGAGCAGGATGATGTCCGTGGACTTGGCATCCTTGGCGAAATCGCGGTGATTGACGATCAGCACCGTCCTTTTTTCGTTGGGCAGGGGATCGGGACTGAACACCACGTCATCTCCGCGCTTGATGGCGATCGGCTGCTCCACGTCTCCGGTGCGGATCTCGCAGCCTTTGGTATCCAGCAGGATCGCAAGGGGAAGATGCTCATCGTCAATGAGCTCACGCAACATCGTCAGCGTCTTGCGGTGATCATCGTCGGATCCGTGTGAAAAATTCACGCGTGCAACGTTCATGCCGCGCGACACCATGTCGCGGATCTGTTCCTTGTTGCCTGTCGCAGGGCCGAGTGTGCAGACGACTTTCGTGAGGCGCATCCCTCCTATTCTACAGGAGGAAGCCCTTTGTGGCCACCCGGTCTCATCGGCTGTTGCAGTAGTCGAGGTAGTACTCCTGCAGGTAGCTGTTGTAGTAGCTGCACAGTCCGCTGTTGCCCGTGTTGTAGTAGTAGCCGTTGTCGTCGTAGCTGTTGTAGTACGAGGAGCCGCCGGAGGAGACGCGTGTCGTGACCGTGGAGCTGTTGTCTTCCGATTCCACACGGAGACGCAGCGTGTCGCCGGAACGCGCACCGCTGAGCACGCGGACACGGAGGGTCAGCGTTTTTGTGCTGTTTCGGGACAGGCTGATGTTGTTCCATTCCACCGTGTCGCCGTTCTCATCGGCGCCGCTGGAGGCCGACAGGAAATCGGTGTCGGGATCCAGTTCCGCGCGCACGTCGATGTGCTGGCTGCTGTTCGTGCGATTCTGGATGCGGATGGAGTAGGTCAGCGTGTCGCCGCTGCGCACGGGATCGGGACTGTCGCTGAGGAGCAGATGAACGTTGCCGTCGTCATAGTAGTCGCCGTTGTAGCCGTAGCCGTCGACATCCGTGGTCACCCTGGCCTCGTCGCCGCCCGCACGCACGCGCAGTTCGATCGTGTTGCTGGCGCTGTCGTTCACGCGAACCTTAAGCGTGATGGTCTCCGTGCTGTTTGCGCTGACGTAGAAGTTGTCCCATTCCACCGTGTCGCCACTCTCATCGCCGCCGTCGGTCGCGGATACGAAGTCCACATCGTGATCGAGATAGGCGCGCACATCGACGCTCTGCGAGCGGTTGTCTTCGTTGCGTACGCGAATGGTGTAGGTGAGAGTGTCGCCTTCCTCCACTGTCGAGTGATTGGTGGTGATGTTCACCGTCACGTCATCGTTGTACGAGCGGTAGGACGATGAGTTGTAGTAGTACGACGAGTTGTTGTCGTAGTAGTACGGGTTGTAGTAGGTGCTCGAACCGTATGGGCTGTAGTACGTGTTTCCGTAGGAGGAGTTGTAGTAGTACGGGTCGTAGTAGGAGTTCCTATAGGTGCTGCTGCGGTTGTAGCGTGAACCGTTGTAGTACGAAGAATTGTAGTCGTAGGTATTGTTGTAGTACGGCGTGGAATAGCCGTCACGACAGATCATGTCGGAGCATGCACCGTCGCTGCCATAGCGGTTGCAGTAGCAGTCGGCGAAGGCGGGAGTCGCCACCACGAGCCCCAAAACGGAAATGGTGGAAAGGAGAAGTTTGCGCATAGTGGGCAACCGTACGTTTCGCTTGAAATGTATGCAATCAACCAGTCTTGCCATGTTGTCTTGTATATTGTTTGATACTCTAAGTTTCTTGCGACAACAGTTCTTCGATTATCGCTTATTCAAGGGCTAAAAGTGGGGTATACTGTAAACAGATCATTGTGATGCGTTGCGTCATGTGCCCCCGTAGCTCAGTTGGAAGAGCGGGAGTCTTCTAAGCTCTAGGTCGCAGGTTCAAATCCTGCCGGGGGTACCATACTGCGCTGTAGGAAAACCTACGGTTTTCCCTCCGCGAATCACCCTTTCCCTCCAGGGATTTGCTTCGTTGGGTAAAGCCCAACTTGCAACGTTCTTTATGGTG
The DNA here is from genome assembly GCA_964649695.1 of uncultured Candidatus Peribacteria bacterium. Taxonomy (GTDB): domain Bacteria; phylum Patescibacteriota; class Gracilibacteria; order Peribacterales; family Peribacteraceae; genus CAZHON01. Next base: position 165,390 of record CAZYQO010000003.1, on the reverse strand, counting down.
TCACTTCGAGCGGAGCGAGAAGCTGTTTTTGACTGAAGAGGAGGATGGCAATGGGTGCTCTGCTCTGGTAAAATAGAAAGGATGGACGAAACGAACACCTCCAACGCCCCGGCTGCCGCGCCACTTTCTCCTGAGGCTGCCGATATTGCCGAGAATAAGGATCTGGCTGCACTGAGTTACGTCTGGATCCTTGCGCTTGTAGTGCATTTTACCAAGGCTCAGTCTCCGTTTGTGCAATTTCACAGCCGCCAAGGCCTGGTGCTGTTTGCACTGTCCCTGGTCTTTGCGCTGGTGCCCATGGTCAACACGCTGTTGCTGCTGCTCATCCTTGCCTTGTCGGTGTTGGGGTTCCTCAATGCCGCACAGGGGCTGAAGAAGGATCTTCCGCTGATCGGCGCCATTGCCCGGGCGGATCTGCCGGGGCTGAAGAAGAGTTGGTCTGACCTTTTGGAAATGTTCCGCCATCTGTTCGCCCGCATGAAGCGTCACGCATCCACGCCCGCTGCGTCGGTTCCTGCGCCTGCACAGCCGGTTCTTTCTGCAGCAACTCCCGCTTCAGCTTCTGCGTCGGTACCGAACACTTTTGCCAGCCCCGCTCCCATCCCTAGCCCCGACCCTCACTCCATTCCTCCTTCTTCTTCCACGCCCTCCTTATGAAGACCGTCTACAAGCGAATCATGCTCAAACTCAGCGGCGAAGCCCTGAGTAAGGAAGGTAGCGGACAGGGGATCCATCAGGAGACATTGCATGCCGTTGCCAAGCGCGTGGCCGCGGTTTCCAAAAGCGGTGTGCAGCTCATCATCGTCATCGGCGGCGGCAACATCTGGCGCTATCGTGACACCACCGGAAGCGGCATTGAGCGTACCGTGAGCGATGCCATGGGCATGTTGGCCACCATCATGAACGCCGTGGCGCTGCAGGCGGCTCTCGAGAGTTTTGGTGCACAGACGCGTGTCCTTTCGGCCATCGATGTTCCCCAACTCGTCGAACCCTACATCCGTCGCAAGGCATTGCGCCATCTCGCCAAGGGTCGTGTGGTGATCTGTGCGGGCGGCACGGGAAACCCGTATTTCACGACCGATTCCGCGGCGGCATTGCGCGCACTCGAGCTCAACTGCGACGTGCTGCTGAAGGCAACAAATGTGGACGGCATCTACGACAGCGATCCCCGCAAAAACAGGAAAGCCAAGAAGTATACGAATCTCACTTTCCAGGATGCCCTCGAGCGTCATCTCAACGTGATGGATCAGACGGCATTCAGCCTTTGCCAGGAGCAGAACCTGCCGATCTGCGTATTCAACTTCAACGATCAGAAGGCTCTCGCCGATGCCGTTTTGGGCAAAAAAGTGGGAACGCTGGTGAAGGACTGAGGTTCTTTGCTAGGATGAGCGCCTATGAACGATCCACGCATCCAGCAGTTTTCGGCCGCCGCAGACAAAGTGCTGCAGCATCTTCTCGGCGAATACGCCAAGCTTCAGACCGGTCGCGCCAACGCGGCTTTGCTGGAGCACATCACCGTGGAGGCGTATGGGCAGAAGATGGAGCTGAAGGCGGTTGCCAGCATTTCGGTGCAGGACGCGCGCAGTCTCGTGGTACAACCGTGGGATCGTTCCGTGCTGCAGGATGTCGAGAAGGCGTTGACGCAGGCAAACCTCGGCACCAATCCGGTGAATGACGGTGTGGTGCTGCGCCTCAATTTCCCGTCGATGACGGAGGAGCGCCGCAAGGAGTTGGTGAAGATCGTCAGCAAGCTCGCGGAGGAGTCGCGCATTTCCATCCGTCAGCATCGCCAGGAGTCGCATGATGCCATCAAAGGAGAGAAGGATGAGGACGTAAAAGAGACGCTGTTGGAGACGCTGCAGAAAGCCGTGGACGATGCGAACGCCAAAATCGATGAGACACGCAAGAAGAAGGAGGAAGAGATCATGAAGGTGTAGTTTTGTCCTGTTCGCAACGATGATGCTGCAACGACGAATCTCTCTCTGTGCCCACAATGTCCGTTCGTTGTGGAATGTGGGTTCTTTCTTTCGCACCTGCGATGCCTTTGCCGTGGAGAAGCTGTACCTGACCGGGTACACGGGGTGCCCGCCGCGCAAGGAGATCAGTAAGACGGCGTTGGGAGCCGAGGAAACCATTCCCTGGGAACATGCCGAGGATCCCATGACCGTTCTTGAAGCGCTGAAGGCGGAGGGCTGGGAGCTTGTTGCCCTTGAGCTGTCCGATGACGCGGTCGATCTTCCGTCTTTTGTGCCCACCGACAAGGTCTGCATCGTCGTGGGTCATGAGCTCGACGGCGTGCCCGAAAGGATCCGCAGCCTGTGCGATCACACGGTGCAGATCCCGATGCTTGGGCACAAAGAGTCGTTGAACGTGGCGGTAGCGGCCGGCGTTGCGCTGTACAGGATGCGGACGGCTTAGAGCACCTTGCGGATTTTTTCCGTCATGACCGTAAGCAGTGCGCCGAAGCCCATCAAGACCAGTGCACAAGACAGCATCCAGCCGATGACCGGGACAATGTTGATCACATTCAGCAACACGTAACACAACAGGGAAAGCGCACCCACCGTCCATCCGCCCCACTTCGCTTTGCGGTGCAGCTCCAACCAGCGGACAAGCACCACAGACGCGAGGACGCGGCAGAGAAGAATGCCGGCAATGAATTTGAAGACCACGAGGGCGGCCACCGGAATCCCGATGATGGTGAACAGCAGGAGCATCGCCAGGATCGGCATGCCGATGAAGAACAGCAGTGACACCAACAGGCTCTGCCACGGATGTTTCTGCAAAAGTTTGGCGGCTTCACCAAAGCTCTTGGACATCAATGACAGGACGATCAGCAGGATGAAAGCCGTGGACAGCAGGCTGTAGACGCCAACCAGCCCTGCAAACACTGCGCCAAAAGCGGCTGCATCGTGCGGCGCGTCCTTTTTCCATTGCAGTGTCTCATCGAACATCACGTCTCCCGAAACAGAGGAATCCAACGCGGTGTCCATGTTTCCTTTGCCGCTCCAGTAACGCAGGTTGCCGCCGATGGTGGCGCCCGGTGCGAGGGAAAATTCATGTTCGGAGGAAGCGGCCACGGAACCCGCGATTGCTCCCTGCAACCGCAGGTCGCTGCCGCGCAGATCGGCGCTGCCGGCAATGGTGCGGACAGAAATGTTTTCGCCGCGGGCATACACGTCGCCCCCTACCGCACCGTTGAGCTCAACCTTGCCTCCGAATACCGAGAGATCCCCGCGAACCTGTGCGCCCTCCTGCAAGGTGACGGTTCCACCCACGGCCAATACGCTGCCGTTGACCGTGCCCCGGATGATGACCTGGCCTCCCGCCACGCGCAGGTTTCCTCCGACGGTCGTGTTGACGATCACCGTCTGCCCCGCCACCTGCAGGTTGCCGCTGACCGGTTCATCGATGGTCACGGTCTGTCCTGCGGCAAACACGTCGCCGGTAAACGGCGCAGTCAGCGACACGTTGTTGCCGAACTCATAGCGGTCGTTTTTCTGCACCATGCTGACCGATTCCGGTGAGCTGCTGATGGACACCGCGGATGCGCCAAGTGGCAGCAACAGAAGTGCGGACGCAAGAAGGGGACGGAGCTGCATGAGAGAAAAAGGGAAAGTTGCCCCCATCCTAGCACCTACAGGCAGTCCATTGGGTCGATATCCACGCTAACCCCTTGCAACGGCAGCGAATCGAGGACGGAATGTATGTCCTTTTCCCGTCGCAGAAGCACATGCCAGATTTTTCCGCCGCCGAAGAAGGTGGGTGCGGCGGAGGCAAACACACCGGGGACAGTCGCCGCCTGTGCGGCAAGCTGCTGCGCCTTCTTTTGCGCGTCGGCGTCCTGCAGAACAAGGCGGGCCATCTGCCAGATCGGCGGATAGTGCAACTGTGTGCGCAGTGCGAGTTCTTCTTCCAGGTAAGCCTCGACACTGTGCGCGGCCGAGTGCCGCACCTCCGACACATCGGGGCTGAAGGTCTGGATGATCACCTCGCCCGGAGCGGCGCGTCCGCTGCGGCCGGTCAGCTGGGTCAGCAGCTGGAACACGCGCTCGCCCGCGCGAAAGTGCGGCAACGACAGCCCCACATCGGCCAACAGAACTGCAGACAGGGTGACTCCCGGGAGATCGAGGCCTTTGACGACGGATTGTGTGCCCAGCAGGATGTCCGCTTTGCGGTCGCGCATGGCGGAGAGCAATTGTCGGATGTCGTCGGGTGACTGCAGCGTGTCGCGGTCTGCACGCAGGACGCGTGCCGCGGGAAACAGTTGGGCGACGAGTCCTTCGAGACGTTGTGTGCCCGCACCCACGGGAAGGAGTCGCGTGGAGTTGCATGCGGGACATTTCACCGGAACCGATTCGATCGTTCCCGATGCGTGATCGACCAGAATCGGCGCGCCTGCCATCGTTTTGTGCAGCGTAAACGGCAGGCCGCTTTCCTTTGCCACCAGCCGGCGGCGACAGTCGAGACACAGCACGGACGTCGCCATGCCGCGACGGTTGAGAAACAGGATGCTTTGTTCCCCTTTGTCGAGCCGCTGCTGGATCGCTTCCACGAGCGGCGGCGAAAAGGGATAGTGCTTGCCGAAGCGCACATCGGCCAGATCGACAACTCGCACGGTCGGCAACGATTGGTTGCCGTATCGTTCGGGCAGGCGTGACAGCGCATAGTGGCCGTCCTTTGCCCGCTTCCAGGCGTCGAGCGACGGCGTGGCCGAACCCAGCAAGAGCGTTGCGCCTGCCGATCGCGCCAACACCTCCGCCGTTTCGCGGGCATGGTAGCGGGGAGTCTGTTCATTTTTGTACGTCCATTCATGCTCCTCGTCGATGATCACGGCACCCAGTTTCCGACACGGGGAAAACAGCGCCGAGCGCGAGCCGATGACCAGTGCCACCTGTCCGCTGCTGATGCGCTGCCACACCTTTCGGCGTTCCGAGAGCGTCAGACGGCTGTGCACCACCGCGATCTGCTCACGACCCAGCAGCGCATCAAACCGATGCAGCAGCTCCTCGCTCAGCAAAATTTCAGGCACAAGCAGGATGCTTTGCTTTCCCTCCAGCAATGCCGCGGCAATCAGGTGCGAATAGATGGCGGTTTTTCCGCTGCCTGTGATGCCGAACAGCAGTGTCGGTCGCTTTGCCGATTGGATTTCCCTCAGCGCATGTTGCTGCGCATCATTCAGAACCGGCAACGACTCCTGCAACGCGCATGTGCGCGCCTCATCGCTTTTTGGACGGACACTTGTACGTGTCACAATGCCGTTTTTGACCATCGATCGCAGGACGGCATCACTCACCCCTGTCGCTTCGCGCACCTGCGTTTCCCACTGCATCTCCCCGTTCTTCAGTGTGTCGACGACCAGTTGCTGCTTGGGGCTGCGCACAACCGCCCCGTCATTGAGCCGCAGCGCATAGGCAAGACGGGGCAGGAGGGAGGACCATGGAAGCGGAGGAAGAAATACGGCTGCAGCGCGCCGCAGATTGCAGCGATAGTGTGTCGCCATCCATCGCATCGTTTCCAGTTGCGCGGGATTCACGACGGGCACGTCGCTTTCGATCGCCGTGATCTTGCGGATCTTCACCTCTTCGGGCAGCGCGGCCACGTTTGTCTCCAGCACGATCCCTTCGACCGTCTTGCCGATCAGCGGTACGCGCACCAGCATGCCCGGTTCGATGGCAAGCTCGCCGCTGTCATACGTCAGCCCTTCTGCAAGCGCTGCGGAACGCGATGCGGTGAGGACGCTGCAGAGCATGGGGAAATACTACAGCAAACGGACTGGGAAATGCGCACATCTCCTCTACAATGGGGGTGCGTTGAACCCTGTGTTCGGGACGTAGCTCAGTTGGTAGAGCGCCTGGTTTGGGACCAGGAGGCCGCGAGTTCGAGCCCCGCCGTCCCGACCATTTCTTTCACTCAGATCGTGCGATGCGCAAGTGCGTCGATCAGGGCGTGCAGCTGCTCCGGTGTGAGGCCCAGCGTCTTCTGCAGATGTTCCTTGGTCCAGGCGGGAAGTGCTTCGCCCTTTGTCAGGTGTGCTTCAAGCACGGCGCGCGCTCCCGTGCTTGAGCTGCCCACGATTACGGGGAGCCGTTTCATGAATTTTTCAATCCACTCCTTCATTTCCTCCGCAGCCGCCGCCGTCTGACAGGCTCGCTCAAAACGGTCGCCATGCCGCTCGGCATACACGCCTGCGGCTGTGAGCGTGTGTTCCATGGTGCAAAGCAGCCGCTCAATGTCGCTTCTCGTTGCGCGGGAGAGACGGATGTCCTGCCGGTTTACGGTGCAGAAGACGCGATGTCCTTCGTGCGTGTGCTCGGGTTCGAGTTGTTCCATAGCGCATCATGCTCTGCTTTTGATCGAAGATCGTCAAGAATACCTAACAAAATCGGCGGCTCCCGCATATGTGGAGCCGCCGTGTTTTGTTTTCTCCTTTGAAGGATTACTTGCTCGAACCGAAGTACAGGCTGTAGATCGCGATCAGCACGTGGAGCCAGTTGTCTTGGGCGTTCACGTGGATCAGGCCAAGGATCGGGCTTGCCGTGACAAAGCCAAGCACAGCGACCAGGGCGTAGACCACACCGAAGGCAAGAAGGAACGTCTTGCTGGCGCTAGGTCCGGACATGGCACACCACAGGCCGATCACACCGCTGACGATGTGGACGATGTTGTGGTTCATATCGACTTCAAACAGACCGAGCAGCGGGCTCGGAAGAACAAAGCCGAGAATTCCGACGACGGTCAGGACTGCACCCAGCAGGAGTGCTGCGTTCTTCGCGGACATAGAAGAGGGGGGAGAGGAGGTAAACGTTTCATACTCTACGCATTTCCTCGCACATCGGATCCTGAAATTCCGCTGCATGCAAGCCATTTCGGCACGCGAAATTCCGGGCTTCGGTTGCCCCCGGGACACTTCGCACGCACTCTAGTGACATGCGGCGTGTGTTCCTTGCCGGCGGCTTCCTGATCGCTTTTCTCGCACTTGTCGGCGTGTGGTATTGGCGTACCCATGGTGCCGTTGCCGTCCACAGTTTTGCGCAGTGTGCACGCTTGGGCTTTGTGGTAAGCGGCGGAGCGGAGAACGTTTGTACATTGCCGGATGGAACGGTGTTCCGTCCCGATGACAGGGTGGCATTTGTCGATGTGGCACTTCCGTTTTCCTTCTCGTATCCGGGTGCGTATGACGATGTCCGCGGCCGTATCCCCAACGTGCTGTCGCTTGCGCACAGCGGATCCACGCTCCGCATGCAGCTGGTGTCCGCATCAAAATCGCCCGAGCAGGTGATTCGTACGACCGAAGGATTTTTGACCGGTTCACTTACGATCATTCGGTCGCTGGTGAACGGCCATGATGAAGTGATTGTGGGTTTGCAGCCAAAACATGCCGTGGCCGACCGCTCGATCGTGGTGATTCCGCTGCGCCCTCCCGTGTCATCGCTCGCGCATGTGTACGATTTTGCCGTGTTGACCGGCAGCGGACGGCTGCTGGAGGGTGTGGTGGCCTCGCTGGCTTTTTCTGAGCCTAGTGCAGCGACACCGCGATCGTATCTGCCCACATCACCAACCGCTGCATCAGGGGCAAAGAAGGAGTAGCATGCACCCTCATGGGCAGCATGAAGGACACACCATTGGCCTATCGTCTCCGCCCCAAGACGCTTGGGGAATTTGTCGGGCAGTCGACGATTGTGGGCAAGGGCACGGCGCTGCGCGCTGCGATTGAACATGACACGCTGCAGTCGGTTCTGCTCAGCGGGCCTCCCGGAAGCGGCAAGACCACCCTGGCACACATCATTGCCGATGCGACCAAGGCGCAATTCGTGGTGCTCAATGCCGTGACCAGCGGCGTGAAGGACATCAAGGAGGTCTGTGCGACTGCTCTGGAGTCGAAGGCCACATTCGGTCAGCGAACGGTGTTGTTTGTCGACGAGATCCATCGTTTCAACAAGAGTCAGCAGGATGCGCTGCTGCCGTACGTGGAAAGCGGCACAATTATTCTTGTCGGCGCCACGACGGAGAATCCGTATTTCGAAGTGAATGCAGCCTTGGTCTCGCGCTCCCATGTGTATCTGCTTAAGCCCCACGAAAAAGGAGATCTGGTGTCGATTTTGCGCCAGGCGCTGACACGACCCGAAGGCTATGACGGCAACATCGAGATCGCCGATGCCGCACTCGAACATATCGCCACTGCCGCCAATGGCGACGCCCGCACGGCGCTGAATCTTTTGGAGTTGGCGGTGCTGACTGCCGGAAAGAGGATCTCTGCACAGGATGCGCAAAAACTCATTACCGAGCGCAATATGCGCTATGACCGGGAAGGCGAGGAGCATTACAACGTCATCTCCGCGTTCATCAAAAGCATGCGTGGCAGCGATGTGGACGCGGCCATGCTGTGGCTGTACCGCATGATCCAAAGCGGAGAGCACCCGGACATGGTGTTTCGGCGCATGGCGATTTTTGCGAGTGAGGATATCGGCATGGCCGATCCTCAGGCTCTGCCGTTTGTGATGCATGCTTGGGAGGCGTTCAAGCGCGTGGGGCTTCCCGAGGGGGAATATTTTTTGTCCCACGCCTGCGTGTATCTGAGCACCGCACCCCGTAGCAATGCCGTGACCCGCGCCATGCATGCGGTCAAAGAGACGATCGCCAAGGCGGCTTTGTTGGAGGTGCCGCTGCATCTGCGCAATGCGCCCGTCAAAGGCATGGCGAAACAGGGGTACGGCGAGGGGTACCGCTATCCCCACGATGACGGCCGTGGCGTGGTGGAGGCTTCCTATTTCCCGCAGGGCATGCAACGGACGAATTTCTATGAGCCGACGAACAGGGGCAAGGAAGGGGACATTTCAGCGCATCTGGAAGCCGTTCGTTCAATATTAGACAAAAGATAAAAGTATTGCAAAATATATAAAAATGTCGTAAAATAGAAGGGAATGAATACGAGAACACACACAGCACTTCCCGGAATGATGCAGGTGGTGCAGGAGCTTCCCGCGCTCTGGGCAGGGTGGGCTGTCTGTCTGTATCTTCTTGCCGCCCTGTTGCCGCTCTCATTTTTTGGTGCATTGATCATTCTCCATGCCCTTCGCACCCTGATGGTGTTGCCGAAGATGCGTCGTGAGGACGACCGCAGGGTGATTTGGGAGACACATCTGTCGGAGGCCGCCATGTTCGCTTTGGCGCTTGCAGCAAGTTTGTCCCTCTCCGCCCTGACGCCGTGGCATTCTTCTCACTCGGTGGTCAAAACGATCCTGATCATTGCCGCCATCGTGGCCACGGTGGTGCCGAAGGTGGCCATTGTCCGTCAGACTCTGTTGCTGTCCCGCCCATCGTTGTCGACAAAACCGGCAATCGCCCTGTTTGTGTTTTCGATGTTGTGTGTGGCATCCCTCGTGTGCTTCTACGATCAGTCCATCGAGGCGATCGTCATGGAGCGATTGGCTGCGGCGCACCTGTAATTTCCGCACTTGTCGGTGCCTTGCCAGCAAACAGGCGCCGCTCAATTTCTTTGGCATTGTTCAGCCATTCGGCCGATTCGGCGTGACGAGACGACCCATAGCGGCGTTCAAAATCATCAAAGCGTTCCTGGATCGTGACGACAGCCGAACCCATGCAGCGCTTGTCGCTGTAGTACAGCAGCTGCTGTTCGATGGTTGCCCCGTCTCCCGGGGGGATGTGCACGCCGTGGGTCGCAATGATCCGCGACAGCGCCGGGTATCCTTTGGTATCCATGAATGCGGCACAAGCGGCTTCGTGGCGCAGTCCGGGGAATTGCGCCTTCCAGGCAGACCAGCATCGGCGCTCTTCCTCTGTTTCGATGACCCCGTCGGGACCGGCATTGCCGTGATAATCAATGAAGCGCAACAGGTCATGCAGACGCCCCGCCGCATGTAAAAGATGTAAACGCACAACGACACCCTGCTCCTGCAGCCGTCGACCGAGGACGGCGGCCACATGGGCGACGGCATCACAATGGTCACGCACATGTTGCTGAAGCAGTACATCATTCCTCCAGGTCTCGATGATCGCAGGGGAGGGGATGTCCGCATCGTCATAGCCGCAGAGCACACTGCGGCCGTGCGGGCTCTCGTCGATGGTCAGACGGATTGTCGGTCGTGACGGTCTGGCTCCGGCTCTGTCCGCCCATTCGATGCAGCGGATGCCCGGAAAATCATCCGACTGCGCCAAAAACGTCCGGGCGGCCTGTGGGTCGAGACGGTAGAGATCGATGTGAAGCACGCGGCCATGATGTGTCGTGTCGTATTCCTGCTGCAGCGCATACGTGGGGCTGGTGATCCCGTGTGTCACACCCATCGCACCTAAGACTCCTTGGAGCAATGTTGTTTTGCCGGCTCCCAGCGAACCAATGAGGAATATGTCCAAGGGAACCGTGTAGAGCGAATGGGCAAGAGAATGGCCAATTTGAGCCATTTTCTGAGGGTTATTAACGGTGAACAGTTGGGTCTCAAACATTGACGTAATTAGTAAAAAATGATACTATATTCACGAATACAAATATCCTTCATGAACCTTACCAAATTGCAAACGGCCAGGAAGGCAGGTTTCCGCGCTTCGCCAGTGTACCGCAGAGCGGAGCCTGAGGCGGTGACGTTGACGTATCTCAAGCAGAAGACGTCTTTCTTCATTGCCGCCGTCTCTCTTGTGGCGTTCATCGGAGGCAACATGGTCGGCCAGCATGGCTGGTATGCATTCTGGAAATCGGTGATGGGAGCGGTGGACGACAGCATGATCGAATACACCGGCATGGTTTTGCCGATCGAAAAGGTTCCGGACTACTCGCGCTGGAGCGCATACGGCGGAGGTGCCGATGCCAACACGTTCCGTCAGGTGCCCAAGGATCTTCTGGTGTCATTGCCTGCATACAATGCGGCGCATCTCGATCCGAGTGTCTACTCGGTCGGGTATATGGGTTCCTATGCAACCGGCAACGAAGCGGATGGCAGCCACCCCGGCGTGGACATCCGTGTGCCGGAAGGAACGCCTGTGCGCGCAATCGCCGCAGGTATCGTGGTGCGCAGCGCCGATGACGGCACGGGATTCGGCAAGTTTGTGGTGATCCGTCATCCGCATGTTCCCGATATCGACAATCCTGGAAAGGAAACCGTCATCTTCAGCAACTACGCCCACCTGAGCGCACAGTATGTCGCCGAGGGTGACATCGTGGGCAAGGGGCAGGAGATCGGTCTCTCTGGCATGACCGGCGACGCCACGGGACCGCATCTGCACTTCCAGATCGACAGGGCTAGTGCGCCTTGGCACCCGTATTGGCCGTTCAGCAGTGCCGACGCGCGCAATGCCAACATGGGCATGTTTGCCGCGATCAATGCCGGTCTCGGTCAGCAAAACGGGTTCGACAACACCCTCAATCCGCTGGTCTTCATCCAGAGCAACGGGACGTTGGGATCTATGATCGCCAAGAAACCGGCAACGCAGACCGTGGCTGCCGTCAGGACTCCCGTGTCTCTTGCCTCATTGACGGCAACCCGTCGTGCAAAGCGTGCATCGACCGTTGCCTCTGCAGCGCCTGTGGTCATTCGTCAGACCATTGCCGTGCTGGAGACGTCCGACCTCAAACCCGCCGCACCGTCGGAGCCGCAGCAGGCATCATCGGCGCCTGCAGTGCAGGCGTCGTCTGCACCCGTCGGTACGGTGGCAACCGTCGATATCATGCATGACGGCAGCTTCACCGGCCGCCAGTGGGAGAAGGTGACCATCACGCTGCGCGATCTTGATGGCAGAATCATCCAGCCCGATCACCTCGACCGAGATCTTGTGGTGCGCACCGCCTACGGCGAAGCGGAGTTCCGTCCCTCGACCCTCGATATCTTTGACTTCCAAAACGGTCAGGCCGTTGTGCAAATGCTTCCGCGCGGCCGCAGGACGGTGGTCGTGGAAGTGCAGCCCGCGGGCGCAGTCAGCGGACCGATGAAGTTCGTCGACAAGTAGGCTCAGCGTTGTGCGCGTCTGCTGTCGGCAAACACGGAGAGTGCGATCATGATGGCCAGCAGCACGGCAGCGGCAAAGAATTTGCCAAGCGTACTGAGGAACAGTGCGGTGACACCGAATCCCGTTCCGATCGTCGCGGTCAGCGTGATCACCTGCCACGGCTGCCAGCCGATTTCGAGCAGACGATGGTGCAGGTGCTCCCCCTTCTGGCTTCCTTTCATCGGCGACTTGCCGCTGACTATTCTGCGGGCGATCACCAGCATCGCATCGATCAGCGGAACACCGAGCACCAAAAAGGCCGTTGCAACCTTTCCGCCTGCATACACGGTCAATGTGCCCAGCAGCAGGCCGTAGAACATGGCGCCCGTGTCGCCAGGAATGCCTTTGGGCTGCAGGTCGAAGAGTGCCGATGCGGCGGCGATGCCCGCGACGCAGAAGGCGATGAGTGCCAGTGCCGGTTGCCCGACACGCGCGCTGAGCGAGAGGCAGCCGATCACCGCAAACCCGATCGTGGAGAGCACACTGACCTGACCCGGAATGCCGTCGAGCCAGTTGAGGGCGTTCATGGCAAAGAGCAGCCACACGACCGTGAAGGCCAGGCCGACAAGCGACGGATTAGAAAACAGCGGCGATATGATCGACAGCGAATCGAGCGGCAGCACCGCGACACCCGTCCATTGCTGCAGCGGATTGGTGAGGGAGTAGATACGCGTTCCGCACAGGAAAATCACTGCCGCGATCAGCACCTGGATCGCGAGTCGCAGCGGCGGCGACAACTGACGACGGTCATCGACCACACAGGTGACGGCAAGCGCCGCTGTCGCCGTGAAGAGTCCGATGTTTTGCATGTTCCAGTCAAACAGGATCGGTGCGACGGCCAGGAACACGAGGACGCCAACGATTCCCGTGGGATAGGGAAGTCGCTTGCGCGTGTAACCGTAGCGTTCGGGGAAATCGAGCAGTCCCACACGCGGGAACAGGCATACGGCCGCCGCGTGCAGCAGGACGGTGAGGGTGAATGCCAGGACAGGAAGCCATGGGTGCGGCACGGAGACAGGATAGCAGGGGTTTCTTGACGGTGCTTTGACCGGGTGTAGATTGCTTCCCAATGCCGATGAGGATATCCCCCGAATCGCAGTCGCCTTCCTCTACGGATCACCGTCCTGTTCATCACTCTCCCTCGCGTTTTTCGCGCGCGTGCGTCGTGGCCATTGCGGCGCTGCTTGCCGAGCGGGCAGAAGCGCAGGAGGTGCAGGTGGAGGGTGCGCCAACGGCTATGAGCGCTGCCGTTTCGCGCCCGTCACCGTCGGTTCCAGAGGTGGAAAATGCGCAGATACAGGGACTGATTGCCGAGTTAAACAATGATGATTATCGGCTTCGCGACAAGGCACATACGGAACTTCTGAAGGCCTGTCTGGCACTGCCGAGAGGGGAGTGGGAGGCGCCGTTGTCCGTCGGTATGGCGGCAACCAGCCCCGAAGTGTCGTTGCGCTGCAAAGACATCCGACAACAGGTGTTGATCGAGGAGTTGTGGGAGGGGAGTGAGGTCAGCTTCGATGGCAAACCGCAGACGGCATCCGTCCTCGCCGAGCGGATTTTGGCACAGACAGGGAATGTTGTGATGGCGGGGGATCAGCATACGGCCTTCAACAATGTGGAAGTCGTGTTGCCGCAGGGCACCATGGGGTATTGGCAGGCGATTGATGCACTTGCGCGCGCATCCAACAATCGCGTCTGCCCCCATTATGGGCACAAGGCGCCCTCCATCATGCTGTCCAACGGGGCTCCCGGTGCTTATCCCACCGCCTACAGCGGTCCGATCCGTACCCAGATCCTGAGTGCGCGCCGCGCGTTTTCGGAAGAGATAGATCATGAGCAGGGCAAATCCGACAAGACGCATACCTTTCAGATGAACTTTCAGATGATGTGGGAGGGGAGTTTTCGCATCGTTGCGCATCGCTCGCAGGCTGAGCTCGTGCGTGCGCGCCCGAGCGAGGGGCACGACCTCCTGTCGACGCAGCCGATATCGCCCGGCTGGAATGTCACCGGAGATGGCGCACGTCAGCTGAACATGCAGATGCGGTTCCACCCTCCCAAAACCGCCGCGCAGGAACTCACCGAGTTGACACTGCGATGGGAGGTGATTGCCGTTGGCGACATGCGCACGCTTCGTGTCGACGATCTTTCGCCGGGCAATGTCGTGTATCAGGACGATGTGGAGCTTGTCGTCCGGTCGTTGGATGAGGAGGCGCCCGGCCGACATTGCCTGGTGCTCAATGTGCATCGTGACCGCGGCTTGCGCGATCTTCAGGAGGCGTTTTTCTCAGAATGTGGGTTCGCTCTGTATGACGCGCAGGGGCGGCCGTTTCGTCTCCAGTCGCAGGCTCAGAGCAATGAGGACGGAACGCGAACGGTCAAACTGACGTTTGTGGGTGATCAGACCATGCAAAAGCCCGCTTCGCTCGTGCATGAGTATCCCGGGGTGTATGCGCGTCGTGCGGTGCCGATCTCGTTTGCGCATGTGAAAATTCCCGCAACGAGGATCGAGTAACGAAAGCTCATTGAGACTCCCCGTCGAAGCGTTTACACTCGGGCGCGTATGCCTTCCTATCCCAGCCTCCACAACGCGGATCTCAACGGTAAGCGTGTCTTTTTGCGCGCCGGGTTCGACGTCGGAATCGAGAACGGCGTCATCACGGATACCTCGCGCATTGATGCGCTTGTTCCGACCATGACGTTCATCCTTTCCCACGGCGCAAGCTTGGTCATTGCCGCGCACGAAGGCCGTCCGAAGGGAAAGCCCGATCCCGCCTTTTCCCAGCGTCCGTTGGTACCCGTGCTCGAGAAGCTGCTTGGCCGAACGGTGCGGTTTTCCTCGGTTCCATCGGGCAAGGAGGCCGTCGATCTTGCTTCCGCCCTGCAGCCGGGTGATGTGCTGCTGCTGGAAAATCTGCGTTATGACCCCCGCGAGGAAAAGAATGACGAGGCGTTTGCAAAGGAGCTCGCCGCGCTTGCGGATGTGTATGTAAATGACGCCTTCACCAATTGTCATCGCAGTCATGCCAGCATGGTCGGCGTTCCCGCTTTGCTGCCGCATTTCATGGGGTTGCAGCTCGAGCAGGAGATCACCAATCTTTCGAAGGTGACCGAAAGCCCCATGCACCCGCTGACCCTGATCATCAGCGGGGCAAAAATGGAAACGAAGGTGCCGATCGTGGAGTTCTTTCTCGACAAGGGTGATGACATCCTTCTCGGCGGTGCGATCGCCAACACCTTCATCTCCGCGCAGGGCTTTGATGTCGCCAGTTCGAAAAACGAGCCGGAGTTCCACGACCAAGCGCGCGAGCTGCTTCGACGCAACGAGAAGGGCGGCGCCAAGATCCATGTGCCCCGAGATGCGGTCATGTCGTCGAGTTTTGAAGGCACGGCCGATGCGGTCGATCTGCCGCTTGAGGACATCGAGGGCGACATGAGCATTTTTGACATCGGCAGCATCACCACACAGCGCTATATCGACGTGATCCGCGCATCGAAAACGATCGTGTGGAACGGACCGCTCGGCCTGTATGAAACGGAGCAGTTCTCCCATGCAAGCATCGCCATTGCCCATGCCGTGGCTGATGCCACGGCTAAGGGTGCCACCACCATCGTCGGCGGCGGCGACACCATCGACTTCCATATCCGCTACGGCCTGCCGCTCGACCGATACACGTTTGTCAGCACGGGTGGCGGAGCCATGTTGGAGTTTGTCTCCGGAAAAACGCTGCCTGCGCTCGCCGCGCTCCTCCGGTAATCCGTTTTTTCTGGATTCATGACCCCCGCTTCCTCTTCCATGGTCGTCCTGTTGCCCCGTGCGGGGGAATCGTGGGATCTGTTGCTTTCGCGTCTGGATCGAGAAAAAGGAAAGGTGCTGTTGTGTCTGCCTCCCCGTGACAACGAGCTCGCGGCCGACACCGCGTTGCGTACCAAAGTGCTTTCCAAGGTGCAGGAAAAAAAAGCGCATGTCGTGCTCGCCGCAAAGCATCCGTCCATCGTGGCTGCTGCGCGCGAACGCGGCATCACCGTGGTCGATCGTCTGCGACAATTGCGTACCCTCCTGAAGGATCATCCGCAGCTGGATGAGGTGGTGCGGCTGTTTTCTCCGCATTACTGGCGCCAAGAGCTGAAAACGCGGCTGCAGCGCATGGGGCTGTTGGCTCTTCCCACCCTGCGTATCTACCTGTTGATGGGCGTCAGCATGCTGCTTTTTCTCTTCGTCGTACTGCGTTTGCTGCCGTCCGCCGACATTCGTGTCTGGCCACGTCAGGAACCGGTCACCCATACGGTCAATGTGTTTCTTACGGCCAGTGGCGCCGAGGTGGGGTTGCCGCCCAAGGTGCAAAAGCTGCCCCTGCAGTCGCTGAAGGTGACCATCCATCATGCCACGACATTCAACGACATCAGCAAGCAGTTCATCGGCACCTCCGCAAAATTGGCGATGACCGTGGTGAATAAGACCACGGAACAGTATGGCCTGAAAAAAGGCACACGGTTCGTGAACCAGGCCGGCATGGTGTTTCTGATCGACCGCGCAGTCGTCGTGGAGCCCGGCACGAAACAGACGGTGCCGGCAACGGCCGCCGATCTTGATCTGTATCAGAAAATCATCGGTGATCGCGGCAACGTGCCTGCCGGCCTCCAGTGGGAAATCCCCGGGTTGCCGCAGGAGGTGCGTGCACTGGTGTATGGCACCAATGCCGCTCCCGGCAAAGGCGGAACGACCGGTTATCGCACCGTGCTGCAGAAGCAAGACATCGAAATTGCCAAAAAACGTCTTGAACAGGAGCTGCTGGCGGCGGCCAAGCAACAGATCGAGGAAGACCGTCGTGCCTGGGTGGCAGAGCATCCCGATCAGGATCTGGAGTTGCTGTCCTACGACGAGCTGACGCGCACGTATTACGACGGGTTCGCGCTGCCGTTGGAGTTCGTGGGGCAATCGGTCACATCGGTGCCGCTCGAAGGAACCATCGCATTCCGCATGTTTGCCTATGACAAGAAGGCGTTGTTGGGGCTTCTGCGGCAGGAACTGCTGTCCCATATTCGGCAGGGCAAGGAAGTGCAGGAAGATTCTCTCAGCGATGAACATTTGGATGTGCGCGTGATCGCCTACAGCGACGACCTGACCTGGATCAAGCTCACCGTGGAGCTGACCGGTACGCAGCAGTACATCCTCGATCCACTGTCGGTGGACGGTGCACTGTTTGCCAAACGTGTCCGCGAGCAGGTGGCGGGCACCGGCAAGGATGAGGCGCTGCGCATTCTCCGCAACCTGCCCGAAGTGGATCGCGTGGAAATCGCCATCTGGCCGCCTTGGACGAAAACACTTCCGGATATCGGTTCCAGCATCGGCGTTACCCCGCAGGCTCCATGAAGAGGAGGGGAGTCGTCGCCGCAATCACACGCCTGTTCCTTTGGACAGTGGGGATCGGCGTGACATTTTGTGCGTTCATTCTGCTGTTGATTGTGCAAGGGGAGCAGGGGAGTCCGCCGCATTCCCCCGTTGATTGTGCGCTGGTCTTCGGTTCCGCCGTGTACGGGTGGAATGTTCCGGGTCCTTCCATGCAGCGTCGCATGAGCACTGCAGCCAGGTTGTATGAACAAGGTACAGTCAAGCGCCTGATCGTCACCGGAGGACGAACGACCAGTACCGATCAGACCGAGGCGCAGGCGATGTTCGAGCAGGCGAAGCGTCGCGGGGTTCCTGCCGCTGCCGTGACATTGGAAAACCGTGCGCAATCGACGTGGCAGAACCTCCGGTACTCCAAGCCGCTGGTGGAGGGTTGCCATGGGGTGGTGGCCGTCAGTGACGGGTTTCACCTCGCGCGCATCCGTTTTGCAGCCCGTCTCCAGGGTTGGGGGAGCCTGCCCACCATTCCCGCGGATGATTCCCCTGCGTTTGCTTCCCATGCACGCAGTGTGCTGCGCGAATTTTGCGCATTCGTCTATTACATCATGATGGGTTCATGGCTTGACGAATTGGCTACTTCGCCTGAAGAGGCCTTGCGCCCGCTTCTATTGTTAACATAAAATGCATTATGTTAACTTTATGAACCCCTTCTCTTCCACTCCCCTCAAGCTCGACGCGGCAGTAAAACGCTATCTGCAATATCTGCAGACGGAGGAAAACAAATCCAAGCTCACTCTTCAGAACTATCGGGAGTCGTTGGCGCTGATAACAAAATTGTTGTCTGTTGATAGAGTTGATCGTTTCGACAAGAATGTCCTGCGCGACCTCAAGCAGGCGCTGCGTGATGTGAAGACACGCCAGGGCAAAGAGCTGGGCATTCGCACGGTCAACCATCACCTCACGGTGCTGCGTGCGTTCCTCCGCTATCTGCTGCAGGAGGAAGAGCTCGATGTGTATCCGCCCGACCGCATCAAGCGCTTTAAGGAAAATCCCCGTCAGGTGAAGGTGCTTACCCTCGAGGAAGTGGTGCGCATGATGGATGAGGCTGATCTGTCGACCAAAGAAGGCAAGCGAGACCGCGCCCTTCTGGAATTGTTTTTCTCTACCGGTCTGCGTCTTGCGGAGCTGCGGGGGCTCAACTGCAAGGATGTGAACTTCAAGACCAAGGAAATGAGCATCCGCGGTAAGCGGGGCAAGATCCGCGTGGTCTTTCTGTCCGATGCGGCAGCCGCGGCATTGAAGGAGTATCTCGAGTGTCGCCTTGATCATGTGCTCCCCCTGTTTGTCCGCAATATCTCCAAGGCATCGCAGGTGTTGCCTCCCGGCGAGGAGTTCCGTCTGTCGCGCGTGAGCATCTACCAGATTGTGAAGAAATACGCTGCGCGTGCCGGCATCGTGGTGGATCCGTCCCCTCATACCCTGCGGCATTCTTTTGCCACCGATCTGCTCAGAAACGGCGCCGACCTGCGCTCGGTGCAGGAGCTGCTCGGGCACCAGGATCTGTCGACCACACAGATCTATACCCATGTGACCAACCCGCAGCTGAAAGCCGTCCATGAGAAGTTTCACAGGAAGCGTTGAGAGGGGTAGCATTCGCCCCTTATGTCTGAGCAGCTCGGTCACAAGTGCGGCGTGGGCGTCATCAGTCCCCTTCATGAGGGTGCAGCCGCCAACAATGTGCAGCTGGCCGTTAATATTGCAAAAAATTTGCATCACCGCGGTCAGTGCGGCTGGGGCATCGCGGGTGTCGATCAGGGGGAGTTCTGGTCGGAGCGCGAACCCGAGCCCATCAAGTCCTCGGCTGTGGTGAATACGATTGCTTCCCATCGGTTTGCCGCCAGTCTCACCATGCATACCCGCTACGGTACGACCGATGTGTGCGGCCTCGACGGCGTCCATCCCATCGAACTGCGCGACGAATCCCCCGATGCCGAATTGCAGTTTTCCTTCAACGGAAACATTCCTGATTGTTCCAGGGCGATCGCGGAGCTGCGTCGCCTGGGATACGAGGGTGAGTTGCAGGGTGATACGGAGGTCATCGCCCATTTCCTTCAAAAGAAATTCAAGGCACTCGGCTCGTGGGATGCGGCGATCCGTGCACTCCCGGAGTTCTTTGACGGCGCGTACAACGGTGTGTTTCTTTTGCGCAACGGTGACAGTTTCGCGTTCCGCGATCCGCTGGGGTTCCATCCCCTTGTCTTAAGCGAGGTCGACGGTAACGCCATCATCGCGTCCGAGGATGCCGCAATTCGCGATGCCATCGCACACAGCAGAGGCACCTATGCCATCCGTGAAATCCCCCCGGGGCATTTCGTGCATCTGTCACCCGGCAAGCGCCCACGCAGCGTGCAGTATGCGAAGGCCGGTGATGTGGACTCCTGTCTGCAGTCACGGGCAGGGTGTTTGTTTGAGCATGTATATTTCGCTGACTGGGAGTCCAACTTTGATGGCGATGCCGTGTCCCACGCGCGTTTCCAGTGGGGAAAGGTACTGGCGGAACTTGATGCCGATTTGCCCGAAGACCGCATTGTGGTTCCTATCCCCTTTTCCGCGAATGTGTCGGCCATGGGTTATGCCCGCCAGTCCGGTTGCAGCTACGTGGAAGCCATCCGCAAGATTCGCAAGGGGCGCACATTCATTGACTCCCCAGAGCAGCGCGCCAAGCGCGCCGAGACGGATTATGAATTCAAGACGTATCTCCAGCCCGGACAGAAACTCGTTATCGTTGATGACAGCATTGTGCGTGGCAATACCATGCACGGCCTGATCTCCAAGGTGCGTGCCCATTTCCAGCCCAGTGAGATCCATCTGCGTGTCGCCTCCCCCGCCGTGATTGCTCCCTGCTACTACGGTATCGACATGCGTTCCCCTGCTGAACTCATTGCCCGCAGCCATTTTCACAAACCGGAGCTCCGTGCGTCCGAGCTGTCGGAGGAGTCACTGGGCGGCATCGCCAAAGAGTTGGGTGTCGAATCGATCCGCT
Organism: uncultured Candidatus Peribacteria bacterium; assembly: GCA_964649695.1. Classification (GTDB taxonomy): domain Bacteria; phylum Patescibacteriota; class Gracilibacteria; order Peribacterales; family Peribacteraceae; genus CAZHON01. The sequence goes on along the minus strand of CAZYQO010000003.1, from coordinate 145,003 downwards.
ATCTCCCTCTCGACAGTATCACCCGCGGCATTTCCCATTCCCGCGAGAGTTTGTGCATGGCGTGTTTTACCGGCAAGTATCCCACAGCCGACGGTCAGCGCCTGTACGCAATTGCGTACAACGAATGGAAGGAAGGACAGGCGAAAAAAGCTTAATGCGTTCCACACCACTCCCCTACCCCTGTCATTGCGTGGTGTTTGAGCCGTAGACAGCCTGCCCGTAGCATGCCACGGCATCTTTTCCACTTCTTTTCTATGTCAAACGGAACGTCCTCTCAAACACCCTGGTTCTCCGTCTCCATCGGTCTGATGGGTCTGATTGTCGGCTATGTGCTTGGCACATCGCTGTCCGGAGGCCTGACGCTCGGTGGCGGCAAGGCTCCTGCGGCTCCCTCCGCACCCTCTGCGCCCACGGCTCCCGCCGCTCCGCAGGGAACGGCTCCCAAGACCGGCATCGGCCCCGTGCTCGGTAAATCGAGTGCTCCGGTCGCTATTGTCGAGTTCACCGATTTCCAGTGTCCCTTCTGCAGCCGACACTTCACCAACACGTTCGGCCAGATCAAGAGCACCTACATCGATACCGGCAAGGTGAAGTATGAACTGCGCAACTTCCCGCTCACCAGCATTCACCCCAACGCCATGCCCGCTGCCGAGGCCGCCATGTGCGCCAACAAGCAGGGCAAGTTCTGGGAGATGCACGAGGAGCTCTTTGGCAATCAAAAGGATTGGAGCGGCCTTTCCGATCCCTCCGCTAAGTTCAAGGAATACGCCCAGACCATCGGCATCAACGCATCGAGCTTTGCTTCCTGTCTGAGCAACCACGACACGCAGGCGGAAATTCAGAAGGATCAGCAGGATGCTGATGCAGCCGGTGTGAACGGCACGCCCGCCTTCTGGATCATTGGCAAGGACGGCACCGGCAAGTTCGTGAGCGGTGCACAGCCCTTCAGTGCCTTCCAGACGGCCATCGACGCGGCCTCCAAGTAAGCTATTCTCGTCAGAATCCCAAAGGGGCGCCGTAAGGCGCCCTTTTTCGTAGTCATGCATTGCGCTACACTCTTTTGCTTTGGCAAATGCCCCCACGCCATTATCGGCGCTCGACCACAAAGAATTTGATGAGCATTATCTCAGTGCTTTTAAGGCGGAAATGCCCGCATTTGTCGCTTCGCAGCGTTGGGAAACGCCCTATACGAAACAGGACTTCATTGCTTTTGCACATGAACGCTTTTTACAGCACACGACGGTTGCCGGCGTCCGTGAACTTTCCGGTCAGCAATGGGGAGCCGATCGCCCGTTTTTTCAGAATTTGTGGTATTGGCTCCACAACTGCGCAATCAATACGCATACCAAGTGGTCGACGGCTGACAAACTTCGACAGGATATTCACACCGTGATTGATGGCATCATCGATGATCCGCGATGTTCTCATCACGGTGCATATGCGGTTCCTGGTAGCAATCATCCGTTGTATGCGGATCCGCGCAAGGAGCGCGCGTCCAACAGGGACGGCATTCCGATCTACAAGATTGCCACGAATTCCTATGACCAGCGTCTGGCCAAATGGATGCTAAAGACAGGCGTAGTCGACAGGTTTATTTCAGAGGCTATGCCTATGCTGCACGAGGCCGATCCGCATGCCCGCATTTCACAATATTCCTACGACTTCCGCCGCAAGCTGCAGTCCGTGTTACCCAAACAGCCGGAGTGGGACACCGCAGCCCGCATGGAGATGATCATTGCACTGACCGATGAATGGATGACGATGACGCAGGGCAATGGCATGGAGGCATTGCAGGAAGCGGAACACCTGCTCAAGGTTCCGAGTCTCGATCTCCTCCCGACGGAGGAAGCGTTTGCATCGCTGCGCCTGCTGCGCACCATGGAGCTTACCAACAAGCGCGCATTGGAGTGCGCAGGCATCGAGCTGCTGACAATAGTGAAAGCCTCACAGGAGGATGCAGGTCACCACAATCTTCAGGTGACTGCTGCTGCAACACGGGATTTTCTGCAGCACTACGGTCGTGCGTGGAACCAATCCCCTTCGCTGTCGCTTGCGCATTTGTCCATGTATTTGCGCCATGCGTCCCCCGATCACATTCGTGCGTTTATTTCGATGCGATAACAACCGATCACTTTTGTCGATTTCTTTGTGTTGCTTTGAGGGTGTACGAGCGTACACTCCAAACACAATGACGTTGCGAACGCTTCAGCCCCGGCCAGTCCCCTCCCGTCTGAAAGGGCTTCAAATCGCTCTCAGTTCGATTCAGGAGGGCGCGGCTGTGCTTTCGTGGGTCTTGGCCTATCCGACTCCTCAGGCTGTCCATGTGACGCTGCCGGCAGTCCCCTCCCCTGTGCACTCGCGCGCACTTCGCCGCCGCCTGCTCAGTCTCGGCTGCACCGTTTCCACGCACCACCATGTCTAGAGAAACCAAAAACGCCGGCGTCGCCTACATTCTTTCGGTCGTGATCGTCAGTGCGGCATCGATCCTGCCCGCACTGCTTGTGCACTGATCAGACAAGGCGCACAAACGTCCGTTTGCCGATGCGCAGCACGCCCGCGGTCGCCTTGGCATCGACCTCCGTGATCGGCTCTTCGTCGATGGTGATTCCCTTTTGGGCTATCAGCCGCTTGGCCTCGGATTTTGAAGGGACGAGCTTGTGTTCCACGAGGAGGTCAATTAACCCGGAGCCCTTGCTGATGCGGATTTCCTGCATTTCTTCGGGGATGCCTTTCTTGGCGAACACGGCGGTGAACTCGGCCTCGGCTTTTCGCGCGCCGTCCTCGCCGTGGTAGATCGCTGTGATCTCCTTGGCCATGCGCATTTTGAATTCCTTGGGGTTCGCCCCCTTTTTCATCGCCTTTTCAATTTCGGCGATTTCGACCATGTCCACATCGGTGCAGCACTCGAGGTAAGTGGCGATCAGCTCGTCTTTGGCAGACATCAGCTTGCCGTACATGTCCTTCGCTTCATCCTCCAGCCACACGCAGTTGTCATAGGTCTTGCTCATTTTTCTGCCGTCGAGTCCTTCGATGAGCTTGGTGGTGAGCACGAACTTTTCCTTCTGCTTCATCTCCTGCAGCAGCGTGCGGCCGCAGAGCATGTTGAACAGCTGGTCGGAGCCGCCCACCTCGCAGTCCACATCGAGCGCCACGGAGTCGTAGCCCTGCATCAGCGGATAGAGGAATTCGGTGATGGCGATCGGCATGTCCTTTTTCATGCGGTCAACGAACATGTCGCGCTTGAGCATCTGCTGCACCGTGAACTGCCCGGTAAGGGTGAGCACATCGGCGAAGCTCATCTTGGCCAGCCACTCGTGGTTGTAGCGCACTTCGACTTTGGAGAAGTTCAGCACCTTGGCTGCCTGCTGCTTGTACGTCTCAAAGTTCTTTTCCACCTGATCCATGGTCAGCGGAGCGCGCATGGCATCGCGGCCGGAGGGATCCCCCACCATCGCGGTGAAGCTGCCGACAAGGAAAATCACCTGATGCCCCGCATCCTGGAAGGCGCGGAGCTTGCGCAGGGGCACCGCATGGCCGATATGCAACTTTGATCCCGTGGGGTCGATTCCCAGGTAGACACGCATAGGCTTGCCGCTATTGAGCTTTTGCTCGGCAATTGCCTTCGGCACCACTTCGGCCACAGCCCGTGTCAGGAGGTCATTTCCCATAACGACAGTGTACGCAGGGCAGGGATGATGCGACAATAGCGTCGTGCAGCAGTTTCTTGCCGACAGCAAAGGCCGTTTGGACGTGTTCCTCGCCCAGGTGACGGGCGTCAGCCGCATGCGTGCCGGGCAACTGGTGCGCAACAAGACGGTCAAGGTGAACGGCAGGGTGGCAAGCAAGCCCGCACAGATCATTGATGTCGACGATGTGGTCGAGGCGTCGGCAGACGGCGCACCGGCAACCGAAACCCATCTCGATGCCGTCGATTTGCGGCTCCCGATCTTGTACGAGGACGATGCCTGTATCGTGATCAACAAGCCCGCAGGCGTGGCGGTGCATCCCGCCATCGGTATCGGCAAAGACGAGCCGACGATCCTGCATGGTGCGGCGTTCCTGTTTCACCAGCGCAAGATTCCGTTCATCGCATCGCACATCCTTGTACATCGTCTCGACCGTGAAACCACGGGTTGCCTACTGCTTGCAAAGACGCCCGAGGCGCATCTGTTTTTGCAAAAGCAGTTTGCCGATCGCACGATCGCCAAGTCGTATCTTGCGCTCGTATCGGGCATCCCCCGCCAGCTTGCCGCAATGATCGATGCGCCGATCGGCCGCAGCACCATCCATCGCACGAAGATGTCGGTGCAAAACACCGCGCACACCCGCGAAGCGAAGACTACCTACCATGTGCTTGCGAGTGCTTCGGGCACCTCGTTGCTGCAGTGCGATCTGCATACCGGCCGTACGCACCAGCTTAGGGTGCATCTCACCTCCATCGGCCATCCGATCCTCGGAGACGTGACCTATACGAACCGTGAAAGTGAAAAGAAATCAAAAGAGCTGGGGATAGAAAATCTTTGCCTGCATGCATGGAAACTGCGGTTCCACTCCCCTGCCGTGGCGGAGGATGTCGCCATCGATGCCCCGTTGCCGGCCACGTTGAATACAAGCCTGGCTGCTGCAGGCATGGAGTTTACGGCTCAGTAGTTGATCTCGTACGTCAGCGTGTCGATGATTTCGCCTTTCGCGTTGCGTGCGTTGATCACATAGGTGTTCTTGCCCTTTTTGAGGGTGGCGTACTGCTCGCGTGCGTAGTAGTTCCAGTAGGTCTTGCCGGCGGTGTAGAGACGCAGCTTGTAGCCGTTCACCCAGATGCTGTCGGTCTGTGCGGAGGTCTTGCCTTCGATAAGCACCTCACTTCCCGTCGCGGTATACGGCAGCCCTGCGGTCGGAGCCGTTACGGAGAGCGATCCGGCCGAAAGCGGGCTGTTTTGCGGGAGCGTCTTTTCTTCCACCTGTGCCGCCTCGGACGACGGCGTGGCGGCCGTCTGGCCGGTTACGACACCCTCGGCGCCGTCTTCCAGCAGAATGGTCAGTGTTGCGCCCGAGCCGGGCTTTCCTGCACTGTCGACCGCGTAGATTACGAAGTCGTTGCGGCCTTCCTTCAAATTGCCCAGATCGGCATTGGCGAGATACGCCCAGCTCTTGTCTCCTTCCTTGAAGATCTGCAGGCGGTAATCATTCACCACGATGCCGGCAGCGCCGGCCGGGGCGGTGCCGCTGATCGTGAATTTCTTCTTTTGGGTGCGGTAGACCGATCCCGCGGCAGCCGGAGCCGTGATCGTGGGCGCGCCCAGTTTGGTTTCCTGCAAACGTACGGTACGGTGCACCTGCCCGATCACCACGTCACGGCTGTCGAGTGCCTCGGCCAACACATCCATGGTGGCACCCTTTGTCACAGCCAGTTCCTGGGTGAAGCTGCCGTCCTTCGGGTCGATCTTCGTGTCGTACCCGTTTACGCGGACGCGCTGCACCGTCAGGCCGACCTTGCCCTTCACCATCACCGTTGCGGTCTTGACCGACAAATTCTCGACCGGCGAGGAAAGCACGATGGTTTCGCCCGATCCGGTCATGATGCCGGCAAGCTCCCCGCTTCCGCTCTGCGCATCTGCCGGAGCATCGAATCCCGCGGCCAGACGTACCGCGGAGGGATCGATCACGGATCGGTAGTTGTAGAGCGAACCGCTGACGGCTCCGTCGGGCAGTTGCAATTGCTGACCCTCGCCGATGGAGGCGGGGTCATCCACGCCGCTGACCGTGACGGTCACGCCTAGGCCGTCGGCTTCGAGCACCTGCACACCGCGCTCGGTGAAGATCGCACGGGTGTTGGAGGGCAATGATGCCTCATACAGCGGGGTGACGACGGTGCGGCTGATGCTGCCCGAAAAGCTCTGAAGCGACGGCACCGACCACACGATCTGTCCCTTCTGCAGCGACAGCGCGAGCGACGAATGCTTCGTCCCCTGCTCGCTGGTGCCGATGGTCACATCGGAGAGCTGGTCGATTCCGGCGGACGAACCGTCAAAAAACTTCAGACCGGCACGGCCTGCGCTGTTGGTCACCACGCGGTCGCCGGTATAGAGCTTGGCATCGTCGGCTTTGCGCAGATCCCCTCCTTCGATGGAGACATTGACCGGTGATGCGAGCACCGTCAGCTCCACGCGCATGCGCTGCACCTGATTGAGGATGCCGAGGGCCTGCAGTCCCCTCCATCCCACCCACACCACCACGAATGCGCCCACCAAAAGAAGGAAGAGCATGCGAAGAGGGCGCGGCTGGTCAGCAGCGGATGGCATTGCACCAAACGTCCTGCGGTGTCTGGCTCGCATGAACATAGGAGACTGATCCTACGCGAGGGGTGGAGCCCATAGCAAGCACGCTTACGCCGTGACGCGGTGCACTTCCTCAATGGTGGTAATGCCCTGTGCGGCCAATTCCTCGCCGAATTCACGCATACTGCGGAATCCCTCTTCGCGCGCGAGTTTTTCGAGGGCGCCTTCTTCCCCTTGGGTCAGGATGGCGTCGCGCATGCCAGGAGTGACGCGCACCAGCTCGGCAATGACGCTGCGTCCGGCATAGGTCTTGGGGTCGGCTGGATCACACTTGGCGCCATCGGCGCGGCAGGCGGGAGAGACCGTGCGCACAAGGCGCTGTGCCAACACGGCACGCAGGGCCGGGGCAAATGTGTACGGGCTGACGCCCATGGACAGCAGACGCGGGATGGCTTCGAGTGCGGAGTTCGTGTGCAGCGTGGCAAGCACCATGTGACCCGTGAGCGATGCATCGATGGCCGTCTGTGCCGTTTCCAGATCGCGGATTTCCCCGACGAGGATCACGTTGGGGTCGTGGCGCAGCACGGAACGCAGGCCCGCGGCAAACGTAAACCCGTGATCGCTGTCGATTTCACTCTGTACGATGCCGGGGATTTCGTATTCCACGGGATCTTCGAGCGTCACGATGTGGCGCTTGGTGCCCACCACCGTCGAGAGCAACGCGTAGAGCGTCGTGGTCTTTCCCGATCCGGTCGGACCGGTGACGAGGAAAAGTCCGTACGGCATCTTCACCACTTCGCCCAGCTGCTGCACCATGTCGGGAATGAATCCCAGCTCTTCAAGCTTCACGATGCCGCGCTTGGGATCGAGAAGACGCAGTGTCAGCGCCTCGCCGAAGCGCGAAGGCAATGTTGCGACACGCACGTTGACCATGCGGCCGGGCGCCTCGAACGTGTACTGACCGTCCTGCGGAATGTTGGTGACGTTCAGCTTCAGCTTGGAGGCGAATTTCACTTTGCGCAGCAGATCCTCATATTGCAGCGGGCTCAGATCCATCGTTTTTTCCAGCATGCCGTTGAGGCGCAGCTCAAGACGGACGCTCTGCTTTTCGGGCGACAGGTGGATATCCGAAACACCCGCTTCCGCGCACTGCGTTTGCAGTGCCAGAAGGAGCTGTTCGCCGCTTGCGTTTGCGGGGAAATCCATCCCACTATTCTACCATAAACGGGCGACGGGTGCTATGCTTCGATCCTCGATGGGACTCCGTGCACTTACCGCCCTTTCGGAGACGCAGAAGAAGCGCTCTTTACTGCGCAGAATGCTTGTTTTGCATGGACTTTTGGGGTTTTGCCTGCTGCTCATCGTGTCCCGTCTGATGGATCTGCAGGTGATCCAGCACAGTGTCTACTACGCCAAAGCCCAGAAGCAGCACTACGGGGGCGTCGTGCTTCCCGCGCGTCGCGGGGAGATTTTCGGCGAGAGCAGCCGCACCGGTGAGACGTCGATCCTCGCGACAAACATTACGTTGGATCTCGTCTACGTCGATCCGCTGATCACCGATGACCCGACCTTTGTCGCCGAGACGCTTTCCGACATTCTGGTAACCGAGGAATACGACAAGGCCTGCCGTGCCGGTGATGCGCGCAACTGTCCGCGCGAGCTGCTCCCCTTCTACCCGGAGGCGTTCGACATTCTTTCCCTTGTGCGCAGGGCAAGCTCGGGCGCACTGCTTGAACCGCTGCCGGAAGACCTGACCGTCCGCCCGCTTTCCGATCCGCAGCCGCCGGACATCACCGAGGTGCGTCGGCAGTTTGCGCGCACCCTGGAACAAAAACTCCGCAGCAAACGTGTGAACTTCGCCCCGCTGCAGTACGGCGCCCAGCGCGACACCATGAAGGCCGTGGATGCGTTGCATATTCCCGGCATCACCGTCGTTGCCGATGCGCAGCTGGTGTATGCCAATCCCGAGGAGATCGATCAGTCGCGTCGCGTCGCTTTTGCCTCGCAGCTTGCTCCCCTGCTCGGTGTCGATGCCGACAGCATTGCCGACAAGCTCACCTCACGTCCGCTGCGTTACGTTCCCGTGTTCCGTCAGGTGCCACCCGCGCTGTCGTTGAAAATCAAGCAGGCGGAACTGCAGTCGCTGAAGGCCAGCGATGCCAAGCGTGCACAGGCGGCGAAGGACAAAAGGCCGCAGCAGGAAATCGATAACATCCACGACTCGCTCCGTTCCGTGGCGCTCATTCCCGAACACTGGCGCTACTACCCCGACGGCACCATCGGTTCCCAGGTGGTCGGGTTCCTCAATGCCAACCAGGAGGCGCAGTACGGCATCGAGCGCACGTTCGATTCGCTCTTGCGCGGCCAGGAGGGCTTGATTCGCACCATCAATGCGGAGCGCGGAGGACAGGTCGTGCGCACGGACGACAATGTGGTCGACCCCAAGGATGGCGACAGCATTGTGCTGACCATCGACCCCTTCATTCAGCGCGAGGTGGAGCGCGTGTTGGATCAGGGTGTGAAGAACTACAAGGCCGACAGCGCCCAGGCCATCGTGATGGATCCCTTTACCGGGCGCGTGCTGGCCATGGCCAACGCCCCCACGTTCGATCGCAACGACTATGGCGCCGTCTATCAAAAAGAGCCGTTGCTCGTGACGTCCGACAAACTCGAAAACATCGTGGTTGAGATCTATCACCCCAAGACCAATGTGCGTCTTGTCCGTGATTTCCTCTTTCCCGGACCCAATATCTTCACGCCCGAGGGCCGGGCAAAGCTTCCCGAGAAGACGCGCACGGCGCTCGAGGAGATGGCTAAACAGTACAATCTGGAGGATTACGCGCGCTACTACCTCTACATGGACAACGATTCCGAAAACAACGCGCGTACGGAGATTTTCCCGACCACCATCTCGGGAGCCTGGCTGAAGTATAAAAACAGCATCGGCGTCGGCGCCTATCTCAACCGCACCATCCAGGAAATCTACGAGCCGGGATCGGTGATGAAGCCGATCACCATGGCGATCGCCGTGGACAACGGCGAAGTGTCGCCCGATGACACCTACAACGACACCGGTCCCGTGCAGGTGGACGAGTACACCATCAAAAACGCGTTGCTCATCTACTACGGCAAGGTGACGATGACCAACTGCATCGAGTTCTCCATCAACACCTGCATGACATCGGTTTCCGAAAAGCTCGGCAAGAAACTGTTCCCGCGCATGCTGGAAAAATTCGGCTTCGGCAAAGTGACGGGCATCGAGCTGGATGACGAGCTCACCGGAGAGATCCCCAAGGGCAACTGGAGCAACTCGCTTTTGGCCACAGCCGCTTTCGGACAGGGTGTGTCGGCCACGCCGCTGCAGATGGTCACCGCATTCTCGGCGATCGCCAACGGCGGCCAGCTGGTGCGCCCCATGCTCATCGACCGGATTCTCCATGCCGACGGCACCGTCGAAAAGGAAGAAACGCACATCATCGATCGTGTTCTGACCCCCGAGACGACCAACACGCTCACCGCCATGCTCGTCAGTTCGGGTGACAAGGGATTTGCCCGCAAAGGCAAACCTGCCGGCTATCACATCGCCGGCAAAACCGGAACAAGTCAGATTGCCGGTCTGGGTGGCCGCTACGAAACGGGAACCGGCTCTGCGGTGAACTCGTTCATGGGTTACGCGCCCGTCAGCCACCCGCGCTTCATTGTCCTGGTGAAATACGACCGCCCCAAGTTCCAGCAGACGGTCTACGCCGAATCGACAGCCGCTCCGACCTTCAAGGAGATCATGGCGTTCCTGCTGAAGTACTACGGCATTCCGCCGGATGAGAAGTGATCTGGGGAAAACCTACGACGGTTTTCCCCAGTACCCCTTTCCCTGCAGTGGAGTTCCTCAGCGAAGCAAAGCTCCGCTTCGGAACATTCATGGTATTCCTGTGAATCACATCTTCTTCGTCATTTCGTACAGCGCCCAGATGAGCCCCTTGGTATAGGCGATGGGGTTTACGGCTTTGGTCGATTGCACGATGTCATACGTGCCGTCGTCCTTCTGCCACCCCAACACGATGAACCCGGGATTGCCGAGGGATTCCAAAAACTGCTTGCACTGCTGCTGCACAACTTCACGGTTCATGTCGGGCATGAAAAAGGAGGAAAGATGCGCTCACTGTAGCATCGTTGCCAGGCTTATTTCACCGTGACGCTTTTGGCCAAGTTGCGCGGCATGTCCGGATCCTTCCCGCGTTGGACGGCAAGGAAGTACGCCAGCACCTGGATCGGAATGATGGAGACGATCGGCTGCGCAGGGCCCGCATCGGGAACCTTGAGCCACGCATCGAACACCTCGTTTTGCTGCGGGGCGATGCCCACCACGAATCCGCCGCGCGCCTTCAGCTGGATCGCATTGCTGATCATGTCGTCTTTCACTTCGTCTTCGCCCACGAATGCGATGCACGGAGTCCCCTGCTCGATCAGCGCGATGGGGCCGTGTTTCAGCTCGCCTCCCGCAAAGCCCTCGGCGTGGATGTAGCTTACTTCCTGGATCTTAATCGCGCTCTCCATGGCCATCGGGTAGTGCCACGACTTGCCGATGATGTAGAGATCCTCGTGCTGCTTGATGGTGTCGGCCAGCTGCTCGATGCGTTCGATGTAGCGCGGGTTGAGCATGTCGTTGATCTTTGATGCGGTTTCAAGCAGCAGCAGCTTGCCCTCCCTCAGCTTGTCGACCATCGCGTAGGCGATGAGCAGCAAGACGGCGAGCTGACCGGTCAACGCCTTGGTCGACGCCACGGCACGCTCGGGACCCACGTTGATCTGCAGGGTGTAGTCGGCCTCGCGTGCGATGGTCGATCCCTCCACGTTCACGATGGCGAGCACCTTCGATCCCTTCGATTTCGCCACACGCATGGCTTCGAGCACGTCGGCGGTTTCGCCAGACTGACTGACCACAATCAGCAGGCTCTCGGGCTTCAGGAAGTGGTGATACACGGGAAACTCGCTGGCCGGCGCGAAGTTCACGTGATGGCCTGCCACGACGGAAAAGAAGTACTCCGCGGCCATACAGGCTTTGCCTGCCGTACCGCAGGCTGCGAGGAACGTGCCCTTGGCGTTCTTGATCGCCTCGGCAACTTTGCGGATCTGCTCCTCGTCCTGGTTCACCGCGCGCGCCACGCTGTCCTTTTGTTCCATGATCTCCTTGAGCATGTAGTGTGCGAAATCGCCCTTCTGCGCCTGCTCCACACTCCAGGTGATTTCGATTTTGCGCTTGGGGCGCTCCTCTCCGGTGGCAATGTCGGAAAATACGATACCTTTGCCGTCCGTCACCACCATCTCGCCGTCATCGAGGTATTGCACCGTGCGGCTGCACGACAGGAAGGCCGGCGTGTCCGATGCAATGAAATATCCCTGATCCCCGTCGACACCCACGATGAGCGGCGAACCCGTGCGGGCTGCGACAATCGTGTCACTGACGCTGTGTACGGCGAGAATCGCATAGCGACCTTTGAAGCGGAGACATGCGTTGCGGACGGCGAGTGCAAAGTCGTGTGCGGTCTTCAGTTCTTCCTCAATCAGGTGCGGGATCACCTCGGAATCCGTTTCGGACAGGAACACATGACCTTTTGCCTTCAGCTGGTCACGCAGATCCTGGTAGTTCTCGATGATGCCGTTGTGCACCACCGCGATGGTGCGATCTTCATTGAGATGCGGGTGCGCATTTTGCACGGTCACTCCACCGTGGGTCGCCCAGCGGGTGTGGCCGATGGCCAGGTCGCATGCAGGCAGGCTCTCGGGATCCACACCGCTGATTTTGCCGATCGCCTTCTCGACGTGCAGTGCCGTCCCCTCTTTCCATGCGACTCCCCACGAGTCATAGCCGCGATACTCAAGGTTTTTGAGCCCCGATACGGCCAATCCCGCGGCGTTCTGGCGCTTGCCGACATATCCGAAAATTCCGCACATGCGCGGAGTGTAGTGGGCTTTGTGACAAACGGGAAGATGCAGGATAAAGGACGTCTTAAGCTTCGTGCTGCGGTTGGTGCCACGCCGCGTCACTGTTGCTGGCTGTCTTGCATTCCTCAAAAGGCGGCAAATCCCCATTGCATCCTTCGGGCAAATCCCTTACCCTCCTCCGGCTTCCAAAGCTTTTTCTATGCCTATCATCAAGTCCGCCATCAAGCGCGCCCGTCAGGCCGCCGTTCGCCACACCCGTCTCGTCCCTTATAAGACGAAGATGAAGACCGCCATCAAAAAGGTGCGCGAGGGTGCGGGCAGTGCAGAATTCCCAAAGTTGCTCTCCGAGGCGTACAAGGCGATCGATACGGCTGCGAAGAAGAACATCATTCATCGCAACACGGCTGACCGCCGCAAGGCTTCCCTTGGGAAGCTCGCACCGAAGAAGTAGCATGCGCCTTCTCGCTTGTGACATCGGCGCCCGCAGAACGGGGCTGGCTTTTGGCGAGAGCAACGACGGCATCGCCATGGCATTGGATCCGCTGCTGCACACATCAAAGGAAGAGCTTGCAAAGAAGCTGGAGACGATCGTTCACGAGCGTGCCATCGAAAAGGTTATTTTTGGCCTTCCCCTGCTCCCCGGAGGAGGTGAGGGAGCTCAGTCCCACGCGGTGCGAGCGGTGGGAAATCTCCTTGAATCGGTGGGTATTCCTGTAGTCTATTTAGACGAACGCTATTCATCAAAGGGTGCTAATGGCGAATCTGATGGAGATACCAAAGCAGCCTGTGATTTGCTCCTCATTTCACTTTCCAGAAGTATTTGACAATATTCAAAAATCATTTAAATTAGCTTGTCCTGATCTTTGGGAACACCAGACTTGCCTCTCTATAGCTAAGAAAGAGATGTGCATAACTCTCAAGCCCAATGGCGATCAGAACTTTTGCATCTGTCAATGTTCTGGTAGAAAGAGAGTTGTTCTTTGTTCCCTCTGATTCCCCCCTTCTTATGTCCGATGTGACCGCAACCGCAGTCGCTTCAACCGCCGCCGTGGCAGGTCCCAAGCTGAGTCTCAACCTTCAGTCGCTGCTGGACGACCTCTTTTTGGTTCTCACGGAGAAGGAGGCAATGGTGATTAAGCGTCGTTTTGCGCTTCAGGGACAGGGAAAGCAGACACTCGAAAAGATCGGCAAGCACTTCAAGGTGACGCGCGAGCGCATCCGTCAGATCGAGGGCATTGCCCTGAGCAAGCTTCGTCGCACCGTACGCACAACCCGCCTCAACGAGGTCAACGATCTCGCCAAGGTCGTGTTGCGCGCTTCCGGCGGCGTGATGCGTGAAGATGCGTTGGTCAGCGCCGTGCTGCAGCGCATGCAGAACCCGAACGTCGAGGTCGACGGTTCGGTGTTGCGCCTTTCGTTCAGCATCGACACCGACATGAACTCTGCAAGCCGCAGCGGCACCTATGTCCCCTTCTGGAGACTGGAGAGCCTGGCATTGGACGATGTCGGCCTGATCATCGATTCCGTCGTGAAGATCCTCAAGAAGCGCAAGAGCTGCATGCGTCGCGAGGAAGTGATCTCTGCCGTGCAGGCCTTGAACCTCTTTGGTGATCGCGTGCCGAGCAAGGAACTGATCTCTAGCTGCCTCTCCCTCGATACCCGTCTGCGCGAGATCGACGAGGGCTGGGGTCTTACCGAGTGGCGTTTTGTCCGCCCCCGCTCCATCCGCGACAAGGTCGAAATCGTCCTCAAGAAGTCCGGCCAACCGCTGCACTTCATGGAGATTGCCAACCGCATCCGCGAGAGCCACTTCGATCACAAGAACGTCACCGTGCAGGCCGTCCACAATGAGCTCATCCGCTATCCGCAGTTCGTGTTGGTGGGTCGCGGTCTCTACGCTTTGCGCGAGTGGGGCTATGAGCCGGGCACCGTGGCCGATGTCATTGAAGGAATCCTGAAGGAGAAAGGACCGCTCAGCAAAAAGGAGATCATCGGTGAGGTGGCCAAGCAGCGCACCGTGAAGGTGGGCACCATTTCCCTCAACCTCCAGAAGATGCCGTACTTCGTCCGTGTGGGTCGCGCCGTCTACGCGTTTGACCCCGCCAAGAAGTAATTTCCTTTGCCCGTCTATCTACAAAGAGCCCTCCTCAGGGCTCTTTTTGTAGCAACGCGCAGAGAACCACTATTTGTCGGTCTGTAAGTTTTACGTTGGTATCCGTTGTTCTACACTGCGCGCATGCACACACGCACCGCATTGATCACGTTGGCACTGCTCTTGTTGTCCGCCTGCGGCGGATCCTCGCCCGCTCCCCTGTCGGGCGAACCGCTGACCGCGACCGGTACGCTGGTGCCTGCCCAGCTTTCCCGTATGCATCGGGGCACGCATATGCTGGAGATCAACGGTGAAAACACCTACTACGTCGAAAGTTCTGCGATTGCCCTTCAGCAGTACGAAGGCCAGATCGTGGGGTTGCATGGCGTGCTTTCCTACAACACCGACCCCAAGGATTTGCTGGTGCTGAAGGTGGACAAGGTGCTGCAGGCGCCCGTGCAGGGCAACCTGCTATCCCTTCCCGACTACAAGCTCTCCCTCACCCTTCCGGAAGGATGGATCAAGACCGACGGCAAGGACGGTGTGGCACTCTCCGCATCCGGTTCGTTGCCCGTCATCATCATCACCAAAACCAACGCCATGCCCGAGGACGGCATCAGTTTGTTGCTTGGCGGCCGCACGGCGCTTCGGTCACTCGATGCGGATGGCAATGAGCAGATTGTCGTCGATTCCCCCGCAGGATTTGTGCAGATCAAGACCTTCCCCAAGGTTGCTTCGGGCGCTCTCATCTCTTCCGCATCGGCGATTTTGCACAGCATGCGTTTTTCGGCGACAGCACAGACGAGCTCCGCAGCCGTGCCCAGCGGCACAGGCGCCTCCCTGCAGCCGTGCGGCGGACCGGCAGGCATTCTTTGTCCCGGCGGTTCCTACTGTGCGATCACGGATTCCGCGACCAATGTGGGCATTTGCCGCTCTTTGCAGAAGCGCAACTAGACAGGGTGAACGAATGTTCACCATAGTTCCATCACTCCGCAATACTGATTTTTTGACTCACCGGTGCGCATGATTACAGTGGTGTACAACCGTATACCCAGTCGGGTACCACGCTTTCATTCCTTCCCCCGCGTACCATGAGCCGCACTTCTTCCTCTACAACCGTTATGGATGCCAAGACCGATGACAAGGCTGCCGCCAAATCCAAAGTATCCGCAGCCGATGCCGTCAAACTCGAAGCGATCAAAGCCGCGCTCGGCCAGATCAAAAAGCAGTATGGCGACGGCGCCATCATGCAGATGAACGAGGCCAACGTGGTGCATATCGAGCGCTTCTCCTCCGGTGCCCTGTCCCTAGACCTCGCCCTGGGCGGCGGCATTCCCCGTGGCCGCATCATTGAAATTTACGGACCGGAGTCTTCGGGCAAGACCACCATGGCGCTGCACTCGGTTGCCGAGGTGCAAAAGGCGGGAGGACGCGCAGCGTTTATCGATGCGGAACATGCACTCGATGTGATGTATGCGCAGAAAATCGGTGTGGATATCGACAATCTGCTCGTGTCCCAGCCGGACGACGGGGAACAGGCATTGGAAATTGTGGAAACGCTCGTACGGTCCAATGCGCTTGATCTGATCGTGGTCGACTCCGTAGCCGCTCTCACGCCTCGCGCGGAAATTGAGGGAACCATGGGCGATGCCCACATGGGGCTGCAGGCGCGCCTCATGAGCCAGGCACTGCGTAAATTGACGGCGATCGTGGCCAAGACCAAGTGCTCGGTTATTTTCATTAACCAGATCCGCATGAAGATCGGCGTGATGTTCGGCAACCCCGAAACCACGACCGGAGGCAATGCGTTGAAGTTCTACTCGTCTGTGCGTCTGGATGTCCGCCGTATCGACAAGATTCTCGACAAGGGAGGTTCGGCCGGCGAGGAAAAGGACAAAAACCAGGAAATCGTGGGAAACCGCGTCCGTGTGAAAGTGGTGAAGAACAAGGTCGCTCCCCCGTTCCGCCAGGCCGAGTTCGACATCTACTATGCCAAGGGCATCAGCCGCTCGGGCGATATCCTCGATCTTGGCTTGAAATACGGCATTCTCGAGAAGTCCGGTGCCTTTGTCCGCTACGGCGAGGACACCCTGGGGCAAGGCCGCGAACAGGTGCGCCAGACCATCGATGGCAATGCCAAGCTGATGGCAGAA
This sequence comes from uncultured Candidatus Peribacteria bacterium, assembly GCA_964649695.1. Taxonomy (GTDB): domain Bacteria; phylum Patescibacteriota; class Gracilibacteria; order Peribacterales; family Peribacteraceae; genus CAZHON01. The sequence goes on along the minus strand of CAZYQO010000003.1, from coordinate 128,540 downwards.
CTGGAAAAAGAGGTTCGTGCCAAGGCAGTCGTTCTATGAACGAAACGCTCTACGACGACGGCACCTGGAAAATCCAGCTCGAAGAGGCGGCTCTGCCTGACGGACGTGTAAAAAAGGCGAGCCGCGTCTATCGTTGCCCCAGTGTCCATATCATTGCCACGACCGAAGCAGGGAAGGTGCTCATGTTGCGCGAGTACCGCCCCTTCTACGGTCAGTGGATCTGGATGCTGCCCAGTGGACGCGTGGACAAGGAAACCGATATTGATGCCGCTGCCCGACGAGAACTGCGCGAGGAAACCGGATTTGATGCGGTGCAAATCAGAAAGCTTTGGGAGTTTCTGGATTCCGAGTCTGTTGTGGTTGCACATCATGTGTACGAGGCCTCCGGCTTGTCATCCGCTCCCCTTCCTCAGGATGCCGATGAGCTCATCGAGGTCCATGAGTGCACACCGGATGAGGCCATTGGCAATGTGTTCGGGAGCCCGTATGTGCACACGCTGAGCGCCGCAGCACTGCTCCGCTGGCAGCGGGAACAATAATCCACAGGTTTTCCACATCTGCTCCACAATCGAGCAATCGAGGAAAGTATTTGTGACTCGCGCATGTGCGCAGGTGGTCTATACTCGCTTTCCCATGTCGAATCCGCCGCCACCCAACTTCGATCTGCCACCCAGTGCGCCCGATGCGGAAAAGACCGTGATCGGTGCGTTGCTTCTTGATCCGGAGGCGATCATCAAGGTGTCGGATTTTTTGCGACCGGAGGATTTTTATGACGGCACGCTGCGCCTGATTTACCAGGCGATCATGGATCTGTATCAGGCACATGAGCCGATCGATTTTGTGACGGTCAGTGCCAAGCTGCAGGACAACAAGAAAGTGCAGGACATCGGAGGCAGCGCCTATCTCGCGGATCTCGCGGCATCGGTGCCCACCTCGTCGCACATTTACCAGTACGGCCAGATCGTGAAGGCGAAGGCGCTGCACCGCTCGGTGATTGAGGCCGGCCGCCGCATCACGGGGCTGGGATACGATGTGGAGCGTCCGATCCCCGAGTTGCTGGATGATGTGGAGAAGACGGTCTTCTCCATCACCAATACCTTCCTGAAGGACAAGTTCGTGCACATCCGCGATGTGCTTGATCAGCGCTACGAAAAGTTTGCGGAACTGCATGAGTCCGGCGACAGCGGCGTGCGCGGCGTGCCCACGGGGTTCACCGCTCTCGACATGAAGCTGTCGGGTCTGCAGCCCAGCGACCTCGTGATCATCGCCGCCCGTCCCTCGATGGGAAAAACTAGTTTGGCGCTGAATATCGGTATGAATGCGGCCATCCGCTTCAAAAAGAGTGTGGGCGTGTTCTCGCTGGAAATGAGCAAAGAACAGCTGGTCGACCGTCTGTTCGCCTCCATGCTCGGTGTCGACAGCTGGAAGCTGCAGCGCGGCAAGCTCGATGACAGTGATTTTCAGAACATGGGACCCATCATGGACGAGCTGCACAAGGCGAACATTTTCATCGATGACACGTCGGTGTCGTCCATGCCCGAGTTCCGCACCAAGGCGCGCAGATTGCAGATGGAACACGGCCTTGATCTGCTGATCGTCGACTACCTGCAGTTGATGAGCACGGGCAACTCCAACTTCGCGGGTAACCGCGTGCAGGAGATTTCGGAGATCAGCCGCTCGCTCAAGCAGGTTGCCCGTGAGCTGCGCATCCCCATTGTCGCGCTTTCCCAGCTCAGCCGCGCCGTCGAGGCGCGTCCCGACAAGACGCCGCAGCTTTCCGATCTCCGCGAGTCCGGATCCATCGAGCAGGACGCGGACGTAGTGCTGATGATGTACCGCAAGGATTACTACGATGAGGACACCGACACGCCGGGCGTGACGGACATCTACATCCGCAAGCACCGCAACGGACCGATCGGCCGCATTGAGCTGATGTTCAAGCACGAGCAGATGCGTTTTTATGACATCGACAAGCAGCACAGCTCGCACGCCGATGAGGATTGAGGACACCGCTCCGCCTGCTACACTGCCGACATGCCCATCGCCTTCCCGCCACCCCGCCCGGATCTGCCACTCATCGCGATCCTGCTCTATTCGCTGTTTGCGTTCGGCCTCGTCCTCTCGCTGACTCCGTGGTTCCTGGCGTTCCTGCGCAAACACAAGGTGGGTAAGCAACTTCGCGTGGAGACCATTGACGGCCGCGACCCCACGATTTTTCAGCAGTTGCATCAGCACAAATTCGGCACGCCCACGATGGGCGGGCTGCTGATGTGGGTGGGTATCCTCATCACTGTCGGCTTTTCCCGCTTTCTCGCCTATACGGGCGTGGTGGAACATTCCCTGCTGCAGCGCGGTCAGGTGTACCTGCCGCTTTTTGTCTTGGTGAGCATGGGAATCCTCGGTGCGGTCGATGACTATCTGAACATCAAGGGTGTCGGAAAAAAACGGGGGCTCGAGGCATTGCCGAAAATTCTGTCGCTGCTGTTCATCGCGCTGATCGCCGCGCTGTGGTTCTACTACAAGCTCGGGTATGACTCGATTGCCGTCCCGTATGTCGGCAGCTATTCCCTGGGGATCTGGTACATCCCCGTGTTTGTCTTCATCATTGTGGCGACGGCAAATGCGGTGAATTTCACCGACGGTCTCGACGGTCTGGCAGGCGGTCTGCTGGCCATTGCGTTCGGCGCGTTCGGTCTGCTCGCCTATGTCGAGGGACTGTCGCTGCTTGCCGCCTTCTGCGGCGTCTGCGTGGGAGCCATCGCCGCTTTCCTGTGGTTCAATGTTCCTCCGGCTTCATTTTTCATGGGTGATACGGGTTCCATGGCGCTCGGCGGCGCGCTCGGCGTGATCGCCATGATGACCGACCATGTGTTTGCGTTGCCGTTGATCGGCTTCGTGTTTGTCATCGAGACCCTCTCGGTCATCATCCAGCTCACCAGCAAAAAGCTGCGCGGCGGCAAAAAGATCTTCCGTTCCGCACCCATCCACCATCATTTTGAGGCTTTGGGCTGGGGGGAAAGCAAGGTCACCATGCGCTTTTGGATTGTGGGCAGCTTCGCGGCGCTTTTCGGGGTGCTGCTGGGGCTTTTGGGCTGACTTTGCAGGCCTGCCTGAAGGCTCTATCATCGAGCCATGCTGCGCGTCGCCATTAACGGGTACGGACGCATCGGACGGCTGATCCATCGCCAATTCATTCTCCGTTTTCCGCTCGAAGTCGAGGTTGTCGCCATCAATGCATCGTCCGACACGGACATGCGTGCCTATTTGCTGAAGTATGATTCCCTCCATCATCGCCTCGATGCCGACATTGTCGCCCAGGGTGATACGCTCACGGTCAACGGCAAACCCATCTGCATGGTGAAGGAACGTGATCCCGCACGCTGTCCCTGGAAGGAGCTCCATGTTGATATTGTGGTGGAGGCGACGGGTAACTTCGACACCGAAAAGGAAGTGCGGGGGCATTTGGATGCCGGTGCCAAGCGCGTGATCGTCACCGCTCCGATGAAGGACCACACCCCCACGTTCGTCCTTGGGGTGAACGAAGAAAAGCTGACGCCGCAGATGCGGATCATCAGCAACGCCTCCTGCACCACCAACTGCATCGCTCCTGTCATTCAGGTGATGGATGCCACTTTCGGTGTGGAGCGGCTCTTGGTCAGTTCTGTCCATGCGTTCACCGCATCCCAGAATCTGCTTGATAACAAGGCCAAGGAAGGAGGAGAGCTTCGACGCGCCCGCGCGGCGACACTGTCCGTGATTCCCACCAAGACAGGCGCAGTGAAGGCGTGCGGCGAGATCTTCCCTCATTTGCGCGGCAAGCTGGATGGCATGGCGTTCCGGGTGCCCGTGCCGACCGTTAGCTGTGCCTATATGGCGTTCACCCTGAAGCGGGATGCGACCGTGGAGGCGATCCATGGTGCGTTTGCCGATGCGGCGGCGACCGAACGCCTCAAGGGAATCCTTGCACTCTCGGAGGATCAGTGTGTGTCCATCGACTTCCAGACCGATCCGCACTCCTCTATCGTTGATGCGCCCTCCACGAAGGTTGTGGGTGGCAATGCCGTGCAGATACTCAGCTGGTATGACAACGAATGGGGCTATGCCATGCGCGCCACAGAAATGACCATCCGCTTCGGTTCCCTCCCCCTCCCCGCATGACCGCCAACGCCGCCTGTCCCGTTCCCGCGCACATTTCCCTCAACCACCATCTTGCCGCTGTCAGCAAGGCTCCCGCCGAGCTGCGTCACCTCATTCTCGACATTTCTCGTGCAGCCAAGTACATCCAAAGTGCCATCCGCACCACGTCCGCCGGTCTTGCCGGCAGCAGAAACCAGTTCGGCGAAGAGCAGTTGAAGCTCGATGTGCTGTCGGATGAAGCGATCCGTTTGGAGCTTTGCGAGAGCGAACTGGTCGCCTGTTTTGCCTCAGAGGAGCAGGATGAAGTGATCGAGCTGGATCCCAAGGCCCCCTACAGTGTCGCCTATGATCCGTTGGACGGCTCCTCTCTGATGGAGGCGAACTTCGCCATCGGTTCGATCTTCGGCATCTACGCGGGCAACGCCATCATCGGCCGCAAGCCCCGCGAACAGGTGGCCGCCCTCTATGTGCTCTACGGTCCGCGGACAATACTCGTGTATTCCACGGGCAACGGCGTCCACGAATTCCTGCTTAACGAAGTCGGCGAGTTCGTTCTCCTGCGAGAATTTTTGGGCATCGGTGAAACAGCAAAGCACTTCAGCGCGGGTAACCTGCGCGTGCTCAAAGACAATCCCCGGTATGACACACTGCTTCATCGTTGGCTCAGTGACGAGCTGACCCTGCGCTACAGCGGCTGCATGGTTGCGGACATTCATCACATCTTCAGTAAAGGACAGGGCGTGTTCAGCAATGTCGGCGCCACGGGAAAACAGGGAAAACTGCGCCTTGCGTTTGAATGCGGCCCGTTTGCCTATCTGGCCTCCGTAGCCGGTGGAACGGCCAGTGACGGCGTGCTGGATATTCTCGATAAGCCCATCACCACGGTCGATGAGCGCTCATCCATTTTGATCGGCTCCACCAATGCCGTACAGGCCGCCGCGGCCATTCTTCGGGGCTAGTCCCAGAACGGCTCCACGACCGCCTTTGCGATCGCATCGTCCAGCTGCAACATCGGTTTTTCATCGCGGGATTTCCCTTCCAGTTTGTAGAGCCGCTTCATGGATCGGTAGGTGCCCCAGGGATAGAAACGGATGCGCGGTTTGCGACCGGGTTTTGCGTCGTCGTCCTTTTCCGTCGGTGCGTGAGGGATGGCAAGAGACTTGGCTTTTCCGTTCGGGTGCCACTCCACCATACCCACAACGATCCGCGCCAAAGGATCGACATAGACAAGATCCTCGTCCGTATACGTGGGAGCCGCCTGTGCAGGTGTCTGCTCGTCCATGACGGAAGTATAGCAAATTATTGTCCGTGCAGATGGTGATCTTCCGGTGCCAAAGGCGGGGGCGGGGGCGGAACGGCGTTGCCGACCGGTTTCCAGACGTCGCGTTCGACGGGCGTCTGCTGCTCAGGGTGATGGAAGAGCTCCTGGACATTGCGTTTTCTCTGCTGCTGCCACTCCAGAAACGCATACAGAGCCGTCACCAGGCTGCCGATGAGCGAAAGATAGATGCCGAATCGCACCTCCATGCGGGAAAATTCAAATGTCACATTGGTGAGAACGGCCAACGTGCCCAGTGTCAGGATAAGCGCCTGCGACCCCAGCAACAGGCGCACAACGGGCAGCATGGGGCGTCGCACGAGCACGGGGCCTCCCAGCAGCGGCAGAAAGGTGAATCCAAGCAACGACAGGTGCAGCATCAGCACCAACAGTCCGAATGGCGCCGTAAAAAACCCGAGTCCGCTGTATGTCATCTGATCCCCTCCCAGCCATTCTCCGGACATCCAGGGAAAAAGAACGCCGACAACAGCAACAAATGAGCCGATATGGAGGATGCGCTCCTCAAGATCGAGTGAGGAAAGCGCCCTTCTGATGGTCATAGCCATAACCCTACGGTAGCAGGCATGGGCGCGGGACGATATTGACGGTTCACCGCCGGACTTTTGCTACACTTCTCGTGTGCTGCTCTTCGATGCCCGTGAAGCATTTGGCGCAAAAAAAACCGGCAAAGGCCAGTGGGCTGCCGGCGTTCTCCGCGAGCTTCTTCGGCGCAATGTCGCTCTTACGGTGTTTTCCGATTGTGAGGTTCCGCGCGAGTGGGAACCGCTGTTTCGTCCCGATCACACCGTCCGCGTCTTCCATCTTCGCGGCTGGCGCTGGCATTGGCGCGTGCATCGGGAACTGCGCGGGTACCCAGGGGCGATCTATCTTTCCCCCACCAGCTATCTGCTGCCCGCGCTAAGCGGCGCGCCGGTTCGCTTTGTCCCCGTCGTTCATGATCTCATTGCCTTTCGCCATGAACCGCACGAATACCGCGCGACCGTGCTGGAACGCCTGACATTGGGTCGGGCATTGCGCAGGGCACATGCGGTGTGCACCGTGAGTGCGTCGACGACACAGGATCTGCTCGCACGTTTTCCGTCGCTCGATGCGAGGCGTGTAGCCTGTGTCTGGGCGGGCGCGGAGGGAGAGCCCGTGCAGTGGCAACCCGATGGTCGGACCATCTATTGTCTTGCAACACTCTGTCCGCGGAAAAACCAATTGCGTCTGATTCGGGCATTTGCCGCACTACCCGAGCCGCAGCGCAGTCGCATGCGATTGGTCCTTGCCGGAGGCAGGGGGTGGCATGATCAGGAGATCGTGGATGCCGCACGTACGACGCCCGGTGTGGAGTGGTTGGGATACGTTTCTCGTGAGCAGTCGCGTGAGCTTCTTGCTCACTGTCATCTGTTTGCCTATCCCTCGCTCTACGAGGGGTTCGGACTCCCGTTGTTGGATGCGTTTGCTGCGGGCATTCCCACTCTCACGTCGCGTTGCGGAAGCCTGGCGGAAGTGGCGGGTGATGCCGCGTTGCTTGTAGATCCGCAGTCCGTCGATGCTCTCCGTGACGGTTTGGTCAGGCTGAGTACCGATTCCGCGTTGCGCACGGAGTGCAGCCGCAAGGCGGTATTGCAGGCGTCGCAGTTTTCATGGAAGCGCACCGCAGATGCCCTCATGACCCATCTGCACGTTGACAACATTGTCTGACCATCCGATGCTGAGACCATGCTCCGCTACTCGCGCATCGGGCTGACGCTCAAACGCACAATGCAGGACAAGGAGGAGGCGTTGAAGCCGGTGGTGAGCGTCTTGCAGTCGCTCGGGGTTTCGGTGTTTGTCGATCGGCACTGCATTGCGGAGTGCGGCACACATGCGGATATTCTGCCCCTCGGCTCCGATAGCGGAGTGGATGCCATCGTCACAGTGGGCGGAGACGGCACCATCCTGCGCGCGGTGCGGGAGTTTTGGGAGCTTGGTGTTCCGTTCATCACCATCAACCGAGGAACACTGGGGTTTTTGGCTGAGATTCCCGTGGACAGCATCGATTCCTGTTTGCCGCTTTTGCTTGAGGGCAAGGGAGTGATGGAATCGCGCGGCCTGTTGCATGTTCATGTTCAGCGAAAGGGAAAGCGCGTGTACTCCGGCATCGCTCTGAACGAGGCGGTGATTGCCCAGGGTGCCATTGCCCGTCTGATCGAACTGAAAACGGATGTCGACGGCGAAGAACTCACCACGTTCGATGCCGACGGGTTGATCGTTGCGACTCCAACCGGTTCCACCGCCTACAGCCTTGCCGCAGGAGGGCCGATCGTGCATCCGCATTTGTCCGCAGTCATCCTTACGCCGATCAACCCTCACAGTTTCAGTCAAAAGCCCTTGGTGCTACCCGGGCATACGAGTGTCCAGGTCTCTGTCATGCTGCGTGAGCAAAGCATTGCCACCGAGGTCGGCTTGTCGCTGGATGGTCAGGAATATTTTAAGTTGTCTTCGGATGATGTGGTTGATTTACACCTGCAATCCGACAGTGTGCATTTTCTGCGCCGCCGTGCGGACACCTTTGTGCAGACCCTGCGTCAGAAATTGAAATGGGGCGAGTGATCAGCGGCCGACAATGTCCATGATCGCCGCCACTTGGTCACTTCGGCACTCAAGCACAATCCCCTGGCAGTACGGATGTTCCTTGGCCTGTGTGAGCAATGGCCTGATGACCGTAAGTCCGTCAATTCCTGCAAACAGGGCTTCGTGGGGTTCAAAGTGTCCCACATCGCGTTCCAACGTCGTGCCCTCGGGGATGTACGGCGGATTGCTCACCACAACAAACGGCGATGTGAGTGTAGCGATCGGGGCAAGCAGATTGCCGGCGTGCCACGCGATGTGTCCGTCGACATGATGCCGGCTTGCATTCGCTTGCGCGGTCGCAAGCGCGGCGGACGAAATATCCGTTGCATGCACGGTCACGCCGGGCAATTCGCAGGCAAGCGTCACGGCAATGCAACCGCTGCCCGTGCCGCAATCGACGATTGTCTGTGGTGCATGGTTCTGACGCAATACGATGCCGACGGCCACGATCTCCGTATCGAGAGTCTTCAACAGATCGTGCGGTTTTTGCCACCAGTCGATCACGAGCTCCGTAAGCAGCTCGGTCGAAGGGCGAGGAATCAATACCGACGGATCGACGGAGAAGGTGCGTCGGTAAAACTCCTGGCACCCGCGGATATATGCCACCGGCTCGCCGTTCGCTCTGCGGCGGGCAAAGCCGGAAACGGCTTCTTCCTGCTCTGTGGTGAGCACCTCATGCGGATGTGCAAATATCCAGCTGCGCTCGCGGCCAAGCAGATGTGCAAGCAGCACCTCCGCGTCGTGTCGTGCCGAAAACAAGGTGACTGCCCCCGCGATATCCATGCCGCTATGATACCCGCATGCGCGTATTGATCGACTGCCGTTTTGCGGGCATCCCCACAGGCCTTGGCAGGTATTCCCGTGAACTGGTCGCGGCACTGGTTCCCCAGAATCCCGATATGGCATGTACGTTGCTTGTGCGCGATGCATCGGCTTCCTGGCTGCAGGGAATCCATGCGCAGATCCTGCAGGCGGATATCCCCCACTATTCACTTGCCGAGCAGCGTCTGCTCCCCTCCCTGATCCGTCGGAGCGGCGCCGAATTGTTTTTCTCCCCGCACTTCAATGTGCCGTGGCTGTGCCCCGTGCCGTTCGTGGCAACCATTCACGATCTTATCCTGCATCGCTATCCCAACAGTGCGTCGCTTTTCAAGCGTGCCGCCTATCGCATTCTGTTGCACCGCACCGTCCGCAAGGCGCGCAGACTGATTGCCGTCAGTGATTTTACGCGCGAGGAAATCGCCCGTGCCTATGGAAGTCGGACACTGCAGAAGACGGTTCGCATCCATGAGGGTGTTCCACCGCAGTTTGTGCCGTGCACTGCCGTGCAGCAGCAGGCAGCCCGAGAGACATACGGTCTGTCGCGGACGTATGTTCTCTATGTGGGCAATTCCAAAGAGCACAAAAACGTGCAGCTGCTGATCGACGCATTCGCCGAAGCGGATGTCGCCGATATGGAGCTTGTCTTGATCACCGGAGGTCCGGAGGCGCAGCGTCTCCATCTTGCCCCTCAAGTGCGCATCCTTGGCGGCGTGCCCGATGCCGATCTGCCTGCGCTGTACAGTGCCGCCGCCGCCTGTGTCACGGCGTCCCTGTACGAGGGGTTTGGGTTGCCCGTGTTGGAGGCGTTGCATTGCGGGTGCCCCGTGATCGCCAGTGACCGCACGGCCATTCCGGAGGTTGCCGACGGCCATGCCCTGTTGATTCCACCGTACAAAGAAGAATTCGTTGAGGCATTTCGTTCATTGCCGCAGAAGCGGCCGTCCCTTCCCGATCGATGGACGTGGGAGGAGACGGCGCGCCAGACTGCGTTGGTGTTGCGCGACGCGCTTCGAGACTACTGATCGATGGTGACGACGACCGCGCTGGGCTCGAGGAGCGTGGTGTTGCTCGACGGGCTGCTCAGCTGCAGCGTGAAGTCCTCTCCAGGGTCGGAGGTCGAATCCTTTGTCGTCTGCACGCGGATGATCTTCGATGCCTCACCGGGCAGGAAGGTCAGCGTACCCGACGTCGTCGTGTAGTCCCCTGCCGCGGCAAGGCCGCTGCTGTAGGTGCTGTAGGAGACGGACACCGTGCCTTTCGTACCACCCACGCGGGTAACGGTAATCGCTGCGGCATCACCTTCCTTCACTGTTGCCGTGGCACTGGCGAACTTGATGGAACCGCTGCCGAACTCAAAGCCCGACGTGTCGTCATCGAGAATGGTGACGGTCGAAACGGCCGTCCCCAGCACGGCTCCCCCCGTGGGTGTTGCGAGGTTCACGGTGAATTTCTTGGCACCTTCAATGCTGGTGTTGTTCAGCACGGGCACGGTGATCGTCTTCGATGTTTCGCCCGTGGAGAACGACACCGTTCCGGAGACAGCCGTGTAGTAGGTGCCCGATGTGGCTGTGCCGTTCGTCGTGGTATAGGCCGCACTGACATTGCCTGTGGTGCCCCCGGTGCGGAGGACAGTGACAATGATGTTGCCGTCGTTTTCGGCGACGGAATAGGTCGGTGCGCCGAACTCAATCGTACCGGCTGCGGTGGCACTGCTTGTGCTGGATGTGGCCGAGCTGGAGCTGCCGGACGAGGGTGCCTCATCATCGGTGATCGTGATGGTGGCGCTCGTCGGCGATTCGATGATGGCTCCCCCCGTCGGTGTTGTCAGCGACAGCGTCATCGTTTCGCTGCCCTCGGAAAGGGTGTCATTGAGAATCGCAATCGACAGGGTCTTTGCCGTCGAGGCATCGGCGAACACGAGTGTTCCCGTGATCGGCGTGTAGTCCGCATCCGGCGTGGCGTTGCCCGGGATGATGGAGTAATTCACGGTCGACTGCCCCTTCGCGCCTCCCACGCGGACGACGCTGACGGTCAGCGTGCCGGAGTTCTCCGCTGCCGTGTAGGCATTGGAGGTCAGGCGGAACGATCCCTGAGCCGGACGCGTGGTCACACTCGAGGATGACGAAGAGCTTGATGTCGAAGTGGATGAAACCGAGCTGGCCGTCGAACGGCTGCTCGAGCTCGTGGCGACCGTTCCCTGCAGCTCATCGCGCAGTCGCTGCATCAGCACGGCGACCTGGCCGCGGGTGATGTAGTCGTTGGGACCGAAGCGATCGGCCGACAGGCCTTTGATGATGCCGGCGTTGTACAGCTCACCGATGGCGGAATCATAATAGGAACCGGGCTGCACATCGCTGAACACGGCGGAACCGCTGAGAGTTGCGCCGACAGTGGTGCCGGAGATGCCGACAATGACACCGGCAAGAAACGCGAGGGAGAGAGGACGCGCGACACGCATAGAAAAAATGTGGGGAATGTTTCCATATTCTGAGTGATTCACGACGTGGCAACAAGACAGCGACACCGCAGGAGCGCCTTTCGCGCAATCGGAGTACACTCGGGTCATGGACAAGGTGTCTTCCGTTCTCTCGACTGTGCTGCGCCGACGCGGGCTCAAGCACCATGCGGATGCGTCGTTGGCCATCCACCACGCGGATGCCTGGATTCACCTGCATGCACGGGGCCTTGCGGGCATGGTGGAGGCTAAAACACTGAAGGATGGCATCCTGTCGGTTCACTGTTCCAATGCCGTGGCATTGCAGGAAATGCAGGGTTTATTGCAAAAACTGCAGCAGCACCTGCAAAAGGAAGGGGTCGCCCTTGCCGGGATCCATCTGAAACGCGGCTCGAAATAGACTTGCGTTGACCGTTGTACTTGCTACACTTCGGCGCCTTATGTTGACAATTCGCCTCCAGCGCACCGGCCGCAAGAACCTTGCCACCTATCGTGTCGTCGTCACCGAAAGCGCACGTGCAGCCAAGGGAAAATTCCTCAAGATCCTCGGGTTCTACCTGCCGCAGCAGAAGGACTCTAAGTTCTCTGTCGAAAAGGATGCAGTGAAGACGTGGGTCGCGAAGGGTGCGATTCCCAGCGATACGCTTGCCCGTCTGTTGAAGCGCGACGGCATGGCAGGCATGGAGAAGTTCATCAAGAAGTATGCAAAGCAGCGCCGCAAGGGTGAGGAGCCGCCGGCTCCCGCTCCTGTTGCCGCCCCTGCCGCAAGTGCAGAGGCACCTGCAGGTGACAACGCTCCCGCGCAGGCGTAAGCTCATCACCGATGACTGAGACCACAGAGACGGTTCCCGGGTTTTCCTTCCTTCGCTTCGTTCTTGAGGCGCTTGTCGACGATCCGCAGGATTTGCACATTGAGTCGAAAATAGACGCTTTGGGCATTTTGCTCACCGTACGGGTGAGCGACCGCGATATGGGCAAGCTCATCGGCAAAGGCGGACAGACCGTCAAAGCACTTCGTACGTTGTTGCGCATGCTCGGCGGCAACGCCCATCAGCGCATCAATCTGAAAATTTTAGAACCGGCGGACGCCGCTTCGTCCACTTCCCCCTCATCCCATGCTGCGTGATCTTCTGGAAAACGGAAGCATTATCGATATCGTCGCGACTTTCATCGCGCTGGCATTGATTGTTGCCTCCATCCTTAGCCTTGTGTTCATCATCATCGGCGGCATTACGTTCATTCTCTCGGCCGGTGACGAGGAGAAGATCAAGAAGGCCGTGCACACGATCCGTTATGCCATCATCGGTCTGATCGTCACGTTCGTCTCGTTCTTCGCCGTGTCGTGGCTCAGCAAGCTTCTTGAAATCCCCTTCGAGCTCAACTTCGGAACCATTGTCGATTTGATGCGCGAAATCTTCAATTCTCTGTCTTCCAACACGGGAGCCTAAATTTCCTTTTGGAATCAATAAAAGGAGCCTAGGGCTCCTTTTTTGTAGCTTTGCAAACCATGGTGGGCGCCGGGGGATTCGAACCCTCGACCCTCTCGGTGTAAGCGAGATGCTCTAACCAGCTGAGCTAGGCGCCCTTGCAACCACTGTACTGCAAAGCCCCTGCGGAGGCCATCTTCCCCGCTTTGCTTCGTCCGGGTTTTCCCCTACACTTTCGCGGCTATGATCATCCACATTTTTGAAACCATTGTCAGCATTCTGCTTATTCTTTGCATTCTGCTTCAGCACCGTGCTTCCGGTCTGACCAATCAGACGGGCGGTTTGGGTGGGGCAGCGTATGTCCAGCGCCGCGGAGCCGAAAAGTTCCTGTATCAGGCTTCCATTGCGTTGAGCGTATTGTTCTTCGCTCTCATTGTCATCGACTGGTACGTCTAAAACATGCGACGTTTCCTTCTCCAGCTGCTGCATGTGGCGGCGGTGCAGTACCGTCGATTGGAGCGCAGAATTCTTCTGTTGCTGATCGGCCTTTTTGCCTTGAGCTTGGGAGCATTGCTGGTCATTTTCTATCGTCAAAACACCCTCCTTGTGCCCGCGACGGGTGGCACGTACATCGAAGGGTCGGTTGGCGCACTCCAGCCGCTAATCCCCTGGTTTACGGTACAGAACGATGTAAATCGTGACATCGTATCGCTCGTGTTTTCCGGTCTGCTCAAGTACAACCCGCAGACAAAGAAGATCGAGGAAGATCTCGCCACCATGAAAATCAGCGGCGACGCAAAGACGTACACGCTGACGTTGCGCAACAACATCTATTGGCAGGACACGACGACCGATCATCCGCATCCTGTGACCGCCGATGACGTTCTGTTCACCTATCAGACCGTCCAGGATCCCGCGTTTCCGAACAGTCTGTTGCGCCAGAATTTCCGCGGCGTGAGCATTGCGAAGGTCGACGACCGCACCGTGCAGTTCCGTCTGGAAAGCCCCTATAGCTTTTTCCCGAGCAATCTGACGTTGGGTCTGTTGCCCAAGGCATCGTTTGCCAACATTCCCGTCGACAAACTCGACCAGACGCTCGATTTCGGCTTCAGCCACCCGATCGGTGCCGGACCGTACAAGGTGAAAAGCATCGTGCAGACGGACTTAAGCACGGAGGTCACCCTGGAGCGGTTTGAGCGGACATACGGACCGATCGAGCGCCTCGATCGTGTCATTTTCCGCATCTTCCCAGACTTCCCGTCCCTGCTCTCGGATCTTCGCAGTCTGCAGGGGCTTCGCCTGGCTTCGAAGAACGACAAGGGCGTGCCCGTCGTGCCGCAGCAGATGCTCGGGCGCACGTATACGTTGCCGCAGTACGTTGCGCTGTTCTTCAATCTCGACCGCGAGACACTCAAGGATCAGAAACTGCGTCTCGGACTGCAGTTGGGTACCAACAAGCAAAACATCGTGGACGCGATCCATGAGTCGTTGATCGTCGACACTCCCCTGTTGGAGTTGCCCAGCGCTGATTGGCGCTATCACTTCGATCCCACTGCGGCGCAGGGCGCATTGTTTGAGTCCCAGTGGTACTTCCCTGAAAAATTGCGTCTGCAGCATCTGTTGGAACAGCGCGAGGCCAGCTCCGTTGGTCCGCTGAAGGTATCGACGGTGGTGCTTCTTGATACCGGCGCGGCTCTGACCGTGACCGGCTCGCTCGTACGCGTCGGCACCGGCGCCCGCCTCAACGGTCTCGAGGTGCAGGTCAGCAAAACGGCCTCCGGATCGTGGATCGTTGCATTGCCCACGGCAAAAAGCGCTACGGGATCGCTCCGTATCGGCTATAACACGCTGCGTCTGACCGACGCAAAGGGCAAGGTGCTCGATTCCGCATTTGTCTGGCGCTACAACCGCGTTGAGGACTATCAGAAGGCGCTGGCCGAACAGAAGCTGATCGATCTGTTTTTGGCATCCAAAGATCCGTCCGTGCCTGCAGAGCAGAAAATCACCATCGACAATCTCAAGTTGGACGGCGGCTTCCTGCGCAAGCGCACGTCGCAGGACGGCGTGGATGTCCGCGTGAACGACAAAAAGCAGCAGCTGACACTTACCCTGCTGACGAGCCCATCCCCTCCCCAATACAAACAGGTTGCGGATCTCGTTGCTCAGCAGTGGCGCGCACTGGGGGTCGATGTGCACGTCGAGGTTCCTGCCGAGCGCTCCGCATTTGAGGAGCGTCTGCTCAAGCGCGATTACGATGTGCTGCTTTTCGGACAGTCCCTGCTCGACAACCTCGACAGCTATCCGTACTGGCATTCCAGCGGCGTACAGAAGGTCACCAAAAACAAGGCGGATCTGCGACTGGATGCCTACAATCTCTCGCAATACAGCTCCCTCAATGCCGATACGGAACTGGAGGCGATCCGTCGGACAAGCGACGAACGTGAGCGCATGAGCTCCCTGCGGAGGCTGAGTGACATTCTCAAGCGCGACATCCCGGCCATCCCCCTCTATTCGCCTACGTATACCTTTGCCCACGACAAGGAAATTTTGGGTGTCGAGCTGGGCGCACTGTCTTTGCACTCGGATCGTTTCCTTACACTCGACCACTGGTATCTCAATCAGGATAGGATTTTTAAGCCCAGCACCGGCTGGCTCGACTTTATCCCTTGGTTATTTGGCTTCTTTGAGGGAAATGACGAGCCTGCAGACGCTCAAACAGGTTCCGGCGGCGCCCTGCGCCCGGCAACAGGCTCGGGGGCGCAATGAAAGCGTTGACGTCATGGGAAAAGCTGCGTAGAGTGTCGCGGCTTTCATGGAAATCCTCCTCCTCCAAGACGTGGCGAACATTGGACACAAGAACGACATCGTTGTCGTGGGGGACGGCTTTGCGTTGAACTTCCTTTTGCCCAAGCGCATGGGTCTTGTCGCCACTCCGCTTGTGCGCAAGCGTTATGCCGAACAGATCAAGGTGCGTCTTGCCGAGCGTGACAAGGAGCGTGAGGCACGCGCAGGTGTCATCAGTGCGTTGGCCGGCAAGGCCGTCGCATTGGTCAAGAAGGCTTCGAAGACCGGCAAGCTGTATGCCGCCATCAACGAAAAGAACATTGCTGACGCCATCAATGATCAGCTCAAGATGACGCTGACAGCCGATGCGATCGACATGGCCGAACACATCAAGACCACAGGTACGCACAACGTGACGGTTCGCCTTGGCGACCAAAGTCAGACGGTGCAGGTGATGGTGAAGGCTGAAGCCGCGGCAAAGTAAGCGGTTTTGCTGACCGTCGTGTTTGTAGGCAGTGCGGATTTTGTTGCAGGTGATGCTTTCAACTCCATGCCTTTCTATAGCGCTGTGGTGGGCCAGGGAGGATTTGAACCGCCGACCGCCGGTTTATAAGTCCGGAGCTCTAACCAGGCTGAGCTACTGGCCCACAGGGTGATCGCGAAAGATCCGGAGGGCATTCTACAGCAGAAAAGGGCGCAGGTCTTTCTGCTATACTGCCGGCCTCTGGATTTCCTCCTCCACTACCTCCCCGACCCCCAAACGTTGGGTGCAGCGGGCTACGGCTTCCTCCTCCTGATCGTCTTTCTGGAGTCATTTGTGTACACGGGTTTCTTTGTGCCGGGCGCCGTGTTGACCGTGCTGATGGGTGGCCTTGCCGCCCACGGATATTACGGCTTTTGGGTGTTGGTGGGTTTGTGCACCCTAGGAACGGCCGTGGGTGACGGCATCAGCTATGAAGTTGGCAGACGCAATCACCATCTGCTCGACCGCTGGCCGCGCATCGCTTCCCACCTGCAGCGTGCAAAGGACTTTGCCCATCGCCATAAGGGGAAGAGCATCGTGTTTGGCCGTTTTTTTTCGTGGACCCGACCCATCATGCCCTTTGTGATCGGCGTCGCATCCATGCCCAGAGCACAGTTTTACCTGTTTGCCATTCCCACCTGCTTTTTGTGGTCTTTGGCGCACTTGGGTCTTGGCTATGTTTTTGGCACTGCGTGGAAGGTTGCGTTGCTCTGGTCGACACGCGCGCTGTTCGTGGTCATCGTCGTCGCCATCCTGCTCGCGCTGGTGGCCTGGTTGTGGCGTTGGCTGATTGCCTACGGACGACAGGCTATGCCCCACATTCACACGCAGCTGCTTGGGTTGCGCGGTGACTTTCTGATGAGTGCTTTTGCGCAGAAACACCCTGAGGCCGCCCATTGGCTGCTCCGTCGTCTGCATTTGCAGCGGTTTACCGGCCTCCCCCTGACATTGTTGTCGCTCCTCCTCGTTGCGCTGGGGATGGTCTTCTTCGGTGTTGCCGTGGATGTCATTACCGGTGAGCCGATCACCGTGATCGATACCAATGTGGTGAGCCTTGCCTATGCGTTACGCTCCCCGACCCTGCTGGATGTTTCCTATTTCCTGACGCTGTTCGGCAGCACGGAACTGATCGTTACAGGCGGGATCGTGCTGACGGCTGGTCTTCTGCTACAACGCCAGCGTCTGGAAGCACTGGTGCTGTGGTGCATGCTCGGTGTGGTTTTGCTGACGACCACCGGCAGCAAACTTCTGTTCCATCGACCCCGGCCGTCCGGATTGTTCCCGGCCTTGGAAACGGCGACGTATTCGTTTCCCAGCGGTCATGCGTTGGCTGCCACGGCATTGTACGGCTTTTTGGCCTATCTTCTTCTGCGTTCGAATGCGCGTTGGGGTGCAAAAATTTCGGGTTTGATGACCGTGCTGCTGTTACTGGTCTGCGTGGGTGCCAGTCGTGTTGCTCTCGGTGTGCATTACCCTACGGATGTCCTGGCAGGATATACCGCTGGCGTGATGGTGTTGGTCAGCGCCATCAGCGTCAACGAGTGGCTTCATACGCGTCTGCGACAGCCTACGTTGCGTTTTGCCACATCTCTGTTTGTCACGGTGTCGTTGCTGCAGCTCCTGTGCGTGGTTGTTGCCGTTGTGTGGAAGCCCGCCCAATGGAAGGATTCCGTGTTGCTGCCCGACCGTCTGATTCCCACGGTTGAGAGTCCCACATCTCTGTTCCAACGCGGGGCTCTTCCGGCCATGAGCGAAACCCTGCTCGGAGAACGCCATCTGCCCGTCAATCTCCTGTTCATTGCCAAGGAGCGTTGTTTGCCGTCGCTGCTGACACAGGCCGGCTTTGTCCCGTCTCGACCCATCGATGTGCACACATTCGAGGAGATCTTCCGCTCTGCACTGTTGCAGCGCCCGTACCCTGCCGCACCTCTCACACCATCATTCTCTTTCGGACAACCGCAGTCATTGGGCTTCACCAAGTTCCTGCTGGGCAACGGCGACCGACGCATCCAGCTGCGTATTTGGGAGACACCCTATACGGTTGCCAACGGTCGAGAGTTTTTGGCTTCAGCCGTTGTCATGGAACGACGGCCCGGTCTACTGTTGCGTCGGCGATCCATCCAGGCGAATGCCGCCCGCGATCAGGTGGTGGCAACCTTGTCCAAATATGCTCGTTTCCCGCTGGAAATCATCACTCTGCCCAAAGGGGCACAGGACTCGGAACGTGTGACGACAGACGGTGTGGTCGACAGTCTTATCCTCCCTGCGTGCCCTGCAGAGACCGTACGAAATCCGTAGCTTCCTTTTTCAGGGTGATCTCGCCCCGCTGTTGGGCATCCAAAAGCAGCTTGCGCACGCGTCCCACTTCTTCACCGGGGCGCAGGTGAAGAATCTCCATGATTTCCGTTCCCGTCAGCAGCGGCACGGCAGGCCGCGGATGGGTGTCGAGATACTGCGTGTAATCGGCGATGATCTTGTCCAGCAGCGAAAAGTCCTTTGGCATGGTTCCCTCGATATCGAGGGCAAACAGCCGCAGCAGATCGTTAAACAACGGATGGTAATACCAATGAGCCTTGCGCTCTTCCGGCATGTCGAGAAACGATCCCATCATCATGTGGTGACGGATGATCCACACGATCGCGTCACTGCGCTGACGGGGGAACTGCAGGCGCCTGAGGACAATGCCCGCAAGTCTGGCCGATTCCTCCGCATGGTGATCGAACCGGATGCGCTCCTCCACGGAAAACGTCGTCGCCTTGCCGATGTCATGCAGCAGCGCCGCCCAGCGGATGTCGGCGCCGTCCTCGGGCACGAAAGCACTGCAGCAGGCCAGCAGATGGTTCCAAACATCGCCTTCCTGGTGGTACTGCGCTGGCTGTGCGATGCCTTTGCATACATGCAGCTCCGGCAGCACAGCCTTGAGCACGCCCAATTCCCATAGATCTTCGAGAGCGAGGTCAGGATGTGCACCGAGCAGCATTTTTTCGCATTCCATCCGCACGCGCTCGCCTGAAAGCGCGGCAGTCAGTTCGGAGTGTGCCTGCAATGCCGCATAGGTCTTGGGGTGATACTGTCCGTCGATCGCTGCGCGAAAGCGCACGGCGCGAAGCATGCGCAGGGCATCGTGTGTGATACGAATGACAGGATCACCGATGAAACGGATGAGCTTTTCGCGGACATCGGCCTCGCCCCCGTAGGGATCGAAAAGCGCACGAGAAATGGGCTGCAGATAGATGGCATTGATCGAAAAATCCCGTCGCGCGGCGTCGTGCTCACGGTCGGAGAATGCGATCGACTCGGGGTGCCGTCCGTCCGACGCTTCGTCGTCACGGCGAAACGTCGTCACCTCGAATGTCTGTCGATGCAGCGTGATGCGCAGGCTTCCCAATGCCGCGGAGGCGCAGTCGGCATCGGGGAACACCGCCAGCATCTGTGTGGGCGTCGCGGCGGTGGCGATGTCGATGTCGTCCGGGGTTTTTCCCTGCAGCATGTCGCGCACGGCTCCTCCCACCCACCACGTGTCGTAGCCGGCATCCAACAGCTTCTCGCACACCTGATAGGCGGCCTCGCCCAATGGTGTCGCAAATGTCCGGTCGAGGATGGATCGCTCTAGTGGCATGGCGTCTTCTATCCTATCGTGTGATGTGCATGGCAGCCACGCTCATCTTCGCAACGCCCGGCACCCCCCGTTCCACTCCTTCACCGGGAGGAACGGTCAAAGGTTTGGAGCGCACAAAGGCTCTGGGGCTACGTGGAATGGAGATTGAGTGGGTGCAGCGTGTGCCGGGCAATGCCGAGCAGGTTGCTTCTGTGGGTGCAAAGGCAAAGGAGTTGGGCATCACGTTGACCATCCATGCGCCGTACTACGTGAATCTCAACAGTTTGGAACCGGCAAAGCTGGAGGCAAGCATCGCGCGCTGTGTGGCGGCGCTCTCCATGGCACAGGTGTGCGGTGCGGTGTCCGTTTGCGTCCATGCCGCGTTCAACCTTGGGTTGCCGCCTGCAACGGTCTACGACAACGTCCGACGGGCGGTTGATCGCATCCTGCTGGACAAAAAATCGTTTCCGGATGTGAATCTTGCGCTCGAAACGATGGGCAAGCATTCGCAGTTCGGCACCCTGCAGGAGTGTCTGAAGATCAGCAAGGAATTCGGCCAGTATCCCTGCGTGGACGCCGCCCATCTCCACGCTCGTGCCAACGGCGGCATCAACAGTACGCAGGAGTGGAACGACATGTTTGACGAGTATGCATCCGTCCTGGGAGCACGCAGCCTCAAGACCATGCATCTGCACTTTTCGGGCATCCACTACACCGACAAAGGTGAACGCAATCACTTGCCTTTTGCAGAGAGTGACGCGAAATGGAAAGATTTTTTAATGGTCTTACGCGATCGCGCCATCGGAGGCGTTTGCGTGTGTGAATCTCCTCTTATGGAAGACGACACGCTGCTTTTGCAAAACACCTACAGTCAGTTAGGCTAGTCCCACTTCTCCCCTCCCCTCATGAAGCTTGCCATCAACGGATTCGGACGCATCGGTCGCCAGGCATTGCGCATCATCATCGATAAGCATCCCGGCATCGAAGTCGTGCTGATCAATGACCTGACGGATCCCAAAACCCTCGCGCATCTGTATGAGTTCGACTCCACGTTCGGTCATGCGGGTGAGTCGGCCAGTGCGACGGAAGACGGCATCAAGATCGGCAAACGCAACATCAAGATCACCGCGATCAAGGAACCCGAAAAACTTCCGCACAAGGATCTCGGTGTCGATATCGTCCTTGAGTGCACGGGGGCATTCACCAACAGGGAAGGTGCCGCACGCCATCTTGCCGGAGGTGCCAAAAAAGTCATCGTTTCCGCTCCCTGCAAAGACAAGGCAGACGGAACGTTCTGTCTCGGCGTGAATGAAGAGACGTATGACCCCAAGACGATGCATGTGATTTCGAACGCTTCGTGCACCACCAACTGCCTTGCGCCGATGGCCAAGGTGATCAGCGACGAATTTGGCATCGAGGTGGGGCTCATGACCACCATTCACAGTTACACCAACGATCAAAACCTCCTCGATCTGCCCCATAAGGATTTGCGTCGAGCCCGAGCTGCTGCGGTAAATATCGTGCCCACCTCCACAGGTGCGGCCAAGGCGATCGGCGAGGTTATTCCCGAACTCTCCGGCAAGCTCAACGGCGTTTCCATCCGTGTCCCGACGCCGACAGGCTCGTTGACCGATCTTACGGTGGTGACCAAAAAGCCCGTGACCAAGGACGAGGTGAACGCGGCGTTCGAAAAGGCTGCCGCAGGCAGGATGAAGAACATCCTGCAGGTGGAAAAGCGTCCGCTCGTGCTCAAGGACTTTGTCGGCAACCCGCACTCCAGCATCATCGATGCAGAGCTGACCCAGGTGCAGGGCACCAATTTCCTCAAAGTATTTTCCTGGTACGACAACGAATGGGGCTACTCCAATCGCATCGTCGAACTGGCGGAATACGTGGGCTCCAAGCTGTAAGAAAGCCGGTCTACCGGATTTTGTACTCTCTGCTGCAACATGCCTTGGCGTTGACGCGGAGGCCGTGACGGGTGGAAAGCAGTGTCGCTACATCCTCCCAGAAACGTCTGCCTTTGCCCTTATGTGCCGCTTCGCATTCTTGCATGGCCGCACGCAGGAGTTCGTCTTCCTGGAGCGTCCAGACGTGCCTTCCGCGTGCCTCGACCCCCTTTGCGGACAGCTGTGCGACTCCGGAGTTTCTGCCTCCGTTTGCCCGGTGCTCGCGGGTAAGTTCGTGACGGTTCACGTCGCTGATTGCGGCGGCGACGCTTGGATCGAGCAATCTGCGAACTGCGCCGGATACCGCCGATGCAAGGACGCTGCATTGCGTGCTGTGCAGGGTGGCGAACTCCTGTCGGAGAATCATGGCGATCTGCGAGAGTGTCTTTGTCTGAAGACGCAGTTCAACGATGCGTTGGCTGACCTGTCGATCCTCGAGCAGTTGCAGCTCGAGAGCACCGGCCACATGCATTGCGGCGACCTCCCGTGAATTGGGCTTTGCACTCATAAAAGGCGCCAGTATCGCCCTGGCGCCCCCATGGAATCAAGATGAGTTATTCCTTTTTCTTGTCGTCCACGACCTCGGCATCGACCACATTGCCGTCTTTACCGCCGTCCTTTTCCTTTTTCTGCGCCTCTTCGTACACGATCTTTCCGATTTCCTGCGCGGCAAGAGCGGTTTCCTCGGTCTTCTTTTTCAGATCCTCCACGGAAGCGGATTCATTCTTCAGAAGATCGCGCAGTTCATTCATCTTTTCGTTGACGGTTTTCTTGGTGGCATCGGGGAT
Source organism: uncultured Candidatus Peribacteria bacterium (assembly GCA_964649695.1). Taxonomy (GTDB): domain Bacteria; phylum Patescibacteriota; class Gracilibacteria; order Peribacterales; family Peribacteraceae; genus CAZHON01. Next base: position 106,120 of record CAZYQO010000003.1, on the reverse strand, counting down.
GCGCGCATCGTGTTCACGCATCTGTTTTTCGAGGTTGAACACGAGTGCATCGGCCTGATTGCGGGCATCGATCAGTTCGCGCTTCTTTTTGTCGGCCTCCGCGTTGAGCTCGGCATCTTTTTTCATCTTCTCCACCTCCTCTTTCGACAGACCGGTTGAACCCTGGATGGTGATGTGCTGTTCTTTGTTGGTTCCCTTGTCCTTGGCTTTTACGGAGAGGATGCCGTTGCTGTCGATGTCAAAGGTGACTTCGATCTGGGGCATGCCGCGCGGGGCAGGCGGAATGCCGTCGAGTACGAAGCGACCCAGAGACTTGTTGTCAGCGGCCAGCTCGCGCTCGCCTTGCACGACGTGAATTTCCACGGACGGCTGGCTGTCAGCCGCGGTGGAGAAGACCTGGCTCTTGGTCGTCGGAATTTTCGTGTTGCGCTCAATTAGCTTGGTCGCGACTCCGCCCAATGTCTCCAAGCCGAGCGACAACGGCGTCACATCCACAAGCACGATGTCCTTATCGATGTCTCCACCCAACACGCCGGCCTGCACCGCGGCACCGATGGCCACCACCTCGTCCGGGTTGACGCCCTTGTGGGGCTCCTTGCCGAACAGTTCCTTCACCTGCTCAACGACCTTGGGCATGCGTGTCATGCCTCCGACAAGCACCACTTCCTGAATGTCGCTTTTGGTTTTGCCAGCGTCCTTCAGGGCCTTCAGACAGGGCTCAACGCTTTTCTTGATCAGTTCATCCACCAGCTGCTCGAGCTTTGCGCGGCTGAGTTTCATGAGCAGATGCTTGGGCCCGGAGGCATCGGCGGTGATGAACGGCAAATTGATCTCCGTTTCGTTCTGGCTCGACAGCTCGATCTTTGCCTTTTCAGCCGCCTCCTTCAGGCGCTGAAGGGCGATGGTGTCTTTCGACAGGTCGACACCCGTGTCCTTCAAAAATTCGTACAGGATCCAGTCGATGATCCGCTGATCGAAATCATCGCCACCGAGGTGCGTGTCACCGTTGGTGGCAAGAACCTCGAACACGCCGTCGCCCATTTCAAGAATGGAGACATCGAACGTGCCGCCTCCAAGATCATAGACCGCGATCACATGGTCGGTTCCCTTCTTGTCCAGACCGTACGCGAGAGCGGCTGCCGTCGGCTCGTTGATGATGCGCACCACTTCGAGGCCGGCGATCTGACCGGCATCTTTGGTGGCCTGGCGCTGACTGTCGTCGAAGTACGCCGGCACCGTGATGACCGCCTTGGTGACCGGCTGACCGAGAAACGCCTCGGCATCGCGCTTCAATTTTTGCAGCACCTTTGCACTCACTTCCTGGGGCATCATTTCCTTGCCGTTGACCTCGATCACGGCACGCCCCTCCTTGCCCTCTTTCACGGCAAACGGCATCTGCTTTGCCTCCGCCTTCACCTCGTCAAAACGGTGTCCGATGAAACGCTTTGCGGAGAATACGGTGTTTTTCGGATTGGTCACGGACTGACGCTTGGCGCTGACGCCGACAAGGACATCGTTGTCCTTGAATCCCACAACCGACGGTGTCGTCCGGTTGCCCTCGCTGTTGGGGATCACCACCGGCTCGCCGCCTTCGATCACCGCAACGCAGGAGTTTGTCGTACCGAGGTCAATTCCGATTATTTTGGACATAGTATGAAGTGGAAGAGTGAATTATCACTCAAGATTGTAGAGTGATAATTAACACTGTCAATAGTGTCGCCTGCGACCAGGCGATTCTTCCCAAAAAGTCCGGAAAATGAAAGAAACAACGAGGTTATTTCGGAAAAGCACTCTATACTCCGTGCATGTTTTTGGATGAGGCCATCATCACTGTGCGTGGGGGAGACGGAGGACGCGGCTGTGTCAGCTGGCGTCGCGAAAAATACATGCCCAAAGGCGGCCCTGACGGCGGTGATGGCGGCGATGGCGGCGATCTGATCGTTGTGGCGGACAACAACACCGATACGTTGAGCGATTACGCATCGCGCAAACGTTTCGAAGCGAAGCCGGGTGATCCGGGATCGGGCAACAACAAGGGAGGGCGCAATGGCGAGGATGTGATCCTTCGCGTGCCGACCGGAACAGTATTGTTTGACCGCGGCGGAGGCGAAGCCGCACCAGTGCTGATTGCGGATCTTGCCGAGCCCGGAGACCAGGTGGTGATCGCAAAGGGCGGCCGAGGCGGATACGGCAACGCACACTTTGTCAGTTCAACGCGTCAGCGCCCGGATTTTGCAGAACTTGGCGAGCCTGGTCAGGAACTTGTGGTGCAGATGGAGCTGAAGCTTGTGGCCGATGTGGGAATCATCGGCTTCCCCAATGCGGGCAAATCGACACTAATTTCCGTCATCAGTGCCGCAAAGCCGAAAATCGCCGATTACGCCTTTACCACCATCACGCCCAATCTTGGCGTCGTAAAGGTCTACGACCGTTCCTTCGTTGTGTGCGACATCCCGGGTCTCATTGAGGGTGCAAGCGAGGGCAAAGGGCTGGGACATCAGTTCCTCAAACATGTCGAGCGTTGCGGTGTGCTTGTTCATTTGCTTGATGCGGGACATGCCATCGAGACCGGCGAACTGGATGCCTCGCGCCTTGTCTCCGATTACCGCGCAATCCGTACGGAGCTGCGTGCCTACTCCCCCACTCTCGACAGCAAGCGCGAGCTGGTGTTTTTGAGCAAAATCGACTTGTTGTCGGCGGAGGATTTGCTGACGGTGCTCGACCTTCTCAAGAAAGAGAAGATTGCCGTTGCCGGCACGTTGTCCGCTGTCACAAAACAGGGAACGGAACAGTTGATCTCCACCTTGCTGCCCATCGTCCTGGATGAGCGTCAAAAGCGCATCGCGGTGGTCGAGGACGATCCGTTGCCCGGCGAATTGCTGCCCGTCCTGCGCCCGCAGATCGAGACCCATCGCATGGGTGCCTATCGCATCGAACAGACAGACGAGGGGGCAGTGATCCGCGGTTCGCGCATCGAGCAGCTGACCAAGATGACCAACTTTGAAAGTGACGGTGCCATTCGTCGTTTCCATGATGTTTTGGAGCGCGTAGGCGTTGTGAATGCGCTGAAGCGCATGAAATTGCCCAAGGGTTCTTCGGTATACATCGGTACCGTTCGGGTGGATCCCCACCTTCCGCAGGAGTGGATTTCCCCGGAAGCCTCAGTATAATTCACGGGCTTCGTTGTTCTTTGCTGAGGGTTGTTGTCAGCCCGATTCGCCTGTTGACCTTTGGGGCTGTAGCTCAGCTGATAGAGCGCCGCATTCGCATTGCGGAGGTCAGGGGTTTAAGTCCCCTCAGCTCCACCAACGTTTCCTTCCGTATCACATTGGCCTGGTAGCTCAGTGGTAGAGCACTCGCCTGAAGAGCGAGGTGTCGCCGGTTCGACCCCGGCCCGGGCCACCACATTTCCACGGAACACGCCTCCAATATCTCTTTCCTTACGAAAGGGTTATTCTCTTTGCCATGTACGGCTTTACACGGGAGGAGCTTCGGCTCCTCAAGACGCTCAACACACCACGGAAGATCCAAGACTTCCTCGATACGCTGCCCATGAACTTTGTGCAAACGTGCCGCTCGCCGCGCAGGGTTTTGCAGATGCGTGAGGCTCAGTGTATCGAAGGGGCGATGCTTGCCGCCGTCGCTCTCCGTCTCCAGGGTCATCGGCCTTTGGTGATGGATCTCAAATCGATTATGCAGGATGACGATCATGTGATTGCCGTCTATCAGGACGGCGCCCACTGGGGTGCCATCAGCAAGACAAATCACGGAGTCTTGCGTTATCGGGAGCCCATATACCGCACACCCCGTGAACTGGCGGTATCGTTTTTTCATGAGTATTTCCTCGAAGATGGCCGCAAGACCCTGCGCTCGTATTCCGCTCCCACCGATTTGTCGCGTTTTGACGAACGGGGTTGGATGACCGATGCCAATGATGTCTGGTACATCGCTGAGCATGTCGATCTGGTGCGGCACTACCCCCTGCTGAATCGCAGCCAAATTGCCCGTTTGCGCCTTGCGGATCGCATAGAACGAGACATGGGGCGCTTGACGGAGTGGAAAAGGAATGTTTGACAACATTATTGTTATTTGTCTAAGATGCGCGCCTTTCTTTCTTTTTCTTTATGCGTCGTTTCCTCCTTACCTCTTTTGTCGCCCTGCAGACACTTATCCCGTTTGCCGCAAGCGCAGACAACGTGATTCCGCAGGATGCCGTGTTTGTCCGTGATCCTGCACCCGAATGGAGCAAGACTCACGAGCTTTCGAGCACCGATTGGGACGCACATCGTGTCTATCACCAGCAAATGCACGCCCAGCTGCAGGCATTTGAGGCAAAGTGGAGGATGCGCTATGCAACGCCCGAGTATTTCTCGGCAAAGCGTGATTTGCTCCGTTCCTTGCAGTTGAACCACCGCGTGCTGCATGCCACCGTCGGTGAGACGCCGATTTCTCCGATTGCCCCTGTGGCTCCCGAAAAGCCCCGTGTGACCGGACGCGCCGCGCTCTTCACCGTCCTGCCCAAGCGCAGCCATCGGATCATCGAACGCGAGATTGTTATTTTTGAGAATATTAGGAAGTAACATATAGCAATTTAGTCAACTCAAATGAAAGTGGCTTACCTAAGAGACAAAAATGGGTAAGTCACTTTTTGTTGTGTGAAGCATAATTGACCAATCGATTATTCCATAGTAAAGATACTCCCTTTTTCATCCCTCCCCCCGTTTTTGTGGCTCTGCGATCATCTTCCCTCGTTTCCGGCACCATTGCAGCCTTGCTCCTTCTCACACTGAGCGGCGGAGCTTCCGTGCTGCTGACCGCATCGCCCAGCGACGCGGCGATCAGCCAGTGTCAGGATGGGTTCGACAATGACGGTGACGGCCGAACGGACTACCCCAACGATACGGACTGTGCGAGCATCGATGACAACGACGAGTATTCCGGCGGCGGCGGCATGTTTGTGTCGATCAGCGACGGAAAGGACCGCTTGGCTCCCGGTGCCAGTGTGATTTATGCCGTAACGGTCTCGACCAACGATCCTTCCCCGCAAAGCGGAACCGTGACGGTGTCCGTTCCGACGGAAGTGGGCATCATCAGTGCGAGCAACGGCGGTGAGCTTGTGACGCCCTCCCTCGCCCGTTGGCGCGACGTGACCGTGAGCCGCAATGCTCCTGTCACCTATACGATCCAGGGAACGGTAAACCCCCGCGCGGCAGAAGGAATCAGCCTTGTTACACGCGCATCGATCGGCGGCCGCGAGGCAACCGATACAACGCTTGTGCGCTCCACGGGCATTCTGTCCGCGACCAACCCGAGCTTCAGCGTTTCGATCACCGATGGACTCAAGAGCGTATTGCCCGGCGGAGATCTGGACTATGACATTGTGGTGCAAAACATCCTTGATGTGTCGATGACAACCGATGTGCGCGCAACGTTGTCCCCTTATCTGACTTTTGTCAGTCCGGACGGTTCGACCGATCAAGACAGCAGTCGCATTTTGTGGGCAGCACAGAACTTCGGCCCGCGCGAGAGCCGCACCTATCATTTCTATGCACGCGCCCTTGAGCGCGCACGCAGAAACGAACTGATCCGTGTGTCCGCATCCGTCGCCGGTGCAGTCGACACCGATAACACACAGGTGCGTTCCGCCATCACTCCTCACAACTTTGATATCAGCATCTCTGACGGCCGCGGAAACGCGATGATCGGCGAGCAACTCAACTACACCGTCACCATCCACAACAACGAGGATGGCACGGTTTCCGACGCCTATGTGACCGCCGCAATGCCGATTTACTCGGAATTTGTCGGCGCAAGCGCAGGCGGTACCCGCGACAGCTCTGTGATCCGTTGGCCGCGCATCGAGGTTCCCGCACACGGCGACCGCGTGCTGAACTTCTCCATCCGTGTCCGTCCGGATGCACCCATCGGTGCGGATCTGCTCGCTTCTGCAGCGTTGGACGGCATGACCGACTATGACCACACCGAAGTGGTGAATTATTCCACGAATACGCCGAGCACAAGCTCGTCACGACGCGGCATCTTCGATCGCGTCAGTAACACGCCGATCCTCGTGGCGCCGGTACCGACCAGCTCCGCCTCGCCTCGCTCGTCCACCTCGACGTATCGCCCCGCTTACCGCTCCACGGCTTCCTCCGTCGCCCGCCCCTCCGAGCGTGTCTTGCTGCAGAAAACCGCCGATCACACGCAGGTTTTGGCTGGCGGTGTCGTCCGTTTCCGTCTCATCGTGAACAACATCACGGACGCACAGCTGTCCGGACTGACGGTGAATGATCGCTTCAATGCTTCGCAGTTTTCCGTCGTCGACGCTTCCGGCGCCAAGGATTCGGGTGCAGGAACGCTCGAGTGGAGCATCCCGACATTGCAGCCGGGCGACACGTGGAGCGTTACCTACACGCTTCGCGCAGCAAATGATCTGCCTATGGGCACCATGATCAGCAACCTTGCCGCATTGAACGGCAATGGCCTCGATGCCATCGCACTTGACCGCCGACTGTCCGCCACCAAAATTGCGGTTGTCAGTACGCTGCCTACGACCGGCGCACCTCTCGACATGCTGGGTCTGGTGTTCCTTGGCCTCTTGCCCGCAGTGCCTGCCGCCTTGCAGCGCCGCTCTGTACGCTAATCCCCTTCTCTGCATCAAAAGAGCCCCTCTGGGGCTCTTTTTGTAAGAGGACAAGAGACCCGTGCGTCCCAGTGACAGACGGGTACGGCGATCTATCTACAGCTTGAACAAGGCATAGTTGCAAATATTTATAAAATGTGGTATTATATAAATCAAATGCAAACCAATATTCGAACAAGTGTCGCCGTGATGTTATGTGCCTTGAGTGTGGGCACCAGTGTGGCATGTGCGCAGCCCGAGATGACAGCGCGCCTACTGGCCAATGCCGGTGAGGTGTTGCACGTCCGTGCGCTCATCGGCGGAAAGCAGGGCAATAGTCCCCTTGTCGATGGTGTCACCAAGCGTTTGGCCGCGCGTCTGCGCACGACCTATGGCGTCGTGCCTCCCCTCGCATCCGTACGTTCTGCCGTCATGGATCGTCAGCAATTGCTGGCAAAGTCGGTTTCCGTCGTGTTGCCCGTCGAAGGCAATGCTCCCGACACCCAAAGCGGTTCGTCGTTGCTGTGGATCGTGAGTGTGCAACAGCATCCGCTGTGGCTTCAGTTGTATGTAAGCAAAGATGCCGTCACGGTTACCATGCCGAAGGATCGCATCCTTCATGATCTCGAAGCGCAGATGCCGCTGGATTTGCCTGCGGTACAGGACTCCTCTGTCGTGGAGGCAACAACAGACCGTTTCGGTGTCACGCGTGTCACGGTCAATGCACGCCCTGCTGCGGGATACGAGGTGTTGGGCGACAAAAGCCCTGCTGTGCTTGTCGCAGATGCCCTGCAAGGGAATGCCAAACATGTCACCGTACCCCTGCGCTACCGCAACGGATCGGTGATGATGCCAAAAGCGGGCAGTGCGTCGCGTCTAGAGCTGCTGTCGACCGGTTTGTCCGATTACCGGACATCCCCTTGGGGCAGAAAGGCGAACGTCGAAAAGGCAATCCATCAGCACATCGATACCGTCGTCGTGCCGCAGGGTTCCACATTCTCGTTCAATAGCATGCTGGGCGGACCCATTACCAAGGGCAACGGCTGGTTTGATTCTTTGATCATCGTCAATGGCAGCACGCTTGAGCCTGCTCCCGGCGGCGGCATCTGTCAGTCTTCCACAACGGTCTATCGCGCCGCACTCCTTGCTGGCTTACCCATTGTGAAGCGCGCGCCGCACAGCCTGTATGTCCACTACTACGAAATGTTCGGTCTTGGACTGGATTCCACCGTGCTTCCGGGTAAGCAGGATCTGGTGTTTCAGAACGACACGCCGGGCGACATCGTGATCATGGCTACGACCGGAGGTACCGGTGTTGAGGTGCAGTTCTACGGCACCCCGGATGGGCGCACAGTCCAAATGGATGGCCCGTACGTCGGGCCGGGTCTCGCCAATCTGTTTGGCCGCCCCCTCAAAAGCAATGAAATTGCCTGGTTGCAGACCGTCGAAAAGCACGGCGAGTCCCGTGTGAACCCCATCATTTCCGCCTACGGAAAGATGCCTCGTTCCACCGTGGAGCGCGTCGCCGTCCTGGCTGAAGCGCAACCGGTACCCATCAGCAAGCCGGTCAACGTGGCGCTTGGCAACTAGGAAGGAGATCGATCAATAGGCTGCATTCCGGTTTGCCGTCTTTCGTGCTGCAGGCCTAGAATGCCCTTCTATGCGTCTCTCTTCTTTTGCTTTTGCGGGTGCCCTTTTTCTCTCGGCATGTTCTTCGTGGACGCTGCCTGTCTCCTACGAGCAGCTGCTGAAGTCCGCTCAGGACGGCAGCGAACTTGCCCAGTACAACCTTGGTACCATTTTGCTTGAAGGCAAAGAAATGAAGCAGGATATCGGTCAGGGAATGAACTGGCTCACCAAGGCGGCCGATCAGGGCAACGTCCGCGCGATGTTCAATGTGGCTGCAACGTACTACGAGGGAACCATTGTCCCGCAGGATCTTACGAAGGCGCGACTGTGGTTCACAAAAGCAGAGGCACTGGGCAACGAGCGCGCCGCGTACAATCTCGGTGTGATGGAATATCGCGGTGAGGCCGGAGCAGTGAATCTGCCCCATGCCCTGTCCCTCTTTACTGAGGCGGCGAAAAAAGGCGTAACCCAGGCTGCCTACAACCTTGGTGTGATGTATGCGAAGGGCGAGGGCGTACAAATCAATCAGGTGGAGGCTGCCGCCTGGTTCACGATAGCACACGATTTGGGTGATCCCCGCGCAAAGGCGCTGGTAGACGCCGCAACAGCAAAGATGACCGATACCGAAAAGAAGGCGCTTGCCGCACGCCTGACAGCACTCAAAAAGACTATCAGCTTCCCGTCTAGTGCGAGCAGTGCCTCGTCGCGGTAAACTCCATCCTGCTTTCCTCTCTCCTATGAACCGTTTTGCGACATCCGCCGCCATTCTTGCTCTGGCTTTGTCCGCGGCAAGCCCTGTGTTGGCGTCCACCTCGCCCAACCTGCCGTGCACACAGCAGGCCATTGCAACCCGTGAAACGGCTCTGGTCAACGCATTCACCACATATAGCAGCGCCATTCAATCGGCCTATGTGACGCGTCAGGGATCGTTGCAATCAGCCTGGACCATTCAGGACAAAGACACGCGCCAGAATGCCATCCAGAACGTCTGGAAGAGTTTTAAGGCATCGACAAAGACCGCCAAGCTCAATGTCCGCAACGCACGACGCACTGCATGGAAGAACTTCAAGGATGCCGCCAAGTCCTGCAACGCCACCAGCACAGACCCGGGTGGCGGAGAAAGCGCCGATACCTCGATATAAGCTGTTGAAGCGTCTTTGGGCTTCTGGTAGCCTCGTGCGGCCTTCCGATCGGCTGAGTGTTTTGAAGGCGACACATTCACATCACGGGCTGGTAGCTCAGTTGGTAGAGCAGTTGCCTCTTAAGCAATTGGTCGCGGGTTCAAGTCCCGCCCAGCCCACCACGATGTAGCCTCGGCTGTCGTTCCTGTTTCGTCAGAAGACCTTTCTGGGGTGCGCGAGACCCGACCCGTCTCGCAGGGGCATCAAAATGGCCACAGGAAGCCCCTCACACCACGCAATCGCATTGTCTTGTACCTGAAGCGGCAGATCACGGCCAAAGCGCAATTCTTGGTATTGCTCGGGCGTGATGTCAGTCTTTGGCAAGGACACAAGAACGTCCTTCAGCGGAAGAACATCTGCCCAGTTTGCCGCCGTTGTCGGCTTGGCGTCAGCCACGTGCCATTCCCCCACTTTGGTTCTGCGCAGACCAGAGAGATAGGCGCCGCATCGCAGAACCTCACCAAGGTCATTGGCGAGGGAGCGGATATAGGTTCCCGCACTGCACGCCACACGCATGCGCAGTTCCGGATAGCGATAGTCCAATACTTCACAGGCTGTCACCTCGACCACGCGCGATGGCATGGCCACGTTTTTGCCCTGACGTGCCTTGCGATAGGCTCGTTCACCGCCCACATGGACAGCCGAAAAAATGGGAGGTGTCTGATCGATTTTTCCCATGAAGCGGTCGCTGACAGTCCGTTGGATCGTGGCCTGTTCCGGCGGCTCCCACCCCGTACGTATGTCATAGGGTGTAATGGTTCCATCCGCGTCGTATGTCGTGCTTGTGGCTCCGAAAGTGACTGCCGCTTCGTACTCCTTGGGCAATCCATTGAACAGTTCGACAACCTTCAAGGCCTTTGCGCCGACCGCAAGAACCATCAGGCCGGAGGCAAGCGGATCAAGCGTGCCGAGATGCCCAATGTCGCGCTCGTGCAATGCACGACGCATTTGCCCAACCACATCGTGGCTGGTGGGCCCGATTGGCTTATCGATAAGGAGAAACCCGTGGCGCATGGGTGCGCATGATAGCAAAAAGTGCAGGGCTTCTCGAGAGCTTAAAAGCTCAGGCTGGGCAGAATTGCGCCAAGGATGATGGCGACAACTCCGATTGCTGCGGCGATGCGGACAAGGTTGCGATGCTTCATTCGACGCTGATGGTAGCGGATTTGGTGCTCTTTCTGCCAGTGCCGTCCGTCACCGTCAGGCGCACCGTAAACGTGCCCTTTTGGGTGAATTGATGGATGGGCTTCGCGTCGCTGCTTTGGCTGCCGTCCCCAAAGTCCCACGCAATCGATGCCGTTTCGCCGGTGGTGCAAGAGCTGTCAAAGCTGACATAGGGGTTGCTGAGCGACACGCGCGAACGACTGACCAGCAGGCAGGCCTGCAAAGGAGGCTCGCGCACGACGATTGTTTGGGTGGCGGTCGTTTCATTGCTTCCGCTTGTTGTGCGTACGCGTAGCTGCACTTGATAGGTTCCGGGGAGCTCGAACTCATGATCTGTCTGTGCCCCGCCAAATTGTTTCTCCGAGCCGTCGCCAAAGTCCCACTCAAAGCCGGTGATGGTAGCGCCCGGTATGTCCGACTCGGAGGCGTCAAAGCGCACCTTTAACGGGGAAACGCCGTCTTTGGGATCCATTTGGAAGGATACATAGGAGGAAATCGGCTTCGCCTGCACGGTGAATTGTTTGCGCAGAACCTTCTGGGCGGCGTCCTGAGCGATGAGGGTGACCTTGTATGTCCCGGCTGTTCGGTAAATGGCCTGCAGCTGACCGTCGGTGGAGCCCACTTCCGTCGCTTCGGGTGCCTCCCAAGTGAAGGTGACGAACTGTGCGTTTGTTTGCGGGTCGAGTGAAACCGTCAGCGGAATTTCCCCGCTGATCACGTCGGCCTGAGGCTGGGGGGAGCCCTTGAAGGTCAGATCATTGAGTTGCAGCTGGTCGGCCACCAATACGGGAATCGTCACGTTCGCGACGGTGCCCGTTGCCGAACGGGCACGTGCCACGACGACGTAGTTGCCCTTTTTGGCGAAGGTATGGGGAATGTCCGCAATGCCCTCGCTGCGCGTACCGTCGCCAAAATTCCACTGCACCTGTGCGAGCTGCTCGTCGGTTTTGACGCTGAAAATGACCGTGAACGGAGCGGCACTGATCAGTTTGCCGGGCTTTGTCACGATGGCAATCGGGAACGGAAGAGGCGGCGCATCGACGATGTCGATCGTCCGCTGATAGGTCGTCTGTGTCTTGTTGGTGAGCTGCACGGTCACGGAAACCGTGTAGGAGCCCTTCTGGTAGAAGGTGGTGGTCGCCTGTGCTTCCTTGCCTTCCACATCCATCTTTCCGTCGTTGTCAAAATCCCAGGAAATCATCTGGATGTCTGCTGCGGACTGCACAAGATTCTGAGCATCGAATGTCGCAGGCTGGTTGACGATCGGTTGCACGGGATCCACGGTAAACACCGCCTTCTGGATGATCATGCGTCGTGACAACTTACGTGATGCCCCGCTTGTGGGAACCATGGTGACGGTTGTCGCATACGACCCCTCACGCTGGTAGGTGGTCTGCAGGGTCGGCACCACGGTCTCGCGGTCGATCTTTCCATCGCCGTCGACATCCCACTTATACTGCAGGATTCTTGTGCCGCGACTCAGCAGAATAGCGGCGGCTTTCTCGGCGCTGTAGGTCACGGCAATCGGGGCGATAAGATCGGTGTTGGTCGGACTTGCCACCTCGAGGATCAATGCGGGTTCCCGGTTGATCAACACCGGGACGGCAATGCTGAGCAGCAGCCCGGGTGCCGAGAAAGAAACTGCTCTTATCAAGCCACGCATTTTGGCGTTTTGAGGCAAAGAAGCATTGCTACGCACACGCAAGAGGCCGCCAAGGCCGATCAACGCGAACACCACGGCACCCATGATGCCGGACATTGTTCCCGCCTTGATGAGCGATTCCATTCCTCCGTTGGTCGGCGGTAGAAGCACCAGCAGAGCCACACACCACAGGACATAAACAAAATACAGAAGGACAGCCAGCGAAATCAGAAGCGTCTTTGCACGCTGAACCTCGTTCGGTGCCGGCTCCGCCGAGCGGGGCGCGGGAGAGGGAGACGAGAGGCTGTCGATGGTAGGAGTCGGGGTCACTGTTGGGAGGGGTCGGAGGGAGTGGGCGACAGTCCTTGGAGGAAAAGCGACAGCGGAGAGACACCTGGCACAAGCGGCAATGCCCCTTCGGGAACCGTCACCGGGGGGACGGGATCCGTTGTGTTCTGCGTCAACTCTATCACTGTTTTCGTTTGCGAGCCGCCTGAGATTTCCCAATGTATCGTTTGCATCAGGAATGTTTGCTCGTCAATAGTCACGGTTCCCTCTGCTGTGCCGGATGTAAACAGAGATTCCATTTGTGCCGGACGCTCGTCCCCGCGCTGGCGCTGCACCTCCGTCAGGAATTCCTGCAGACGCTTTGCGTTGACGCGGACATCCAGAGTGCGGATGTCATGTCCGTCGTGTTGCTGGGAACCTCGATCATGCACGATGTCCAAGACATTGATCTGCTGCGGCAATAGGCTGGGGTCCGCCTCGCTCCCTGAAGAAAGCTGTGGACGGGCGCCCGGAAGCAGCCACCAGCGGTTCAAAAAACCCTGCAACGCGGGGGTTTCCACAGGAATGCTCGCGCCCAGACCGGTGTCGATGGCCACTTTTGTGATGCGGACATATTGCTCAGAACCCTTCGCCAGTACGACATCTCCCGTCAGGATCAGATCCTTGCCGTCGGCCTTGGTCGACAGTGTGCCGGACAGCGCAAGAAGCTTGCCTCCTTCCTGCATGCTGCCCTTGGCATCAATCTGCATGTTGGACAACTCGGCGGTTGCCTGCCCCTGCAACGAAAGCTTGAGCGTGATATTGGCCGAGGAAAGTTGCTGTTGTGCAGTAGCAGTGCGCTCCAATAGATCCTTTGGATCGATCCCCTTCTGCGTTGAAGAGCAGGAGACGAGTGCGAGAACGCCAAGTGCAAGGGAAATCCGTCGAGGCATGTGCGTGGAACCCAGTATGACAGAGCCTCCAGCCGATACCAAATCACCGTCGAGCCTCAGACCACTCGATGTCGCTTTGCTCCTGGATCTGCAGATCAACCGTTTTGCGGCGTGATGATCGGATGTCCGCACGCACCTCGAGCAATTTTTGTACGGAGCGTTCCAGGGAGAGCGGCGGAGAAAACTGCAGGCGTACGGTCGATCCCTGCATGGACTTCTCGACGTTGGTGAGGGTTTCACCCTTTGCATTGACGATGGCGATGGACTGCAGATCGCTGTCGCGCGCGCTGCCGTCATTGGTAAGCGTGATTGCCTGTATGGAAAGTGCATCGGACTGCGCCGAAAGCAGGAAGCGCAGGACAGTACGCCGTGAGCCGTAGCTGGGTCGCACCAGCAAAGGACGGACGTCGACGACGGGGCCTTTGGTATCGATGGGAGCGACGCGAGCCGGCACTCCCAGACCGTCGGCAACCGGAACAATCCGACCGGTTGGTGTCGACAGCTCAACAAGTGAAAGGCTGTGTTCCCCGCTTGCGGCGGCATCCGGGGCGAAGTCGCCTGCGATGCGTATCGTCCTTTGCTGACAGGATGTCAACGTCACGGATCTGAGGGGGATGACCGCCGTATGGTCGTTGCCGCTGAATGTCTGCAGTCTCGACAGACGCGTGGCGCCGGAAAGCGCATACACACCCGCAAGGTCATGGAGCTCACCCAGTCCCCGATGACGCAGCGTCAATGACTGAAGGTCGACTGGCTGCCGTAGTGCGCAGGAGGCCTGTATGCGGATGTCGAGCAATGGAATGCGCATTGCGCCTGCAGCGATGGTCTGTGGCACCACCGGCTGCGCCACAACCGTCACTCCCGTCGCGGGGCTGAGCGCGAGAGAGACAACGGCGGAGGCGAGAAGTGTGTTCATAAAGACAGTGTTACCAGCGGCCGCCCGCGCCTCCTCCACCGAAAGACCCTCCGGAAAAACCGCCGAATCCCCCACCGGATCCGCCTCCACTTCCTCCGAATCCACCACTCCCCCACCCCCCGCGACCGCCGCGACGACCCGACGGTTTCATACGTGAGACGATGAAATCGAACACCAGACCGAGAACCACCAAAATCGGAATGCTGAGCCACCACGCAAACCAGACTGCAAGGATGACGCCGGCGACACCGCCGATTACGCCGCCTTGCCACCAGGCTTTCGATTGCCCCAAGACTGCCGCCAAGACCTGCAGTGCGATGAAACCGAAGAACAACAGGAAGGGAAACCACGCCGCCTCCGTCACGCTGGTGTAGCGGCTTGCGGTGTATTCTCCTCCGATGTGCTTTTGAAGCGCGTCAATGCCCTCTTTGAACCCCTCGTAATAGTCGCCGTTTCGAAAGTTTGGCAGCATGTCCCTTTCGACAATGCCTTTCGCGACAATATCCGGCACGGCACCCTCGAGTCCGTAGCCCGTTGCGATGAATATCTGCCTGTCGTCATAGGAAAGCAGGATCAGGATGCCGTTGTTTTGCGACGCACCACCCACACCCCATTTGCGCCCCACCTGAACAGCGGTGTCAGCAATGTCAGCTCCGGACAGGCTTTTGACAACCAGGATGGCGATTTCATTGCTTGTGGTTTTTTTGTAATCCGAAAGGGTCTGTTCCAGGTCCGCTTCCTGTGTCGCATTGATCACCGAGTCGCTGAATACGGTGACAAAACCGTCGTTGGCTGGAACCGCAAACTCGGCACAAGCAGGGGCGACAAACAGCATCGACCACACTGCGAGCGCGCCGACACTGATCTTGCCTAGAGACACGTTAAAGGGAGGAAGCCTGTGAAGAAGAGCCGAAATCGACGCGCGGCGCCTGCGCTGCGGCATCGTCACTCTCGAAGAACGATTCAGGCGCAAAGCCGAAGAACGAGGCAAGCACGTTGTTGGGGAAACGCTTCACGGCGATGTTGTAGTCCTTCACAACGGTGTTGTAGTCCTGACGGGCAACAGAGATACGGTTCTCCGTTCCTTCCAGCTGTGTCATGAAATCCTGAAAGGCCTGTGTGGACTTGATGTCCGGATACGACTCCACCGTCACAAGCAGGCGAGAAAGGGACGATTCAAAGTTTTGTGCTGCAGCAATCTGCTGTGCCCGACCCGAGGCGTTTTGCCAGCTGGTACGCGCCTGTGTCACCTGCACCAAAGTGCTTTGCTCGAAGTTTGCAGAGCCCTGCACCGTGCGCATCAGATTGGGAACAAGATCGAAGCGACGCTGTTCCTGGGTCTGCACCTGAGCCCATGCCGTCGACACGCTTTCGCGCTGCGTCACAAGGCCGTTGAAGCCCGACCATGCATAGAGGAAGAACACAATGACCAGACCGGTAGCGATCCAGGGCCAGCGGAGGAAGCGGGAAGAAGACATGGAAAGAAAGGAAACGGATAAAGGATGCAAATTAGATTGCCCACAGATACAGGATTGTCCCCATCAGCATATAGCCGACGAATTCAAAACATGCATTGATGCAGGCAATGCCCAAGGGGCGATGCTCAAAGGAAGCATGCATCAGTGCCGGTACCAGGGAGAAAGCGACCCAAAGCCAAAACAGGACATCGACAAGGTCGTAGGGGTTGGAAATACCCAGCAAAAACAGCAGAACGCCGAGGATCGCAGCAACAACAATCGAATTGAGAATGGCGAGAGGCATCGTTTTGGCCGTCGACTTCTTCATCATCGTGGGCGTCACACCCGTCAATGTCATCCAACGTGCACCGCAAACTGCAGGTGCGTACCAAATGGCACCAAGCAGGAGGTTGGCTATCACGGCACCCAGAACGCCGACCAAATGCAGGGAAAGAAGCGCGTTGATCATAGGCTCGAAGTATACCCCTGTCGTAAAGCGTCTACATCCCGCAGAACTTCGGCGGCATGTTCTTCGGGGCGCACCTTCTCGTAGATCTTTGCGATGTGGCCTTCTGGATCGAGGAGGAAGGATGTACGGACAATTCCCATGTATTCCTTGCCATACATCGTTTTCTTCTGCCATACGCCAAAACTGGCGGCAATTGTGGTGTCTGCATCCTCCAACAGTGGGAACGGAAGCCCGAATTTTTCGGCAAACTTTCGGTGGCTCTGCACAGAGTCGGGGCTTACGCCAAGCACATGAATGCGTTTCTTTTGATACTCGGCAAAGGCATCACGCAGCCCGCACGCTTCAGTCGTGCATCCCGGCGTATTGTCCTTTGGATAAAAGTACAGCAGCGCCCATGAGCCCTTGTAGTCAGCGGACGAATGCTGTCGTTCATCCTGATCCCTTGCCTGCCATGTCGGTGCAGGTGCGCCTACCGTTAAAGTCATGCATCCAGCATACCAAAACCCCGCCTTTCGGCGGGGTTCTTACTTGCGCTGGCAAAGGTCTTACTTGCTGGCAACCTTGTCATCCTTGCGGACGGCAAGGAAACCTTCGGGCAGGACGAGCTGGCGCGTTGCGCGGTCAAAGGTGAAGTAGACACCGAAGTCCGGGTGCTTCCAGGAATCCTGCGTGTGGTACGACGAGCAGGTCTTCGGCAGGCTGACACCCGAGCGGCGGCGCTCCGTCCTGTCGGTGTTGTTGCGGATCTGCTCGAGAGTGACCGTACCGCGGATGCAGGCGTTCCACGTGTCGTTGGAGGACACGGGAATGCCATTGGCATCAACCGGGAAGGCCACCAGCGTCACGCCATAGATGCCCGGGGCGAAGGACGTCTGATTGGCACAGAGCGACTCATCCTTGAGCTGCAGAGCGACAAATTCAGCATCGCGACCCATCAGGCTTGCCATGGTGCGTGCAACGCTCAGAAGAGCGTCCTGGCTCAGGTAGGAAGGCAGCACTTTCTGCATGGCGCAGATGTAGCTGGTTTCCTGTTCATTCAACGGAACGTCGGCACCTCCGAATGCGGGCGGTGCGGTCAGACCGAAGCCGTGATTCCTGGCGGTATAGGTCGCAAGCGATGTGGAGTTCGTGCTCCTGCCGCCGCGGCCGCCTCCACTCTGCTCCTCGGCACCGCTGGTGGATTCATCCAGGATCGACACATCAAATGCTGACGAGGTGCTGTCCGTGTTGTTGATGTCACCCAGGTACTTCGCCGTAAGCGAGTGCGTGCCAAGGGACAGCGTGGTGCTGAACTGTGCCGTGCCCGAGACGAGCGTACCCGTACCCATCAAGGCACCGTTGTCGCGGAACTCAACGACACCCGTGGGGTTGAAGCCCGTGATCGTGGCGGTCAACAGGTGCACCGTGTGCACATAGTTGGGCGTGGGGAACGAAACGAACAACGAAGAGCTGGAGAACTTCTGCACCGTATGCAGCGTGACCATTGCGGAGGTGCTGCCAAGGTTGTTGAAGTCGCCCTGGTATTCGGCCGTAAGGTAGTGATCACCGACGGCAAACGCATTGGTCATGTACGTGGCGGTGTCGCCGACGAGGGTGACCGTGGCAAGAATGGCTCCGCTGTCCTTGAAGACCACATCCCCTGCGGGCAGGTATCCGCCGTTGACCTGAGCGGTCAGGGTGACCGTGTCACCGACCGTCGAAGGACTGGCCACGACGAGCACGGTGGACGTGGTGGGTGCGGCCTTGTCGATGCCCTCAATGTACAGGGGCTCGATGCCGGAGTTGCTGGCGTTGTTCTGGCTGTCACCGAGGTAGTGCGCGCGGATGCTGTAGGAACCGGCGATGGTAAAGGTGTGGCTGAGAGATGCCGTGGAACCCGATAGGGTTGCCGTTCCAAGCACGGTGGATCCGCTGAGGAACTCCACATCACCGGTCGGCAGATAGGCTCCGCTGACCGTAGCGGTCAGGACGACTCCCGAACCGACGACACCCGGGTTGGTCACGCCGATCGTCGTGACTGTGTTCGGCGTGTCCTTGATCACGTTCTCCGTGAGGACAAGCTCGACCGTGTTAATCGACACGCTGGGGTTGTTGTTCTCGTCGCCCAGGTAGTGAGCGGTGATGAGGTAGTCCCCCACCAGCGTGAACGTGTGGTTGATGGTCGCAGAGGTTCCCACAAGTGAGCCCGTTCCGAGCAGCACGGAGCCGCTGTAGAACGTCACAAAGCCCGTGGGGTTGTAGGCACCGGCGACCGTCGCCGTCAGGGCAACGCTTTCACCGACGATGGCCGGATCGGCAACGCCGACCGTGGTGACCGTGTCCGCATTGTCCTTGTCGACGATGTGTACGGTGATCATCGGCGAGGTGCTGCCCGTGTTGTTGGCATCACCGGCGTACTGTGCGGTGATGTCGTAGTTTCCGGCCTGGGTAAAGGTGTAGTTGGTGGATCCTGAGCCGGCGGAGACCGACGAAGAGCCGATCAGCACAGCGCCACTGTAGAAGTTGACGGAACCCGTCGGGTTGAAGCCCGTGATCGTGGCCTCAAGAAGAACGGACGTACCGACCGTCGAGTTGGGTGTAGGCGTATCGACGACCGTCGCCGTAGCCGTGGATCCCTGGTTCACCGTCAGTGTGCCGTCGACATAGGTGATGGCGTAGTTGGTGAGACCGCTGCCGACTGCTGCCGAAGCAACGATCGCATAGGGCGAACCGGCGACCGCAGCCGTATTCACGGCGCCTGCGCTGTTGAGCGTGACACTCGTCACGGCATCGGTGTTGAGCAGACCGCTCACACCGAACTCCGTACCTGCAAAGGTCAGCGTGTTTCCGTAGTTCTTCGACGTGCTGTTCGCCGTGATGGTAAGCGGAACCGTCGTCACGGTCAGCGAACCGTCAACATAGGTAATGGCGTAGTTGGACAGACCCGTACCAACCGGTGCCGATGCGACAATGGCATAGGGGGAACCGGCGACCGTTGCCGTGGAAGCATCACCCGTGCTCGCAAGCGTGACGCTCGTGACAGTGTCGGTGTTCAAAAGACCCGTCGCGACAAACTCGGTTCCGGCATAGGTCTGGGTTGTGCCATAGGCCTTGGAATCACTGTCGGCCGTAATGGTAAGAGGAGCGGTGTTCACCGTCAGGCTGCCGTCCACATAGGTAATCGCATAGTTGCCAAGTCCTGTACCGACCGCCGCTGAAGCGACAATGGCATAGGGGGAACCGGCGACCGTTGCCGTGGAAGCATCACCCGTGCTCGCAAGCGTGACGCTCGTGACAGTGTCGGTGTTCAAAAGACCCGTCGCGACAAACTCGGTTCCGGCATAGGTCTGGGTTGTGCCATAGGCCTTGGAATCACTGTCGGCCGTAATGGTAAGAGGAGCGGTGTTCACCGTCAGGCTGCCGTCCACATAGGTAATCGCATAGTTGCCAAGTCCTGTACCGACCGCCGCTGAAGCGACAATGGCATAGGGGGAACCGGCAACGGTTGCCGTCGCGACATCACCGGTCGTCGTCAGTGTGACGCTCGTCACGGTGTCACCGTTGTAGAGCGTGCCCGTTGTGAATTCCGTGCCCGTCAGGGTGACTACGGATCCATACGTCTTGGACGTGCTGTCTGCCGTAATGGTCAACGGAGCCGTATTGACGGTAAATGCACCGTCCACATAGGTAATGGAGTAGTTGGAGAGACCTGTGCCGACTGCTGCAGAGGGCGTGATGGCGTACGGAGAACCCGCGACGGTTGCACTGCCTGCAGCTCCTGCACTTGTCAGCGTGACACTCGTAACCGTGTCGGCGTTGATCAGACCCGTTGCGCCAAACTCTGTACCCGCAAAAGTCACTGTGCTTCCATAGTTCTTTGCCGTGCTTGTCGCGGTCACCGTAAGGGCTTTGGGCGTTGCCGTCACCGTTTCGGTCACCTCAGGGGCAACGTCATAGCTGGTGTCACCCGCCTGGTTGTAATGCACAACACAGTTGGTCGTACCGCTCGTCATCGTGACCGTTCCGCCCACATTCGTGCATCCGCCGGTGGTCGTGATGGCCACGGAGAGTCCCGACGTGGCGGTTGCCGCCACACCAAAACTGTCCCCATACGTTGCGCTGACAGGCGCCGGAGTCCCGACCGTGATGGTCTGCGGGGTCAGATCCCACGTCACTTTCACGCGGATGAAGTCGACGCTAGCCGTCTCGCCGTTGCGATCCGCCTGCAACACGACACCAAAGCCGGCTGCGTTGATCTGTGCGGGTGTCCACGTCGTACCCCACAAATCATTCGTTGCTCCATAGGTAACGGCTCCGACCGATGTCGGCCAGTCCGTTGCCGTATCAGCCTTATTGTCGCCGACAACACCTGTGCCGCCCTTAAACAGGCTGACCACAATGTCGCGCGTGCCGTTGCCGCCGGTCTGTGTCGCCTTGCGGCCGATCGTCACTTGGATTCCGGTAACGGTGGCATTGGTCGGAATGGCAAAGCCATAGTCCCTGCCTCGAAGGTACTGACTGGTTGCACCAGTGGTAATGGTGGCAAAGCTCGAGTCATTTGCCGTGATGTTGCCCGGATTGGTCCAAGCAGTGACGCCGACACTGTTGTCGTTGGAGCCGATCGCAGGAAAGTTCGGCCCGTCTGTCGTCGCAGCAAGTGCGGAAAGAGGCATGCTCAGTAAAAGAGCAGACGACGCAATGCTCGCGGCAACGCGACGTCCAAGAGTTCTACCAACCATAAGAACGTGGGGAAGGGAAAAACAAGTACCCCAAGGTAGTCCGCGAGACCGAAATTGACAAGCGTATATAGGGGTATGGTTCATCGTTTGGTTCCACAAAACCGCAGAACGTTGTTTTGCCATACCCGGCAAAGTGCGGAGAGTATTAGACAAACAGCCCCTTGTGGCTCTGGGCGACATACGGGAGATGTTGGTGGTCGGGACGAAAGGACTCGAACCTTCGACCTCGCGGTCCCGAACCGCGCGCTCTAGCCAACTGAGCTACGTCCCGACATGGCTACAATGGTGAAAAGCCTCTGTGGCTTCCTGATGACGCGCAGATGGTAGAGATGCCGCCAACCAAAAGCCAGAGCCAGCGCCGCCACTTTGGCTTCGCAGCTTTAATAAATGCTACTGCAACACATTTTTCAAAACATGTTTGATAACAGAAGTGCATCTTACCATGACTTTGTACACATTATTTATACAATGTAGTGAAACGTTAACAGAGCATTGGCGTTTGTTTTCGATTCGCATTCTGAAAAGTACGCCTTTATGCACTACGGCGGCATGAGTACAACATGTAGTCAATGATGACTAGACAACAGTTCGACCCTCCGTACACTCCCCGCGTTCTTCCCCGCGCAATACTATGAAGATCGTGAAGCTTGCTTCTCCCCGCGCTTCGCTCCACCTCGTGCTTACGCACGTTGTGCTGATCACCTTCCTCTGCGTGACGATGGTGATGAGCCTGCCTACTCTCTAAGAAGGCAGATGGAGTGAGCACCGCCCCTCCCGGCCGTTTGCCGGGCACCCCAAGCCCCCCTCTCCGAGGGAGGCCGCTTTCGGAGGTTGGTTTTGACTACTTGACCGTCCGTTTCGCCTGTTTGAGCAAAGCCTCTGCAACGACCTCGTTGCTGGGCGACGGATTGCCGTCGTCAGACTCCTTTGTAATGCGCACAATCGTGTATTCGGACAGATCGATTGCCTGCTCACTTTTCAGCGCATGGCGCACATCGCCGACCACGCTGTTCATATGCCCAAGGCTGATCCAAGCAGCAGGAGCCGCACCGGTCTTGAGCGCCCATGCCTCAAAAAAGTGGCCTTCATCGGGCAAATTGATGTTCAGCTGAATGCCCACATTGCTCGTATGATCCTCGAAGACGTGGACGGTTGCGACGCCGTTGGCGGGCACTTTCTCAACCCCTTTGATCGGACCGTAGCTCAAAAACACTTCCTTTCCATGGACGGGATCGCGAACGGTTCCGACTGCATTGAACGTGGAGATCTGCACGCTCTTTCCGTCCTGATCCACGCTGACCGCAGGGGACTGAGCGGGTTTTGCTGTGCTACAAGCTGAAAGCAGTAAGGCGGAGAGTGCAATTAAGGAAGAGGCGCGCATACGGGGAGAAGGAAAAGTGCGGGCACGCTACCGTGCGCCTGTTCAAACGTGCAAGGGTCTTTGGTCTTACCACAGCAGCCCCCCCGGCCTTGCCTGCAACCGCCCTCTCTCGCGCTCACTGGCATCGTTGATGGTCTTTTCCATTGCCGTCAGCTCCGGGATGTAGGCGGGATAGACGAGCCTGGCGAGTGCTATGGATTGCTGCATTTCTTCCACATTGCGCGACAAGGCAATGAAGTGGGTGTTGTGTGCGATGGCGGAGGCATACTGCTCCATCAGCCCGATCACCTGAGGCTCCCACTGCCTGGTCAACGCAGGACGCCGCAGTGCCTGCAAAGTAAGAAGTAGCCCGCGGATCGCGCTGGCATCATTTTTTCCGGCTTGGACAAAGGCAAGGGAGAATGCACTGAGGGCCTCCTCGGGATTGCGCTGGCTCAACGCCAAATAACCGGAAATCACAGGCACGCGTGGGTCAACGAGGTTTTGCAGGCGATACGCCTTCAGCGCAGCAAGCGCCTCGGGCTGCCGGTGCAGCGAGAGCTGCACTTCCAAGGTGGAGAGCAGTAGATCGCGCGGATACCATTGGCCTTTGGCTGCCGCATATGCCTCGAGTGCCTGCGGCAATTGACCTGCAGACTGCAGGGAGCGACCGCGCGAAGACATCTGCAGCACCGGCGTCTCGCGTACCGCCGCAAAGAAACAAAGCATCGCGAGTGTAAACGCAATGCCCTGCACAAGGCCGCTGCGCAGACGCAGACGGCGTATGGGTGGCAAGGGTGTGATCAGAAGCAGAAGCACCCAGAAGGGCAAAATGATTCCAACAAACTGCAGGTTGTAGTCGATTTGGTTGTGCGCAAGGACACCGAGGATTGCCGTGAATACCAGCGCCTCCGTCACCAAATTCCTGGTACGCATCAGTGCGACAGCCGCCTCAAGAAGGACAACCAAAAGGAAAAGACCGAACACTACCGCTGCGGAGATTCCCCGCTCGGCAGCCAGTTTGAGGAAAAGATTATGCGGGTGATCCGCGGTCGCCAGGATCCCCTGCTGCATCCTCGGCTGCACAAAGCGGAAGCTGTATGGACCCCATCCCAACAAAGGACGTTGCAAAGCCATGGTTTTCGCCTGACTCCAAAAGGATGCACGCTCGTCGATGGAGGAGGTGCCCTCGGCCGCCGTAAACGTCACTTTTTCCGTCACAGACTGAACGGCAAAGAACTGTGACCGCAACCCGTTTGCGGCAAAAAATACCAAACAGGCAATCGCCATTGTCGTTACGGCTGCCCCGAGTACACGAAGCACGCTGGCAATGTGCAGATGCGCACGGAGCTGCCAGGCAACAAGGACGGCTGCCACCACGATCTGTCCGCAAAACGCCAACATCGCACCGCGGGAATAGCTCAGCAGAAGTGTACCCAGCACAAACCCCAACAACGCAAAGCGAACAGGACGCAGGCGCACGCGCCACGGCTGGAGCCACACCACCAGCAGCGGCCACGCAAGCAGCAGATACTCCGCCCAGGCATTGGGCCAGTAATCGGTATGGAAACGGAAATCCAGAAACGTTCCCACGAAACGGTCGACGGGCTGCAGGACGTACACGCCGACGCCGATGGCCGATGCACAGAGCGTGGCGATCGCGATGCTGCTGACGACCCATTTGCGCAGATGCTCCATGTGCACCGATGCAGTCGTAAGCGGAAGCAGACCGAGAAATAGCGCGATGCACGCGCCGTCGCGCAGCATTTCATCAAAGCCGTAATTGCGCGTTGCAGAATAGACAAAGCTGCAAAGCGACCAAGCAGCGAACAACACAAGAAGCAACACCGGGAGAAAGAACACTCCCTTGGACTCTTCTTTCGGATGCATGTGCAACGCGCAGAATACCGCCGCTGCGGACACGCCCGTCAGGAGCCACGTGGCCTCGAGAGTTTTGCCCCCCTTCCACAGGATGACAAACACCAACAGCGCGCTGAGTGCCGAGTAGAGAAGCAGTGGGGCGATGCGACGCATGCCTGCAGTGTAGTGAAACTCCCGATCACCTGCATTCCTTGATTGCTGACACGGGCAATCGTACGATCCATTGCTATGGAGTCGACCGCACACGAGACATCCTCCGGCGACGAACACGCGCACGGGAACAGACATCACAATGTGCCCAGTTCACGCGGCGGCAGCGACGAGACCGACAACCTGTCGGGCGTGGAGATTCCTCGGCACGCACTGTTTCACCGTTTTGCGAGCAACTACATCCCCACGGAGCTCGGGCATGTGCTCCCGCTGCACAGCATCGGACTGCCGCCCGACCGCCGTCTCTCTATCGAGCAAATCGATGCGTTGTTCAAAATCACCACGATGCGTGAATGGTTCCGCCTCTATGACCTGCGGGCACTGCGGCATGTGACCGACCCCTGCGCCGCAGTGCGCAGCCTAAGCGCACTCGAGCACACCCGTACGCTGCTTCTTCAGGAAATGGCCTGGATCAGAGAAACCATCGGCGCACTGGATTTGCCCGAAGCACACTTTCCCGTCGAGCAACATCTGCTCATCACGCATGCTGCGGCTTTTTTTGACGAGCAACACCCTGCGGACATGATTCGCAATCTGTTTGATGAGCGGCACCAAGGTGAGCTGTCATGGGTCAAGCCGGTCAAAGTCGATGTCCGCGATGCCGTACTGTCGCAGGTAAGCACAAAGGCCGACATCCCGTCCTACGATGTGCCCGCCCTGAAGCAGGTACTTTCCGTCCAGTATCGCCATGTCAGCGGGCATGAGCAGGAATTGCGCTATTTCCTGGGGAAGCTCGGTGATGAGCTGAAACGGTCGCTGAACGGCGTCCACGCCGAGCAAACGCCACCTCGTCATTCCTGATTGGCAAATACCCAAAGATTGCTACCATGGGCGGGCTCTTTTCAAGAATTGCCCAGATGGCGGAATTGGTAGACGCGCACGCTTCAGGAGCGTGTATCCTCACGGATGTGGAGGTTCGAGTCCTCTTCTGGGCACCACCCTACAGAGCATCAGCGGTATCGGGGATCTCTTCAAACAGATGATCAATCCCCGCTTCTTCCATGTGCGCTCTCAGCCGATGCCGTGCTGTGTGCAGCCGACGCTTAATGGTGCCGACGGGCGCATCAACGAGTGAGGCAATTTCATTGAGACTAAGATCTTCAAAATAAAAAAGGCGAAGCATTCTGGCATCCAGCGGCTTCATCTGCTCCAGCGCCGCATGTACCTGACGCCCCCGATGATGCCGAGCTTCGAGCTGTTCTCCATGCTCCAAAATCCTATCAGGCGTCAGGCAGCGCGGATCCGGAGTATAAAATTCATCCGTGGGGCGCTCCCGTTGCCCTCTCTGCATCACATTCAGTGCGGCTCGTCGCGCAGCCGTATCCAGCCAATAGCGCACCTTCTTGGGTTCATGGACTGATCCAATCTTCCTTCGCACTGTCAGGAACAGATTTTGCAACGCATCCTCGGCCGCATGCTCATCGCGCAACATGCTCACGAGACGGACACGCAAATGTTGCTCATAGCGCTGCCAGAGCGCGCCAGTCGCACACTCATCGCCGTTTTGCGCACGCTGCACAAGATTCTCATCGTCGCAGGACAGGTACTCCCGGGGAATCTGCATCCCTGAAGGTGACTGCCGCACTGCCTGCTCGGGCTGACCCGCCGGAGCCGCGCTGGAAGGAGAATCGTCTTGTTCTTCTTCGAGCAGAAGGTTCACACGATCGGTCAACTGGTCATCACCCTGCAGCTCGCAGATTTTTTGAAGCCAGGGTGCAAGTTTGTCCTGTCGGATGCGCGCTCTGCCGCTGAGCACCCTCCGAGCCAATCCCCGGTGCTGATCCAACGCATCGCCGGCATCCTTCAGCTGATGGATGTATGTCTCCATCGTCCTAATCTTGTGTTGCCAGTTGTACGCAGCGACAGAGGAAATGCCTGCCCCGCTAAGGCAAATGCGTATTTTTCTTTTCATGCGCTGATTAATGGCACGAATCGCATAAACAATGCGTACCTTCTCCTCGGGCGTTCGGGGTTTACTCTCCTGTTCCTCTTCGCGCACAAGCGATATATCGGTATGCCCCTTCCTCCACTGATAATAGCTCGCATGCGTTCTGTCGAATGTTTCCGTTGCCTCCTGGAACGACATCCCGCTCGCATGCAACAGTTCAACCGCATCCGCCAAGACTTTTTGACGATGGCGTGGGAGTTGCTTCCTTCTTTCCTTTTTTCTCTCCTCCGCATCCTTTTGCTCCTTCAGCAACTCCTGCCGTGTTTCAAAGAGTTCCTTTTTCCACTGCGGCTCGTTGATTTCCAGATACCGGAAGGTTCGGACATCCAATCCCGCGTTTTCGCACGCAATTGCCCGGTTTGGAGAGGAGTAATCACTTCGGATCTTGTTGAGCAAAGCCAATTTCTCGGTCGGCTCCATTTTTTCAACTGCGGCTCTTTTGACACGTACGGGTTTCTTGCGCATCCGATTGGGCCCGGCATCTTCCTTGGTTTCCGATGATCTTGAGGATGCATACACAGGCTCCGCACGCATGTAATACACGGTTCTGTCGATGGCATACTGATCCAGTATCGCATTTTCCGACACGCCCAAGTGCCCTGCAAGTTCGCGCACGGCTTGGACAAGGGCGATTTTTTTGTGTTTCTCCCAGAAAACAATGGGACGATCTGTCAGCAGAAGGCCAGAAGCAAATTCCTGCCGTGACGGATAGGAGGGTTCCGCCGATTCTGCTGAATGGGTCAATTCCAAGGGTCGCAGATACTAATAGATATTAGGCGTATGACAACAGCAATGTCGGCGTTTTGCCGTTCGGAACGTCCGAAAACCTGTTTTTCACGGTAAGCCAATTTTGACCATCGTTTTTTGCCCAAAAACGTCTTATCGTCCCTTCATGCACCTCGCACTTGGCCTTCTCTTTCTCAGT
Organism: uncultured Candidatus Peribacteria bacterium; assembly: GCA_964649695.1. Taxonomy (GTDB): domain Bacteria; phylum Patescibacteriota; class Gracilibacteria; order Peribacterales; family Peribacteraceae; genus CAZHON01. The sequence goes on along the minus strand of CAZYQO010000003.1, from coordinate 78,778 downwards.
CTATTTTCTTCGGCGGGCGGTCTTGCCGCAGCGGGAACCTGCACAACGATCAATACCCAGGACATCGGGACGGTCGATGAACAGCGGGTGCGCGAAGCGTGGCTTGGATGGTACAACGATTATCGAACCGGTCTCGGCCTGCCGGCCTACCAGCTTGATGCGTCGCTTAATCAGACGGCGGGCAACTGGTCTTTCTATGCGCTCAAGCGCGGCACGATTGACCACCGCCGTGCTTGGAAAGGCGCCTACTATGATTATGCGCTGATTAAAAAGTGGTTCATGAACTTCGGTGTGACATTTGCCAATGTCCACGGAACCACCTTTTCCGAAAACATCGGCTGGAACGTCTTTCGGTGTGACAAAGAGGACTGCACCGATGACCTGATTGCATCCACTCGTTCGACATTTGATTTTTTCCTTTCGGAAAAAGGCAAGAAATCCCACCCCCACTATTCGAGCATCATCAACCCCGACTTCCGCAACATGGGCGTGGGGCTCGCCGTCGACTCCAAGGCGAAGAAGTATTACGTGACTGTGCATTTTGCCACCGACGTGTCGCTTTCCGCACCTCTCTGCACGCCGTGAAACACGCCACATTGTCCATTTGGGGCACCGCCGCCACGGCGGCGGTAGTGAGCATCGCTTTCGCGACGGTTCTGCACCTCATGGGCCGAATCCCCTACTGCGAGTGCGGGCTGCACCTGTTGACCACCGACGCCTGGAGCAACGAGACATCGCAGCATCTCTTTGATCCGTATTCGTTTTCCCATGTGCTCCATGGGATCCTCTTCTATGCGTTCCTGTGGCTGATCGCGAGAAAGCTGCCCGTACAGCACCGTCTCCTTGCCGCGATGGCACTGGAAATCACTTGGGAGATCCTCGAAAACTCTCCGCTGATCATCAACCGTTACCGTTCCGTAACCGCCGCGCTGGATTACACGGGCGACAGCATTCTCAACTCGCTTGGTGATCTGTGTTCCGCCGTTGTCGGTTTCTGGATTGCCCGAAGGCTCCCTCTTTGGGTGGTCGTGTGCATCGCGGTGGCCATGGAAGTCGCCACGCTCATCGCCATGCGTGACAACCTTACACTCAATATCATCATGTTGCTTTGGCCGCTTGATGCCATCAAGGCCTGGCAACTGGGCCAGTGACGCTAGGAAGCGGCCACGAAACGCATCGACAGTGAATTGACGCAGTGCCGCGTGTCCTTTGCCGTAAGATGCTCGCCGCGGAACACATGACCAAGGTGCCCGCCGCAGTTTGCGCACTGGATTTCGGTGCGATGTCCATCGGCATCGGGCAGCTCTCTCACCGCACCATCAATGGCATCGTCGAACGACGGCCACCCGCAGCCGGCATGGAATTTGTCATGGGAACGATACAGTTCGGCGTTGCAACGTTTGCAAATGTAGGTGCCCGCCTCGTCAAAGTTGTCGTACTGCCCGCTATAGGGCGGTTCGGTTCCTTTATATTCGATGATGTCTTTTTCCTCCGGCGTCAGTGAGTTATGGGGCATGTCCACCAGTATCCGCCGGTTTCCGTCCGGAGCAAAGGAATCATGCGTTTCCCTGCAGCTCCGGTGTACACTGGAGGCGTGGCTTCGTACACGCTCATCACGGGCGCTTCCAGCGGCATCGGAGAGGCAACCGCACGGCTGCTAGCCTCGCAAAAGCGACATCTGATTCTCGTTGCACGCAGAAAAGAGAAGCTTGATGAGCTCGCGCAGGAGCTTCGGCAGCAAGGCGTCGACATCATCGTGTACGCGGTCGATCTCACCATCGCATCGGATGTTGAGGCGCTTTTTGAACAGATCGGGAAGCATTCCATTGAGGCGGTGATCAACAACGCAGGTGCGGCGTTCGGGCGCGATCCGCTCGAAGTGGCAACGGAGAAAGACATTCAGGGAATGATCGATCTCGACATCTCCGCATGCGTGCGCGTCGTCCGCCTGAGCATCCCCCTTTTGAAAAAAACTGCGGGACATCTGGTCAATCTGGGCAGCATCGCAGGACGTGAAGTCTATGAAGGAGGACTCACCTACTGCGGCACCAAACACTTTGTCCATGCATTGACCATGGGGCTGCGGACGGAGTTGCTGGGCACCGGCATCCGCGTGACCGAAATCGCCCCGGGAGCCGTCGACACCGAATTCAGCGTGGTGCGCTACAAGGGTGACAAGGAACGCGCAGCATCGATCTACAAGGGTTATGAACCACTCCACTCGCAAGATGTGGCCGATGCCATCTGGTATGCACTCAGCAGACCGAAACACGTCAATATTGAGCATCTGTTGATCATGCCAACCGCGCAGTCGGGCACAAAAACATACACACAATAGGAGGGGTCATTTCTTTTTGGCTCCTTTCTTGTTTTTCATCCATTTGGGCATATCTGGCACGGGTAACGCCGCCTGACGGACGACATAGCCCACGCTGTCGAGAAGCATCCCCGCGAAGCTTGAGGATTTCTTTTTTGCCGGCGGTTTGTTGTCCTTGGGTGACATGGCAACACCCGCACACTAACCTTGTCGGCGCAGCTTGTCAGTCGGGAGTTCGCCCATGCGACCATACTTTTGGTTTCAGCGCATTCTGAACCAGAAAAACGGCTTCTGGAGCCATGCGGAATGGTATACTCCACGCCATCCATGCGCAGACGCTCTGCATTGCTTCCTCTCGGGCTGATCACACTGACGGTTGTCGGTGTGTTTGGCGCCCGAAGGTCGGGTCTTTTTGGAGCGGCAATTCCCACGCTCAGCTGCCCCAATGTGACCACGACACTCACATTTTCCGAGGGAAGCCTTGCTACGGTTCCTACGGCAGGTGTGCCGCGCTACGGAACAAACGGAGTGCCTCCCCATATCGCACCCAGCGGCGGAACAATCATATCCAATCAGTTCCAAAGCGCCGGAGTGGTCTTCGCTTCCGCATCGACACAAAGCTCGTGGGTCTACCTCGCTTCCCGCGCCGATCCGTCGAACGCCACCGTCGGTTCAGCCAGCGGCGGACCGGTGGTCTCGACCATGATGCTGGGAGGCAACACCAGCAATCCCGAGATCACCATGACGATCACGTTCAGGAATCCTGCCACGGGGGCTGCAGCGAGCGCGCTTGGCTCCAGCATCAGCATGTGGGCATATGGCCGCGGCAACGGTGGGCTGCAGTTCAAAAGCTACAGCGCCTCCAACGTTCTCTTGGAGACCAAAACCGTTCCTGCCACAAACTCCACACAAAGTTACGGGACGGTGCAATTCACCATTGGTGTCGTTGCACGCATTGAAGCCGTCAACCTTGGCGTGCCCTTTCAGGGATTGGCGATCGACGACCTGCACTACGTCATGAATCTCAATTGCTCGGTCTGCGGTGACGGCACCAAAGCGACCTATGAGCCCTGCGACGATCACAACACTGCAAGCGGTGACGGATGCAGTGCCACCTGTACGGTAGAGACGGGATTCACTTGCCCCTCCCCGGGACAGAGCTGCGTTGCCGTCTGCGGCGACGGTGTTAAGAAGGGTGCAGAGGCCTGCGACGATCACAACACTGCAAGCGGTGACGGATGCAGCTCATCTTGCATGATCGAAAGCGGCTTCAGCTGCCCGACTCCCAACGTGGCCTGTGTCACGGTCTGTGGTGACGGCGTTCGCAAGGGTGCCGAAGGCTGCGATGACGGCAATACGGCTGCGGGCGACGGATGCAGTGCAACGTGCACCGTGGAGTCCGGAGCAAGCTGCAACACCGCAACACCCAACGTGTGCGTGCTTCCGTGGACAGGCACCAGTGTGTGCCACATTGAACGTGGCGAAAATGTGGCGGCGAGTCGTTGCACGGGAACAAGTGTCGGCGGGTTGTGCTCCGGCCTCTGGGAGGTTGATGTGGCGTTCCCCCACGCTTTCACATCTGTGCCCCATGTTCTCGTTACACCACGCAAGATTCCTTTCCAAGTCGTCACCAGCGCCTGCTACAGAGGCTCCACGGATGAAGTCATCTGTCGGCCGAAAACGGGCAGCATCACCACGTCCGGGTTCACGCTTGAATGTTCCGGTTCTCCGCCGACCGGAATGTGCCCCGGGTACGACGGGTACTACATGCCCGGAACGGCCGACTGGATCGCCATGGAAAGCAAATCCTCCTCCTGTGTGGTACAGAGCGGCCACGCCTTCAAGCCGACCTGTGCGGGAAGCCCCAATAGCGACGGGACATGCTCATCGGGATTTGGCTTCAAGTCTTTGCTCAGCTTCAGCGGCTTCACGCAGGCACCCCACATAATCGCATCCACAGAGCGTCTATCCGATCAGGCCGGATGCGCCGCGAACACGATGGACACCCTGATGTGTTACGTGGATCCCACCACGGTCACTGCTGCACAGGCAAGTGTGACGTGTACCGGATCACCCAACGACGTTTCGGCCACATGCGGTGCGCATAACGGAGTCTTTACGCAGGGTGCGGCCGGCTGGCTGGCACTGGGCTCCACATCGGCTTGTACCGTCAAGGACGGCACAGCCGTTGCCAATGTCTGTACGGGCTCGACTGTTGGAGGAACCTGCACCGTGCCTTTTGAGGTGACGGTTCCGCTGACAGGATTCACCGCTGCGCCCACAATCGTTTTGACCCCATCAAAGGTCAGCACGGATCCCGTTTGTGGAGGCAACCGCACCGGAACCGACCACATCACCTGTGAATTGATCAGTGTGAGTGCCACACAGTTCAGGGCGCGATGCAGCGGTTCCTTTTTGACGGACATCTGCGGCACGAACACCAAGGATAACTACACCCAAGCCGAGTTCCGCTATCTGGCCATCGGCGCGGATTGCCAGGAAGGCACGTCGTCTTCGGTGGCGCCGACGGGATCGGTCGACATGAAAATCAACGGCCAAGACGGCACCGTGTCTGTCCCTCCCGGCACTCCCATCACCCTTTCGTGGAACGCACAGAACGTGCTTTCCTGCGATACGGGAACAAGCCCGCCGCCTTGGGGGCCTAACAAGACTGTTGCCGCTTCCGGAACGCAGCAGCTGACTCCCACGCAAACACAAACCTACGGCATTCACTGCACCACCACAGGCGGCGTCAACCGCGACGTGCAGGACAGTGTCGGCGTCAACATCACGACAGTCGCATCGTCTTCGTCAACATCCAGCGTCCCAGCTTGTCTTAATCCGGGGTATGACTATCAGCTGACAGTAACGACAGGGTATGACCAAACGGGTCCCCCACCGTCCGGCGTAGGCTGGTATGCGCACGACAATGTCTGCATCTACAGCAATTTGACTGAGTGCCTTTCCAATGCGGTGTTGTGGAGAAAGTCGTCAGCAACAATCAAAGACTTCTTGATGAATGATTGCAGCGAACCGGGAGGCGCCTACACCAAGGTGTCCCAGATGCATCCCACTTCCCCTGGTGTGACAGTTCTTCGTGACGCATGTCTTTGGGCAAAACCAGGAACGATTGCTCGTGACTTGCAGTTTGGCCACCACGGTCGGAAAGAGGATGGCCCACCTGTCGACTGCAGCAGTCGCGCTCCCGTAACGGACACAACGACAAACAGCAAGCGTCTTCCTCCTCCCAGCTATACATATCTTTCCAAGACTTGCGTGCTGCAGACAGGCGAGTGCTTCAGTGATCTGTGTCTCTACGGAAAAACCGTCGATGCCTGTACCGATTCGAACGCCTCCTATTCCTCTTTCCCCACCGGCGGCGTCTGCTCCGGTGTCGCGGATGTGCTGGCTTCCGCCACTCCTAAACAGATCTCCTTTGATACCGTGAGTTCCGGTGCTTCAGTCGCGCAATTTTTGGACTCCAACGGGGTTGTCATGATTAGCAGCAGCTCAGAGCTCCAGGTGCAATCGACGCCAAAAAATTCCCGCAACTTCAAAAACCTTAGCTTCAAGAAGATGGTCACCGCTGGCGGTGGGCATCCATCGATTGTCTTCGCTTTCAAGCTTGAAGACGGCCGTGCCGCTACCACCGACAGCAGCAGTATCCGTGTCCTGATGTACGGGACAGGATCTAATGCACAGCAGCTGCGCATCACCATTTACGACAATACCAATCAGGAAATCGCACATCTGGATCGCGACGGCGGTCCTTCGTATTCCGCATTCCTTTCGCTGGGGGAAGTGGCCAAGGTAAAGATCGAAAGCCTGAACGGCGACAATATTTCGATTGCCGACCTTTCATTTGCACCTCCCCTGTGCTCGGGGTTGATCCGACACCCCATCACAGGCACTGCCGTCGACCTCAAGGCAAACGGCATGGATAACACCCTGCTTATCGTTCCCAACCAATCGGTCACGCTCACATGGGATTCCGTGAATGTGGCTTCGTGCGTGGGCACAACCGGTTCGGCCACATGGGGTCCGAACAAGGCTTTGCCGGTCACGGGCAACAAGGGTGTCTCGGTCGCTGCCACCACCACGTATGGAATCGAATGCACGGAAGCCGGTGCATCGACGCGCAAGGTGCAGGATGCCGTGACACTGCAGATTTCCGCCTGCAGCAACAAGATCGATGACGACAACGACGGCAAAAAAGACTATCCCGCCGACCCTGATTGCGCTTCTGCCCTGGACGACGACGAAGGAAACGCAACCATGCCGATCCAGTGCAAGGAAACATCCTACGAAGCCTCCAAAGGACTTCCTCATGCGCAAGGATGGATTGCGGGTGATGTCAGCGATCCGACCAAGGGCACAGGAGGCGCCACACATACCGAAGGATCAACAATCTATGTGACGCTGTCCGACACCTGGAACAACGCGGGCGTCCCCTTTGTGAGTCCGACAATCACGTCCAGTGATTTGAATGATCGCGATTGGGAGCTGACGGCAACGCTGAGGATCCGCACCTCGCAGTCGAGCTACAACATCGGCTCCAACATGCTCATCGCGGGTCTCGGAGACCGATATGCCGGCCTGTATATGGAGACGGGAAAAATCGGCATCCTCGGGGCGCTGACACCACTGCAATACGTGCGCACGCATGCGATGAACACCACCGACGGCTTCCACAGCTACAAGATCCGCTACAAACACAACGGATCCGGAATGACGGATGACACCTACGACGTGCTCGTCGACAACCAGGTGGTCATCGGAGATGTGAAGAGGACGGAAAACTATATTCCCGGAAGTGAATTCAAAAGCGGCATCTTCTTCGGCGAAGGAAGCGCCGAGGGGCAGGGCTCCATGGATGTAGCGTCGGTGATTCTCGACATGACGGACACGCGCTGCATTGTTACAAACAGCTCCTCCTCATCTTCAAGCGTGTCACTCTCGAGTTCATCATCTTCCTATTCCAGCCCCAGTTCTTCGTCACGCTCATCCTCTTCCTCCTCTTCCTTTTCTTCGTCATCGTCATCCTCTTCCCGCTCCTCCTCTTCGTCGACGTTGCCGCCACCATCCGTTTCTTCCAAGAGCACGGCGACATCACTCGCTTCCTCGCTAGCAGCATGCAGTGGCACGGCTTGTGTGGATGGCGGCACAGCGTTGTGTCTCGTTTCCGCAAAGATATGCAATGAAAGCGCAGAGGCACCCTGCTTTGTCTGTGTCGACGGTGCCGTCCAATCCAGCGCGGCATCGCAGCAGACTTCTCGCGGAACGTTTGATACGCCTGTCATCGGTGAATCCGTCATCATTCCGGTTCCGATCTTGGATAACCCGCTTGTGGGCATCGATGGCCAGCCGCTGCTTCCGGCGGCACCGATTGCCTCTGTGTGCGGAGATGGCTTCCGAGAGGGCGGTGAAGAATGCGATGACGGAAATGCCGTCGATGGCGACGGCTGCAGCGCAGCCTGCCTTTCCGAGCGAGGATTCTGCGGCGACGGGGCGGTGCAAAAAGCACTAAACGAGCAGTGTGACATCGGTATGCGTCTGTCCGAGGGGCTCAGCTGCTCGTCGCGCTGTCGCATTGTCTCTTCGCAGTGCGGCGACGGTGTGAGAAACGTAGGCGAGGAGTGTGACAGCGGAGTGCAAAACAATAATCGCCCGGGAAGCCGCTGCCGAGCGGACTGCAGCTTCGCACGGTGCGGCGACGGCATCGTCGATGCGCCCCAGGAGCAGTGCGACGACGGCAACAACGTGTCCCGCGACGGCTGCAGTGCTTCCTGCGGCATGGAGGGCACAATTCTTGCCGACGGCACAATTATCCCCGCGCAGTATCCGCCAAACTCCGCAGTTTCTTCCGCGGGCGCGACCCAATGGCAGCCACAGCAACAGCAAGCCGGGTCGACACAGACGGTGGTGTTCTCTCCGCACGCGCCGGTCGGCAATACCGGACCGGGATCCCTCGCCGTGATGGCCGCAGGCGCGGCAGGAGGCATGGCATTTGTCCGCAGAAGGTTCCGACGCTGATCTCGTCAGTCACTCTTCCCCGCGGGACCGTAAATTTCTTCGTAACTCAGGAAACGGAACGTAGACAGCACCTGCTCCGCAAGGGTCAGGATTGCCTCGGTATCCGTCAGCCCTGCTTCCTTGGCGGCAAGGAAGGCGGGATCACGCAGCGAATCGACGATGGTGGCACGGATGATCACCGCCGGCCCCGTGATCCCCGACAATGGAAAATCACGGACGAACAGATAGGTCGAAGTGATGGTCTGCGCATCGAGGCTGAAGTACGGGGATGTCAAAACATATGCGTTACGATCGAGCACCTTCCAGCCGCCCTGCTGCATGGTGCCGACCATGACACGGGCAACCGGTTCACGCAGCTTTTCAAACTGGATCGTCGGCAAGGAACCCGATGCACTGTTGAACATCAGGGACGCTCCGCTGTCATGCAATACGAAGGACTCCGGATACGCGATCTCAAAACCGTAGTTCATGTTGCGATAGGTCTGCCAACCCGCACGACTGACTTCGTAGGCACTGCGAATCAGCGGCACCTTTGCCGTAAGATTTGCGCCAAGTTCGCGGTGACGCTCGTACAACGTACCGATCACCATGCCCAGCAGAAGTGTGAGAGTCGCAATATGGGGCCACCGACGCATGGCACCGAGTGTACTCCTGGCAAAATCACTTTAGAAATCGAGCGAACCGAAAGGTGACGGGCGGGCGGATTTGTAGCGCAACATGCAGGCGGTCACTGGGCAATCACCGTTGATCAACCCGGGAAAGGTGTAGGCGGTTCTGCCGCAGAACAGCTGATCGGAGGTGAAACCGTTGAGGAATGATGCGTTACGCGTGCACTGCGCACCTGCAGTCGCGGCAGCGCCGCGCGAGGATGAGCTGCCCGCTCGGGACGATGTGCTCGACACGGACTGTCCCGTTGATTGCCACCACGGTTTGCCCGTTTGCTGCACCCCCGCATGTGCGGGCTGCAGAACCAGAAGCGCGATGGTGAAGAAAAGCGTGTTCATGGGGAGCGGCAAAGTATAGCGCAAATTGCGTCACAGACCACTTGAAACCGATTGCACTATCACTCTACAATCACGAGCGCTAGAATCGAAAACGGTTCAGCACTTTACTTCATTTCTCAATGTTATGACTGCTTCCGTCAAACTCCTCCAAAAAATTCATCCATTGGGAGATCGTGTCGTGATCAAGCCGATGGATGCGGAGACCACAACCAAAAGCGGTTTGGTTCTTCCGGACAACGCCAAAGGCGAAAAGCCACAGCAGGGCACCGTCATTGCCATGGGCAAAGGCGACATTCTCAATGCTGACGGAAAAACGGTGACCGATCCGCACAAATTCCTGTCCATCGGCGACGTGGTGCTTTTCGGACGCTATGCGGGGGACGATTTGAAGCTGAAAGATGAAAACGGAAAGGAAGTGGAACTGAAAATCCTCCACCTCGATTCCATTCTGGGTGTCCTTGAATAATCTTACTTTTTTCCACAATCTCTTATGGCAAAACAACTACTCTTCGGTGACAAAGCACGTCAGAAAGTTCTCGACGGTGTAACCAAGCTTGCGGCGGCAGTACGCGCCACAATGGGTCCCAAAGGGCGCAACGTGGTGATCGAAAAGAAATACGGCGGCCCGACCGTCACCAAGGACGGCGTGACCGTGGCAAAGGAAATCGAATTGGAGGATGCCTTCGAAAACCTCGGTGCACAGCTGGTCAAGGAAGCGGCAACGAAAACCAATGATGCCGCGGGAGACGGCACCACCACAGCCACCGTGCTTGCACACGCGATGATGGAGGAGGGCATGAAGCACCTGTCGTCGGGATCCAACGCCATCTTGATCAAGCGCGGCATCGACTTGGCCGTCGAGGCGGTGTCCAAGGAGCTTGAAAAAATGAAGACGCCCGTCAGCGACAAAAAGCAGTTTGAGGCCGTCGCCACCATCAGCGCCCAGGATGCGGAGGTGGGCAAAGTCATTTCCGAGGTCTTCGAAAAGATGAAGAAGAATGACAGTGAAGTGAAGGATGCCGTCGTCAGCGTCGAGGCGGGGCAGACACTCGGCATTGAAAGCGAATATATCGAAGGCATGCAGTTCGACAGCGGCTACATCTCGGCCTATTTTGCCACCGATGTGCAGCGCATGGAGGCGGTCTTCGAGCGACCTGCCATCCTCATCACCGACAGGAAGATTTCTTCCATCCAGGAGATCCTTCCGTTGCTCGAAAGCCTCGCACAGCGCGGCAAAAAGGAATTGGTGATCATCGCTGAAAATGTGGAAGGTGAGGCGCTTACCACCCTTGTGCTCAACAAGCTTCGCGGCACGTTCTCGGCACTCGCCATCAAGGCTCCCGCCTTCGGTGATCGCCGCAAGGAGATTTTGAAGGACATCGCCGCACTCACGGGCGGGCGATTCATCAGCGAGGAGGTGGGTGTGAAACTGGAGAATGTGACGGCGGAAGACCTTGGCAAGGCGCGCCGCATCGTTGCAGACAAGGACAAGACCGTCATCGTTGGCGGCGATGGAGACAAAAAGGAAATCCTTGCCCGCATCAGCCAGATCAAGAGCCAGATCGAGGTGACGAAGAGCGACTTTGACCGCGAAAAACTCCAGGAACGCCTGGGCAAGCTTACGGGCGGTGTTGCGGTGATCAAAGTCGGCGCCGCTACCGAAGTGGAACAAAAGGAAAAACAGCACCGCGTGGAAGACGCATTGTCGGCCACCCGTGCAGCTGCGGAGGAAGGGATCGTGCCCGGCGGCGGCACGGCCTATGTTCGCTGCCTCCCGATACTGGAGAAGCTGCACAAGGACAACAAGGACAAAGATGAAAAGGTCGGCATCGAAATTGTGATGAAGGCGTTGACCGCGCCGATGAAGAACATTGCCGAAAACTCCGGCATGGCCGGGGCGGAAGTGGTGTCCAAGGTGAAGGAGAAGAAAGGCTCCGAGGGCTACAATGCCCTGACCGGAGAATACGAGGATCTGGTGAAAGGCATGGTGATCGATCCGAAGAAAGTCACGCGTTCGGCGCTCGAAAATGCTGCTTCCGTGGCTTCCATGTTCCTGACCCTCGAAGTGGCCGTGACCGACATTCCGAAAAAGGAGGAGCCCGAAATGCCCCAAGGCGGAGGCATGGGAGGAGGAATGGGTTTCTAGGAACCGTTCGCCACAACAGGAGCCGGGTCACCCCCGGCTCTTTTGGTATAGGGAAGGGTTGCGCACCGCTCTATACTGCACCCATGCGGCTGTGGATGCTTTCCGTCGTACTTGTGCTTGCTGCCTGCTCTTCCCGGGGCGGCGACAGCGTTTCATCGTCATCCGCCTCTTCTTCGGCCGGTGTCACGCATTCATCCTCATCCTCCGCATCATCCATCAACCCGAAGGCGCCCAAAGTGTATCTGCAGTGGCAGGAAAAAAAGCTCGTGACGCTCATCAAAGGCTCTCCACGCAGAAAACTTTCCTTGATCGTCAGCGGTGCCGCCCGTGAATTGGTCTATGTGGGAACCTTCAGCGGAGAACAATTTGATCTGCAGGGTACGTATGTAACGGCAGCCGGAGCCTTACTCAAGGCTTCCATCGCATGGAAAGATGCCGGCAACGAAATTTGGGTGGAGCGGGATCCTGCTCACCAGGACAAACTCATCGTGCGCAACCGTGACATCGATGAAAAACGCCCCTATCTGACACTCGACACCGTGTTGGCGACGGTAACCATCCCCGGGGACGCTACTGTGCTGCCGAAGGCGACGACTCGTTAGAGGCGGAAGACGCCGACTCCTGTGAACTCGCCCCCTGATCCGTCCTCGGAACAAGTTCCTCAAGCAGCGAAGCGGCCGGCGATGGCGCGGGCACAGAGGCCTGTTGCTCTGGTTCGATGCATGACGGGCAATCCATGCTGGAGATTTCCCCTGCAAGATTGAGCAGGGGCTTCAACGCGACTGCGGGAATGAGAGGAAGGTCCAGTATCCAATCCGTGCACTTGATCGCATCGTCGGGATTATGACATTCAAACGTCAGACTCTTGAGACGCTGCTGCGTACTCAGCGTCGGGCTGCGCTTGAGATGGAGTGTCAAAGGTCCTGCGATATTTCCGTCGCTGTCGGCAAGCGGCACCGTCAGCAGGGAATTTTTGCACGAAAAAGCCGTAAGCAGTTCCCCGAGCCTTCCCAGCACTTTATAGGCCGGCAACATCGGAGCCTTCTGCACACCGGACAGCGCATCGACCGTCGGCCAGCACGCCTTGTCTTTGGCTGTGGTGATCACTTTTTCTTTTGCCAAACGCTTGCGGAGGGCAATGGCCACCTCGCGAAGCGTGGGTCGCTGTGACAGCTGGAGCTCGCGACGGATGCGTTGCAGCTGCTCATAGGTGAAATTGACGTTGCGATCCGTTCCTATGTGACAGACATAGTCTCCCGTCTTCAGTCCGTACATATCACAGTTGACCTTGCAGTAATGACAGCTGTTTTGGTCAAGCGGACCGGGATGAGCCGAGACCGTAAGCGGAAGAAAAACGGCCAGTGCCAGAAACCATGCGGAGCGCATGGATGACACTGTACCAGATTTCCCGACTTTCTTCATGTAAGAGCGTTGTGAGGGCAACGTTATACTTCCGATACTTCCTCACCCCTTCCTGTATGCGTCGCCTATCGCTTGCGATTCTCCAGCTTTTGTCCGCTCTGTTCCCTTTACTGCCCGTGCCGGCTTTTGCATTTAACGATGTCGATGCCTCGGTTACGAATCACGAGGCGATCGATGCGCTGCAGAAAGACGGCGTCCTGCAGGGATACAGCGACGGGACGTTCCGCGCGGACAGCACGATCAACCGTGCGGAGTTTCTGAAGATCCTTTTGGAGGCCCGCGGCAAGGTTGGAGACGCAACCAACTGCTTTCCCGATGTCCACAGCGAGTGGTTTGCCAAATACGTTTGTACAGCAAAAAGTGAGGACATCGTCAGCGGCTACCCGGACGGCACCTTTCGCCCCGAGGAAGCCATTTCGTTCGTGGAAGCGGCAAAGATCCTAAGTCTTGCCTACAAGCAGCAGGGACAGGCAGGCAGCGAATGGTATGAACCGTACGCACGCGCGCTGGAAATGGCAAAGGCGATCCCCCCGTCCATCGACAGTTTGGACAAGAAGATCACGCGCGGCGACATGGCGGAGATGATGTGGCGCGTGAAGGACAAGGTGACCGACCGCGAGAGCAAGGGATACCTCAACGTGAAATACCCCTCCGTCACCGTCAACCTGAGCAGTGATGAACCGCAGAAGGCTACGACGTGTGCGGATCTTGCGGCATTTGAGAGTGAAAATGCCCAAGCCGGCTACAACGACGGCAGGATGTACAAGAACATGGCCGTGCCCGAGGCGGCCGATGCAGGCGTGCGCAATACGATGGCTCCGTCCGTTGCTTCGTCGATGGATCACTCCGAGACCAACGTGCAGGTGGCAGGCGTCGATGAAGCGGACACCAGCAAGACCGACGGCAAGTACATCTACAGCATCGTGCAAAGCGGACAATCCGTACGCATCGTCAAGGCGTTGCCCGCGACCGACCTGCAGGAAACGGCGAGCATCACGTTTGCGGGAGGCAATTTCTCCCCGACGGATCTGTACGTGCACGACGGCCGCCTTGTGGTGATCGGCACAAGCTGGAAGAACATGCCCAATGTGTATTCCCCGATGGTGAACAGCAAAATGATGATCTATCCGCCGATGTGGAACGCCGGCCAGGCCGTGGCACGCATCTACGATGTCAGCACGCCTTCCGCACCGGTGCTCAAGCGCACCGTGAGCTTCGACGGTTCACTGGTCAGCACACGGCGCATCGACGACAAACTTTACCTCGTGGTGAACCAGGGCATGCGCTACTGGGGCGGCCCCGTTCCGCTCGCGAACGTCCGTGAAGACGATCTGCTCCCGGCGTTCACCGACTCGGCAAACGGCAATGTCGAGACTCCGGTTGCCGACTGCGGTGACATCACCATCCTTCCCCGCGTCCGCTCGCCGCAGTATCTCACGGTCGGCGTGGTCGACATCGACAACGACGCCTCCGAGATCAAGCGCTCCGTCATCCTTGGGCGCGGCGACACCGTTTACTCCTCGCTGGAAAACCTCTACATCGCCACCCAAGACTGGCAGTACACCTGGGATCCCGTGACCGGTGACACCGGCGCGCAGAAAACCCGCCTGTACCGTTTTGCGCTCGACGGCGACGGCGTGACATTCGCCGCACGCGGTGCGGTGGACGGCAGCCTGCTCAACCAGTTTTCGATGGACGAACATGAGCAAACCTTCCGCGTGGCCACCACGACGAACAACTGGTACGGCGACGGCAAGCTGCGCAACAACCTGTTCACCCTCAACCGCGAAACCCTGGCGGTGGCTGGCAGCCTGACCGACATCGCCCCGGGAGAGCAGATCTACTCCGTGCGCTTCATGGGTGACCGTGCCTATATGGTCACATTCAAAACGGTCGACCCTCTGTTTGTGATCGACTTGGCCGATGACCGTCATCCCAAGATCCTGGGTCAGCTGAAAATCCCCGGATACTCCACCTATCTACACCCCGTCGATGCCACACACATCATTGGGTTCGGCAAGGATGTCGACGAAAGCATCGACGCAAACCTCGTCCACGATCCCAATGCCGTGTACTACACCGCGGTGCAGGGGCTCAAGCTCGCATTGTTCGACGTGAGCAATGTCCAAAGCCCGAAAGAGGTGTCGCACGAGATCATCGGCGACAGCGGAAGCGACTCGCCGCTGCTCTATGACCATCGTGCGCTGTTCTTCGATGCCCAGCGACAGTTGATCGCCTTCCCCGCCAGTGTGACAAAGGTCACGAACAATCCGAATGCGACCGGTCCGTGGGACAAGACGATCCAGCAGCAGATCTTCCAGGGTGCATACGTGTATCACTACGACCTTGGCACAGGGTTCACGCTTTCGGGCAAAGTGACCCACTACCATCCGGACGATTGCGACCGTACGCAGCCGTGGAACTCCTGCTATGGCCGCGACATCAGCCGCATCCTTCGCATCGGTGAAAGCCTGTACACGGTGTCCGACGGAACCGTCATGAGCCATCAGCTGCCGCGACTCACACAGCAGGATGAACTGCGCAGCTCACTGGAAAACGTGCCGGTGGCGGTTCCCGTTCCGATGATGGAAGACATGATGCGCTGATCAGAGCACGACCACGGCAAACAGCAGCATCGCTGCGGTGGCCTTGGGTGCCACGATCAACGACACAATGATGGCAAGCACCAGGCTGCCTCCCACAACCGGCAATGCACGTCGAAGCGCCATCCTCACACGGGGATGGCGTTTCAAAAAGGGGCGCTTCGCCTTGGCCTTTTGTGCGGGTTTCTGCGCTCTCAGGGCGGCGGCGGGCAGCGCCAATAGAGGAATGCCCCACAAAAGCGTCTTCGATGCCGTTCGTGCTGCGGACTTGGCGCGGTGCGCGGCAACAAGGCTGACCAAGGCAACGGCACCGCGGATCAATGGATTGATGGGGGGTGTGTGTTTCATAAATCCTGTTAGTATAGCACAGATTCCCCCCGATTGCCCAGCCATGAAGACTCCTTTTATCGTCCTGGAAGGCCCCGACGGAAGCGGCACCACCAAGCACACGGAACTCCTCGTGGAGCGCCTGCGCAAGGAGGGGTTTGCCGCTCATGCGACGGCCGAGCCGAGCGGCGGCTCCATCGGCAAACACATCCGCACCATGCTCAGCGACGGCAGCCTTTGTCCCGAGGCGCTGCAGCTGCTTTTTACGGCCGATCGCGCGGATCATCTCCACAAAGAAATCTTTCCGGCGCTGCAGCGGGGCGACATCGTGGTGTGCGACCGCTATGTCCCTTCCACCATCGCCTACGGCAAGGCACTCGGCCTCGACGTGTCGTGGCTCGAAGATCTCAACGACCTGTTCCTGCGCCCCGGATGCATGCTCTTTGCACTGCCTCCGTATGCCGTGTGTCAGGAGCGTCTTGGGCGAAGGGAAACACGCGACAGCCTGGAAACAGATGAACTGCAGCGCAAGGTATACGACAACTACCGTGCACTTGCCGATGAGCACCCGACAATCCCCGTGATCGACACATCGGGTTTCAAAGAAGACGTGCACGAGCAGATTTGGGCGATCGTGAAGCCTCTGCTGACACACTGAAGACTGCTATCCTGTGCCCATGCCTGCAATGCTTCTTACCGGCACCGATCTTGCCAACTCCGTTCTGGAGGGACTGCGGGGTGATGTTCAGAAGCTCGACCCGCATCTTGCGATCATGCAGATCGGGTATGACGAAGCCAGCACGGTATACATCGGGCGCAAACTCGACGCCTGCAAAAAAATCGGCATGCGCGCCACTCACGTGCATCTTGCGGAGAAAGTGTCGTTTGCCGAGGTAGTGGCTACGCTGCACGAGCTGAATGCCGACAGCGATGTCAGCGGCATACTGATCCAACTGCCGCTTCCGGAGGCCCTGAAATCACAGACGCCGGAAATCCTGCGGGAGCTTGACCCTGCCAAGGATGTCGATGGTCTTACCGCACGCAACCTGGGAAAGACGCTCATTGCCGCCGAATTTGAGCATCTTGCTCCTGCCACGCCCGTCGGTGTCATCCGTCTCCTTGAGCACTACGGCATTGCCATCGAAGGTGCCCATGCAGTTGTTGTGGGGGCAAGCGATCTTGTGGGCAAACCTCTGGCCATGATGCTGTTGAACCGGGGCGCCACGGTAACGGTCTGTCACATCCTCACCAAAGATCTCGCCTCACACACGCGTCAGGCAGATGTCCTTTGCACTGCAGTCGGCAAACCGGGACTCATCACCGGTGACATGGTCAAGCAGGGTGCTACGGTCATCGATATCGGCATTACGCGCGATAATGAACAGTTGCGCGGAGATGTGGATTTTGCAGAAGTGGCAACAGTCGCAGGTGCTATCACTCCTGTTCCCGGAGGCATCGGTCCTATGACCGTCGCATCGCTACTGGTCAACTGCGTCACGGCGAAGAAGCGGCAGATGCGCTAACCTGCACTGGAGCCAGTCAACTCCGCCTTACGAAACAACGACACTCTACGCACATCTTCCAGAAGCAGCAGGATTTGTTGGCGCTGGTCGTGGACGATGCTCGAGTCAATGTTCACTGCCTCGATAAGAATATCTGCATCAAGACCGACGAGATGATTGAACACTCTGCCGGGCTCTTCTTTGTGTCGGCGCTCGCGCTGCGGCAAGTGTGTGTAGCCACCTGCATTGTGTACTTTTGCTGCAAGCTTCAGAACATCGGCAATGCTCACACGATGACGGCTGATGGCAGCCGAAAACGCCCCGGGCTTGCACGGCAGAACCGCCGGCGCAGGATCGGGCATCTTCAACTGCGGCATCGAGTGCCCCGGAGGCAAAATTGTCACGGTGATGGAGCCTGGAACCTGACCGGTTGACGTGGCTGTCTCGACGGGTTGCTCAACGATGGGTTGCTCTTCCTCAACTGCTTGCGCTGTTGCTACGTTCATAGTGTAAAACCATCGTACGCTGCGCTTTTGGAAAGTCAAAGAGCCCTAACAATAGCCCCCTATGGCATATTCTGAGCAGTTTTTCTATTCAACGTTTTTCGCAGGAATCCCCTCTCATTGAACACTTTATTTATTCACTTTTCGCCTGCTCCAATTTTTGCTGTTGTTCCCACAGGCGCAGCGCCTCGATGATGGGGTCAATGGCACCCTCCATGATGGCCGGAAGATTGTGAAAACTTTCCCCGATGCGGTGATCCGTCACGCGGTCTTGGGGGAAATTGTAGGTGCGAATTTTGTCACTGCGATCTCCGGTGCCCACCTGATCCTTGCGCAGGCTCCCCTGTTCCTTTGCACGCTTCTCCTCTTCGAACGCATAGAGACGGGTGCGCAGGAGCTCCATGGCGCGCTCACGGTTCTGCAGCTGACTGCGCTCGCTCTGACACGCGACAGCGACACCGGTAGGCAGATGCGTGATACGCACGGCGCTTTCGGTCTTGTTCACATGCTGGCCGCCGGCACCGCCCGCACGAAACGTATCGATGCGCAGATCCTCGTTGCGGATGGTGAAATCCATCGGTTCCGCCTCGGGCAGCACGGCGACTGTGGCGGCGGATGTATGAATGCGACCCTTGGCCTCCGTCGACGGGATGCGCTGCACACGGTGCACTCCGCCTTCGAACTTCATGTGTCCGAACGCGCCGTCGCCGTCGATGCGGCAGACCGCCTCCTTTACGCCGCCGGCATCGGACTCGGCCACTTCCACCATCTGCACCGTCCAGCCTTTGTTCTCCGCATAGCGGACATACATACGCATGAGTTCGGATGCAAACAGCGCCGCTTCATCACCTCCCGTGCCCGCGCGCACCTCCACGATCGCCGGGCGGTCGTCGCGGGCATCACGGGGAAGCAATGCGAGCTTCAGCTCCTCTTCCAAGATGGGCATGCGCACCTGCGCGGCATCGGCCTCCTCTTTTGCCATGGCCAACAGCTCGGGGTCGCTGCGCACCTCTTCCACGGCATCGATGGATCGCTGCAGGCGCTCGTACTCCTCGCAGAGCGGCCTGATGCGCTCGAGCTCGGCGATGCGCTTGCGGTGCGTTTTCACCGCCATCGGATCGTTGTAGACCTCCGGCCTCTGGAGACCGGCCTCCAGATCCGCAATTTCCGCCAGAATACGACGTACTTTCTCTCCCATGTTACTT
This sequence comes from uncultured Candidatus Peribacteria bacterium, assembly GCA_964649695.1. Classification (GTDB taxonomy): domain Bacteria; phylum Patescibacteriota; class Gracilibacteria; order Peribacterales; family Peribacteraceae; genus CAZHON01. The sequence continues at coordinate 59,716 of CAZYQO010000003.1, read as the reverse complement.
GCCCTGGGCGTCGAGTGCGTTGAACTCGTAGCAATGATGGCCTGCAGGATGATCCCAGAAGATGTCGTACTGCTGTGAGCGCTGCAGCGTGAACGTGGCACACAGTTGGAAGCGCGTTGCAGAGGTCACCTTGTACTCATACGGCACACCCGTATCGGGATCCACGACGGAAAGCTTTTGGTACTGGGCATTCTTCGCCACTTCGTCGAGCGTCTTGGGCAGTGCCTTGGGAAGCACGGTTGGCGCAGGCAACGCATAACGGTTTTGCCCGTAGACGTTGTTCAGCACTTCGTTTTCAATGGCACGCAGATCGCTCACGCGCTGTTCGTCGAAGCGCTGTGCGCGGCCGTAAGCCGGGGAACCGACAAGCACGATGCCCCACACGAAGGTCGCCAGGGCAAGCACGCACGATGAGAAGACAAAATGGCGGTGATGCCTCCACTTGCGGTACATGTCGGGCTGCATGCGCAGCACCGAGAAGTAGTAGCCGAACGGCACACCCGTCAGCACAAACACGATGAAGACCTTGAGGAAGAAGCGCACGGTGAATTCACCCTGAAGCAGAGAGAAAACCAAAGCGATGAGATCGCCCACCATCGCACAGGCAGTGATGAACAGCGTGAGATACGTCAGCCAGCGGCGGACTCCAGATGTGAGTTTCTCGGGATTGGCGACGAATTCGCGGTGCAGAATCCTCCACAAAAACGCCAAAAGCGGGAAGGAAACCAGCAGCACTGCGAGCAGCCAGCGGATGTACGACAAGTCGCTTTCGTACAATGCCGACTCACCCAATGCGGGATCGGGCAACAGACGGTTGACGTACTCGAAGAGAAGCATCATGCCGCTGATGATGGAACTGTAGAGCGCCGTGAAGGTCAGAAGATGCAAAAATGCGTCGCGTGCGCTGCCGCCGTCCTGGGGCACGGGCACGGGCATGTCCAATCCCTCCTCGCTCATCGCGGTGATGATGTCGCGCTCCTTCCAGCCGGATGACAGTAAAAGCAGGCGGATGGTCGCATGATCCATGCCCTTGCTGCGGGCGTGGGCGATAAAAGCTTTCAGAGAGGTCATGGCGTGCATTGGGGAATGTGGGAAGGATGGTAGCAGACAATAAGACGAAACCGTACACTCCCCCTTACATGCGTATTCTTGTGGCTCTCAGCGGCGGCATCGACAGCTCCGTCATGGCACACATGCTGGCGGCCGAAGGCCATGAGCTCATCGGGGTGCGGTTCACCTTGTGGACAGACCCGCTTGCCCCTGCCATCGCCGAAGTATTGCCCAGCAAGTGCTGCAACGCGCAAACCGCCGCACGCTCCAAGTGGGTGGCGGATCACTTGCACATCCCCTATCACATCGTCGATCTGCAGGACGAATTCAAGCGTGACGTGGTTGATCCGTTTTTGGAAGGATATCGCGGTGGGCTGACGCCGAACCCGTGCATCAAATGCAACAGACAGATCAAGTTCGGCAGGCTGCTGACGCTTGCGGAGGAACTCGGATGTGAAAAGCTTGCAACGGGGCACTACGCACGCATCGCCTCCGAGGCATTGCCCGACGGTTCGTCGCGCATGCTGCTGTTGGAGGCGGCGGACAAGGCCAAAGATCAGAGCTACTACCTGTACGGGCTCAGCCAGACACAACTGGCAAAGGTGATGTTTCCCCTCGGCAACATGCACAAGTCTCAGGTGTATGCGCTGGCGACGCAATACGGCATTCCTTACGAAGACGACAGCTATCGTGAAAGCCAGGATTTGTGTTTTTTCCCAGAAAAAACACCCGAGGCATTCTTCCGGCGCTATCTCCAAGACGCTCTCACACCCGGAGCCATCGTACGCCGTGACGGTACCGTGGTGGGCAGTCACGAGGGATTGCCGCTGTACACCATCGGCCAGCGCCGCGGGCTGCGGATCGGCGGCCTGAAGATTCCGCTGGAAGTGGTGGAAAAGCGCGCGGCAGACAACACTCTCGTCGTGGCCGATCAGGGGGCCGAAAAGACCATGCAGATCCGTGTGGACGATGTGCGCTGGGTCTCGTGGGCTCCGCCGGAAAATGAGCCTGCTGCATTTGAATGCCGCGTACGGTCACTCGGTTCACGTCAGACCGGGGAATTTGTCTGGAGTGGCAAGGGGGGGATGTTCCGCTTTGCACACAACCAATCGCTGCCCGCACCGGGGCAAAGCCTGGTGCTGTACCGGGGGGAGGAAGTGGTGGGGGGCGGGGTGATTCTGTGAGGCTGCAGACAGGCCTTGGCCATGCTACAATCCCTTCCTTTTGCCCTGTGCAAAAAGCCCCATTCTGTGCTAGAATATGAGGAAAACACGTATGCACTCCCGCCACGCCCATTACGACGAAAACGGAGATATTGTGCTCCGTCCGGCCAACGAACAATCCGTCTTTGCGCCGGATGAAGATGTCGATGTGTCCATTGCACCAAAGCGGACAGAGAGTGCCACACCCGGTGTGCTTCGCCGTGCAACAGGGCAACTCCTGTTGGAAGGTACGAGACAGCTGGAAACCAGTATCGAAGAAACCTCCGTGCTGCCCAGAAAATTGCGCGGGGAATTCATGGAAGCCATGCGTGCATTCTGGTCGACTTTGCAACAGCCGGTATGGGTGCCTGGGCGCAAGGGGAAGCCGAAAAAGTACACACGAGGCACGCTCTTTCTGTTCGACACCGTCCGGTTCGGCGGCACATTCGCAGCCGTCTTTGGAGTGCTGTTTTTGACGCTGAACTACCAGAGCTTCTTCTCTATTCTCCAGGCGTCCATCGATCCGCTTTCTGCGGCGAGCGCAGGGGATGTGCTGCAGGAGGATCTGACCGATGCTCCCGTGCCCACCGCAACCGGCGCCGTTACCGCTCCGACGGGCGGTGCATCCGACCGAAAGTCGCTCCTGGGTCTTCTCCCGCCGGTCGGCCCGCCGGAGAACCGCCTCATCATCCCCAAACTGAACCTCAACGTGCCCATCGTGACGCCGTCCCAGGACGCGCTGCTTCAAGAAAATTGGAAGCAGTTGGAAACCGACATTCAGGGCGCTCTGGAGCAGGGAGTGGTCTATTACCCCGGCACGGCAAAGCCTGGTCAGGCGGGGAACTTCTTTGTCACCGGCCACAGCTCCTACTACCCGTGGTCGCCCGGCAAATTCAAATCGGTGTTTGCACGTCTCAGCGAACTCAAGGAAGGAGACGAATACTGGGTCTACTACAACGGCGACAAGCACCGGTACCGCATCGACAGCAAGCAGGAGGTGCAGCCTTCGAACGTATCCGTGCTCGACCAGCCCACCGACCAGCGACGTGCGACGCTCATGACCTGTACTCCCGTGGGCACGGCGCTGCGACGCCTGATTGTCGGCGCGGTGGAAGTGGCCGAAGACGGCAGCGTGATGAAAGTGGGCGAGCACGAGAAGCGCGATGACGCGCAAAAGACCCAGCTCGAACTCTTACCGATCTAACAACACCGTGTCCTGCAGCGTGGTCTGCAGTACACTGCAGATGCTCTTTTCGTGCCATCGTGGCGGAATGGTATACGCAGGGGACTTAAAATCCCTCCCCCTCACGGGGTTGCTGGTTCGAATCCAGCCGATGGCACCAACACATCTCCACACCGTCACTCTGACATTTGCAATAATGTCATTTTGTGCTATAATTGTATGAACAAACATCCCTATGCTTTCCGTCAGTCTCCACCGGCCGTTTGTCCGCGAAAAGGCCGAGCCGATCAGCGCAACGGGCATCGGATGGATCGCTTTGAGCATTTCCATTTTAGGCGGATGCACCTTCAACGGTTTTGCAAAAGTTCTGTCTGGCGCGCTGTCCCCTCTTTCGCTTCTGTTCATTAGTGAGCTTCTGACCTGCATGTTCGTCATCATGACGTTCGGGCTGATCCCCACGGTCAGGCAGCTGTTCCGATTGAAGCGACGCGACGTGCTCGTCCTCCTGGCGATGGGAACATTCAGCGCCATCCTCGGACCGCTGTTGTGGTTCAGCGGGTTGCAGTACACGGCGGCGGTCAACGCCACATTCTTCGGAAAAACGGAGGTGTTGTTCCTGATTGTCATGGCGCACTTCACCCTGAAGGAGGATTTCACCCGTGCACACGCATTGGCGGGCTGTGCGATTGCCGCCGGGGTGATGACCATCGTATTCCGCGGATTCACCGAGGGGCTCATGCTGTCCGCAGGCGATCTGATCATCATCGCCGCAACATTCTGTTACAGCATGGGCAGCATCATCTTCCGCAAATATCTTGATCATCTCGAACCGCAGGTCGCACTGCTGTTTCGCTCCAGCATGGCCATCGCGCTGTTCTTCCTCGTTTCGCCGTTCCTTACGCATCCCTTCATCGACGATCTGAAGGCGTTTCCCACCGCGCTGATCCCGGCACTGCTGGGATTCGGCTTCCTCTCCCGCTTCCTCAACAGCGTTAGTTTCTATGAGGCCATCGAACAGTTGCCCATCTCGACGGTCACCCTGTTTGGCACGCTCGAAATCGTGGGTGGTGCGCTGTTCGCCTACTTCTATGTCGGCGAGCCGTTGTACTGGTACCACGCGGTCGGCGGGGCGCTCGTGCTGATGGGAACGGTCTTGCTCGAGTTCTCCGGAACGGCAACGCGCACGCCGCCCGCACAGGTTCCCGGCACCATGGTCACCTCGGCGTAAAAACGTGGTACGATGAGCGCCATGGTCACATGGGTCGCCGTCGTTTCATTAGGAGTCAGTGGAGCACTCGCCGCATCGGGACACACGTTGCAGTCGGCAACCCCGCTGGCGACGCAATTGCAGATGAGCATCGACCGACTGCAGGCCGACCAGCTGCAACAGCAGGCGGATGTTGGCAGCGGATTGATCGTGCAACAAAAAAAGGAACGCAACACCGAAGCCGGTCTCCCCAAGGCGGCCACCGGCAGTCTGACGGTATCCGTCGACGGTCGTGATGTGGAACTGAGCGATGTGCCGCTGCAGTCGTGGTATGCGCCCTATGTGCGTACTGCTGCAGCCGCAAACCTCCTTGGCGGATATCGCGACGCAGCCGGAAACCCCGTAGGCACATTCGGTCCGAGTGACCCCGTCACCATCGCAGAGCTCGCAAAGATCAGCATACTCGCGGCGCATATCGATCCGTCCTCCTGCGCCGATTCAACCAATCCGAAGGCAAAGACCCAATGGTTTTCCCGGGTGTTGGGCTGCGCGGAGACTCGCCATTGGGTGCTGTACGGGGAGGCAACGGTCAACCCGCTGCGACCCGCAACACGTGCGGAAGTGGTGGTGACGCTTTTACAGGCATTCAATGTCGCACCGGCGCAGCTGAGCGACGAAAGTGGTCCGTTCACTGATGTCACTTTTTCCACGCAGTATGCGGGCTCGATCGCACGCGCAAAAAACGACGGACTGGTCAGAGGCTACGTCGATGCTGCCGGGAATCTCACGGGATTTTTTGGCCCCCAGGACAATGTAACGCGTGCCGAGGCCGCAAAAATGCTGGTGACAGCCGTGGAAAAATACGCGCAATAGTTAAACACCAAAACCGCACAACGTGTTTCTTGATTTCCCGGGGGTTTCCTCTACTCTTCCGCAGACATGACGTCGGCGCGCAACCCAAACGGCATGACCCCGGAGACTCAGGGTTCTGCTGTTTCCGACTGCAAAACGATTTTGCTGCTCGGTTCGGGTGCGCTGAAAATCGGTGAAGCAGGCGAATTCGACTACAGCGGAAGCCAGGCGATCAAAGCATTCAAGGAAGAAGGCAAGCGCGTGGTGGTGGTAAACCCCAACATCGCAACCAATCAGACCAGCTGGAACCTGGCAGACCGTGTGTACTTCGTGCCGGTCACTCCGCAGTTTGTGGAGCGCGTCATCGAAATCGAAAAGCCCGACGCGATCTCTGTCTCCTTTGGAGGTCAGACGGCGCTGAACTGCGGGATGCAGCTGCACGACCTCAAGATTCTGGAAAAACACAATGTGAAGATCCTCGGCACACCCATCGAAAGCGTGCGTTTGTCCGAAGACCGTGCGATGTTCAACGCCGAACTCAAGTCGATCGGTGTGTCGGTTCCCCGTTCCGTCTCGTGCGCATCGCTAGAGGAAGCCGTAGATGCGGCATCCAAAATCGGCTTTCCCGTCATTGTGCGCGGATCGTTCGCGCTCGGCGGAAAGGGCAGCGGCCGCGTGATGAATGAGAAGGAATTGCGCGAGCTTGCAGGCAACGCCTTCGTGGAATCCCCCACCGTGCTCGTTGAGGAAGACCTGACAGGCTGGAAGGAAATCGAATACGAAGTAGTGCGCGACAATGCCGACAACTGCATCACGGTCTGCAACATGGAAAACGTCGATCCGCTCGGCGTCCATACCGGCGAGTCGATTGTCATCGCCCCGAGCCAGACCCTCAACAACTACGAGTATCAGATGCTCAGAAACATCGCGCAGAAGGTGATCCGACATTTCAAGGTCGTGGGCGAGTGCAACATCCAGTACGGTCTCAACCCCGTCTCCCGCGAATACCGCGTCATTGAGATCAATGCACGCCTCAGCCGAAGTTCGGCACTGGCATCGAAGGCGACGGGCTATCCCCTTGCGTTCATCGCCGCAAAGCTGGCGCTCGGGTACAGCCTGCCGCAGCTTCGCAATGCCATCACACAGGTGACGTCTGCGGATTTTGAACCGTCACTCGACTACGTAGCGGTGAAGATGCCGCGTTGGGATCTTCAGAAGTTCCGCTTCGTTTCCGACCAGGTGACCAGCGAGATGAAATCCGTCGGAGAAGTGATGGCGCTTGGCCGCACGTTCGAGGAGGCCTTCCAGAAGGCGCTGCGCATGTTGAACATCGGTGTGGACGGCCTGTATCCGCAACCGTTCAAATTTGCCGATCTCAAGCGCGAAGTGACACGTCCCACCCCGCGCCGCATGTTTGCCGTCGCACAGGCGCTCTCCGAGGGGTGGACGGTGGAAGACATCAACGCCATGACCGGCATCGACCGCTGGTTCCTCGACCGTTTCAAGGTGTGCTGTGACACGGCGACGGAACTGTTCCAGGGACAGCAGCCCGCACTCACGGCCGATCTTCTGCGTCGTGCAAAAAAACTCGGCTTTTCCGATACCTCCATCGCGCAGATCATCCATTGCAAGCCCGAAGAAATCCGCCAGAAACGCATCGAGCAGGGCATCCGCCCAGTCATCAAACAGATCGACACCCTGGGCGGCGAATTCCCCGCAAAGACCAACTACCTCTACATGACCTATCACGGCACGGAGGATGATGTGACGTTCCAGGAGAACATCGGCAAAAAGACCGCCCTCGTGCTGGGTGGCGGACCGTATTCCATCGGTTCATCCGTGGAGTTTGACTGGTGCTGTGTGCAGGCGGTCAAGGAGTTGCAGGCCCAGGGGCAGCGCGTGGCGATGGTAAACAGCAACCCCGAAACCGTCAGTACCGACTATGACGAGTGCGACATCCTGTTCTTCGAACAGCTGACGGAGGAGCGCGTGCGCGACATCATCGACCTGCTCAAGCCCGACGGCGTGGTGGTCTCGATGGGCGGACAGATCCCCAACTCCCTCGCTCCCAAGCTTGCAGCAGCTGGCATCACCATTCTCGGCACCAGCCCCAAAGACATTGACCGCGCCGAAGACCGCCACAAATTCGGCAGCCTGCTCGATGAACTCCATGTCGATCAGCCGGCCTGGCGCGAGTTTGCCGATCTGACGACCGCAAAGGAATTCTCCGCCTCCGTCGGCTATCCCGTCATCGTGCGACCGAGTTACGTCCTGAGCGGAGCGGCGATGGCCGTGGTGCACAGCGATGAGGATCTTGAGTCCTTCCTTGCACAGGCGGCGCTGGTATCACCCGATGCGCCGGTCGTCATTTCCAAGTTTGAAATCGGAGCCAAGGAGATCGAGCTCGACGGCGTGGCACAGGAGGGCAAACTTTTGCTGTATGCCGTCTCGGAGCATGTCGAAAACGCCGGAGTGCACTCGGGTGATGCAACCATCGTCCTGCCTCCGCAGCGCGTCACCATCGAAACGCTGCGTCAGGTCAAGCACATCGGCAAACAGATCGCAGCCGCCCTGCAGATTTCCGGCCCCTTCAATATCCAGTTCCTGGCCAAAGAGAACCGTCTAAAAGTGATCGAGTGCAACCTTCGCGCGAGCCGCAGCTTCCCGTTTGCCAGCAAGGTGACGGGCGTAAACTTCGCCAAGTTGGCCACGCAATCACTGCTGCACACGGCGCCAACCGACAAGCACTACCAGACGGTCGATCTCGACCACGTGGGGGTAAAGGCCGCACAATTCAGCTTTTCCCGCCTCAAGGGTGCCGATCCGCGGCTGGGCGTGGAAATGGCCAGCACCGGAGAAGTCGCCTGTTTCGGACAGAACGCGGAGCAGGCACTGCTTACTGCCATGCTCGCCGTCGGCTTCAAACTGCCGAAGAAAAACATCCTGGTCAGCATCGGCAGGCTGGAAGACAAAGTGGATCTGCTGCAGACCATGCACACGCTCCACCGCCTCGGCTTTGCGCTCTTTGCGACGCAGCACACGCATGAATTTTTGGCCGATCGCAATATCCCCTCCGCCCTGCTGCACAAGATTTCGGAACCGCGCAGCCCGAACATCCGTGAATACCTCGAAAGCCGAAGGATCGACATGGTCATCAACATTCCGACCCACGAAAGCCGTACCCAGACGGACGGGTACTTCCTGCGTCGTTTGGCCACAGATCGCGGCATCTCGCTGCTCAACAACGTGCAGCTGTGCAAGCGCTTTGTGGAGGCATTGGCGCAGGAACAGCCCGATACGCTGCCCCTGATGCCCTGGCCGGATGTTTTGTCGCCCAAATAGCCATTTCCCTTGCCTTGTTCCTCTGATAGGATTCCCCGGCTCTGCCGTGTAGACGGCAGACACTCCCCTTCCCCGTATTGCTATGGCTGACGACATCATGGACTCCGTGTCCCTCGACGATACCGGCTCCTCCTCATCGGGCGGCGCCATGGGTGACGATGACGGCGGCGAAGAGACGCTGGTGACCAAGGAGGGTCTCAAGCACCTCAAAGAAGAACTTGAAGAACTCAAGACGACGCGCCGTCGCGAAGTTGCACAGCGCCTGAAGGATGCCATTTCCTACGGTGACCTTTCCGAAAACTCCGAGTACGAGGAAGCGAAGAACGAACAGGCCTTCATTGAAGGCCGCGTGCTTGAGCTCGAGCGCAAGATCAAGAGCGCCAAGATCATCTCCGAGCAGGTTGCCAGCAAGGCGGGCAAGGAGGTCAACGTCGGCTCCCACGTGACCATCGTGCTGAAGGGTCGTGAAGAGGAACTGACGTACACGATCGTGGGTGCCACGGAAGCCAACCCGTTTGAAAACCGCATCAGCAACGAATCACCGATCGGCAAGGCGCTGCTGGGCAAGCGCAAGGGCGAGCGCGTCGCCGTGCCCACCCCGGCCGGCATCGTGCACTACGACATCGCCAAGGTCGCCTAAGCTTCCGCTTCCTCGCGTTTTCCCGTACGCTTGAGGCGATGGCAGATCCGCAGCCTGCAACGGCAACAACGCTCACGATTTCCGATGATCTGCGGAAGGCGTTTCCTGAGATCATCGAATTGATCGTGGGTTCCGAAAGCATGAATGATTCCGAGCGCCAGTACTGGATCAACATCCTTCCGGTTATGACGCCCGACCAGGTACAGAGTCTGCGCGACATCCTGCACAACGAACGCACCCAGCTGCAGGCCATAGACCAGAAGTACAGCCAGACGGCCGCCGCCCCGGATGCGCAGGGATCTTCCGTGGAATCGATGGAACGCGAACGTGCTGCAAAGGCGCAGGAGCGCCGCTCCACCGAGGCGACCCATCGCGCGGAGGAAGAGGCGGCCACGACCGACCTGCTGTCCAAAATCGAAGGCGGTCAGTCCTAAGGGAAGCGCAAAAGAAACACATCAAGCACTGCGGTGATTTCCGCCGTGGCATCGTCCGACATGCGCAGCTGACCGGTTTTGAACCCGACGTCCATATCGACTGCCCGATCAACCACGCGACGCAGCTCGGCAAGCGAAACACGCTTTGCGCAGGGAAGCAGGCTTCGCAACACATACGGATGTATGCCAGTTTTGTCGGCCAGCGCCTGCGGCGATGTTATGCCCGCCTGCACGCCGGCCACCAAAAGCGACAACTGACGCAGGAATGACAGCACCGTATGCCACAGTGCCATGGCATCCGCACCGGAACGCAACAGCTGCTCCGCCTCCAACAGTGCTCGGTTGTTGTGACCGGCCGCCAACGCATTGGTCACTCCCCACAACGCCTTCTCCGCAGGCACCGTCATTTCCTTCACGTCGGCCACCTCGATCGTGCGGCCGGCGCAGCGAAGGGCGAGAATGCAGATCTGCTGCTCCAGAAAACGCTGGTCTTCGCCTGTCAGATCAAGCAACGCATCGACGGCCGATTGCGACAGCACCGCGCCTTCGTGTGCGGCGCGTGCCTGCATCCATGCGGCAAGCTGCGAGCCCCTGAGTTCGGCAAATGTTTTGACCGTCGCAAATGTAGCCAGCTCCTTTGCGGCATTGGTGGGACGCGCCCCTTCTTCCTCCGTGATCAGCAAAATCACCGACGGATGGATCTGCTGCTGCAATGTCTGCATGTCTGCCGATGAAAACTTGGGCACACCGTCCACGGTGACCAGACGTTTTTCGGCCAAAAACGGCGCAACGGACACCTCGTCCAACAGGCTGCGCAGCGACAATCCGGCACCACGCAGGCGGCTGGCATTTTCGGCTCCATGACGGGCAGAAAACTCCTGCTCCCAACGACGGCGCTCTTCCCCAAGCGCAAAGCGGTTTTTGCCCGTAAAGTAGTAGATCTGGGTTCGCTCCACAGACCCACTATACCTGTGATTCTCCCCTCATATTTCTATATCGTACTACTTCATTCCACCGTCAAGTAGTACGGAATTGTCCAAAATGGGAGAAAGCGGTAAACTGTGAGGAATGCAGCAGAACCCCACCACCATGCAGCGCCTCCCGCTCCTCGTCGCGATCGTCGCACTCAGTGTGACCGCATCCTTTGGCTTGGGCGTGCGGCTCTCGGGTGATGTGCAGACCGTCGACCGCACAAAGGCGGGCGATGTGCTGGCCGGAGACATGAACGACGACGGCAGCGTGAACCGTGACGATGTGAAGATCATCCTGGAAATCGCACAGAACAATCGCGCACCTACGCCGAAACAGCTACGTGCGGATCCCAATCAGGACGGCAAAATCACCGTGGAAGACGCCATGCGGATCCTGCGAGAGATGCCCTCCACCTAACATCAGCCATGACACACAAACACACTCACCACTTCCGCCCTCTCGCACTTCTCACTCTGCTGGGATTGCTGCTCCAAAACCCGGGTATTGCCGTGGCTGCCGATGCCCCGACACTCTATTTTTCCGCCGGATGCACGCTCGATGAAAAAAAGGATCTCGGTACGGGCTTTGGCGGCGAAATGCCCGATGTCGAGGGCACGCTGCAGCCCAAGGAGGAAGGCCCCGTCTCCGCACCCTGCGAGGAGTTCACCGTTAAGGATCCCACGACATTGCAGACGTCCACACTCCGTGCCGGTGACACCCTGAGTGTTGCCATCAAAATCCGCAACACGGCAAAGGCATCGGTCAAAAACGTGCGTGCCTGGGTTGTATATGATCCTGCGATCCTCTCGGGTGTAACCCTGAAGATTGACCCTGCCTTCCCCCAGACTGTCCCGGGCGAAGCGCAATTTTCCCAGAGCGAAGGCTATGTGAAGCTGAATGCCGGCGCCAAAAGCCTGCAGAAAAACGACGAGACGCTCTTTGCGCTGCTGACATTTGTCGTGTTGCCCACCAGCGCCGAAAAGACGGTCTTGAGTTTCTACGATGCGGGAAACATCGACTCCAGTCACACGGCAATCGTCACCAAGACCGGCGACGTCCAATCCTCGATCCTCACCACAACACCGGGATCGCTTCTGGTGCAGCTGCCCACACAGGCGGCAGCGGCAAGCAGCGTGGAATCGCAGGCATCATCGTCCTCCGAAACGTCTTCCTCCGATGAATCATCGTCCTCTTCGCTTGCAGAGGAGGAATCCTCCTCCAGCAGCGAAGCCAGCTCCATGCCTGTCATGCCCCCCGAGACGCCCGTTGATCCCCTGCATCCAGCAACAGAGATCGCCTCGTCGGTATCAAGCGCACCTGCCGCCGGTCGAAGCATTTTCCCCGACTTGCAGGTCAGCAATCTCCGCGTCACGACACAGGGCGGGACGGCTTACCTGGGCTGGGATGCGCTCCCGTCATCGGAACTTGCCGGTTACAACATCTACTACGGTGCAACCTCCGGGCAGTACCTGCAGCGCAAGAGCATCGACCGCTCCGAAACAACCCTGTCCATTCGCGGGCTTCCCGAGGGCACGGTGTACTACTTTGCCGTCCGCGGCGTGAACCCCGCTGGAGTGGAAACGACATTCAGCAATGAAGTTTCGGTGACCATCGGCAAACCGCAGACATCCACGGCGCCGCTCAGCGCATCCGTGGTGAACGGACCCAACGGAAAGACGCCGACGACAGGAGGCACGATTTCCGGCGAAAGCGGCGTGGGATCCTGGATGGTCGTCCTGCTGGGCTCTTCAGCCGTCATCGGAACGCTTCTGGCCTTCCGCAAGCAGCGCATTGCCTATGTCATGCCTACCCATGTCTGAACCGCTTGATCCGCACTGGCAAAATGAGGAACGCCCCGTCCGCGTGACGGTGCGCACCCAGGCCGCATCACACACGGCAGCCGCGCAACCCTGCGTGCAATCGGACATGGTGTCCGTTTCACGAAGGCCGGCCGCTGTTGCAGGCATTCTGCTGTCGGGCGGCGTGTTGCTGAGCCTCTACGGCGCTAGCGACTTGTTCCTCGGTCAGACCCTTCCCGAATCAACAAGCGACGCCGTTGTGACGATTACGACAAAGGGCTTTGAGCCGTCGATGGTTCGTGTACAGCCGGGAAAAAGCATCACCTGGAAAAACAACGGTGATATCCCGCATATTCTGACTTCAGACACACTGGAAACAACCGATGGACTTTTGGACACTTCCCCCATCTTCACGGGCTCGACCCTGACGGTGCAAATCAGCGAAAGCGCCAAGACCGGCACGTACACCTACGAGTCACTGACTTCGTCGTTCAGCGGCGCCGTTTTGGTAACCGCAGATGATGCACAGGCGGGCGGGACGGTCAGTTCGGCTGTGTCATCCGTGCAGCAGCCTGTCATTCCCACGACCGCTGTGTCGTCATCTTCCGCGGCGGCAATCGTCTCTTCCGTCTCCAGCTCATCTGCAGCTCCCCAGAATACGTGGACTGCTCCCTCCTCTCGAGCTGCAGCCGGGGATTCTCCGTTCCCAGCACAGGTCAATGCACCCCAGGTACCCGTCATTCCCGTCACACCCACCGGGCTTGTGCCGCGAAACCCCTATGCACTCAACCGTACGGGCAACCCTGCACCGATCGAACCCGCAACCGTTGCAGGACAGAGATCTTCTGTCCGCTCCGGCTCATCGTCGCTGCACGCCGGCGCACCCATCAAGGAACACAAACCTGTGTCACAGCCGCAGACCGGAACGGGCGAATGGCTTGTGGCGCTGGTCGGCCTTGTCTCCCTGGCGCTGGTCACAAAAAAGGCCTTCGCCGAACAGGCCTGGACAGAAAGGCGCTGACAGAACGATGAAGTGAGGGTACACGCGCCGCTTGGGATGTATGGTGGGCCGGGAGGGACTCGAACCCCCGGAGCCGTGAGGCATCGCGTCTACAGCGCGACGGAATTGCCGCTATCCGACCGACCCACGTACTGACAGTCTAGCACAAAAGAGCGTTTTTGAACGGGGGGAGTGTATGGCAAGCGCCCAACACATTCAACGTGCCGTTTTTTATGCCTGAAACCGCCCTTTTCGTTACACTGTGCGCCGTTCGTGCCTCGCCCCACCCCTCTGCCGGCCATCTGCTGATCCTGCTCAGCGCACTGCTGTGGAGCGCATTTCCAGTGGTCACCCGTCTGACACCGCAGACATTGCCGCCCCTGCTCTCGGCGGCGCTTTGCATGCTGTTTGCGGCATTGTTTTTTGCGGGAATGATGACCGCCAAACGGACATGGAGCGACCTTTGCGTCCGTCAGGCATGGGCTCCGATGCTGCTGACATCCCTGTGCATCGGCATCCTGTACTTCGGCATCATGTTCGTAGCCCTGCGGCACACGACTGCCGGCAATGCATCCATCCTCAGCCTGATGGAGGTGTTTTTTGCGTTCATCATCGTGGGTCTACTGCTCAGGCAGGAAACCGTCACCAGGCGTACCGCCGCAGGCGCGTTCCTGATGGTGATGGGGGCGGTAACCGTGCTCAAACCGCAGCCGGACGCATTGCACATCGGAGATGTGTTGGTGGTGGTGGCGACGGTGTTCTCGCCCATCGGCAATGTCTTTGCCAAGCGTGCGCGCATGCTGGTGGGCAGCGAAGTCATCATGTTTGTCCGCAGCGTGTTGAGCGGAGCGGTGTTGCTTGGCTTTTCACTGCTGACCGAACATACGGCGTCCCCGACTGCGCTATCCTCCGCCCTTCCATTGCTGGTGCTCAACGGCATGTTGCTGTTCGGCGTATCTAAGATCCTCTGGATCGAGGGCATTCATCGAATTCCCATCACCACCGCCACACCACTGACAGCGCTGATGCCCGCCTCCACGCTGCTTCTTGCCTGGCTTTTGCTTGGGGAACCGGTACAGGCGCTTCAGCTTGCCGGGTTGCTGCCCATGGCAGCGGGAATGCTTTTGCTGTCATCCAAGAAACACAAAAAAGGCCGTCGGGATACCGACAGCCTTTTGGCTTTGCCTTGATCACTTTTTCTTTTTCACCGTTTTTGCAGGCTTTGTCTCCTGCTTGACCGGTTTGCTCACGCCGCAGGAGCATAGAAAGGCGTCGATGCTGTAGCGGCCTGCACCGATGGCGGTCAGCACGACGGCGCCTGCCAGATTCACCAGATCAAACTCCCATCCCGCACCCTGACCTCCCATGAAGCCGACACCCATCTGGGCAATTTTGGCATGGATGGCACCCAGCATCACCACGGCCAGTGCAGCGGCGGCCCAGCGCGTCCAAAGGCCAAGCAACACGAGAGCGCCGCCAAGGGTTTCGACGACGAACAGCGTTTTCATCAGCGTGCCGGCGTCGGGATTCTTCCAGGCGGACAGCTTCATGGCTCCGTGGATGAGGAACACGGCGGCAAGCGATACGCGCAAAAACAGCTTTGCCGTCGCCTTGTACCAGGCGGGCATACAGCAGCAGGACGAACAGGAATCATGTTTCATGAAAAAGGGGGAAAACAAAAGACGGACGTGAGTGTAACAAAACTCCGTCGCTTGACCATGATCGCGCAGAGACAAGGATTGATTTTCGTCCGATTTCCCTCGTGAAACTATTCGTAACGCAGTGCCTCCATCGGGCTCAGCTTGGCTGCACGCTGCGCGGGGTACAGCCCGAACAGCAGCCCGGTTCCCACCGCCATCCCGATCGCCAACACAATGGCCGAGAACGACATCACAAACGGGAAGGGTCCGAGAATCTTTGCGGCGACACGGGCGATAAGCCACCCGAGAAACCCGCCGCCGAGGATGCCGATGATGCCTCCGGTCAGCGTAAGAAAGACCGCCTCGAACAGGAACTGCAGCAGGATGTCCCGCCGTCGCGCACCAACCGCTTTGCGCAGGCCGATTTCCTTGGTGCGCTCGGTCACGCTTACCAGCATGATGTTCATGATGCCCACCCCGCCGACCAGCAGGGAGATGCCGGCAACAAGCGACAGGAATACCGTGAGGCCAAGCGTCACCGTGCCGATGGTGCTCGTCACCTGATCGGAACCGCGCGCAATGAAATCATCTTTGTCGACATCGCCTTCGGGATTGTTGAGACGATGTTTTTGACGCAGCGTCAAAGTAACGTCCTGCTTGGCGATCTCCGGGTCGCCAACAGTTTTGAGGATGATGTAGCTCAGGTGCTTTTGTCCCGTCAGTGCCCGCGCACTGCTGAACGGCACGACGACGGCCTGATCCAGCTGTTGCAGGAGAGCCGAACCGAATGTCTGCAGCACGCCGACGACCGTAAAGCTTTGGTCGCCGATGCTGATGCGCTGGCCCAGGGCGTTGCTGTTGCCGAACAGATCCTCCGCGCTTTTGGAGCCGATGACCGCCACGTTCTTGGCGCCCTGTTCATCATTGCTGCCGAGCAATCGACCATAATTGAGCTTCATGCCGTAATTGCCAAAGAAGACGTCGTGTGCGCCGAAAATGGGAGGAGAGATGTCTTCGGTGCCATAGTGGATCGATTGGGACACGATGATCACCGGCGTGACACGTTCGACGGTGCTGAGCCGTTTGACGGCCTCGTAATCCTCATAGGTAAGCGAGGTCAGGTTGCCACCGAACTGTTCGAAACCCTTTGGGAAAATCTCCAAGGAATTGGAACCGCCCACACTGGCCACTTCCGCAAGGATGTACCCCTGAAAACTGTTGCCGAGCGAAACCATTAGCACCACCGAGCCGACACCGATGATGATGCCGAGCATGGTCAGGCTGCTGCGGGTCTTGTTGACCGTAATTCCTGCGAATGCCGTTTTGAGGAGATCGTTGCGCAGCATGTTATTCGTAGCGGAGAGCCTCCATGGGAGGGAGCTTGGCGGCCTGTCTGGCGGGCGAAATGCCGAAGATCAGTCCTGTGCCGCCGGCCATGGCCAGTGCGGCGATCACGGACGGCAGCGAAATGGCGAACACGTAAGTCGACAGCAGGGTGGTGACAAACGCGGCAATCAGCCAGGCAAAAAACAGTCCGATGAGCAGGCCGATGCATCCTCCCAAAAACGTGAGCATGACCGCCTCGGTCAAAAACTGCAGAAGAATGTCGCTGGCGCGCGCACCGACCGCTTTGCGAAGGCCGATCTCACGCGTCCTTTCCTTCACCGATACCAGCATGATGTTCATAATCCCGATGCCGCCGACCACGAGGGAAATGGCTGCAACCATCGTGATGAACAGCGTCAATCCCAACGATACGGAGCTGAGGATGGCGGTCGCCTCCTCCGACGAGTGCACCACAAAATCGTCCTTCTTTGGATCATCGGCGGGATTCACGATGCCGTGGCGCTGGCGGAGCAACTGCTTCACATCGAGAAACGCCACATCAAACGTCTCCGTCGCCTCCATGGTGATCTGGTTGATGTAGTGCTGACCCGTCACATTGCGCGCCACGCTGTAGGGCACATAAATACGGTCGTCGGCACTCTGGAAGAATTGGGAGCCCAGCGGCTTCACCACGCCCACGACGGTATAGTAGTTGTCTGCGATCTTGATGCGCTTACCCACCGGGTTGGCCTGTCCGAAGAACTTGTCCCGCGTTTCCGATCCGAGCAGTGCCATGGGTCGCGCGCCCTGCTCGTCATTCTCGTCAATCAGACGACCAAGCTGAACCTCGATTTTCTGATTCTTGAAGAAATTGGGCGTGATGCCGAACACCTGCGGGGTGCCCTCTTCGCTGCCATACGATGTGGTGCCCGTCACAAAGATGTTCGGTGCAAGATTGGTGATGGACGGCAGGCGCTCCAATGCGGCGTAATCCTCAAACGTGATGCTGTCGAAACCTGCCATCACCGCCTGCGCGCCGCCCTCTTGCTGCCCGGGAAAAATCACCATGCTTTTGGCACCGAGGCTGCTGACCTGCCCGAGAATCACACCCTGCATCGATGCCCCGACAGCGCTCATCAGCACGACGGAACAGACACCGATGATGATGCCGAGCATGGTGAGCAGCGACCGCGACAGGTTGATGGTCACTCCCTTGAATGCCGTCTTGAAGGTGTCGCGAAGGCGCATGAATGGTGAGGTTATTTCAACACTTCGTTTTCCTTGGCGATGATGCGCTTGAAATCCGTACGGTCGGAGAAGATGCGGCCGTCCTTGATATGGATGATGCGGTTGGCATGTTCGGCCGTCGTGCGTTCGTGGGTGACCAGGATGATCGTGTGGCCGAGGTCATTGAGTTCCTGGAGCGCCTGCATCACGGCAACGCCGGATGCGGAGTCGAGGTTGCCCGTGGGTTCGTCGGCAAAGATCACATCGGGATCCGTCACCAGCGAGCGGGCGATGGCCACGCGCTGCTTCTGCCCTCCGGAAAGCTGGCTACTCAAGAAGTTGGCACGCTGCTGCAAGCCCACGATGCCGATGGCATTGAGAGCACGCTCCATGCGCTCGCTGGCGGGAATGGTGGGGTGGTACAGCAGCGGAAGGAGCACGTTGTCGAGCACGGTGGTACGCGGCAGCAGGTTGAAGGACTGGAACACGAAACTCACACGCGTGGCGCGGATGCGCGCAAGGGTGTCGTCATCCAGGCTTTCGGTGGGAACGCCCTGAAACAGGTAATCCCCCTTCGTGTGGCCGTCGAGAAAGCCGAGGATATGCATGAGTGTGGATTTGCCCGATCCCGATGGTCCCATGATCGCGACAAACTCGCCCTTCTCGATCTTCAGATTGATATCGAACAGCACAGGAGTCTCAATCCCATCGTTGTAATAGGATTTTCCGAGCCCCCGAGTTTCGATGAGTGGTGCAGACATGTTTATTGCTTCTTTTCAAGAACAATCACCTCTTCCCCCTCAAGAACGCCGTCCACTTCGATCTCGCCGTTGCTGCCGTCGAGGCCGGTGGTGACGGTGCGCTCTTCCACTTCGCCATCCTTGAGGATGCGGACGTAGGAACGGCCGGCGGAATCCTGCAACACGGCGCGGGCGGGGATGGTGATCACGTTCTCTCGCGTGCCCGTGATGATCTGCGCATCGCCCGTCATGCCGATCTTCAGATCGTTGTGCGTGTAGACAAAGTCGAGCACGATTTTGTACTTCGGCACGCCGTCGCGATCCGTGGCGGCAGGATCGATTTCGCTGACATGCAGCTTCATCGGCGTTCCGCGGAAGGCATCGAGCTCGATGGATCCCGACTGCGTAAGCTGCACCTTGGGAATGTCGATTTCGGACACATACATTTCAATGCGGTAGGGGCTGTTGCCGAGCAACGTCATGGCGGCGCCGGCCGGGGTAAACTCACCCTTTTTCACGAGCACCTTCGTGATTTTGCCGTCAATGGGAGCCGTTAGGATGGTGTCGCTGTAACTGGCAGCCGCACGGGCGACCTCGGCCTGCGCCTGGCGCACGCGCGCCTGCTGCGTGGCAATGTCCTCGGGGCGGCTGCCAGCCTTCTTCAGCTGGAGCTGCGCCTCGGAGATCTGCACGGATGACTGGTACGTCAGGATGTCCGCCTGCGCCTTGTCGCGGGTGTTCTGTGCGGATTTCAGGTTGGCCTCTTCGGCCACAATCTGCGTCTGATAGCTTGCGGATGCGTTTTTCAGACTGCTGAGCGAGGCATCCAGCCCACCGATGGCCGTCTGTACCGTGCCCTGGCCGGCAACGAGGGTGGAGCGATCGGCCTCGCGCTCGGCGGAGGTGTAGGAACTCGAATCGGTCAGCGTACTGATCATGGTGTACGCAATCTGCAGTGCCGTGGATGCGCGTGTTGCCGCTGCCCTTGCTTCCTGCAGTTCGGCAATCGCCTCGGTCACCGTGGAAGGATAGGCGTTGATGGCGGCATTGATGGCCGTCTCCGCCTGGGTCTTGGCGGCCTGCACGTCACGATCGGCATTGGCACTGTGGTAAATGGCATCCTGCACGTCCGTCTTGGAGAAAATCGTGCTGATGGCGACCAGCGCCGACTGCGCGCTGCTGAGGTTCTTGGCAATGGTGCTGGAAACTTCGGACACGTCCCCGGCCAGGCTGATGTCGATTTCACTGTTGAGCGCATCAAGCTTTTGCTTCGACGTCGCAACGGCATCGGTAGCCGTCTGAAGGGTGGTCTTTGCCGCCTCAAGCGAGGCGCGCTTGTTGGCAAGCTCCGCTTCGGCGACGGCAAGATCCTCGGGGCGGGATCCCTGCATCATCAATGCCAGCTGCGCCTGCTGCGCCTGCAATGAAGCGGATGCGGAGGCGACGGAGGCGCCAAGCGCGCCAGCACGGAGGGTGGCAAGGCGTTGACCCGCTTTCACGGTGTCCCCTTCCTTGACCAATACGCTGTCAACAACACCCGATACAGCCGGAAATTGCAGTTCAATGTCGCGATCCGAGGTGACCGTTCCGTTGGCTTCTACAAGCTGCACCAGCGTCTCCTTCTTTGCAGGCTCCGTGACATATGTCACCTGTGCAGGAGAAAGGGCAAACAAGACGGCAAGGAGAATCGGGAGACCGATCACCGTGCACAGCAGCGTAAGCTTCCAGCGTCGGCGAAGCGTCGCGAGAACGGTCTTGAGCACCGACCAGGCCTGAGTGGGGAGAGCGGAGAAATTCATAGGTCTTTGGGAGAAGAATTGATGGAAGTCACGAGGTTGAGGAGAATGTTGGAAAACTGCTTGCGGTCATCGGCGGGAATGCGTGAAAAAATATCATGCAGTTCCTTCTGACAGACTTGTAACGAACTGTTGAGATGTTTCTTACCTTTCTCGGTCAGCTGCAGGCGCACCATAGTGCGGTTTTTGCGGTCGGTTGCTCGCCGAACCAATCCCATTTTCTGCAGACGGGCAACCAAAGGCGTGGCGGATGCCTGCGAGATGTGCAGAATTTTTGCCAATGACGACATGGTGATGTTGGGATTCTCCTGAATGAACACCAGCGTGTGCATCTGATGCATGTTCACGGCATTGGGCTCCTCACGATGCATCATGCGCTGTCGGATGATGCGCTGGAGCTCAAACATCGAGCCGATGATCTGGGCGGTCACATCCATGATTAGAGGGTCTAATACTTAGACACTCTAAATTATACTTTTGTCACAATTATTTGTCAATGCAAATACTTCGTATTTGGCTACTGGATAAGATCCTTAAGCTCCAAAAGACACGAATCAAGTGCCTCCTCGACTGAACGCATATGGACGCCTGCTTCAGCCAATTTGGCTCCGGACAGAATGCAGTTGCTGCGTGCAGCCTTCGTCACGGACGGAAGATCCGCAAGATCCAACCGCTCGAACGCATGATGTGCATCCACGAGCTCGCGGTACCTTTCCATGGCGCGATACGGCGACATCGCCCCGGGGTTCACGATGTTGTACGTGCCCGTCGCACGCTTGGCGATGAGGGCGGCTGCCGCCGACAGCACATCGGGAATGCAGCTGAGGGAATTGTCGACATCAAGAATTTTCGTGTAGCCACGGAGCTTGGTCAGCAGGCTCCGAGGATCCGTCGATCCGTCAAAAGGCATGCGGATGCGCAGCTGCAATACGGGGAAGTCCTTCAAGATCTGGTCGCTCCACAGCTTTGTCCTGGAGTAGAAGCTGCCAAAAAAATTGGGAGGGTCGCTCTCGGAAAATCCCCTGCCCCCGTTGTCCCCCTCATAAATGCAGCCGCTGCTGAGATGAACGAAATAGATGCTGCGCTTAAGGCACTCCTCCAACAGCACCAACGGACCTGTGACGTTGCTGTGGAGCGTTTCCTGCTTGTGATCCTCACACCAGTCCACGTTGGGTCTGCCCGTCTTGCCCGCACAATTGATCACGATATCGGGTTGATGCGTCTCCAAAGCCCCAATCACCGCTTCACGATCGGCGATATCCACCGGCGGCGTCGCCGCATCGGGGTACAGTGCGGCAAATCGTTGGCCGAGAAAGCCGTTGGCACCAAATACAAGAACGTTCACGGTAGGAGGGTACCAGATCGGATCAGGACGAAAAGAAGGAATGGATGAAAAAGACGAAAGACGAATCTTTTGTTGTTGTAGCCTTTCTTTCCTTTCCTTCCCCTCCGTCCTTTCTGGTATCCTTTCTCCATGCCCCGTAAGCGCAGGAAAGTCTCTGTCCGTAGGCGCGAACCTGCCATGCCCCGTCTCGAGCTCCGCGATTCCACGCGTAGGCAGATTTCCGGCATTGTCCAAATCGTCGCCGCCATTTTGCTGTTCCTTTCGTTGCAGGATGCGGCCGGCGCACTGGGTGCGGGTGTGCGCGGCATTGTGACGTTCCTGTTCGGCTCCTGGGGAATGCTGTTGCCGACGGCTCTGGTCATTTCCGGCGTCCTGCAATGGCTGGCGATGGGCAGCAGCTTTGAACTCAAGCGAACGATCGG
Source organism: uncultured Candidatus Peribacteria bacterium (assembly GCA_964649695.1). Taxonomy (GTDB): domain Bacteria; phylum Patescibacteriota; class Gracilibacteria; order Peribacterales; family Peribacteraceae; genus CAZHON01. The sequence continues at coordinate 37,539 of CAZYQO010000003.1, read as the reverse complement.
CCTGGCCGTGTGTCTGCTCTCGTTCCTCGGCCTGATGCATATCGGTCCTGTCGAAGAAATCGGCAGGCACCGTGACGAGCTGGCGGGAGCTCTCGGATTCATGGTGAGCCTTCCTTTCGTGCTGTGGGCGACGCCGATGGTGGGCTATACGGTGCTGGTTGCCACCTTCCTGATCGGCATCTTCCTGGCGTTTGAGCCGGATCTGGGCGGGCTGCTGGGCAGCATGATCCAACCGGAAATGGAGGACATGGAACCGATGACCGCGCGCAGGGCAAAGGCGCCGAGTCAGCGCGTGATTGCGCAGGAAGAGGATGAGGAGGAGGCACAGGAAGCCGAGGACGACGAAGACCTTATTGAGGAAGATCAGGAAGCCCCCGAGCTGAACATCGTTCGCCCCAGCTTTGCCAGCGAAGTGGCCAAAACCAAGGCGCAGCAGCTCGTCGACAAGCAGGTGAAGGCCAAGAAACTGCAAGACACGATTGAGATGAAGGACACGCGCTTCGAGGAGTGGACATTCCCCGCACTCGACCTGCTGGATACCGAGCACAGCTCGCTGACGGTGAATGATGAGGAACTGAAGCGGCAGGCCAAACTGATCGAGGAGAAGCTGTCGGAATTCGAAATCGACGTGACGGTGCGTGATGCCAGACCGGGTCCCACGGTCACGCAGTTCACCCTGCAGCCGGCCGAGGGCGTGAAACTGAGCAAGATCGGCAGCCTGAAAGATGACCTTGCGTTGGCTCTCGCCGCCCAAAGCCTGCGCATCGAGGCGCCGATCCCCGGCAAGTCGCTGGTCGGCATCGAGATGCCCAACGAAATCCGCACAACGGTGCACATGCGCGAAATCCTTGAAACCTCGGCGTTCCACCAGAGCGAATCGCCCCTTACCCTGCCGCTCGGCCGTGATGTGTCGGGTGAGGCGATGGTGGCCGCACTCGAAGACATGCCGCACCTTCTCATTGCCGGCGCCACGGGATCGGGAAAGTCCGTGTGTATGAACGTGATCCTGACCGCGCTGCTGTATCAAAACGCGCCGCATGAATTGAAGCTGATCCTCGTCGACCCCAAGCGCGTCGAATTGATGCCCTACAACGGCATTCCGCACCTGCTTACGCCGGTGATCACCGAGGCGGACAAGGCGTTGCAGGCACTGCGCTGGACGGTCGCAGAAATGGGTCGCCGCCTGCACAGGTTCAGTGAACAGGGCGCACGCAACATCGAGGAGTTCAACGAAAAGCAGACGGATGAGGGCTCCATGCTCCCACGCATCGTCATCGTGATCGACGAGCTCGCTGACCTCATGATGCGCCAGTATCGTCGTGACACGGAAACCATGATCGTGCGCATCTCCCAGATGGCGCGCGCCACAGGCATGCACCTCATCATCGCCACCCAGCGCCCGTCGGTGGATGTCATCACCGGTCTCATCAAGGCCAACATCCCCACGCGTATCGCCTTCCGCACGGTCAGCGCGGTCGACAGCCGCACGATCATCGACGGCATCGGCTCGGAGGATCTGCTGGGCAAGGGTGACATGCTCTACATGAACGCCGCCACCCCCAAGCCCATCCGCGTGCAGGGCATCTACATTTCCACGGAGGAGATCACCCGCGTCATCAATGCCGTCAAAATTGCGGGCGGCGGAAAGATCACGGAGCAGATCGGCTTGGCGGAAGACGATGAATCCACCCCCGGGGACGAATCCGACCTGTCGGGCGCGCCCGGAGCGGGCATGGGGCAGATCGATCTTGATGCCGATGACAACGGCGGCGACGACCTGTTCTTCGAGGCCGTGCGTGTCGTGCAAAACAGCGGAAAGGCCTCTGCAAGCCTCCTGCAGCGTCAGCTGAAGGTGGGCTACGCGCGTGCCGCCCGTCTGCTCGACATCATGGAGGAAAAGGGTCTCATCGGCCCTGCCGACGGCGCCAAGGCCCGCAAGATCTACATGGCCAAGGAGCAGCCTCAGGTTGCGGAAATGCAGTAACAACCAAACACGTGCTTCGCTCTAAAATGGTGCAGAATGCATATTCTCAGTGGTTTAAATATTGACTGAATTTAAATTATATTCTATAAATATACTATGAAGAATATGACTCCCTGTGAGCAGTTTTCTCAAAACTGGGAGGCCAACGGACGCCTTGGCATGTTCATGGCTTCTTCGCAGGAGGGCTTCAACACGGTTGCCAAAGCGCGTCGCGCACAGACGGAAATGCAGAAATTCGACGTGAGAGTCGGCCAGATGTCCCTGTTTCGGGATATCGCAAAGATCGTGGAAACCCATCTGCTCAATAGCCCCGAAATGCAATCGCTGCGCGAACACCACAGCTACATGGAGCTGAAGGAATTCGACGTGAATGCCATTGTCAGTTCCATGCGCCATGACCCCCAGTTTGTCACCGAGCTTTTGGAGGGGAGGAAGGATGAACAATCGCTGCAGGAAATGATCGCGCTCACACGACCCATTGCCACAACGACGTTGGGTATCCGCGACCGTCTTTCCGCAATCGACTTCGCATCGCTGTCTCCGCAAGACGCCTCCCGCCTTGTGCTGGAGGCGGCGATTGCCGCCTATGTTGCGACGCAGATGTGGCGCACACAACGGCAAAACGGCGCCGTGCTGATATCGGAGCAGGCCAACATCCCGGAACTCAGCATGATCTCTGCGACAGTGCGTTCGATCGCCATGAACGAGGAAACCGAAGTGGAGGTGGCGCATGAGCTGATCGACGCAGGGATGCTTCCGTGCAATGTGGACTACTATCCTGCCGAGAAGCTGCGCACCTACGGGTTCAAGAGCGCACAAATCACGCACCAGAAAATGTTCATCCAATTGGCCAATGAGCACTCCCGAATCACCGCGGAGTCGCTGTTGCAGCGTGTGGCAATCCGTCAGATGAGCGAGATGCATGACGTGCCGCCCGTTCACCACGCCGCTGACCCACGGGAAATTCCCTGGAATGAAACCTATGTGCAGTTCAGGGACGGCACGAAATACGGATGCAACGGACAAGGCGGATTTGAAGGGTTTGCACCGACACCCACGGCATGGAGGGGCACGTACATTTGTGCAAAAAGCGGAGTGGAAGGCGTGTTCCCAAGCGAAGCGTTTTTGGCTCCCATCAGCCCCGAAATCGATGGTGCATACCTGGATATCGGCGCAATTGCTCCCATCACGTCACGCGTGCGCAATCTCATCGCCGGCGGTCGGACACGGCTTGTGAGACTGTGGATGGATCACCCGGACATGTTCCGCCACAGCATGCGGGCAAGGCACATCGTGGTGGAAACCGAGAATGCCCTGAAGGTCTACGACCGCCGCGACATCGGTGACCATGCGCCGCAGGCCGCCATTCCCGCAGGGTGGACGGAAATAACGGATCCCGCGGAGGATGCGGATTTGCTGCAGGGCATCTGGCACCCTGGAAAAGTGTGCGGCATGACGAAGTCCGTGCGCCACACAAACGAAACGCCCGAGCCTGTGGCCGTACCAAATGACACTCCCGAAGTTGTGTCCGCCGAAAAGGAAATCCGCAACATCATTCACCGCCGTGGATGTCTGACCTATCCGGAATTCACACATGTTCTGTCTTCGATGGGGGTCAACACCTCCACGCAGGGAAAGGGATCGCACGAATCTCTCCATGCGACAGAAGGACAATCGACCGTTTCCAAAAAATGGCGCAATGAAACCCGTGCGTACACACCCACCATGGTGTTCTCCATCCTGTCCCAACTGCATATCGAACCCGCGCTGTTTTTGATGGCGCTGAAGGACTACTGGCATGAGTAACCGCCGCTGTGCATGTACACTGTTGCTATGAAACTCTGTTTTGGCACGGCCAATCGGGGCAAGCTCATCGAAATGCGTGAGGGTCTCGACGGTCTCCCGATCGAGGTGTGCTCCCCCGCTGAGCTCGGCATCACCGAGTCTCCCGAGGAGCACGGCTCGACATTCGAAGACAACGCCCTGGCCAAGGCGCGGTTCTACTGTTCGCTAACCAGCATTCCCACGCTTGCCGACGATTCGGGCATCATGGTGGAAGCACTGCAAAGCGAACTGGGCATCCATACCCGACGTTGGGGAGCCGGAAAGGACGCAACGGACGCAGAGTGGATTGCGCACTTTCTTGCACGCATGGAACGTGAAAGAAACCGCCGTGCGCGGTTTGTGTGTGTGTTGGCCTATATCGACGCCGAAGGCAGAGAACACCTGTTTGAGGGCGATTGTGAGGGCGAAATCACGCACGAGCTGGAGGCCACCTATCTGCCGGGACTCCCCATTTCCGCCTGCTTCAAGCCGTTTGGCTCGGATTTGGTCTACAGTGCGCTGTCGATAGACGAGAAAAACCGCATCAGTCATCGCGGTCGTGCATTAAAGAAATTTGCGGACTACCTGCAAACAACGCTCGGTTGATCCTCACTTCTTGGCCGCCTTCTTTTTGACTGTGGCGACCTGCTTTTGGATCGCACTGCCCAACACTGCGGAGGTCGCGGCCTGATCCAATGGCGAAAAATCCAACGACTGAATTTTCTTCCAGACGTCGGCGATAAGCTTTTTCAGCTGATCCTTTTCGGCATCGGTCACCTGCAGCTCGACACGCTTCGCCTCCTCGCCGCGTTCCCCGACAAACTCCAAAGCAAATGACACGGGGGTGATCAACGGATCCGCCTTTTCCAGCAATACGGCATAGAACGCCAACTGACGGAACTTGTCGCCTTCCTCGGTGCGCGAAAGCTCGCCGGGCTCCAGACCGCCGCGGATGTCGTTTTCACTCTTGGCAGAGCCGGTCTTGTAGTCGATCACCACGACATTGCCGGAGTTCGGGCTCACCTGATCAATGCGGTCGATTTTGCCCTTGATGGGGATGTCCCCAAGCTGCGCGGTATACTCACGCTCCAGTGAATAGAGGATCGGATCGCCTCCGGTGAGACGCTGTTCAAAATAGGGCCGCAACGCACCCTCCCCAAGGGAAAGAAGGTCTTTGCGCTGCTGCTCGGTCAAAATGGTGCGCTCATTGAGATAAAAGGCAAATGCATCAAAGAACTGGTCGAACGAAAACGCTTCCGCCTTCTGGCGCGCCACACCCCACTGTCGAAGCGCCCAATGCACCGCGCTTCCGTAACCGAGACTGCGCATGGAGCGTTCGTCAAAGTGTTCGGGCTGCGCCAGCAGATCGACACGTCGGAATTCCTGCGGGTCACGCAGAAATCTGCTCAGCGATGTCGGAGACAACGCAAAATGTTCAAGGCGGCTACGCAGATACGCCTGCATCTCGGCATCAAGGTCGCGCTGTGGCTGAAGAAGGAGCAACGACGCCTGTTCCGGATGCTGCAACGCGCCGTCTGCCTCGGGCAGGGTGCCCGCTTCCGCGAAAAAGGCGGAAGGAGAGACGGGCTTGTGCTTCTGGCCGACGGAAAGCTCGCGTGGACAGGAGAAGATTAATTCGCGTTTAGCCCTAGTCATAGCGACAAAAGCCACTCTTCGTTCGTCCTGATGCTTTTCAAACTTCTTCTGATCGTCATCCCAGGCAAACAGGATGTCCTCGGGGATAGCGATGGAAGAGGGCTTGCGGCGATTGTCCCAGTGGCCGTCGCGGAAGTTGGCGAGAATCACGGTATGGAACTCCAGACCCTTGCTTTGATGTGCGGTCATCAGCTGCACGCCCTCGTCCACCAGATGGGGGATCTCGTAGGTCAGACGAGTCTGTCCGTAGAGCGGATCGGCATAAAACTCGATGTCCTTTAAAAACTTTTCGTACCGCAGTGCCGGCTTTTCCAGACATTGCGCTTTGACGTACTGGAAGAACGACTCGACTGCCGCGAGATCCAGAGGGTCTTTGGCGCTGTCGCCCCCGATGATCATGCGCAAGACGGCTTCAACGGTTTCAAGAACGGTTCGGGCGTCACACTTCTGCTTGAGATCCAGGATGGCATCGCGTGCGGCGACCAACTCTTCCCTTTTCAGGAACGGGGCATCGAGCGATGCAAGATCGACAAGCAACTGATGCACGCTGGTTTTTCTTTCGCGTGCCAGCAACGAAAGGCGCGAGAGATCGGCAGGGTGGCAACCAAACGCGCCGCAGGAGAGCGCACCGATGATGGAGGCATCCCTGCGGGTATCCGTCAGTTCGCGCAGCACACTCAGCGCCTCGGCCACAAGCGGGTGGGCAAGCAGATCGGCCTTCCCATGGAGCACGACGGGGATGTTTCTGCTTCGCAGCACATCATACAGGCCGAACAGTTCGCTGTTGGTCTGTGTGAGAATGGCGATCTCCTCCGCGGTCACACCGTCGTTGATGCGCTGCTCAACCAAATCGGCAATCAGCCAGGGTTCGGCGATGTCGCTGGGTGCACGCAGAAGCATGGGACTTTCGCCCTTTTCCTTGGTCATTGCCGTCAACTTTTTGTCGAGGCCGGGGATCACCTTTACCAGGCGTTCGTCGTTGTGTTCGATCAGGCTGTGGGCGGCATCCAAAATCACCTGCGTGGAACGGTAATTTTGCGTCAGGACAATGATGGGTGCCTTGGGGAAGCGCTGGTGAAAGCGCACCATATTCTGCAGATTTGCCCCCTGAAAACGGTAAATCGCCTGATCATCGTCACCCACCACAAACAGGTTGGGTTCATGATCCACGGCCGCATAGGTCGTGAGTGTTTCGATCACGTCCCACTGGGAGCCGTTGGTGTCTTGCGATTCGTCGACGAGGACATACTGGTAGCGCTCCTGCAGCCCTTCCAGCATCCATTCCTCCTCCCGCAGCGCCCGCAGGGCAAAAAGGATCATGTCGTCATAGTCATATTTCCCCTCGCGCGTCAGCATGTCCTGATACAGGCGGTAGATCTCGATGAACTCCTCAAACTTCTGTGCGGAAAGAAGATTGCGGGCATGCACCTTCGTTCCCGGTTTGCTCTTTTGCTCCATCGCTGCGCGATAGGTCTTTGCCGCGGCGTACAGATCGTCGAGAGTCTTGCCCTCGCGCTTGATCTGGCTGATGCGCGACAGCAGATCCCCATCGCGTGCATGCGGATCCTTTTGATGGATCAGTGCGGATCCCTGCACCACGGTGTCGATGATGTCGTTGAGGCGCTGATACTTTTCGATGTCGGAAAGCTGCTCGCGCGCCGCAAATTCCTCAAAGACCATCGGATGTCGATCGATGATCGACTGGCAAAAGCCGTGCAGTGTAGAGACCGTGACGCCGTAGGCATCGGCACCGATCAGCTGACGCAGGCGCTCGCGCATCGCCGTCGCTCCGCTCACGGAAAATGTGAGGCAGAGAATATTGCTCGGGCGCATCTGTGTTTTTTGCAGGATGTTGGCCACACGCATCGCCAGCACCTGCGTTTTGCCCGTGCCGGGACCAGCCACAACCATCACCGGCCCTTCAATCGTGTCCACCGCCCGCTTTTGTGCATCGTTGAGCCGGTTGTAGGCGACAGCAAAATCGGACATGACCACAGCCTAGCAGAAGGCATCCGTTTTCCGGAGGTTGTCTTCGGCGATATGCTCAACCGGGCAATTCCGCGGCGCATCGGTCGCATTTCTCGATCGTTTTGCCGTCTTTGACCAGCGTGACCAGTTTGCCCTTGTGGCACTTGGGGCACGGAATGGCCGGGAGGAACGAGGTGGAGGGTGCGCTGAAGCCCACGCGCTTGCCGGCATGGCCGTGCTCGCGGATGGTGAGCGAACGGGGGTGGTCGCGCATCTTTTGCAGAACCTTGGCCTCGATCTGACGGATGCGTTCGCGGGTGACGCCGAATTCCTTGCCCACCTCCTCCAGCGTGTGTCCGATGCCGTCGCGCAGACCGAAACGCATTTCGATGATCTTGCGCTCGCGGGGCGTCAGGAAGTCCAGCATGGCGTGCACGTTCTCCTTCTTGAGCTGGCGGTTGGTGGCCTCGAACGGGTTGATCGCCTCTTCATCCTCGATGAAGTCGCCGAGCTTGCTGTCTTCCTCGCTGCCCACAGGGGCTTCGAGCGACACGATGTCCTGCGAGATCTTCTGGATGTGCTGCACCTTCTTCATATCCATCTCCATTTCCACGGCAAGCTCCTCGAGCGTGGGCTCGCGGCCAAGCTCCTGCACCAGTCTTCGCTGCGTGTGGGTGAGCTTGTTGATGGTCTCGACCATGTGCACGGGGATGCGGATGGTGCGAGCCTGGTCGGCGATGGCGCGGGTGATCGCCTGACGGATCCACCAGGTTGCGTAGGTCGAGAACTTGAAGCCGCGCTCCGGGTCGAACTTTTCGACGGCACGGAACAGACCGATGTTGCCTTCCTGAATCAAATCCAAGAACGACAGCCCGCGGCCGATGTACTTTTTGGCGATGGATACAACGAGACGCAGGTTGGCCTCGGCAAGCTGCTGCTTGGCGGATGCGTCCCCCTTGCGGATGCGGCGGGCAAGCTCCACTTCCTTGCGACCGTCGATGAGCGGCACTCGCCCGATTTCTGACAGGTACATGCGCACGGAGTCGTTGGAGATTTCCAGGAGATCCACCTCGCGCTCCTTCTTCTTTTTCTTCTTATCCTCTTCGCCGGCGGGTGTTTCGGTCTCGTCCTTGGCAATGCCGGCCGTGGCGACCATCTGCATCAGTTCGGCGTCATCCTCGCTGTCGAGCGTTTCGGCCACACTGGCTTCCTTCTCCTCATCCTTGTCATCCTTTTCCTCATCCTCTTCCAGCTCCGTTCCATCATCCATCACCTCGGTCAGATCTTCGGTCGGTTCGGGAATGGTCAGCGACGTGCGCCCCTTCTTTTCCCAAATCAGCGCGTCTTTCACATCGATCACCTCGATGCCCAGATCGACGAAGAGCGTGTAGATCTCGTCGAGGAGATCCACATCCTCCTCGGCGTTCGGAACCGCGGAAATGATTTCCTGATGGGTGACGTAGCGCTGCTCACGCCCCTTCTTGATCAGGTGTTTGACGGCCTCGGGGAATTTCTTGAGATCGTCATCGGTGGGTTGAGCGATGAATTTTCGTGGGTGCGAAGCCATAGGAGAAATACGGAATCTGGGGTGCGCAATAATCGAGCCCAAAGGGCGTAAGGTGCCCAGAGGATGAGCCGGAGCGCATGACCGCGGCAGGGAATGGACGGTCGACCGATTTCTTTATACCACACAAAAAACGTCTTGTCCCGAAAAATCTTGCCTTGCTCCCGTTTTCGCCCGAAGAGGTGGGGCTATCTGGCCAGATTCGAGAGCTTCAGCAACTGCTGATACTGGGTGCGCAGCAGCTCCTCTTCCGCGCGTTTTCCGCTCTGTTGAGCGACAAGGAGCTTGGCGCCGATATCCCGCTGCTTGCGGCGAAGCAGCTCCCTGTTGGCGGTGATGATGTTGCGGCGGATCTCCCGGGGGGCATGCAATTCCGTCCAGTTTGTGAAGCCGTTTTGCTCGCAGTAAAGCAGAAGGATCGACAGACGCTCGCGGTCTGCGGGCTCCAGCGTAAGGGCGTCGATCGTCAACTCGGTCTCCATGGGCACAGCCTTGATCGCTTCGTAGAGCATCCCGGCAAACGGCTCCTCCGGGGGGATCACCTCGCTGATCAAGGCGCGTATGTGGGGATAGAGAAAAAAGAGTGCCAACGCGATTTCCGCAGATGTGAACATGTCCTGCTTGGTGGCAGGCAGGACATCGGGCACATGCGACGGGCGCGGCGACGCCTGGCGCAGATCGCGCTCCAACTCAGCATCCGTCACATGCAGTGCGGCGGCGGCGGCCTCACGGTAGTGGGAACGCTCCACTTCCGTCGACAGCGCCTGCAACAGCGGGCGAAGCCGCTCCAGCGCCTCACGCTTGCCTGCAGCGCTATGCAGGTCACCCTTGCCCAGCTCCGCCAGCACCACGTCGATGTACGGCTTGGCGCCGTCGGTCAGCGACTGTGTCAGCAGCGCTGCGTCACTGAGCGCCAGATCGGCGGGATCCTTTTCTGGCAACACGGCGGCAAACACCTGCAGACCCTCCGGGGCAAGGATCAAAAACGCGCGCTCGGCGGCCTCGCGCCCGGCACGGTCACTGTCGAGACAAAGCACCACGTTCTGCACGCTGCGTTTGAGCAGCTTGGCATGGTCGGCCGTAAGGGCGGTGCCGCAGGTGGCCACCACGTTGGGCAGCCCCACACGGTGGACAGCAAGCGCATCAAAGTAGCCCTCCACCACAATCACCGATTCCGTCTGGCGCATCGCCTCTTTCGCACGATGCAGGTTGAACAGCACCTGGGACTTGTGGAACAGGGGGCTGTCGCTGGTGTTGAGATACTTCGCGTCGTCATTGCCCAGTGTGCGGCCGCCAAAACCGATCACCCTGCCCTGCCCGTCATGGATGGGAAACATCAACCGGTTTCTGAAGCGGTCGTAGCTGCGATCCTCACCGATGTCCTTTTGCACGGCCATGCCGGAACGCACGATGTCGCTGCGGCTGTGGCCTTTTTTCAGAAGATAGTCATACGTTTTCGTAAAGTCATCGGGTGCCACGCCGAGCGAAAACTCCTGTTGCTCAGCCTCCGTCACTCCCCTCTGTTGCAGGTAGGCCCTGGTCTGCTCATCGTGACGCAGGTTGGCGATGTAGAACTGCATCGATTCCTCCAAACATGCCCGGGCACGCTCTTTCTCATCCTTGTCCGGACCGCGTTGCCTGCCCTCTTCCGGCAGCACCAGACCCACCTTGTCGGCGAGGTCCTTGATCGCCTGCGGGAAGTCCACATGCTCGATTTTCTGATAAAAACTGAAGATGTCGCCGCCGCTCTGGCAGGCAAAGCAGTAGGCGATGCCCTTGTCGGGCGACACCAAGAAACTGGGGTGACTGTCGTTGTGAAAAGGACAAAGTGACACGAAATTGCGTCCCTTTTTGTGCAGCTGGCAGTACTGGCGCACCAGTTCTTCAATCGGCAGCCGGGCTTTGATCTCGGAAACGGGATCCATGAGGGACGCAGTATACCACTTAGGACAGCATCATGGTTCTCGGCAAATTGTTCTTCATAGAGCCATTCTTTGCCAATCCCCTGCCGATACAGATGTCATCGAAAAACAGCAGATGGTCCTTCTCAAGGTTCAGCGGGCACGTGATGTCCTGCCCTTTCAGCAGGGTGATCAATTCGTCGAAAGACACGACGTGACGGCCACTGGTCGCCTCGCCGCCACGCAGGGTCACAATCTCGTGGGACACGCGGACACGGTGGTCGGACAGCAGCTTCGCAAACGGCAACCCCAAGGCATAGTCCTGCATCGGCATCAGAAAGTTTGCGGCGTCGGCGGCAAGCAACAACACCTGCTCCTCGCGCTGCCACAGCGTGTCACCCTCACGCATGAACGTGGTGCCAAACACCTGCTCCAGCGCGCGACCCACTTCGGCCGTTCGGGCGCGGGGCAAGGGCAGTTCCTGGGGCGGCACCCAGTCCATGTGCTCAACATCCTTGGTCGGCGCCTTCTTGCGAAGCAGCACGGCAAAAAATCCCTCGGTATCGCATGTCTGCGGCCACAGGCGCAACGCCGGAAACTTCGCTGTGACTCCCAGAGCATCCTGCACCTTGTGCGAGTCAGAAATGCAACGGTCTATCCAATCGGCCTTGTTCAAATGCAGCCCTGGATCTAGCACTTCAATCTGATCACCAAATGTATTCAATATCTCCATGATCACGCCTTCGTTTTCCTCGGGCGTCAGTGTGCAGGTCGAGTAGACGATGCGTCCGCCGACCTTTGCCGAGTCGATGGCGGAGCGAAGAATCTGCACCTGCAGACGCGCCATCTTTTCGATGTTCTCCGTCGAGCAATACTTCAGCGCATCGCTGTCCTTGCGCGCGGTACCTTGGGCACTGCAGGGGGCATCGCACAACACGGCATCAAAGCGCTCGGTCATGTGCTTGGAGAACCACTGCCCGACCTTCTTGGTGACGATGGTATTGGTCACACCCAGACGATGCATGGCCGTCTTCAATGTCCACAGGCGCGTCTCTTGCACGTCATTGGCGATGATGACTCCGGTGTTTTGCATGGTGGCCGCCATCTGGGATGTTTTGCTGCCGGGCGCTGCTGCCACATCGAGAACCGATTCTCCCGGACGCACCCCCAACAGTGCGGGTGGCAACATGCTGCTGGCCTCCTGAATGTAGAAGTGACCAAGCAGTTGCAGCACATCGCGCCCCAATGCCTCGCTGCGATCTTCGCGGTCGATAAAAAACCCCTCCGGGCACCAAGGCACCTGATCCATCTTCCATCCTTTGCCATCCCCCCATTGTCGCACCTTCTGCGCTGTTGTTTTTAGCGTATTAACACGCAGACACTTGCGTAAAGGGCGTGACGAGTACTCCTTGAGGAGCTCGACATCGACAAACGGTGCGTAGCGTTCAAACGGATGGGGCATGGGTGAGGCTGCAGCATACGTGCAGTTTCTGCTGTCGCAAACCACATATTGACGTATTTATAATATAATCCATAATAACCATTATGAACACACTGGAAGTCCGCACCATCGACAACGGCGGAGAACCCGTCCTCTGGATCCCAGGTTCCACATTCGAGTTTTCGCAATACGTCCCGCTTGCAGAGTCCCTGCCGGGGGAGCACGTGCTTATCAATAATCCATTTCACTCCGTTGAGCAGCGGCCGGACGACTGGGAGCAACAGCTCATTGGCATGCAATCGGAACTTTATGACCAGCGCGGCTGCACGGAGATTGCCGCCCACTCACGCGGCGTGCTCCAGGCGGGAACGATCGCGATCCAGAAAAATGCCGGAGAATGCAGAAATGCGGTTAAGCGTCTGTTTCTTTTGCATCCACCGGTGCACCCCACCACCATCAACGACACACGCCGCCTCACGGGAGTGCAAGGGGCTGAGCACCTCGGGTTTCTCGATCTCGTCATGGGCAAGACCTGCAGTGGGATGGATCAGGCGCAATACCGCCATTTCCTTGAAAAACTCTACACCGCATACAGCGGCAACATGCGTCTGCTCAAGAGCATCCTCAGCAACGACCTGCGCGCGCTGCAGCCGGACATCATCGCCGAATACATTCATGCGATCGAGACCGAGTGCCACGCAAAAATCCTGGCAATCGCAGGAAGTGACGACCCATGGGATGACCCCGCCGTACTGACAAGCAGAAACAAAACCATGATGCGTATTCCGAATGCAGGTCACTGGACGCACATCACGCACACCCAGTTGGTTGCCGATGCAATACAGCGCTTTAGGCACGACAAACCGTTGGCAACATTGCAGGCTGCAGCAATGGCGGGCGAACCGCAGGAGGACTACGGCGACCCGATTGGGGGATTTTAACGACGCAAGAAATCTGCCACTCGACGCATACCGGTGCGAAATTCCTGCGCAAAAACACGGAAGGTGTCGACCAAGTGCTTTCTTCGTGACTGCTCCAAAGACTGAGGCACAAGAGGCAACGTGTACTTGGTGACGAGCGGCGCCCGCTGCCAATTTTGCCCCATCACGATGACAGAATAGCTGGGCTCCTGCGTTTCCACAAAATGCCAGGAATCCCTGTTGGGCATGTCGTACACGGTGCCCGGCTGTACATCGATGGTCAGATCGACCGGCGGCGGTGCGTTGTCATCGGCTCCCGACCCCACACCCATTTTGTAGCCACCCTCCAAAACATGAATGGATGCAGGCCACTGATGAAAATGGTAGAAACTTTCACCGGGCTCGCACGGATGAATGCAATGCAGCGCAAGGTAGCCCCCATCCTCCAGCTTGAGGGCAAGGCGTTCCATTTTGGAACGCGTGTCTTGGTACACCTGACCGATCCATGCACTTTCATTGCGCAAAAGATCTTCAAGACTCAATTCTGCGGCGCGCAGCAAAGGACGGAGGTTGGATGTCTGGTAGAACTGATTATGTGCATCGTGAAATGTGTGATCCTCCCTGTGGGTCAGTGGAGAAAGTTTCTTTCTTGCAGCTTCGGTTATGGCGGCAACCGAAAACGCATCTGCCTGCGTTGATGGCACTACCTCACCATGTTGTTGTGATGCCCTCAGAATTGACATATGGAGATTTTATAGATTTTTGGATTACTGTAAAGATCCTCAAAGAACCAAACTGACCAGTTTTCCGGGCACATAGACCTCCTTCTTGATGGGTGATTCGAGGTATTTTTTCACATTCTCCAGATCCTTTGCCTGAGCGAGAATCTCCTCTTTCGTAGCGCTGGAGGACACCGTCATTTCCCCACGCAGCTTGCCGTTGACCTGCACCACGATGGTCATCGTGTCACTAACCAAATATGCGGGGTTAAACGTAGGCCACTGCTGCTGGATGACAAAGCCTCCGGTGCCGACCTGCTCCCACAGCTCCTCGGCAAGATGGGGCGCCAAGGGAGCGAGCAGACGCACGAACGTCGACGCTGTTTCACGATCGATCCCCTGCTCTGCCTCCATGGTGTTTAAAAACTCCATCATGGCACTGATTGCCGTGTTGAACTGCAGCTTTTCCATACTGTCTGTTACCGACTTGATACATTTGTGCAGCCCTTGCTGTAGAGCTTTTGATTGATCCAATTTTGTATCCAACTTTTCAGAAAACAGTCGTACGATGCGCAGAACGAACCTGGTGATTCCCTTGATGCCGGTATCACTCCAGTCGCCGCCCTCGGTAAAGGGACCCATGAACATGAGGTACATGCGGAACACATCACTCCCCTCTTCGGCTACGAACGTATCGGGACTCACCACGTTGCCTTTGCTCTTGCTCATCTTGGCACCCTGATTGGTGATCAACCCCTGATGCACCAAACGCTGGAAAGGCTCGGAGCCCTTTACAAAGCCAAAATCCTGCAATGCCATCATGACAAATCGCGCGTAGATCAGGTGCATGCAAGCGTGCTCGGGACCGCCGATATACAGCGACACCGGCATCCAATCCTTCTCCGTGTGCTTGGGCACAAGCTCCTTGGTGTTTCCTTCTGCGAGATAGCGAAGATAGTAGAAGCTGGAACAGACAAAGGTATCCATGGTGTCGTACTCGGGCGTCCATCCTTTGCCGAAAATCTTCTCCGTGCGCTCGACGAACTCTTTACTCAGCTTCAGCGGACTCTCACCGTTCGGGCGGAACTCCACATCGGTCGGCAGCAGCCACGGCAGGTGCTCTTCGGGAATCGGGTGTGCATTGCCCTGCGGGTCATACACGATCGGAATGGGAGCGCCCCAATAGCGCTGACGCGACACAAGCCAGTCCTTCAGGCGATACTGCGTGACCAGGCGACCGCTCTGCTTGTCTTCGAGCCACGCGGCGATCTTCTTGCGTGCTTCGGCAGAGTGCAAACCGCTGAATGGTCCCGAGTCATAGAGAATGCCGTCGCCACTGAAACACTCCTCCAAAGCACGAATGGCAACGTCCGATCCCTCCACGGGCTTCAGAGTCGGCTTCAGGGCGATGCCGTATTTTTTCGCAAAGACAAAATCGCGCTCGTCGTGGGCGTCGGCAAACACGGCACCTGTTCCGTAATGCGCCAACACGAAGTCTGCAATCCAGACAGGAACCTTCTCGCCGGTGGCCGGATTGACGGCATAGGCGCCTGTAAACGCTCCTGACTTGTCCTTGTTGAGATCGGTGCGTTGCAGCTCTGTCTTCTTTTGCGTTTCGGCGATGTAGGCGGCCACTGCGCCATGATGCTCCTTGGTGGTGATGACCTGCACCAACGGATGCTCGGGCGCCAGGACGACAAATGTGCACCCAAAGAGCGTATCGACACGCGTGGTGAATATTTTGAGCACCTCTTCGTGACCGTGGAGGGCGAAATGGACTTCCGTTCCCTGGCTGCGACCGATCCAGTTGCGCTGCATCAATTTCGTCTTCTCAGGCCAATCAAGATGGTCGAGCCCGTGAAGCAGACGCTCGGCATAGTCGGTGATCTTCCAGTACCACTGCGGCATGGCCTTTTGGATGACCTGTGTGCCGCAACGCTCGCAGGTGCCGTCCTGGCACTGCTCACGCGCAAGCACGGTCTGATCCTTCGGGCACCAGTTCACATTGCCTTCTTTTTTATAGGCGATGCCATGCTTGTACATCTGCAAAAACAGCCACTGCGTCCAGCGGTAGTAGGAGGGATCGGTTGTTGCCAGTGTGCGGTTCCAATCGTACATGCAGCCCAAGCGCTTGAGCTGGGTGATCATCGTTTCTACGTTCTTTGCAGTGGACTGTGCGGGATGCACGCCTGTCTTGATGGCGTAGTTTTCGGCAGGCAATCCGAACGCATCAAACCCCATCGGCTCGAACACATCGTAGCCCTTCATGCGCACATAGCGACCGTAGCTATCGGCGGGCGCATAGTTGTACCAGTGGCCCACATGCAGCTTGTCGCCGCTGGGATAGGGAAACATCACCAGGTTGTAAAACGGCTTCTTGGCGGCCTGCAGATCGGTTTCGTAGATCTTGGCATCCGCCCAGCGCTGCTGCCATTTTGCCTCGGTTGCCGGTGCGTCGTAGAGCTTCACCCGCGCAGTATACCCAGCGCGTTGACACCGTGGGAAGCCGGGAGAAGAATCTTCCCCAACCCGCATGCCTGCGCTCAACGACATTCAGGATCTGCTCCACGACCCCGCACAGGGTGTCCAATACGTCGGCAACCTGTTTCGCAACCAAGGAAGGGTAAATTTCTGCGGCGCCGATTCCGAGTGGACGAGGATGCGCGACCACGCCGACCATCTGCTGCAGTCACGCCACGGACTGACGGTGAGCAGCGCCTACAACCGCATGCAGGACATGCCGTTGCTGTACCATTGGCGATCCGCCTATCACCGCGTGCTCCAGCAGAAGCCCGAGACGCATGCGGAGTGCATGACGGCAATCGATGATCTGCGCATCACCTTGCAATGCCTGGAAGAGATGCATGCGCTGTGCCCCTTTTTGGGAAAAGACCAGGAAGCCGATCCGCTCATCAAGAGATTGAGGGAAGGAGACATTGGAGAAGGGCATTTGGGATCGGTTGCCGCTCTGGAACACCGGTTCATTGAACGTTGGAACGCGAAGGGCGGCAAAAAGGGAAAACCCGTATCGAAGTGGGACGCAAAAACCTACGAGCAGACTATCCTGGGGCGATATGACATCCTCAGTAAGCGCCTGTATCCCAACGGAGAATCGCGCATCGCAGGGCACTACATCCTGCGCGATGCCACGCAATTCGGCGAAAGGGGCTATCAATTGATCGATATGGCCGTGGATGATGCCGCGGGAGCCAGCGACATGCTCGCGGGAGTGATGATCCGTTCCTTGGAGCGGGAGACCCAAAAACGCATCCGCAATATTGTCACGGATTTTCACTAAAAACGCCTACGGAAGCGGTTTTTTCAGGTACACTGCCGCGGTATGGCCAAGCTTCCGACCGTCGCCATCATCGGGCGCCCGAATGCGGGCAAATCCACCCTGTTCAACGTGCTGAGCGGCTCGCGTGTGGCGATCGTCAGCGATGTGCCGGGCACGACACGCGACCATGTCGCAAGACGGGTGGAGGCGGAGGACGGCATCGACTATCTGCTGATCGACACGGGAGGAATCGGCGGGGGCTCGGAGGACAAGGTTCTGGAGGACGATGTGTCCTCGCAATCGCTGTTGGCGCTCGAAAATGCTGACATCATCGTGTTCACGGTCAGCATCCGCGACGAGCTGACGAAAAGCGACTTGGAGGTTGTCGATCTTTTGCGTCGCAAGCGCAAGCGTCACGTCCCGATCATCATCGCACTGACCAAGGCGGACTCATCGAAAATGGAAGACCGGCTGCCGGAATTTTACGAACTGGCGATCGGTGACGCCTATGTGGCCGTCAGCGCCGTGCATCGGAACGGCATCGGAGAGCTGGAGGATAAGATTCAGGAATATCTGAAGGAGCTGCACTTTGAACCGACCGAGCGCAGTGATGCCTCGCAGGCACCACGCATCGCCATCGTCGGCAGGCCAAATGTGGGCAAAAGCTCGCTGATCAACGCCTACATGTCCGATGCGCAGCGTGCTCAATCCCCCCGCCTCGTCTCCGACATCCCGGGCACCACGCGCGATCCTTCGGACACCGTGGTGCGCTGCGACGGCAAGGAATACATCTTCGTCGATACGGCAGGCATGCGTCGCCGCACGAAAATCGAAGACGACATCGAGGGTCTTTCGGCATGGAAAAGCCTGCAGGCGATCAGCAACTGCGACATCGTCGTGCTCGTACTCGAGGCATCCGAACTGGTGAGCAGGCAGGAAAAGCGCATCGCCGCCAATGCGATCGAAGAAGGAAAGGGGCTGGTGATCGTGTTGAACAAAAGCGATCTGATGACCAATGCCGAGGAGCGCGAGCGTGAGGAGGTGTTGCGCAAGGAGCTGCCCTACTGCTCGTTCGCTCCACTGCTGTGCTGCTCGGCAAAAACGCGCGAGGGCATCCTGAAGCTGTTCCCGCTGCTCGACACGACCTACACCAACATGCATCGCCGCATCGCTTCGGCACAGCTGCGCCGCTGGTACGACACCTGCCTGCAACGCCTACCCGCCCGCGCACTGGCCAAGGGCAAACACCTCACCCAGGCCAAAGATGTGCCCCCGACCTTTGTGCTGTTCGCCGGTCGCGACAGCATGATCGCCACCGGGCAACTGCGTTTTCTGGAAAAATCACTGCGTTCC
This sequence comes from uncultured Candidatus Peribacteria bacterium, assembly GCA_964649695.1. GTDB lineage: Bacteria > Patescibacteriota > Gracilibacteria > Peribacterales > Peribacteraceae > CAZHON01. Next base: position 18,932 of record CAZYQO010000003.1, on the reverse strand, counting down.
ACATTCGCCTTCGAAGGCACGCCCATCAAATGGATCATCAAATGAGCGATGTACCACGACGAACCGTCCCGTCTCGGCAATCTGCTCACACCGCGTGAACTGTGGTTGACCATCGGTCTTGTGACCGCAGCGGTGCTGGCCTGTTTCGGCACCATCGTGACGCACGAATTTTTGCTGTGGGACGACAACCTGCTGATCACCCAAAACTCGATCGTCCGCGGGCTTTCGTCGTACACCGTCGGTCGCGCTTTTTCGAGCTATGACCCCGAACTGTATATCCCCCTCACCTTCCTCAGCTATCAACTCAACTATGCGGTGGCCGGGCTCAGCCCGTGGATCTACTTTGCCACCAATCTGGGTCTGCATGCGCTCAACGCCCTTTTGGTCGGGTGGATCCTTTTGTTGCTGACCGGGCGAAAATCGGGCGCCCTGCTGGGTGCTCTGCTCTTTGCCATCCTTCCCATCCAGACGGAAGCCGTCGCCTGGGCCAGCGCACGCAAGGATCTGTTGTCCGCCTGTTTCTTCTTCGGTGCGTTGGTGGCTTGGCTGCGACACCGCGACAGCGGACGTCGATACTTCCTGTATTGGTGCCTCGCGTTCTTTGTCCTCGCACTGCTCTCGAAGGTGGTGGCAATCACTCTGCCGATCGCACTGCTGCTGCTCGACCTGCTGGAGCACCGACGCATCGACCGTCGGATGTTCATGGAAAAAATCCCATTCTTCCTCCTGAGCATCCTCTTCGGCATCATCGCGATCATCGGCAAGCGGGATGTGACATCGGATACGCCATTGGAAACATTCCTGCTGCTGCCGGCACGCAGCATCATCTCCTCACTGCAGCACATCGTGTGGCCGACAGGGCTGTCGGCGCTCTATACCTATGAATCCCCCGTCACCCTGGCCAACAATGACATTCTGCTGTGCTGGCTGGCCGTGATCGCGTTGGTCATCGCCACACTGTGGACGCTGCGCACGACGCGAACCGTCGCCTTTGGCGTGGCTTTTTTCCTGCTCACGCTGGCTCCGACATTCACCAATGTGGTGAAGGGACAGGTGGTCTATGACACATCGGATCGCTATGTGTACCTGTCGCTTCCCGGCCTCCTGCTGATCGTTGCACAATGGTGGGGAGCCCTGTACGAAAAGCAAAACGCGGCACGACGCTCGCTGCTCATCACCGCGGCGACACTGGTGGTGCTCAGCTACGGTCTCGTCTCCTGCAAACAGACCACAACCTGGGCGACATCCGAAACGCTCTTCACCAGGGCGCTGAATGTTTCACCCCACTCCGTCGCGGCCTATCTGAACATGGGTGTCGATCTTCGGCAAAAGGGAAAATTTACAGAGGCGGAGGCGATGATCCGCAAGGCGCTCTCAATCCGCGACATGGCAAAGGGACATATTGCGCTCGGTGCCCTCTTCATGATCGAAGACAGGCTCTCCGAAGCGGCGGCCGAGTTTCAAACGGCCATGCGTCTCGACCCCAAGGATCCCCAGGCATCGTACGGTCTGGCAACGGCGCTTGCGAAGGCGGGGCGCATCGCCGATGCCCAAGCGCAGTACCGTCAGACCCTGTTTTTGGCTCCAAGGGACGCCAACGTACGCAATGATCTTGCCGCGCTTTTGCAGCAAAACGGCGACTTGGACGGTGCACGAAAGGAATATGAGCTGCTGGTCTCGATCCAGCCGACATTCGGTGTTGCGCAGTACAACCTCGGTCTGATCCGCGAGCAGCAGGGCGACCATGCCGGCGCCATAGCGGCCTATGAACAGGCGCTGCGCTACGGAGGGAACCAGTATTTGGTGCTCAGTCACATCGGCCCCCTCGCGCTTCGTACGGGCAATGTGGGTGAGGGCGTGCGTGCAATTCGCAAGGCTCTGCAGATACAAAGCGGCGATGCTGCGTTTCTCCAAGATGTCCTCTCGTCGCTGCGTGTCGTCCTGGAAAAAGATCCACGCAACGAAACAGCGCAATCACTCCTGCAGGAACTGCTACAACGCGGACTGATTAAAAACCGCTAAACGCTCAGCCGCGCCCCTGGCGCAGATCCTTTACGCGTGCATCCTCGCGGATGGGAAGCGGATAGGCATGCACCACCACCTCGAGCTTGTCGAGCAGCTTTGCCGGATCGTCGTCGAAGACCATGTTGGGCGGAAGCTCGCGCTTGCAAAGCTCCTGGATGACATAGGGAACGGAGTTGCTGATGCCTCCGGAGTTGGTGAGGATGCCTATCGGGCGACCTTCATCGTAGGCGATCGTCAGCTCATTGAGCGTGCCTATGCCGCCGCCGACGATTACGATGGCGTCGGAGCTGCGGATGTTGATGATATCGCGCTCCATGAACCCCATGCCCGTAAAAATAATCATGTCATGATCGTGGGGCGAGAGATACTCGTGGATGTGCTCATGTTCGGAAAATGCGGGTGACACGCCCAGCGTAAATCCGCCCGCCTCCTTGGCCGCAAGCATGGCGTCATGCGGCAAACCGGGGCAAGCACCGTTGATGAAGATATACCCGCGCTTGCCGATCTCGTGGCCGAGAGCCTTGGCCTTTTCGCGCGCAACGGGATCCTCGGTCTGCGGACCGCTCGCTGAACCCATCACCCCGATTTTGAGGCGGTGGAAGTGGCTGTCGCCGTTACTGTTTGGAAAGGCCATCATTGGTGTGTCTGGGTCTTATTATAGCGAAAAATCCCCTTTTTGACCATATGCCAAAACGGCGGTAGTCTCCCTCCCTTATGCACGAAACACCCGACATCGCCGCCGACCCGCTGCTTGCCGTCCGCCAAACGGCATCGGAGGCAAAGACAGCCTTTGATGAGAAACGTTGGAAAGATGCGGAACGACTGTACGGCAGTGCCATGCAGCAGATGCGTGGACTCCCCGACGAGGAAAAGGCGGCAATCCGCGAAGGCTGGAAGTCGGCTATTGCCCATGCAACCGGCAAAACTGTTGCCGCGGTCAATGAAGCCGTTGTCGCGGAAACACCAAAACCTATGCCTGCACCGGTGACCGTGCCCATGTCGCCCGTTGTGGGACGCACGCGCAATGCCGTTCAGCGCACGCTGAAAACCGCAACGAAAACGGAGGAGCCCGTAACGGACGCCGATGTAGAGGAGCACGAATCCGTACTGCCTCCGGAGCCCCTGTTCTCCTTCCTTCAGGGCATCGACGGACTACTGGATCCCGAATCGCCCGTCATGAAGAACGGAAAATTGGAGCAGTGGTGCGAGAACATCGACACGGAAAAAGACCCCCAGGACAAACTCAACGCACTGATCCATGTGTTGCGCGCCTGCAAGAATGAAAAGCTGTCGCACACAGCCATCCGTTTTGCCATCCGCTATATCATCGCCCACAGGATCATCCGCCTGAAGGAGATCCGCAAAGACAAGAAGGTGATGGACTACCTTGCGGATTTTGAGCTTCAGCCCCGCTGAGCATCAGAGATACTTTGCCCGGTTGGCGTTGTGCTGATCGTTGGTTTCGGCGTAATGGATATGCCCTGCGGCATCGTGCAGATAGTACCAATACCCGCTTTGCTGCGGACGCAGCGCCGCTTCGATGCTTGCAAGACTGGGGCAGGCAATCGGACCGGGGGGCAGCCCACGGAATTTGCGTGTGTTGTACGGCGAATCGATCTGCAGATCGGCAGCGGTGATCGTCGCCGAGGGTTTATTGAGGATGTAGCGCACGGTGGCGTCGACCTGCAGACCCATGTTTGCATCGAGACGCTTCCAGAGAATGCCCGAAACGATGGGACGCTCGTCATCGCCGCGTGTTTCCTCTTCGATCAACGACGCCATGGTGATGATCTCCTGCATGGATCGTTTTGATGCACGGAAGTCATCGGCATGCGCATCGACGACACGCTGGCGGAATGTCTTGAGCAGGCGCATGAGGAACGCTTCGGGTGTAAAGCTCTGGGGATCCACAAAGTAGGTGTCGGCATACAGATAGCCCTCCACCCGTCCGCCGCGATCGGCCAATCCCGCCTTGGGCGGCAAAAAATCCATGCCCTCGAATGCACACGACCGCGCGCACTCTTGCACATCACCCTCCTTTGCCAGACCCAGCCTCGCAATCAGGGCATCGATATCGGCAACGGTGAAGCCTTCGGGAATCGTGACCACAACTTCCTGCTGCTTGCCACCGGCCAATTCCTCCAGAATTTCCTGCGGCGTCTGGGACGGCTGCAGCGCATAGGTGCCGGCCTGTAACTTGCCTGCAAGTCCGCTGCGTGCGGCGATCCAGCGGAACTTGAGTGAGGAACGGATAAGCCCCTCGTCTTCGAGCAGGTTGGCGACTGCGGATGCCGACATGCCCGGTTCGACGCGCACGGTCACGCGCTTGTCGCTCCCGCTGTTGACCGGAGCATCTGCCTTTGCCCACCAAAGCAGGCACAGCAGGAGCATGATTGCCGGAACTGCGAAGATCTTCCATCCACGACGGGAATATTGCCTGCGCTGGTCAAAGCGACGGTACTCCACGATTACTGCTGGGGAGCGAGACCCATTTGACCCATGATGCCCTGCATTTTTTCGGAAGCGATGAGCTGCGCCTTTTTCATGGCGCGATTCAGCGCGTCTTTCAGGCGCGGCGCAATCTGTTCACGCGGCACATCATCGGCGATACGCACGTCGTAAATCTCCTGCTGTGCGGTGACAATGACAAACACTCCCTGCGCTTCCGCCTCTACATGGACGGCATCGAGCTCCTTTTTGATGCGCTTCGCCTCTTTCTGCAGGCGATAGGCGTTTTTGAGATCGGAAAAGCTAGGCATGTCCACAGCATACGGAGATTCAGGATGGAATTCCACCCTTGCCCGAGCGGCAAGGGTGGAGCTCCCAAGGGGACTGCGACTCAAGCCCTTCGCATGTCGCTTCGCTCGTGCTCAGGAGCTTTCGTCTGGGAGCAAAACGCGTGCGCCGCCATGCCCTCGCCCTGCCCGATCGAATCGGGAGTCTGTTTCTCTTATCCCAAACCTGCATCACCCCTTCACCCCCGCTGGCGTCGCGCCCCACCGATGCTGTGAGTGTGGTTGTCTGGATATCCGATACGTTCTGAACCTTGGAGGCTCCGCTGCCGAAGGCAGGGGGTCGTGGGCGATATACCGACAGATACATTTTCTTCTCTATACCTATAGAACTTAGGAGAGAGCCGGCTTCTGTGCATCGAGGAAGAGACACCAAGCAAGTCAGTCAGCTTAGAGTTCGAGAGCTTGGCTCTGCTATACCAAGCCACGAGCCTGGATCTCGCTCATAAGCTGCATAGATAAGGTAGAATCTACTACCTATGGATTCGGCACCTCTATCCTTACAGTTGATTCATTATCGGAACCTCTTAGAACCGCACCTACGCCGGAAGCCAGACCCGATGTTTCTCGGAAGCCTCTACGCGGAGGCATGGAGAGGTTGGGCGCTCGGAGCAACCTCGGCCGATGCACCGAACATGTTGTTTGTGGAATGGCTGTGCGAAGAACTAGCGAAGAGCCATGAGCAGGAATTTGCGGCACTTCTATCGAGTATCGTGGAGCGTAGTTATGACGCACATGTGGTTATTTCTACAGCGATCAGTATTGCCACGCATCATCGTATGGAAGGCGATCTGCCGGAGAGGGTCTCAACTATGCTTAAAGAGCAGAAAACGCTCTTTGAAGCTTTCAAGCATTGGGGTTCCGTTCCTTATTTCTTCGCAGTCAAAGCGATGGGCGCGAAGACAGAGGCAAAAACACCAGAGCAGCTATCGCTGGTGTCTGCTGGAGAGAAGTTTAGGACTATTAAGGGCTTGAAGATAACAGTACTCGCCCGCGGCGATCTGAAGGACCTGCTGGGCAGACTCGACAATAAGGTCCGGAACGCCGGTGATGGTCACGATTCATGGTCTATCACTGATGACAAAAAGATCGTGCTCAAGGACATCGAGCCTAAGAGCGGAACTGTGAAAGGGGAAATCACATTCGACGACGAGGATGCCTTGCGTCTCTATATCAGAGACTGCGCTCGCGCCCTTTGGATCCTTGAGATGGGGATCAACCTATTCAAAATCAACAGCCCGGCCTTCTGGAATAAGGTCGCGGCGGGTCGGAAGTTCAAAGTACAAGAGATTCGTGATCAACTAGACTCGTTCCTCTCTGATCGGTGGATGGAAATTGCGGATTTCAAGCTGGACCGGGAGAAGAAGACATGTGAGCTGACTATCAAAAGGATTGTGAAGCGGATAAAGACGGAGAACAGTAGCATCACCTTCTCGAATGGTCAGCACTTCGCTTTCGTCCAGAAGGAATTTAAGACCCCCTACAAACATACGATGCTGGACGCCATGATCCGACTCGTCCATTTCATCGAGCCCCAGGATATGCCGCAGATCACCCTCCGCGTACTCGACGAGAAAGGAAATGGCATCGCAGACATGGATTTTCAGCCTGATGAGTTGCAAAAGCTATACAAGCCGGCCAAGGAGGAAAATATACCGCAACCGTCGAGAGGAACTTGGCCCGATTCATACAATCACAAAGTTCTTGAGATTCCAGTTGAGCCTGCTTTTCAGGAGGTGATGCAGACGCTACTTGATTCTCTTCCCGAAGAAGAAGATGCAATGAATGAGGCGACGGAGAAGATGTCGTCTGAATTTGCAAAATATTCTGTTCAGTAACGTGTCTATATGACTTGGGTGATTGGAGCACCAGTGAGCTTCGGCTATGGAATTATGATTGCTGATATCCAGGCGACTGACGCAGACGGCAAAACATATGATTGTGTACGTAAGCTCCATCAAGTTAGCAATTCTTTAGTAGCGGGCTTTGCTGGCAATATCTATATGGGCTTTGGCATGATTTTTGTGCTTAAAAATAATCTACAAGTTCCTGAAGGTTCTTCATGGCAAGATGAGAGCCTAGTTCCCGACTTGCCGCCTTTGCTTAGAGAGGCGTTTCAGACGCTCTCGAAAGATATATCTGAAGAAGACAGACAAGTGCAGATAATGCTCGTAGGAGTTCATCCTTCAAAGAATGTGCCTCATGACACTCCTTGGCCATTGCCGTACTGTTACATTTTCAAATCACCATATTTTGAAGTCGAACAAGTCGCTCTAGGCTCCATAGCCTCTATTGGAAGTGGGAATGGAATTACAACTTATGTAGAAAAGTTAGAAGATTTAACGGAGTTTAAAAGATGGGGTGACTTGGCTCAGATGGAAATCGGAAGCACAGGTGGCTTCGGAAAGGCAGTCCTACACAGCGTTGGAGACATCATCGAAGAAAATCCTACTGTTGGCATTAGTCCTCACCTTCTTATGGCATTAGTCGAGAGAGGGAAGATTCAGATTTGGCCAAATAACAAAATAACTTATGTAACAGGAAGAGAACCTCAAGCTTTTACTATGCCTCCAGTTGCAAGTACATGGACAGAATTTAAGTCAATATTTGACGAACGATCCGGAGGCTCCTTAAAAGCAACTGCGTGCATTGCGTAAGCCTTTAAATTTGTTTGCCGGCATCTACTAGCCACGCTTTGTTCCAGGCGATTCGCCATTTTCCTTTTGCTTCGATAGTAGACCCCATTATATCGCGGGCTTCTATATGTTTAAGATCTTGATATTGGATAGTGCATACCAAATCTGGCTTCAGCCAAAAGTTAGCAAGTTTTCTTTTTCTATAATCCTTTCTAAAAATCGCAATACGGCCCCAGCCCAAAGGCAAATAAGAGACGAAGCTAAGCAATCCTGTCTTCTTTCTCGCGGATGCAACTGCTGCTCTCATTATCTTTCTTTGATATTTGCGTACTACATCTTCAATATCCTGATTCCCATAATCCTCCAAAACTACAGAGCCATTTAATACACTGCCCCAATAATTACGATGTATCTTTGCTTCTCTAATGATGATTTTAGGTATTCCTAATTGATTGCGTACATTCTTAAGAAAGAATGGCCAATGCATGGCAAAGCTCATTAGGATTGTATTTAATTTTCTTAAGAATTGAGGCAGTTTAAATTTTGGGAGATAAAAAACGTAATTGTTTTCAACAATTCCTTGGTAGTCTTCAATATCACTGGCCCCAGCTAAACGCAGTTCTCTTATCTTCTGGCCATCAAATGCAACCCAGCCTGTCCATGCTTGAGGTGACCGCAAAGAAATAAAGTATCTATCAAAACCAGGTGCAAAATGCTCAGCAAGAATGCCCGATTGAATTGCTGCATACTGCACTTTACCCTGATCGAGTGAGTTAGGGCGGGCATAAATGAGTAATTGTTTACCGATAGCTATCTCTGCTTGTATGCATCCCTCAATGCTCCACCAAGGCGCGAGAGTTTCCTCTCGAAGTTCTTGCAAGAGCAACTCCTGGGGTAGTTCATATCCTTCTCCTCTGCGAAGCATCAAAAAGATCTTTAAGGCAGCAGCCAGTCCATTACATGTATCTAATAGATCATCAGAAAGGTTAATTATGGATGATGTATCCAGTATTTCTTCATGCCCCTTTTTATCACGGTACCGTATAGCATTTTGAAGATAGGTAATGCCACCATGTCCTATGCCATTTCGCATCAGGGAATCATACGAAGAGGTTAAGTTTTCCATTGGTCCATTTTTTAATTCTTCAGCAATGGAATAGATCTCCAATCCTTCAGTTCCTCTATTGGAGTCCATCCGAGAAAAGTGAGCAATCACTCGAATGAGTGGCGTAAGTACTCCCTCGATTACCCGTAAATATGTTGAGTGAATATGCTTATCAATTGTTCTAAGCAATTCATAATCATCATCTGTCCTAAAAGTGTCATCATGCCAAGATTCAGAATTAATTTCTCGCAGAAACTGCAGAGCATTACTAATCTCTGGTAAATGCAAATTCAGGTAGCTCTGTAATTGATGTTTCTGACTTAGATTTGTCTGCTCAAGCCAGTTCAAAAAACTAGTGAATGCTTCTTGGGAAAAGAACTTCTCAGGACAATGTGCAAGATATGGTCTTAGTGCAAGAAAGTGTCGATCCGGACACTGGGAGAGCATGGGGAATAAAGACAAGAGTTGGCCCCTTTCGTCTTGGTTTCGCACCCTCGTTAGAGGGTTCTGGAGCTGGTTATCTAATGGGTGCATTAATTGCAGCTTAGCAGTCAAAAACATCAGAGAAATCACGGTTGAAACAGAAATCGTAAGATTTCATAAGGTTAGATGCGCCACTAAAGCTAACCAATGCTGACGTCACAATCGTTAACATTTGTTAATGTTTTCAGAGAATGAATACACGTGGTCTAGATAAAGTGGTGGATACAGGGAATTGAGCTAGAATGCTCCTCCTATGGAGTTTCTCGCTTATTTGGGCTTACAAGCGCGTGACAACCTTGCATGGTTGGCGGTCCTGGTATTGCTGTGTGCTTTGCTTTCCCCCTTTCAGACTTGGAAACTGCTAAGTAACAACCGACCTGGCCGTGGCTCTGGTTGGAAAATGTGGCTCGCCGATCGTTATATCCAGATATGGCTCTCAAAAGAGTCGCTGGATTCATCTGACACTCCATATGAACTGCGAATGCCTATGGGGCAAGGAGGGACAACGATGGATCGCCCCATCACTCGAAAACAGATCGATCAGACTCTCGAGAGCTATCTATTAGTCCGACGATCGGGTGATCTAGTAAGTGCCCGTAAAGATGTTTATTTACTAATCTGTAATTGGTTTACATTTATTTTCTGCAAATGGTTTTTGATTCTTATTTACGGTGACAGCAAAAATTATTACCAGGAACTTTCCTCCAAAAGCTCAAAGATTAACAGGGTCCTCACTGAGTCGCTGGAGGAAGGATTCAAAAAGGTGGCATCTATGGTCTTTCTGTTGATATTCGCTTTTGCCTTTCTTAAGGTCGCAGCTTTAGCTATGCCTTTTTTGGTTAAACTATTGGCATTCCTCTTCTCCGGCCTGCAATTACAAGCTCCGGTAAAATAAGCTTATTGTGCATCTGAAATAGAGCTGCGCTACGATGGGTTTGACCCAACGCGCCGTGGGGCTTTCCGTGCCCCAGCCCACATCATCGATCAGTGCAAAAAGGGACATCTTGTCTCGGTCAACGCACTGACGATGTAGGGCAACCTTATCGGCAACGTTGGGTCAGCCGAGCAGGGTGTCCCTTCTTGGCATTGAGTCTCTTTCCCCCTTAAGAATGGATCACCATATTAATAGCCGGCGAATTGCTGAAGAGGTTGGTAAGGCAATTGCTTACTGGATCCTGATCGAGCTCTTAATTGAATTAGTTCACGAATATCAACTTAAAGTTCCTACAATCTCGGTAGGAGGCGCCTCAGATATAATTCTCTTCTTCTGCTTAATCCCAGCATTACTAATATGCTTTCTTCTGGGCATTTTGCATTTCATCATGAAGTTGAAACGGAGAAAGAAATCACCTCACAATTAGACGCAATGCTGCCCTTCTAAGGCATCGTAGAAGCGTCCTAGATGTCTTTTGGTATGAGACTATCTTCTGCCTAACCTCCTTCTCTAAGAGCCAAAGAATAGGCTTGTGAAGGCATGATTATATCTCGTGAATTACACACAGATGTCAAGTGGTAGAGGCGAGCGAAAAGGATAGGATTGTGAAGACATCACCGGTAGCGATAAAGATACTTAGGCATTGGCACTGACATTGGGACTGACGGGTCCGGCATAAAACCGTCACCCCCGTCGAGCCATGTCTGCTTTATTCAAACCTGCCACAGGCAAAGAAAGTAGCTCTCAAAAAAGAGTGAGGGGTAAATCTTCTGTGATTGAGTTCACAGAAGAGTATCCAGAAGCGAACCCCGAGAGTGCTCTTCAGGACATCACTCGTGCCTTGGCATATGCCGGCGTATTCGATGGCATCTCGTAACAGGCAAACCCATTTACGGAGTTTCTGAAAAAAGGGTAGGATAAAGACGTGACAGCGACACCTTTCGACGAGCAGACTGGCAGAAAACGCAGAATCGCAATCTACATTCGAGTGTCGACTGCAGAGCAGATGATTGATGGATATAGCTTAGAAGCACAGCGCCTCCGTCTTGTGGAACATGTGAAAGCTCAATCAGCACAAAACTGGGAAACGAATACAGCATGGATCTATAGCGACGTTCATACTGGTGGAGATCTCGCTCGGCCAGAGCTTGATCGTCTAAGGAAGGATGTTCAGACCAAGAAATACGATGCAGTGCTTGTCTGGAAGATTGATCGTCTTTCGAGAAACCTCAGACACCTTCTGATGATTTTTGAGGAGCTTGAGAAGTGCGAGGTCAGCTTCATGTCACTTCAGGAAAACATCGACTTCAAAGGCCCTATTGGAAAACTAATCTTTCAGATCTTCGGCGCCATTGCTCAATTCGAGAGAGAGCTAATCAAAGGCAGAACTCATATGGGACGAGTTGCTTCGGCGCAATTGGGCAACTATACGGGTACAGCAGTTCCTTATGGTTACAGAGAAGTCCCCAATCCAGGTGGGAAAGGAAAGAAGCTGAGCATCCTTCCTGAGGAGAAGAAGTGGGTTCGGCAGATCTACGATTGGTACGTTTACGAGGCGATGGGCTTCGGTCAAATCGCATCCAAGCTCAACGCACTGAAGGTGTCGAAGCATAATCACAAACAGACACGTCGTGCGGGTGTGAAGTGGACTGGAGTCATGGTGAAGACAATCGTTATGAATACGATTTATAGAGGGCAATTTCTTGCAAATAACAAAGATGAGTCAGGCAGGATACTGCCCGAAGAACAGTGGACGAATGTTGAAGTGCCTGCGTGTGTTTCGGACTTTCTTTTTCTTCAAGCGCAGCAGGTTAGGGAGGGGCGCTATGGTATGACCCCGTCCATGAAATACCTCTTGTCGGGGAAGCTTGTGGATATGGACCTTGATCGTCCCTTGAAGTTCTCCGGTGCTAAGCGCAGCAGGGGTGGATTCAGTTATCGAAGAAAGCAGATTAAGAACCCGGCCAAGGGCATCGACATTCCCGTGTTTGAGGTCCCAGGGCAACAGTTGGAGGAGTACGTTTGGGAGAAGATTAAACAGGCACTGCGTCAGCCAGAAGTCTTTATTAAGCACTATTTATCCACAAAGAACGATCCAACCGCGATTGAAAATATCGAGACGCGTCTCGATATGCTGAAGGCGCGCAAGGCTGAGGAGGAGCTTGCTGTAGGACGTATTGAAATGGCCTATGAAGAGGGTCGCTATTCTCAGGAGAAGATGAGCGAGAAAGCTGGCGAGCGGAGCAAGATCATCGCAGACCTGGAAGATGAGATCCAAAGGGCAGAGGGCGAGCTTCTTATGCTTGGGGCAGCAACTATGGAGGTCCAGAAGCTTCGTAGTGCTGCTGAACAGGTTGATTTCAACCTCGATAGGCTTGATCGCAGGGGGAAGAAGATTCTTTGTGATCTGTTCATTAATCGCATTGAAATGCGGCATGTAACCGAAGACGGTGAGCGGAAGGTTCGTGCCAAGATTGTCTTCCAGTTCAATCCTGCACAGCTACAGGAACTCCCAATAGAGGGTAGGACGAACTCTCGGCTAAGAGGAGCCAAGAGAGGAGGATTGAAAAAGAAAAGTGATGAAGATGGTGAGAGCCCCTACACTTGTCTACTCATCCCTCTGCCCGCCCAAAAGAAGGAGCCGGTGCGTCGGCAGCGGCGACCTTTTGCGCCACTTTTGGGTGGTCGCCAAAAGTGGCAACGAAATGCACGTCACCAACAACTCCTTACGAACGGGCAATACCGATGCGATCTTCAATCTCCTGGTCGACAAACACCTTCTTGCGGCCGTACTTCATGCGGCTGTATTCCTTGATGAGACCCGCCAGCTTCTCGTTTCGGTCGCTCTCGTCATAGATCGTGCCCATCGAGAACGGACGGCTGGTGGTGTTGTTGATGTTGAGCTTGCAGTAACAGTGGAAGTTCGGGATGCCGATGACATCCTGCTCGGAGATGACGGGGGCGAATTCCTTGGCCATGTACTCGGCATCCTCTGCGCCGATCTTGAAGCTGAGGATCGTACCCACGTTACCGAACACGGCATCGCGCACCTTGTTGTCCTGTCCGCCTCCGTCGCCGGACTTGGCGGTCAGCTGTGAGATGTACTGGTGTGCCATGATCAGACCGAGCTCATATTTGCGGGCTTCAGAGAGGATCGAGGCAAACGCATCGGTGATGAAGTTCTGGAACTCGTCGACATAGAGGTAGAAGCGGCGGCGATCCTTCTGGGGCACATCCGCGCGCGCCATGGCGGCCATGTTGACCTTGTTCACGAAGATGAGACCGAGGAGCTGTGCGTTGAGATCGCCGATCTTGCCCTTGCTGAGGTTCACGAGCAGCACCTTGCCCTCGTCCATCACCTGACGGATGTTGAAGGCGCTCTTGGGCTGTCCGATGATGTTGCGGATGGTGGTGTTGGTGATGAACGGACCGAACTTTGCGGAGAAATACGGGATCATCTCTTCCTTCTCACGCGCGCCGGTCTTGGCGATTTCATTTTCCCAGAAGCTGCGCACCACGACGTTTTTGCACTTGCTCACCTTGTAGCGCTGGAAATCCTCATCCACGAACAGGCGGGGCACATCGATGAGCGTGGCGCCCTCTTCCTCGTCGTCCATCAGCGTGAGGCAGCCGTTGCGGAAGTAATGCTGGATGCGCGGTCCGAAGATCTCGTTGCCGTACATCTTGATGAAGATCTCCATCGCATCGAGCGATGCACGGTCCTTCTCTTCGGGAGTCTTGGCCTCGAGCATGTTGAGTCCCATGGGGCGCTCGGTATCGGCCGGATCGAACACGATGATGTCCTTGGCGCGCTCCTTGGGCGTGTGTGCAAGAGCATCCTCAATCAGATCGCCGTGCGGATCCACCACGCAGAGTCCGCGACCCGCAGCGATATCCTGACGGATCTGCCAGCTGAGCAGCGAGGATTTTCCGCAACCGGATTTTCCGATGAGATACTGGTGGCGCGAGCGATCCTTCTCGAGGAAATGGATCTTCGTGTCGATGGCGCGGTAATGGTTGATGCCGAGCACCACACCCTCGGGCGGTGCATCCGGAGGCGGAGGGAGCACACGGTAGGCGATCCACTGGATGATCGGAATCTTGTTGTAGCGGCTGTCGGGGAAGTGATAGAGACCGGCAAGCTCTTTTTCGGCGAGCAGACAGTCCTTGTGGCCGAAGCCGTTGAGGCGATACTTCCAGAAGAAATGCATGATCGGCGCGTTGAGGGCGAGCGGGAAGAAATCGACCAGGAAGCGCTTGTTGTCGAAGGCGTTGCCGTAGGTGTCCTTGAACACGTTGAACGACACCTGGATGTTGTTGGTGATATCCAATGCACGCTGCCATGTCTTGGCCGCACCCATCACACGGATGGAGCAGTGGAACCAGCTCATGCCGCCCTTCTCGCCCATGCGCTTGTACAGCTCTTCTTCGGGTTGGATCATACGGACGAACGAATCGCCGGATGAGGCGCCTGGAGCATTGGTCTTGCCGGACAGCACACCACTGAACAGTGCGCCGATCAGCGAGAGGCCGGGGATGCCGGCAAACAGCCCTTCCTTCTTTCCTTTGAACTTGGTGCTCGCGTACTCCTTGGTCTTCTTGCCCCACTTGTTGCTGAAGGACGGATGGATGACCACCTGCATTGCGGCGGTCTCGCCTGTTTCCAGTTTACTGAGCACGTTGGCCACATCGTTCAGCGGATCCTCCTGCATCAGATCGTAGGTGCGGATGGGGTAGAAGTACTTCTTCTTCAGCACCATCGCATAGGCGACAAGCTTTTGGCCTGCGGACCAGATTTCCGGACGGGGCTGAATCTGCACCTCGGCATCCGGGTAGTAGGCCGTGATCTGCTTTTCGACGATCGAGACCAGGTGCGGATCGCACAGGACGAAGAACGCGAGTTCGTTTTTGTCGACCACCATCTCGAGGCTGATCGTGATGTGGCGGAAAATCCAGAAATGGAGGAACTGCCAGAACGTGAGGCTGCGCACTTCCCACAGCGCGCGGTACAGCTGTTCCATGGCGGCCACCTTTTCCTTGAAATCCTTTTCCGTACGCTTCTCCTGGTCGAGCTTGCTGTCGCTGCGGGGCAGCAACACCTTCATGCACACCAAATGCTTGGAGTGGATGTAGGCGTAGATGAACCGCATCTCATGGATGGCAAACCGCCAGAGCAGATAGATGCCGACAATCGTGACGGTGCCGTTGAAGGGGGCGGCCGCATACCACTGCCACAGCATCGACCAGATACCCCAATGCATCACCACGTTCAACGCGGCGACAATACCGAGCAGCAGCGGCCAGAGGAGGTAATTCAGGAAGAGAACCACGTCAGAAAGGGATGGTAGGCGAAAATCCCTTTAGTATACCAAAAAATGGACTTTCTGAACAGGCGATCCTATGGCCTTTGACAGTCCGCTATGGCCATCTGGAACACACGCTTTCGCCCTTCTTTGGTGCCCACGAGGAAGCGGTACTCCCCTGTCACGGACGGCTCAAACGTGTAGCTTTCGTCGGGGAATATCCAGTTTTGCATCTTCACGCTGTTGCCGTCGGGGTAGGTGATGCCCAGCAGCACGTATGGCTGCGTACTTTTCCATGTGACAGACTCACCGAGCGGCGCATGCCAGGGGATGCCGGGCAGCAGCCGCACATCGCGGGTAATGCGCTGCTGATAGACCGGCGACCGGCCGCAGCCCGTCACCAGGTCGGCATCACCAAGACGCTCGAATGTCGCATGGAGAATACCCGTGGCTCCGCCGGAGATTGCCTCGAATGAGGCGGAGCTGAGATCCATATCGCGTCCCTTCACAAAGGGGCCGCGGTCATTGATGCGCACCGTCACGCTCTTGCCATTGTTCATATTGGTCACCTTCACGAGGGTGTTGTAGGGAAATGTGCGATGGGCGGCGGTGAGGCTGAACATGTTGAATGTCTCACCGAATGCCGTGCCCTTCCCCTGAAACGCGATGCCGTAGTTGGAAACTTCATGCACTTCATCGACGAGCTTGGCGTCGAGACTGCGCATGAGCGTGAGCAGTTGCTCACGCGTCAGTGGATCACGGTCGTGCCCGTCGAGATTGGCGATGGGGTAGCGCGCCAACAGATCGGGCAATTGCTCGTTGGTGATCATGTCGATGTCATCGACGCTGCGCGTGCGAAACAGCCACAACAATGCCGAATCCAGCCGCAGAGGAAGATCGGGGTAAAAGGAGACGTCATCGTCGTCCACTATGCCGCGCGCCTTTGCATAGGTGATTTCAGCAAACCCTTTGGAACCGCTTTGTACATCGTCAAAAGGCGTTTCACGCGTGTCGACGAGTGCACGCTGGATGCTTTGCCACAGCAGCAGGAACCCGTCGCGACGGTTGATGGATGCATCTGCGGCAGAGGCGGAAAACGGCACGAGGAACAGGCCGATGAATGCAAAACTCAGGAGCCGATACATGCGAAAAGTGTAGCACAAAACGGGCGGCGGATTGCACCACGAATCACCCGTGTGTGAAGGGGGTTACAGCGCGTCCCAACCGTTCGCGCGAACGCGTGCGACGGCGACCGTCACGGTGTCTTCCTGGATTTTCTGCAGGGTCATGGGGCCGACGGTACCCTTGCCGCTCTTCGACCAGAAACTGACGAGCCCGCGATCCTGCTGATAGGCGATCACGGCGGCTTCGGTCTTGTCGCCGTAGTGGCCGTTGACGGCCTTCGCATCAAAGTAGCCCTGCTTCGCCAGGAAGCGCTGCAGCGACGACACCGCCGCTCCGCTCTGCCCCTTGCTGAGGGTCTGCGTCAGAAGTTGGCCGCGCTTGCTGAGCGCATCTTCCACCTGCTGCGCCAGCAGGATCTTCTGCGCGGTGCGTGCAACGATGCGGCGACGCCACAGCTCCTGAAGTGCCCCAAGGGTCTTTGGACCTATGCGGCCTGCACCCGGTGCGTCGGCCGATCCGACCAGGCGCTGTGCGGTCTGGAATTTCAAGATGCCTTCGCGCAATGCGTCGGCATACACGCCGTCCGTTCTGCCCTTGTAGAAGCCAAAACCACGCAGCAGACGTTGTGCCTCACGGATGTCACGCGCGGAGGATGCGGCGTTGATCTGCGGAAGATCGAGGGAACGCTCCTGCGCCTGCTTTGCCGCCATGAGATAGGCGGCGACGATGGGCGTCAGATGATCCGAAGGGGCGTTGAGCCCATAGGCATCGATGAACTGTCGAAGGGCATCCTGGGTCACCATGCCGAAAAGCCCCGTGACCGGATGGTCAAACATGCCGGCACTTCCCAAGAAAGTCTGCAACAGGCGCACCGACCAGCTGCGATCACCCGCCTTTGCCTCCACATCGGTCAGTGCGGTGGCGACAAACGGCGACAGGCGTTCGAGCGGGGCGGCGAATGCCCCCAGGGCAAACGATTCCTTTGGCTGGATTGTTCCGTCGGGATACACCGTGCCATGCACATGCTGCACGCCAAATGCCAGTGCGCGCGCAAGACCTTCTTCGCCTGCGCCCATCCAGAGATCAAGACGATCGGTTTTGTCGCGCTCCACGATGGCGCCGCCACGGTCATGCACCGTCACCACACCGATGCCCGGCAGCGAGATGCGCGTGCCGAAACTGTAGCTCGACGGCGCAGCGGCCATGCCCGGGTAGACGGGAGATCCGTCCGCGCCGTGCGTTCCATGTCCGTTGAGTTGTTTGTCGGTCTCTTCGGAGCCCGTGACATAGCAACACTGTCCCGGCAGCGGAGAATAGTAGGCCGTGATCACAAAATCACGCTCGTAGGCACCGGCAGACTGTGCGCTGACCAATGTGGGCGCGAGTGCCACGGCGATACTGAGCAATGTGTATGTGTGTGCAGGCATTCGTGACAGTATAGCAGAAAAACCGCCGGCTGTCTCTCATTTTACGAGCACCATATCTTCGAGCCTCATGCCGAATTTGCCGGGAAAATAGACTCCGGGCTCGACGGTGACCACCTCGCCTGCGATCAGCGGCTGCTCCTTCGCATGCGACGACAGGGTGACCCCTTCATGGACTTCGAGTCCCACACCGTGACCCAAAGCATGCGTGAAGGCATCTTCGAGTCCGGCCGCACCAAGAATGTCGCGTGCGATGCGATCGGGAAGATGGTTGCTCACACCTGCTTTGATCGATTTCTTTGCGGCATTTTTGGCTTTTTTCAGGGCTCCGTACGCCTTGCGCTGTTCGGGTGTCGGCGGGGCGGTGAAAAACACATCACTCAGATCACCGCAGTACCCCTTGTAGCGCACGCCGATATCGATCTGCACCAGATCCCCTCTCACCAGACGACGATCGGTGATGTGATGATGCGGCCTGCTTGTGTGATCACCGAATGCGACGATGGGTTCAAAAGAAAAATCATCACCGCCCTCCTCCACCGCCCGCATGCGCAAAATCCATGCAAGCCCAGTCTCGGTGATACCCGGCACCAACAACGAGGGCACCAGACGCAGCAGCCGTCTGGTCCGCTGCTCGGCTGAGCGAAGACAACGAATTTCCATTGGAGACTTTTTTCGACGGAAGCCTTCGATAAGACCAGAAGTTTGAACAAATTTTGTCTTCTTAAACTGCGTCTGCAAACGGTGCAGGCGTGCAACGGTCAGGGTATCCGCTTCGATCCCCCATCGCCGTAATGTGCCGAGACGGTCAGCAAAAGCCGCTAGCGGCCGCACACGCACGCCGGGCAATGCGGAAAGGGATGCCTCCTCGGTGTAGCGCGCATCCACATATAACGTATAGGTGCCCGAAGACACCGCCAGAATTCCCGTGGAAACGGTGCATCCTGTGCAGTAGCGAATCGAGATCGGATCCGTCAGCAGAAGGGCGGGTAACCCTGCTTTTGCCAGCAGTGCGGAGGCGGAAGGACGCATGGGGCAAGGGTAGCGCGGGGAAGCCATTTGTGCTACAATAAGGAGAACTATGCGTACCACCCTCAACGCCCTT